>NZ_SZWW01000017.1:0-170149 GCF_005280955.1 Citrobacter sp. wls717
CCTGATGGCGCTGCGCTTATCAGGCCTGCAACATACTCCGTCCTCCAGGCCGGATAAGGTGCAATTGCACCGTATCCGGCGTAATAGTCCGGCTATTTTCCCGCAAACAGTTTCGGGATTTCCCGCAGACACCAGGATTTCGCCTCGCCCATACTGTCTCGCCGCCAAGCCATAATGATATCAATTTCACTTGTCGACTCTGGGCTTACTACCCGCAACCGACCAGCCGCAATATCCTCTTCCACCAGCGGGTACGGCATCGTCGCCACGCCCAGTCCGGCTAACAGCGCCTGACGTTTATCTTCTATCGAACTCACCGTCAGACGAGGTTGTTTATCCAGCAGTTGTACGGTCAACACCGGACGTTCACGCGCGGTATCCGCCACCGCGATACCACGGTATTTCACGCGGGTGACTTCTGATAACGGTTCCGGCTCCTGATGGATAGGATGATCCGGTGCCGCCACATACACATTCATCAGCGAGTACAGCTTGCGCGAGTTGATTTCTGAAGATGAGCGAAAATGCATATCCGGCGCAATCACAATATCCGCTCGCCCTTGCTCCAGACGCTCCCACGCCCCGGCCAGAACTTCGGTGATAACGGAAAGCTGGGTATTGGCCTTCCCGGCAAGCCTGTCGATCAGCGGGAAAAACGCCGCCGTCGGCACCAACGCTTCGGTCACGATAGTCAGATGCGTTTCCCACCCACGCGCCAGCGCTTCGGCATCGGTAGTCAGCTTATCCGCAGCTTCCAGCAGGACGCGTCCACGCTCCAACAGCATACGCCCGACGTTGGTGAATTTTGTGCGGTGACCTGAACGATCAAACAACACGACGTCCAGCTCTTCCTCCAGCTTCTGCATGGTATAGCTGAGGGCTGACGGAACCCGCCCCAGTTCATCTGCCGCGGCGGCAAAGCTACCGCGTCTGTCTATTGCGTCCATGACGCGTAACGCTTCAAGCGTTAAAGCCCTTTCTTTGGCCATCTCGTTCTCATTCAGGAAATTTGAACATACCGGGCAGAATATCTGGCTAACAATGCAGCGTCTAGCCATTTAACATAAAAGGAAGTAAAGAGAGGTCAAGAACTATGATTACTACCCGTACAGCCAAACAATGCGGACAGGCAGACTACGGCTGGCTGCAGGCCCGTTATACCTTCTCCTTTGGACACTATTTTGATCCTAAACTGCTGGGTTATGCCTCGCTGCGTGTTCTGAACCAGGAAGTTCTGGCACCGGGGGCCTCTTTCCAGCCACGTACCTATCCGAAAGTGGATATCGTCAACCTGATCCTCGAAGGGGAAGCTGAGTACCGCGACAGTGAAGGCAACCATATCCAGGCCAAAGCAGGCGAAGTGCTATTGCTCGCGACACAACCCGGAATCAGCTATAGCGAACACAATATCAGTAAAGATAAGCCGTTAACCAGAATGCAGCTCTGGCTGGATGCCTGCCCGCAGCGCGAAAATACCTGCGTGCAGAAAGCCACGCTGAGTGCCGGTAAGCATCAGCTGCTGGCCTCGCCGGACGGTGAGCAAGGCAGCCTGCATCTGCGCCAACAGGTTTGGGTGCATCATGTTGAGCTGCAACAAGGCGAATCGCTCAGTTTTCAGTTACATGGGCCTCGCGCTTATCTGCAGTCGATCCACGGCAGATTCCATGCGGTGACGGCTGGCGCCGAAAAAGAAGCCCTCACCTGCGGCGATGGCGCATTTATTCGTGACGAGACTAACATAACGTTAGTCGCCGATACCCCGCTGCGTGCTTTGCTGATAGATTTGCCCGTATAGTCATGGAAAACAATGGAGTACGGCTATTGAGCAAGAAAAAAACAAAAAAACGCCAGCCGCAGGCTGAGCCGCAAAAACAGAATACGGCGACTTTCGGTTATGAAGAAATGCTGACAGAACTGGAAGCGATTGTGGCCGATGCCGAGCTACGGCTCGAAGATGAAGAAGCCGCCTGAAAGGCGGCTAAGAGTGATGCCGGGTGGCGGCTGCACCTTACCCGGCCTATAAATTAATGCGCTTTACTGGCCATGATCTCAATGATCTGCTTGTCGGTTTCCTGCATTGAACGACACGCCAGCGCGCACAGGTTAGTGATAGATTGCTCCACGTTATGCGCCACAATCCCTTCGTTACCCGTTACGGCAGTATCGTCCAGTGCCATCAGCACCGCTTTCCACGCCGCAGATGCGCTGGTTGAAACTTTCATCGCGCAGCTGTTTGAGGCGCCATCGCAAATCATTCCGCTCACGTCGCCAATCATGCTGCTGATCGCCATCGCGATGGTGTTGTAGCGCCCATCGACAATCCATGCCATACCCGCCGCAGCGCCCATCGCCGCCGTGGTTGCCGCGCACAGTGCGGACAAACGTGGAAGCTGATGATGGATGTAGATTGCGCTCAGGTGAGACAGCATCAGCGCACGCGCCAGTTTTTCCTCATCCGCGCCAAAATGCTCAGCAACCACCATCACCGGAACGGTGGCGGTAATACCTTGATTACCGGAGCCGGAATTGCTCATCGCCGGTAGCGTCGCCCCGCCCATTCGCGCATCCGATGCCGCACTGGTACGGATCAGAATAGCGGTAGACAGATCGTTTGCCAGCAGGCCACGCGCGCACTGCTTCTCAAGCGTAGTCCCGATGTGCAGGCCCCAGTTGCCGCGCAGCCCTTCCTGAGACAGCGCCCCGTTCAGTTTTGCCGCATCGAGAATAAAGCGGATTGACGAAAACGGCACCGCATTCACAAACGCCAGAATCTCTTCCAGCGAGGTGTGAGACAGTACCGCCAGCGGTGATTCCTGCTCCTCTTCCTGAGTGCTCTCTTCTGTGGCGAACACCACGCCTTTGTTGGTTTCAATGCGCACAACGTTGGTATGGCCGCCAACAATGGTCACGCACGCCCATCCTTCAGCGCTGTACACTTTCGCGCGGGAAAAGAGAATATCTTCGCAAGGCTCCTGCAGCATCACCGTAACCTTCCCGGCACTCAGCATCGCTTTGGCCTGCGCCACCGCCTCAGCCGAAGCGTCTTTCAGCACTTCCAGCCCAGCTTTGGCATTACCGCCGATCGCGCCCAGCGCGGCGGCAATCGGTAACCCCACCATGCCAGTCCCCGGAACGGTCACTCCCAGGCCATTTTTCATCAGGTTTGGCGAGACCCACGCATCAATGCGTTCAACCGCGCCTTCCAGCTCAGAGGAGGCGACGGCCGCCGCCAGAGCCAGAGAGATAGGTTCCGTGCAGCCCAGCGCGGGCTTCACTTCTTCCTGCACTGCGCGAATAAAACTATCCCATAATGGATTCAATGTAGTCTCAAACATAACAACAACCTTTGCTCAGATAACTCAGGAAAATGCCAGGAACGGAGAAACGCACAGCAGCAGGCCCGTGATAATAATCAGATACAGGGAAGCGCCTTTGTATTTGTGCAGTGCTGGAACTTTGTAGACCAGCCACGCCGGGATCAGACAACCCACCATGCCGAAGATTGGGCTACAAATAGAGGTGAAGCTCAGTACCGGCGCATTGAGCACAATTGCGCTCCAGGCCAGTAAGATGGCGAAAACCATAATGCCGCGCTGCACCAGGGTTTCATTGATTTTCTCGGCTGGCATTTTACGGCGCAGCACGTTCATCACGATCCCCTGAGTGGCTTCACGGAAGCCTAAATAGACGCCGAAGAAGGCGGTCATTACGGCAAAGATGTTCAGGATAACGCTGACGATTTTCACCCAGCCAGCGCCATCGCCGCTAATAAACTGCGCGGCAATCGCCAGTGCGGAAATGTTCTGCTCATAGGCTTTAACCGCTTCGTCATGACCCATCGCCAGTGTGAAGGAAACAGCGTAGAAAAAGACCGTAACGAACAGAATACCAAACGCGATGTTCATAGCGCGCAGCGCTTTATGACGCGCCACCTCAATGGATTTTTCGCGAGAACGATATGAGATAACCATTGGGCTAAGGGTCTGAATAAACAGAATCGAGGTCAGCGTAAACGGCAGCGTGATAATCGCGTTTTTGATCAGCAGCGCCATCGGCGGCAGCGAACCTACGTTATATAAATGCCACATCCCTACCATCGACACGCCAAGCGCCGCTACCACCAGCAGCTTGGTCAGTACCATACCGGTAGAGATTTTAAACAGCAGTTTTTCCCCGCGCGACGAGATGGCCACCAGGATACAAATCAGCACCAGGCCATAGAACGGGCTGTCGGACAGTAAGCCTTCAGTCACGCCAAACGTGTGCAGATAGGAGGCGCTGTCGTTAGTGATGGCGGTGGAATAGACGAACATCCAGATGACCAGCATCACAAAATACAATGCCCCCAACAGGATGCCCCAGTTTTTACCCAGGTAGCCGCTGATCACGCTCGGGTAGTCTTTACATTCCGGAGATTCAGCCAGTGTATTGATAAACAGACGCTGGAACAGATACATGGCAGGGTAGCCAATAATGGAGGAGAGTAAGAATACCCACAGCCCCATCAGCCCTACCTGGACGGGAAGAAAAACAATTCCCGCGCCGATTGCCATACCGATACTCATAATGACCCAGCCGGTGTCCGTGCTGTCGAATTTAATGGCTTCGCGCCATTCGCTTTCGGTCATTCCCGCCCGACGCGCCGGAGCAGATGCGTCGAGTATTACGCTGCTATTCGTTGCCGTTTCCATAATTTCCCGCTCAATGTGTAGGTAGAGGTTTTTTATTTTTTTCGTACTGCTTAATGCGATACGCAGTACTTAAGATGCAGGTGAGCTATTGGAGTAATGAATAAATGATACGCGTAGGATCAGAGAAAAACTTCACAAACAAACCCCTGTAATTTCTAAAAGTTAAGAAATAATTTCTCTTTTAATACCATTAAATGTATTAAATTTCTGTATTTGAAGCAGATCACAACAAAAAATGCGCGCTAAAGTGCTAATGCTGATCAGTTAACACCTCACCTTCTGCGTTTTTTGTTAAAACAGCAAAACAGATTTAACTGGAAGTCAGAGCGTTGAAGCGATGACCCCGGTCCGGCTGAAAATCGATGAGGCGTTGACGGCTGACCGGGACTGCCCGCAGGGATGCGGGCAGAGGGGACGGCCTGCAGGGATGCAGGCTCGGCCCCGACCCGACAGGCAGACGGAATAAGACGAATAGCTCGCGCAGCGACGATTTTCCCGCCGGGAGCCTGGGATGCAAGGGAGGCGGCGGTGAGCCTCCCTTGCACGTTCACGGGTAACTGCGTTTCAGAAAAATGACAGCGCTGAGGTGAACGGAACCCTGAGTAAGAATCACATGTTCTCCATACATGCTTAACTGAGCGAAATTACACTAAAGTGCACCTTTTCTATCATGCCAAATTGATGGATTCACTGCCGGATGGCGGCGCTTACGCCTGATCCGGCCTACCAACGCACCCTTTCATCTCAGGTACAAACCACTTTAATCGCCAGGCCACCGCGCGAAGTTTCACGGTACTTGTCATTCATATCTTTGCCCGTTTCGTACATGGTCTCGATCACCTTATCGAGCGAAACGCGTGGCTCAGACGTCCGACGTAACGCCATACGCGCGGCGTTAACGGCTTTTACCGCGTTGATCGCGTTGCGTTCGATGCACGGTATTTGCACCTGTCCGGCAACCGGGTCGCAGGTCAGCCCCAGGTTATGCTCCATGGCGATTTCCGCCGCAATGCATACCTGCGCAGGGCTACCGCCAAGCAACTCTGTCAGCCCGGCTGCCGCCATGGAACAGGCTACGCCAATCTCTCCCTGACAGCCCACTTCGGCACCAGAAATAGAGGCATTCATCTTATACAGCGCGCCTATCGCCCCAGCCGCCAGCAAATATCGGGCAATCGAGTTCGCATTCACCGGGCGGCGGAATTTATCGTAATAGGCCAGTACGGCGGGAATAATTCCGCAAGCGCCGTTGGTTGGCGCGGTAACAACCCGACACCCGGCGGCATTTTCTTCGCTCACGGCCAGAGCGAACATGTTGATCCAGTCGATAACGTTCATCGGGTCGCTGGACAGGTTGTCGCTGGAAACCAGCAGTCGCCGCAGCGCCACGGCGCGACGCGGGACGTTAAGCGGGCCCGGCAGGACGCCTTCGGTGTTCATGCCGCGCTCAATCCCGGCGTGCATGACGTCCCAGATGGCGGCAAAACCAGCATCGATTTCTTCTTTGCTGCGCATCGCCAGTTCGTTTTGCATCATCAGGCCAGAAACAGATAACCCGTTGCGCTCGCACAGCTTCAGCAGTTCGCTGGCGGAATGAAAGTTGTAGGGCACGGGTGTTTCAATGTCATGCGCCTGACCAAATTGCTCCTCTTCAACGATAAAACCACCGCCGATGGAGTAATAGGTTTTACTTAGCAGTGTCTCGTTGCCGTGCCATGCGGTAATACGCATACCATTTTCATGGCGCGGCAGCGTTTCGCTATGAAAGAGAATATTTTCGTCTGGCGAGAAATCGACAATATGCGTGCCCTCAGCAACCGGCAAACGTCCGGTACGGGCCACTTCCTGAGTAAAACCAGCGATTGAATCTATATTAACGTTTTGCGGACTGTTACCGGCCAGTCCCATCATGATGGCGACGTCTGTCGCATGACCTTTGCCGGTCAGAGAGAGCGATCCATAAAGATCAACCACGATATGCGTGGTCCTGAAGAGTTCCCCGCTGCTGACCAACAGATCGATAAAGCTTTTACCTGCGTTCATTGGCCCCACGGTATGGGAGCTGGAAGGTCCAATGCCAATCTTGAAAATATCGAATGCGCTAATCATATCCACACCCTCGGATTGCCGTTCAGTGAAGACCAGGTTTCACACTCATTAAGGATCGGGGCGATCCTGCGATCGCCCCGCAAGGGATTACAGCGTATCGCCACGCACGGCGATGGCTTCAATCTCCAGCTTCACATCCTTTGGTAAGCGGGCGACCTGTACGCAGCTGCGCGTAGGGTAGATTGCCTTGTGCTCATCAAAAAACTGCTGGTACACCTGGTTAATGGTGGCGAAGTCGTTCAGGTCAGAAACGAAAACGGTGGTCTTGACGATATCGCTCACCTTCAAACCGGCGGACTCGACGATCGCTTTCACGTTTTCCAGGCTTTGACGCGCCTGATCGGCCACGTGTTCTGCCACTTCACCGGTCTGTGGACACACCGGAATCTGACCTGAGGTCAACACCATACTGCCCAGATCCACACCCTGTACGTAAGGTCCAATCGCCCCTGGCGCACATTCGGTTGCAATAACTTTTCTCATATCCCCTCCGGCGTCAGAGCGCCTGGGTGAAAGTACGTGAAATAACGTCCTGCTGCTGTTCGCGGGTCAACGCATTGAAGCGCACCGCATAACCAGACACGCGGATCGTCAGGTTCGGATAGTTTTCCGGATGCTCAATGGCATCCATTAACATTTCACGGTTCATAACGTTAACGTTCAGATGCTGCCCACCTTCCACATGCGCTTCATGGTGGAAGTAACCGTCCAGCAGCCCGACCAGGTTGGTTTTACGCACGCTATCCTCTTTGCCAAGCGCAGCCGGCACAATGGAGAAGGTGTACGAAATACCGTCTTTGGCATAGGTAAACGGCAGTTTGGCGACCGAGGTTAACGACGCCACCGCACCTTTGCGATCGCGGCCGTGCATCGGGTTCGCCCCTGGCGCAAACGGCGTGCCTGCGCGACGTCCATCCGGCGTGTTACCGGTTTTCTGGCCGTACACCACGTTGGAGGTGATGGTCAGAATGGACTGCGTCGGCACCGCATTACGGTAGGTCGGCAACACCTTAATTTTCTTCATAAAGCGTTCGACCAGGTCGCAGGCAATACTGTCTACGCGCTCGTCGTTGTTGCCGTATTGCGGGTAGTCGCCTTCGATTTCAAAATCAACCGCCAGACCGTTTTCATCACGAATCGGTTTCACGCGGGCGTATTTAATAGCCGACAGTGAATCCGCCGCTACGGACAGCCCCGCCATACCACAGGCCATCGTGCGATAAACATCACGATCGTGCAGCGCCATCAGCGAAGCTTCGTAGCTGTACTTGTCGTGCATGTAGTGGATGATGTTCAGCGCGCTGATGTACTGCACGGCCAGCCAGTCCATAAAGTGGTCCAGGCTCTCCATCACCGTGTCGTAATCCAGCACTTCATCCATTAGCGGCGCCGTTTTCGGCCCGACCTGGATTTTCAGCTTCTCATCCACACCGCCGTTGATTGCGTACAGCAACGTTTTGGCGAGGTTGGCGCGCGCGCCAAAGAACTGCATTTGCTTGCCGATAACCATCGGGCTTACGCAGCAGGCAATGGCATAGTCATCGCTGTTAAAGTCAGTACGCATCAGATCATCGTTTTCGTACTGTAAAGACGAGGTGATGATGGACACCTGAGCGGCATATTTTTTGAAGGCAATCGGTAGCTGCTCGGACCACAGTACCGTCAGGTTCGGCTCGGGCGCCGGCCCCATGGTGTGCAGCGTATGCAGGTAGCGGAACGAGTTTTTGGTCACCAGCGTACGGCCATCCAGCCCCATACCGCCGATAACTTCGGTTGCCCAGATAGGGTCGCCTGAGAACAGGGTGTCGAATTCCGGCGTACGCAGGAAGCGCACCATACGGATCTTCATAATGAAGTGATCGATCAGCTCCTGCGCCTGCTGTTCGTTTAAAATTCCCGCTTTGAAGTCGCGCTCAATGTAGATGTCGAGGAACGATGCGGTACGGCCCAGCGACATGGCGCCGCCGTTCTGCGATTTCACCGCAGCCAGATAAGCAAAGTACACCCACTGTACCGCTTCCTGCGCATTTCGCGCCGGACGGGAGATATCGCAGCCATACTTCGCCGCCATTTCCTGCATTTGCAGCAGAGCGCGACGGTGTTCAGACAGCTCTTCACGCAGACGAATCGTGGCTTCAAGATTCTGCCCCCACTCCAGGTTCGACTGAAGATCGGCAAACTGCAGTTCACGCTCACGCACCAGATAGCGGATACCGTACAGCGCGACGCGACGGTAATCACCGATGATACGGCCACGACCATAGCCGTCCGGCAGACCGGTCAGTACGCCGGATTTACGGCAACGCAGCATATCCGGGGAATAAGCATCGAATACCCCCTGGTTGTGGGTCTTACGCAGGTCAGTAAACAGGTATTCAAAATTAGCGTCCATCTCACGACCATAAGCGTCAAAAGAGCTTTTGATCATGTTGATGCCGCCAAACGGATGCAGGGCGCGCTTGAGCGGCGCATCCGTTTGCAGACCGACGATTTTTTCCAGTTCTTGTTCAATATAACCGGCGTCATGCGCGGTTATCGTGGTGGCAATATTGGTATCGAAATCAACCGGCGCATGGGTCGAGTTTTCAATACGGATGCCCGCCATAACTTTTTCCCACAACGCCGTGGTTGCTGGCGTTGCTTCGGCGAGGAAAGATTCATCCCCTTCATAAGGCGTGTAGTTGTGCTGAATAAAATCACGGACATTAATTTCTTCTTTCCAGTCCGTACCTTTAAAGCCTTTCCAGGCTTCGGCATACAGCATATCGCTGGTATCGATATTTACCTTCATGAAAAATAATCTCTCTGCTGAAAATTAATTATGCAAATGCTACTGGGATATTAATTTTGCCTAACGCAATGGCATCACGAGCAATCATTTTCTCTTCATTTGTCGGAATAACCGCACAAATAACACGAGCATCCTTATTAGAGATAATTCTTTCGCCATGAGAATTTGGCAGACTATTCATCTCGCTATCGATATTTACACCTAAAACGGCCAGATGCTCGATAACCAAACGCCGAATTAATACTGAGTTCTCACCGATTCCACCGGTGAAAATAATGCCATCAAGACGATGCAGCGATGCGGCATGTCCGGCGATATGACGCGCAATACGATGCACAAACGTTTTAATCGCCAGTTGCGCGCGCTCATGCCCTTCGTGCCAGGCTTTTTCTAACGTACGTAAGTCAGAGGACAGACCGGAAATACCCAGCAACCCGGACTCTTTATTCACTACGCGCTCAAGGTCGCCGAGCGTCTGGTTGGTTTCAGCGGCAATCCACGCCATCGCGCCGAAATCCACGTCGCCGCTGCGTGTGCCCATCATCAGCCCTTCCAGCGGCGTCATGCCCATCGAGGTATCAACGCTCTGCCCGTTACGTACCGCACAGACAGACGCGCCGTTGCCCAGATGCGCCACAACCAGACCAGAATCATCATTCTGCAGATCCAGAAGTTCATGCGCCCGTTGCGAAACATAGCGATGCGACGTGCCGTGGAAACCGTAACGACGAACGCCTAACTCCTCAAAATATTTCCACGGTAAACCGTACAGATAGGCTTCTGGGGCCATCGTCTGGTGGAAGCTGGTATCAAATACCGCGACCTGCTGCACGCCTGGGAAAAGGTGCTGAGCAGATTCAATCCCGCTCAGGTTCGCATAATTATGTAGCGGTGCTAATGGCGATACCCGGCGAATATTGTCGATAACTTCCTCAGTAATAATTGCTGATTCGGTAAAGATATTTCCGCCGTGGGCAATGCGGTGGCCAATTAAGGCCACGCTGTCCATTAAATTACGTTTTTCCAGTTCAACGGCAATCGCTTTTAATGCGTCTTCGTAGCTGTGGTGAGCCAGCTTAGCTGGCTCTCCTCCATTAATTGCTATGAACGCATTTTCAGAGTTAATACCGTCTGCAATTCCCGCCATTAAAACTTCACAGTTTGCTGCATCGAGCACTGAGAATTTAATGGAAGATGAACCACAGTTAATAACCAGTACTACCGGAAACTCATTCATTTCACTACTCCGCTCATCCTGAGCTTAAGGATTAAAACAGTTTGTAGACAATGTTCAGGATGGTCAGCAGACCAATCACGGTAACAAACACGTTATCCAGACGGCCACGGTATTTCGCCAGTGATGGCGCTTTACGGATGGCATACATCGGCAGCAGGCAGAGCAGAGAGGCAATAATCGGCGCGCCCATTGCTTCAATCAGGTCCAGGATGTTCGGGTTGGCGTATGCCACAACCCAGGTGGAACCCATGATGAAGATCATGCTGATGGTGTTGAGCTTGCCCATGGAAACTTTGGTTTTATCGCCTTTGTAACCAAACTTCAGCACCAGACCGTTCAGACCTTCCAGCGTCCCCAGATAGTGGCCGAAGAAAGATTTGAAGATAGCAACCAGGGCGATGATTGAAGCACCGTATTCCAGAATCGTGGCGAAGGTAGACTTCGTACCGGACAGTGAAGCGAAGTGGTTCGCCAGGTAAGACAGCACTGGAATGTTTTGCGCTTTCGCATCCGCCATGTTTGCCGGAGAGAGCGTGAACAGGCAGCTAAAGGCGAAGAACATTACCACCGCAACCATCAGCATACTGGCGCGGGAGATGATTTTAGAACATTTCTGCTCGGTGAATTCGCGACCGTAATCTTTCTCATACTCTTCGCGTTTAGAGACGACGAAGGAAGAAACGATTGGCGAGAAGTTGAAAGAGAACACCATGATGGAAATACCCAGCCATACGGTAACCAGGATGCCGTCATGGCCAGTCAGGGCGATATTGCTGATATCAACCTGATCGATAACCGCAGAGTTCCAGTAAGGAATCAGTGACAGAGAGATAAGCACCAGGCTGGCAATGAACGGCCATACCAGGTAGCTCATCACTTTAACCATCAGATCTTTACCAAACCAGATGACGAATGCCATCAGCAGCAACAGGAACAGCGCCACGAAGCCACGGTTTAGCGCGGGCATCTGCAGCTGGTTTTCCCAGAAGGTCATAAAGGTGTTGGTAATGGTGACGCCATAAATCCACAGCAGCGGACAAATCGCAAAGAAGTAGAGGAACGTGATTACCACGCCGCCCGTTTTACCAAAGTGCTCTTCAACCGTTTCTGTGATGTTACCGGAAGGGTTAGAACCGGAAAGACACAGGCGTGCCAGCGCACGGTGGCAATAGAAAGCGATGGGGTATGCTAACACCAGCATGATCAGAATGGGGATCAGTCCGCCAAAACCTGCGCGGATAGGGAAGAACAGCACCCCTGCGCCGATGGCTGTACCAAATAAACCCAGTGTCCAGGTGGTGTCCGATTTGCGCCAGGACGACTGCTTTGTCTGGCTGGATACAATGCTATCAGTAGTACTCATATCCTATCCTCAACGAAGTATATTAAGCGTCAACTAAACCAGTAATTTGAGATACACGAGAAAGATCGATATTACCGCCAGAAATAATGCTGACTGTTTTTCTGTTCTGGATATAGCTATCTAATTTCCCGCTTAATAATGCTGCGCATGCCAGCGCACCGGCACCTTCAGTCACAACTTTATTTCGCTGAATTAATGCCACCATGCTGTTGCGAATTTCATCTTCGCTGACCAGGACAATGTCATCTACCAACTCACGAACGATTTCATACGTTAAAGTACCCGGGCGGGAGACGTCACAACCATCCGCCAGGGTGCCGGTCGTTCGGTGCGTGGTTATTTCTCCAGCGCGGAAAGAAGCCGCCATGCCGTGAACGTTTTCAGACTGTACGCCAATAATTTTAATGGTCGGGTTAATCGATTTAATTGCCACTGCAATACCTGCAATCAGTCCGCCGCCGCCAATTGGCACAATCACGTTATCGACATCGTACAGATCTTCGAGAATTTCCAGACCAATAGTGCCCTGACCGGCAATGACTTTCGGGTCATCATATGGCGGAATAAAGATACGGCCTTCCGTTTCCACAATCTCGCTAACCTTCGCGATGGTGTCGTTGAAGTTGTCGCCGTGCAGCACAACTTCTGCGGAATAATCGCAGGTCGCCGCCACTTTAGACTTCGGCGCGCCTTTCGGCATCACCACTTTGCCGTCAATTCCGAGCATGGCGCAGGAGAGAGAAACCCCTTGCGCATGGTTCCCTGCAGAGCAAGCCACCACGCCTTTACATCTTTCAGCTTCGGTTAATGAACTGAGCTTGTTAAAAGCGCCACGGATTTTAAATGAACCGGTACGCTGCATGTTTTCAAACTTGAGGAAAATTTCCCCTTTGCAACGTTCACTAAAATAGTTAGAGCGAGGCATTCCCGTTTTATATATTTTCCCCGCCAGTCTTTTTTTCGCTTCGAGGATATCTTCAATTGCAACTGGGAGATCGTATGTAATGTGCATTAGAACCTCTTACCTGGGTATTAAAGTAAATAGATAGCCGTAACCATTGTCAGATATAGACAGATGGCGTTGAGTCCGTGTTAAAACAAATTCAATCTTTAATCAACTTCAATTAATTGCCTTCGTCTTCGACAATTATATGATGAATATTCCTTGGCTAATTCCACCAAAATAGATGCTGCTTTTTTAATTCGATAATTTTTCGACCACACGGCGGCATAACGCGCGACGGGTAACGTCTCTTGTACCGGGATAGTAATAAACTGGTTTGAGCCAAACGGTGTGGTCATGTCACAGGGAATTACAGTTAAGAAATCAGCATTGAGAACAAGATTATAAATGGTGACGACGGAGTCAGTATTAACGATGTTTTCACTGCTGATGCCATTATTTTGTAACGTAGTTAGAAGTTCGCGGTAGTATCCCATATTCGTTTGTGGCAACACCCACTGTTCGTTTTTCAACGCGCTCAGCGAGGTGATGCCGGTGCATGTTCGGGACTTGCTGGCGACCAGTATAAAGTCTGACTCAAAGAGCGGCTCAACATGGAGATCCTGTAGTTTCATCTCATCACTCAGCGTACCGATAGCGAAGTCGAGGCGCCCGTCACGAAGCGCGGGTAAGAACGAGGAGAGCTGCGCTTCGTACATGGAAACCTGCGCCTTCGGAAACACCTCTTTAAATTTTTTAATCATGCCGGACATGATGGTGAAGGCGATCAGTGAAGGAAAGCCAAACGACACATCAACCACTGCGTTACTCGTCATGCTGTTCATCTCATCAACCATGTTTTTCATTTCACGAGTAATGGATTCAGACCATGAGAGCATCACCTGACCTGCCTGAGTCAAGGTAACGCCGGTATTTTTACGCACCACTAACTCAATACCAAAATAAGCCTCAACATCATTAATGATTTTGCTGACCGCCGGTTGAGTTAAACCTAATTCTTTTGCAGCAGAACCGATAGAACCACTTCTAATGACTTCCTGAAAGACCACTAAGTGCTGTGTTTTAGGGAGGGAAATAGTATTCATATCGTCCTGCTCTAATAACTTTGTTGACGGCAGGAAGTTTACCAAATTAAGCAAACGAGGATATGTGCGACCACTCACAAATCCCCTTCCCTTACATTTTGTAAGATTATTATTAAATTGATAATTTCTTATTAATCATATAGATAGAAAATATCGATCTCACTTAACCCTGACTTTAATCAAAAAAAGATGGGGGGATAACGATTTTTTATGGCTATAACGACATCATTTTTGTTGTTATTTCTTCGAACCACGAAAGGCTATATTTCAATCAATTACAGAGTAATTATCGGTAAAAATGGCGCTTAAATTTAATAAGTAATTTATCAAATATAATTATATTTTATCGTTTATGGTGTTTAAATAACGCCATGCATCACATTTTTTTGCCTTGTTTGTTTGTAAAGAAACATTGCATTTATCAATATTTAAACCAATTAAAACAAATGATCACCATTAGCAACATTACATTAACACTGGTTTTGCGCATTTTGTCAGCAACTAATTTTGTGATGGCGATCGATTGCGCGTGATTATTCTCGGTAAAAACGTATCGCGTAGCGTTTTGTGTTGCACATCACAAAACAAGAATTATCCCGAGAGACATTTCCTCTTATAAAAGAAGTCAGGAATATTAATAAGAACGAAATAAAGATTAGATGAATGGGAAATAAACGCCAGATTCGTGGTAAACCAATCGCAACGCTATCAGGAAAACATTTGCCGGATGGCGGCGTAACCACCTTATCCTGCCTACAAAACCCGTTCCATACACCCAGTAGGCCTGATAAGCGCAGCGCCATCAGGCATGACAATCTACTCAGAAAGCAAAAACCCCGCCGAAGCGGGGTTTTATAAAGAGTGAAGCTGACCGATAAGCCGGGTTCTGTCGTGGACAGTCATTCATCTAGGCCAGCAATCGCTCACTGGCTCAAGCAGCCTACCCGGGTTCAGTACGGGCCGTACCTTGTGAACCCCTATTTGGCCTTGCTCCGGGTGGAGTTTACCGTGCCACGGACTGTTACCAGCCGCGCGGTGCGCTCTTACCGCACCCTTTCACCCTTACCTGATCCCACTTACGTGGGCCATCGGCGGTTTGCTCTCTGTTGCACTGGTCGTGGGTTTCCCCCCCAGGCGTTACCTGGCACCCTGCCCTATGGAGCCCGGACTTTCCTCCCCTCCGCCCGTCTCCCCCGAAGAGGACGACGACGAAGCGGCGACTGTCTGGTCAGCTTCGGCGCGCAGTATAGAGGGTTTGCGGGGCAATGTCACCCCGCACTGCGCATTCCTATCGCCAGCGTGGCGGCAATGTTCCTTGAAGCACGATAAATATTATCAAATGCCCCACGGAACGCCTCTTCCAGTGTGCTGATACTGGTCAATACGCTAAACACCGCGTCGATACCATATTGATGCACCACCGCCACATCATGCGTCAGGCTGCCGCCAATACCAATCACTGGCTTGTGGTACTTCTTCGCGACATTCGCCACACCTACCGGCACTTTGCCGTGAATACTCTGGCTGTCGATCCGCCCCTCGCCAGTCACTACCAGCGTGCAATCGTGAATATGTTCTTCCAGATTAAGCGCCTGAGTCACAATCTCTATCCCACTGCGCAGATCCGCGCCTAAAAAAGCCATTAACGCTGCGCCCATCCCACCAGCCGCACCGGCGCCGGGAACGTCCTTCACGTCGACCCGTAGCGATTTTTTAATGATGTCAGCATAGTGAGACAGATTACGGTCCAGTTCGAGAATACGTTCTTCCGTGGCCCCTTTCTGCGGGCCAAAGATACGTGAAGCGCCAGTGTCGCCGGTGAGTGGATTGGTCACATCACAGGCTACGCGAATTGAACAGGTTTTTAAGCGAGGATCCAGGCCCGAGATATCGATAGCGTTCAGACTCATCAGGCTACCACCGCCGTAGCCAATTTCAGTTCCGTTGGCATCACAGAGTTTCGCCCCCAGCGCCTGCGCCATACCTGCGCCGCCGTCGTTGGTCGCGCTACCGCCAATGCCGATAATAATGCTTTGTGCGCCGCTGTTCAGCGCCTGCAAAATCAACTCTCCGGTACCACGCGACGTAGTGACTAACGGATTGCGCTTTTCAGGAGGAACCAGCGCCAGACCACTGGCTGCCGCCATTTCGATAAACGCGGTTTTACCGTCCCCGGACATGCCCCAGCAGGCATTCACTTTTTCGCCCAGCGGCCCCGTCACCCACGCGGAATGTTCACTCCCTTGCGTGGCGGCAATCATGGCTTCGACTGTTCCTTCGCCGCCGTCGGCAACCGGAACAGACACATATTGCGCATCGGGGAAAATTTCCCGAAATCCTTTTTCTATTGCCTGAGCCACCTCGGTGGCAGAAAGGCTTTCTTTATAAGAGTCTGGGGCAATTACGATTTTCATAGTTATGTAGCCTGAAAGTGCCGCGCAAGGCAAGAAATACAGGGCGCGCATCCGCGCCCTTCTTGTTAGCGAGTGACTTCCACTTTCGCCAGTTTTTCGTAGTAGCAGGCGAGCGCGCTATGATCGGCGGTGCCCAACCCATCTGCGCGTAGCGCCTGCATCATCTCCATGACAGCAGCCGTCAGCGGCAACTGAGCGCCAACGCCATGCGAGGTGTCCAGCGCATTCGCCAGATCTTTAATATGCAGGTCAATGCGGAAACCCGGTTTGAAGTTGCGGTCCATCACCATCGGCGCTTTCGCATCCAGTACGGTGCTGCCCGCCAGTCCGCCACGAATGGCCTGATACACCAGATCCGGATTCACGCCCGCTTTAGTCGCCAGCGTCAGTGCTTCAGACATCGCCGCAATGTTCAGCGCCACAATCACCTGATTAGCCAGCTTGGTCACGTTGCCTGCGCCAATCTCGCCGGTATGCACCACGGAACCCGCCATCGCTTTCAGCAGATCGTAGTACTTGTCGAAAATCGCTTTATCGCCGCCGACCATCACTGACAACGTACCGTCAATCGCTTTTGGCTCGCCGCCGCTGACCGGCGCATCCAGCATATCCACACCTTTCGCTTTCAGCGCCTCGCTGATTTCACGGCTGGCTAACGGTGCGATGGAACTCATATCGATCAGTACCGTCCCCGGTTTCGCCCCTTCAATGATGCCGCCTTCGCCCAGCGCCACCTCTTTCACGTGCGGAGAGTTCGGCAGCATGGTGATGATCACATCACACTGCTCGGCAATGTCTTTCGCCGTGGCGGCGGTTTCTGCGCCTGCGGCAATCACGTCCGCAATGGATTCCGGGTTACGGTCAGCAACCACCAGCGAGTAACCTGCCTTGAGGAGGTTTTTACTCATTGGTTTACCCATGATACCGAGGCCAATAAAACCAACTTTCATTGTCATGTCTTTATCTCTCTCTACTGTCGATGGTGGTTATTTCTTAAAAGAATCAGCCAGTTTCTGCGTGGCTGAACGGAACACGCCAAGGTCGCTGCCGACAGCAACAAACGTCGCGCCCCACTCCAGATAACGCCGCGCATCCGCCTCTACCGGGGCCAGAATGCCGCTGGGTTTGCCGTGGGCTTTCGCGCGGGCGAAAATGTGCTGGATAGCTTTCTGCACATCGGGATGGGACGCATTGCCGAGGTGGCCTAACGCCGCAGCCAGATCGCTGGGGCCGACGAAGATACCGTCAACGCCTTCGGTCGCCGCGATTGCATCAACGTTATCAACGCCCTGCTGACTTTCGATCTGCACGATGATGGTGATGTTCTTATTCGACTGCGCAAAATAGTCCGGCACGGTGCCAAACATATTGGCGCGGTGGGATACGGACACGCCGCGAATACCTTCCGGTGGATAGCGGGTTGACGCCACCGCATTCACCGCCTCTTCTTCGGTCTCAACAAACGGGATCAGGAAGTTGTAAAACCCGATATCCAGCAGACGCTTAATGATCACCGGCTCGTTGGTCGGCACACGTACCACCGGCGCGCTGGCGCTACCTTTAAGCGCCATCAATTGCGGGATAAACGTCGAGATATCGTTCGGCGCATGTTCGCCGTCCAGCACCAGCCAGTCGAAACCCGCCAGACCTAAAACTTCAGTGCTGATTGGACTGGCTAATGCAGACCAGCAGCCAATCTGAATCTGCTGCGCCGCGAGGGCCGCTTTAAACTTATTCGGGAAAATCGTGTTATTCATCGCCTATACCTTTGTTTATTTCTGCAATTCCATACGTTTAATGTCACCGACAATAAACAGGTAGCAAACCATTGCCATCAGCGCTGAGCACCCTACAAACATCAGCGCGGCATTAAATGAGTGCAACTCGCTCACCAGATACCCAATCACCAACGGAGTAACAATGGAGGCCACGTTGCCAAATACGTTAAATACGCCACCACACAGGCCGACAATCTCTTTCGGCGCGGTATCGGAAATCACCGGCCAGCCCAACGCCCCGAAGCCTTTGCCGAAGAACGCCAGCGCCATCAGCGCGACTACCAGAGCGGTGTTATCGGTGTAGTTACACAGAATAATGGTCGATGCGAGCAGCATGCCGAGCACAATCGGCAGCTTACGCGCCAGGGTGATGCTGGAGCCACGTTTAATCAGATAATCAGAGAACACCCCACCCAGCACGCCGCCAATGAATCCACATAGCGCCGGAATAGACGCCACCAGACCAACTTTGAGGATCGACATACCTTTTTCCTGTACCAGATAAATCGGGAACCAGGTAAGGAAAAACCAGGTAATTGTGTTAATAAAATACTGTCCGAAGAACACGCCAAGCATCATACGGTTGGTCAGCAACTGCTTGATATAATGCAGCTTAGGACCACCTGACTTCACATCGCCCGGCTTCTTATGGTCCATATCCACGACCGCGCCGTTTTCAGAGATAAACTTCAGTTCTTCTTGCGACATACGCGGGTGATCGGTTGGGTTATGAATAAACTTTACCCATAGCCCGGTGAGCACAAAACCAATCGCCCCCATCACGGTAAAGACGTGCTCCCAGCCCCAGGCGAAGGTCAGCCAGCCGAGCAGCGGCGAAAACAGCGCCAGGGAAAAATACTGTGCGGAGTTAAAAATCGCGGATGCCGTACCGCGCTCTTTGGTCGGGAACCAGGCCGCCACGATACGGGCGTTGGCCGGGAAGGAAGGTGCTTCTGAGAAGCCCAACATAAAGCGCATGATGAACATTGAAATACCTGCCCAGGCCAGCGGGAACATGTCCACAAAGCCCTGCAGGAAGGTAAACAGCGACCAGAAGAACAGGCTCCAGGTATAGACTTTCTTCGAGCCGAACTTATCGAGCAGCCAGCCGCCGGGGATTTGCATCAGCAGGTAAGCCCAACCGAAGGCGGAAAAAATATACCCCATGGAGATGGCGCTGAGGTGCAACTCTTTCGCCACTTCCGTGCCGGCAATTGACAGCGTCGCACGGTCCGCATAGTTAACGGCAGTTACAATAAAAATTATCAGTAATATTAAATAGCGGGTATGTGTACCTTTCTTTTTCTCGACAATTGTATCCAGAATCATTCTATTTACCTCGGGCACATAAAAATGTTTTTATTATTATTTGTTAGCTATCCCTGGTGATAAATTACCGATAATAAAAACACATAATAATTTATCAGACGTCATGAAACCGTGATTTAGTATAATCAGCAGAGCAACGTTAATCATTGTGCAGACGCTCACTAATCACGCGTTGTTAAAATAATATTTTGGGCATATGCACACACGCATGGGCGCTAATGCACACATTTACTGATTAGTCCCCTTGGTGGTACGGTCCTGCTGAGTTTAAGTGATCATGATCACATTCTTAATTTTAAACTCCTGACATTCTTATTTCACTATACCGAATATTTATTACTGATAATTAGATTCAAAATATAAATATCCACACTATTATTACCACCTTGCTGGAGAATACTGGACAATGGCCGACATCGAAATCAGACAAGAATCGCCCTCGGCGTTTTATATTAAAGTTCACGCAACAGATAATGTGGCGATTATTGTCAATGACAATGGCCTGAAAGCCGGGACGCGTTTTCCGGATGGGCTGGAGCTGATTGAACATATTCCCCAGGGTCATAAAGTGGCGCTATGCGATATTCCTGTTCACGGCGAAATTGTGCGTTATGGCGAAGTGATAGGCTATGCCGTTCGCGATATCCCGCGCGGTAGCTGGATTGATGAATCCATGGTTGAGCTGCCCAAGGCCCCGCCGCTGGAGACGCTGCCGCTGGCGACCAAAGTACCGGAGCCGCTACCGCCTCTTGAGGGTTATACCTTCGAAGGCTATCGCAATGCAGACGGCAGCGTCGGCACCAAAAATCTGCTCGGCATCTCCACCAGCGTACACTGCGTAGCGGGCGTGGTGGATTATGTGGTGAAAATCATTGAGCGCGATCTGCTCCCCAAATACCCGAATGTCGATGGCGTGGTGGGGCTTAATCACCTGTACGGCTGTGGGGTGGCGATTAACGCTCCGGCCGCCATTGTGCCGATTCGCACCATCCATAATATCGCGCTGAACCCCAACTTTGGCGGTGAAGTGATGGTTATTGGCCTCGGCTGCGAAAAACTGCAACCAGAGCGACTGCTGGAAGGGACTCACGATGTAAAAAGTATCCCGGTCGACAGCGCCAGCATCGTCAGCCTGCAGGATGAAAAGCACGTCGGCTTTCAATCAATGGTTGCTGATATTTTGCAAGTGGCAGAACGCCATCTGGCAAAGCTCAACCAACGCCAACGTGAAACCTGCCCGGCATCAGAACTGGTGGTCGGTATGCAGTGCGGCGGTAGCGATGCCTTTTCCGGCGTCACGGCCAACCCGGCGGTCGGTTATGCCTCCGACCTGTTAGTACGCTGCGGCGCGACCGTGATGTTCTCGGAAGTGACCGAAGTGCGCGATGCTATCCATCTTCTTACCCCACGCGCGATTAACGAAGAAGTAGGTAAGCGTCTGCTCGAAGAGATGGCCTGGTACGATAACTACCTGGATATGGGCAAGACTGACCGCAGCGCCAACCCTTCACCGGGCAACAAGAAAGGCGGTCTGGCAAACGTGGTGGAAAAAGCGCTGGGCTCTATCGCCAAATCAGGCAAGAGCGCCATCGTCGAAGTATTGTCGCCGGGCCAGCGCCCAACCAAACGAGGACTGATTTACGCCGCGACCCCCGCCAGCGATTTTGTCTGTGGTACACAGCAGGTTGCTTCCGGGATCACCGTGCAGGTATTCACCACCGGTCGCGGTACGCCGTACGGCCTGATGGCGGTGCCGGTGATAAAAATGGCGACGCGTACTGAGCTGGCCAATCGTTGGTTTGACCTGATGGACATCAACGCCGGTACCATCGCCACCGGAGAAGAAACCATTGAAGACGTGGGTCTGAAATTGTTCGAGTTTATTCTCGAGGTCGCCAGCGGGCGTAAGAAAACCTTCTCGGATCAGTGGGGACTGCATAACCAACTGGCGGTGTTTAACCCGGCGCCAGTGACCTGATTGCTGAAAGTGAAATTCGATTACAGGTCGGGGAGTTCGAAAACTTTCCGACCTTTTTGTCAAATACTCACCAGAACAACCTCAATCCCATGCTTACGTAAGCCTTCCAGACTCTCCTCTGGAATATTTTCATCAACAATAATCATATCGATCCGCTGGGTATCAATGATCTTATGCAGACTGGAGCGATTAAACTTCGTCGAGTCGGTAACAACGATTATGCGCTCCGCGACTTCACTCATCCGGCGATTGAGACGCGCTTCATCCTCATTGTGTGTGCTAACACCACGCTCTAAGTCGATAGCATCAACGCCAAGAAACAGCATGTCGAAGTGATAATTTTGTAGCGATTGCTCAGCCTGATCGCCATAAAAGGATTGCGACTGACGACGCAAGTGACCGCCGGTCATCAGCAGCTCAACCCCTTCGGCTTCCAGTAACGCATTAGCGACATTCATACCATTGGTCATTGCAATCACATTGGTATGCTGGCGCATCAGGCGGGCAATTTCATACGTCGTGGTGCCGGAATCAAGGATCACGCGGTGCCCCGGTTTAATCAACTCTGCGGCGGCTCTGGCAATACTGCGTTTTACCGCTGTATTGAGCGAACTTTTGTCTTCAACAGAAGGCTCAACACCAGGCGTAGTGCTATCGCAAATCAGCGCCCCACCATAGGCGCGTACCGCAATCCCCTGTTTTTCCAGAAAAGCGAGGTCGTTACGAATCGTGACCGTGGAGACGCCATAAAATAAGGAAAGATCGTTAACCTGAACGCTTCCCTGCTGCCGTAACCGCTGGATGATCTGCTCGCGCCTTTCGCTGGTGCCGATAACGCGCTTGTCTGCAGAAGACTCGGTGTTACTCATAAGAAATCCTTTAGTTGTCTCTTTCGTTTTATTTCGTTTTGTCTATTAACGCCTTTCTTTTACGCGAATGCAAGCCCCACAAGCAGGGAAGAGTCGAACGGATTCACGCTGAAACCTTTCATTGTGTTTCTTTTGTGAAACAGATCGGAAAACTATTATCTTTCGTTTTATTTTTAAATCACCATGATGCAGTATTAAATGAAACAAAACGAAAGATTGATGTCGCAGTTATCTGACCTGGAGAGGAAAGTGAAACATCTAACTAAAATGGTCGAGCAACATAAACGGGGGAAGGCAAACGGGATTTATGCCGTTTGTTCCGCGCATCCAATCGTACTGGAAGCCGCAATACGCTACGCCCATGCCAATCATACACCGCTATTGATCGAAGCAACTTCTAATCAGGTTGACCAGTTTGGCGGCTATACGGGTATGACACCAGCCGATTTTCGCAGTTTTGTCTGCGGTTTAGCCGACTCGCTTAATTTTTCTCAGGATATGCTGATTCTCGGTGGAGACCACCTTGGACCAAACCGTTGGCAAAATCTGCCAGCAGAACAAGCAATGGCCAACGCTGACGATCTGATCAAGAGTTATGTCGCCGCTGGCTTTAAAAAGATCCACCTTGATTGCAGCATGTCTTGTGCTAACGACCCGGTTCCACTAACGGATGAAATCGTCGCTGAGCGCGCCGCACGCCTGGCAAAAGTTGCCGAAGAAACCTGTATTGCGCATTTTGGTGAGTCTGACCTGGTCTATGTAATTGGCACAGAAGTCCCGGTTCCTGGCGGCGCTCACGAAGCATTAACCGAACTGGCGGTAACAACGCCGGATGCGGCACGCGCAACGCTGCAGGCCCACTATCACGCCTTTGAAAAGCGCGGACTGGAAGGTATCTGGCCGCGTATCATCGCCCTGGTGGTGCAACCCGGCGTCGAATTCGACCACACCCACATCATTGATTACCAACCGCAGAAAGCCGTGTCACTCAGCAAAATGGTGGAAGACTACGACACGCTGATTTTTGAAGCGCATTCTACCGATTACCAAACGCCTCAGTCCTTGCGCCAGTTGGTTAAAGATCATTTCGCGATCCTGAAAGTCGGCCCGGCGCTGACCTTTGCCCTGCGCGAAGCGTTATTTTCATTAGCCGCTATTGAAGAGGAATTGCTGCCCGCAAAAGCCAGCTCAGGCCTGCGACATGTCCTGGAAAGCGTGATGCTTGATCGACCGGAGTACTGGCAGAGCCACTATCACGGCGATGGCAACGCGCGCCGTTTGGCCCGCGGATATAGCTACTCAGATCGGGTTCGTTACTACTGGCCGGACAGCCAGATTGATGAGGCATTCGAACGTCTTGTGCGTAACCTGGCCGACGAACCGATCCCGTTACCGCTGATTAGCCAGTATCTACCCTTGCAGTACGTAAAAGTGCGCGAGGGAGATCTCAGCGCGACACCGCGAGAACTCATCATTAACCATATTCAGGACATACTGCAGCAATATCACTGCGCCAGCCTGGGTGATTCATCCCATAACGCATAACAAGAAAGAGAAAAATACCATGCCAAACATTGTATTAAGTCGCATTGACGAACGTTTAATTCACGGTCAGGTCGGTGTGCAATGGGTCGGATTTGCGGGGGCAAATCTGGTGCTGGTCGCCAATGATGAGGTGGCTGAAGATCCGGTGCAGCAAAACCTGATGGAAATGGTTCTGGCGGAAGGGATTGCCGTGCGCTTCTGGTCACTACAAAAAGTAATCGACAATATTCACCGTGCCGCCGATCGCCAGAAAATTTTGCTGGTCTGCAAATCGCCTGCGGATTTCTACCGTCTGGTCGAAGGCGGTGTTCCTGTTAATCGTATCAACGTTGGCAACATGCACTATGCCAACGGCAAGCAGCAAATCGCCAAAACGGTTTCTGTAGACGCTGCCGATATAGCGGCGTTCAACGGGTTGAAAGCCGCTGGGGTGGAATGCTTCGTTCAGGGCGTTCCCACAGAACCCGCCCAGGACCTCTATAAACTTCTCTGAGGGATTCACAATGGAAATCAGTCTGTTGCAGGCTTTTGCGTTGGGTATTCTCGCCTTTATTGCAGGCCTGGATATGTTCAACGGGTTAACGCACATGCACCGCCCGGTTGTTCTCGGGCCGCTGGTCGGCCTGATTCTGGGCGATCTTCATACCGGTATTTTAACCGGGGGTACGCTGGAACTGGTGTGGATGGGTCTGGCTCCGCTGGCGGGAGCACAGCCGCCAAACGTCATCATCGGCACCATCGTGGGGACGACTTTCGCCATCACCACTGGCGTAAAACCGGAAGTCGCTGTCGGTGTCGCTGTACCGTTCGCGGTAGCGGTACAAATGGGTATTACCTTCCTCTTCTCCGTGATGTCCGGGGTGATGGCGCGCTGCGATCGCATGGCGGCGAATGCCGATACAGACGGAATTGAGCGGGTCAACTATCTGGCGTTACTGGCGCTGGGGACGTTCTACTTCTTATGCGCTTTCCTGCCGATTTACTTTGGCGCGGAACATGCCAAAACAGCTATAGATGTTCTGCCGACCCGCCTAATTGACGGCCTCGGCGTGGCAGGCGGCATCATGCCAGCTATCGGTTTCGCCGTACTGCTGAAAATCATGATGAAAAACGTCTACATCCCTTACTTCATCCTGGGTTTTGTCGCCGCCGCCTGGCTCAAACTCCCTGTGCTGGCGATCGCCGCCGCAGCACTGGCCATGGCGCTGATCGATTTTCTGCGTAAGTCACCTGAACCTACAGCTCCCGCAGCACAAAAAGAGGAATTCGAAGATGGCATCTAATCAAACGGCTCTGCCGAACGTTTCCGAAACCGAAGAAACGCTGCTGTCCGGCACGAATGAAAACGTCTACGAAGACCAGAATATCGGTGCCGAGCTGACGAAAAAAGATATCAACCGTGTTGCCTGGCGTTCCATGTTGTTACAGGCCTCTTTCAACTATGAACGTATGCAGGCATCAGGATGGTTGTACGGCCTGTTACCTGCACTGAAAAAGATCCATACCAACAAGCGAGACCTGGCGCGTTCAATGAAAGGGCATATGGGCTTCTTCAACACGCACCCGTTCCTGGTCACGTTTGTTATCGGGATTATCCTGGCAATGGAACGCTCCAAGCAGGATGTGAACAGTATTCAAAGTACCAAGATTGCCGTCGGTGCGCCGCTTGGCGGTATCGGTGATGCCATGTTCTGGTTAACGTTATTGCCTATTTGCGGCGGTATCGGGGCAAGCCTGGCGCTACAAGGCTCTATTCTTGGCGCTGTTGTCTTTATTGTGATGTTTAACGTGGTTCATCTTGGTCTGCGCTTTGGGCTGGCACACTATGCTTATCGAATGGGCGTTGCAGCTATCCCACTGATTAAAGCTAACACCAAAAAGGTTGGACATGCGGCATCTATCGTTGGGATGACGGTGATCGGCGCGCTGGTAGCGACCTATGTTCGCCTGAGCACCACGCTGGAAATTACTGCTGGCGATGCGGTTGTGAAACTACAGACAGACGTTATAGACAAGCTGATGCCTGCATTTTTGCCGCTGGTCTACACATTGACCATGTTCTGGCTGGTTCGTCGTGGCTGGAGCCCTCTGCGTCTTATCGCTATTACCGTGGTGCTCGGCATCGTGGGTAAGTTCTGTCACTTCCTGTAAATGTAAGGGGTTGTAGATGTTAGGTATTATTTTGACGGGTCATGGCGGGTTTGCCAGCGGAATGGAAAAAGCGATGAAACAGATTTTAGGTGAACAGACTCAGTTCATCGCCATCGACTTTCCGGAAACCTCAACCACAGCCTTACTCACCTCGCAACTTGAACAGGCAGTGAGTGAACTGGATGCTCAGCAAGACATCGTGTTTCTGACTGACTTGTTGGGCGGAACACCATTTCGCGTCGCTTCCACACTGGCCATGCAAAGGCAAGGTACTGAAGTGATCACCGGCACCAATCTGCAACTGCTGCTGGAAATGGTACTGGAACGCGACGGCCTGAGCAGCGAAGCGTTTCGTTTGCAGGCGCTGGAATGCGGACATCGGGGGTTGACCAGCCTGGTGGACGAGCTGGGACGCTGTCGCGAGGAAAAAACCGTCGAGGAAGGGATATGATACAGGTGCTACGCGCCAAGCGTCTGCTCACGGAACAAGGCTGGCTGGACGATCATCAGGTGCGTATTGAGGATGGCACCATTAGAGCCATTGAGCCTATCGTCTCAGGCGTGATGGTGCGCGATGCTGAGCTGTTGTGCCCTGCATATATCGATACCCATGTGCATGGAGGCGCAGGTGTCGATGTCATGGATGATGCGCCGGATACGCTCGACAAGCTGGCAATGCATAAAGCGCGCGAAGGGGTAGCCAGTTGGCTACCCACCACCGTCACCGCCCCATTACCCGATATTCACCGCGCATTGAAACGTATTGCCCACCGCTACTATTCCGGCGGGCCTGGCGCGCAGGTGCTGGGGAGTTATCTTGAAGGTCCGTACTTTACGCCACAGAACAAAGGGGCGCATCCGCCTGAGCTCTTCAGGGAACTGGAGCTCAGGGAACTGGATGAACTGATTGCGATTTCCCAACAAACATTGCGCGTCGTTGCGCTGGCGCCAGAAAAAACCGGCGCATTGCAGGCTATCAAACATCTGAAGCAGCGCAACGTACGGGTGATGCTGGGCCACAGCGCAGCCACCTGGGAGCAAACCCGCGCCGCCTTTGATGCCGGGGCTGATGGACTGGTTCACTGCTATAACGGTATGACCGGTTTACACCACCGGGAGCCCGGAATGGTTGGCGCAGGGTTAACCGACTCTCGCGCCTGGCTGGAGCTTATCGCTGACGGACACCATGTCCACCCGGCGGCCATGAAGCTGTGCTGCTGTTGCGCAAAAGACAGACTGGTGCTGATCACCGATGCGATGCAGGCTGCTGGTATGCCGGACGGGCGCTATACGCTCTGCGGTGAGGAGGTGGAAATGCGCAGCGGTATAGTGCGTACCGCTTCCGGTGGCCTGGCGGGCAGCACGCTCTCGGTTGATGCAGCCGTACGTAATATGGTCGAGTTCACCGGGATTACCTCTGAAGAGGCGATCCACATGGCTTCGCTCCATCCTGCTCGCCTGTTGGGAATCGATCGCCAACGCGGATCGTTAGCGGTGGGCAAATATGCCGACATTATCGCCCTCAATAGCGGCCTGCATTTGCAGCAGATCTGGATTCAGGGTCAGGCTCTCCCCCTTTAGACCTTTCATTTTGTCTCGTATTGGCCTGCGGTCTTTGATCGCCGGCCTTTCTTTTCCTTTCGCTTATAAAATTTTGATCCGCACTATCTGCAAGCGATTCTTTAAAGATCAACAAGATAATTACAGCCTTCGTTCTCATGATCACAAATTTCGTTTTATTTCATTTTGCATCATTGAACTTTCACTTTCTTTCATATAGATTTTAATCAATCGATCATATGAACAAGTGAAACGAAACGAAAGATAGCGACATTTTGCCAGCGTCTTATGTGGAATTTACGAGACTAAGGACTTAAGTTATGCCAGAAACCTACACCCCTGCTCACGCGTCGACGGGCACCTGGACAGAAGAAGAGATCCGTCAGCAACCCGCTAGTTGGATCCGCTCTCTCGCTAATATCGATAATATTCGATCCGCCATTGATAGCTTTCTCGCGCCATTGTTGCGCAAAAACGATCTGCGGATCGTACTGACCGGGGCGGGTACTTCCGCATTTATCGGCGACATTATTGCTCCGTGGCTGGCAAGCCAAACCGGAAAAAACATCAGCGCCGTGCCGACCACCGATCTGGTCACCAATCCTATGGATTATCTGAATCCCGCACATCCGTTGCTGCTGGTTTCTTTCGCTCGCTCAGGTAACAGCCCCGAAAGCGTTGCGGCTGTGGAACTGGCTAATCAGTTTGTACCTGAGTGTTATCACCTGCCAATTACCTGTAACGAAGCAGGTAGCCTGTATCAAAACGCCGTCGCAAGCGACAATGCCTTTGCACTGTTAATGCCTGCTGAAACGCATGACCGTGGCTTCGCCATGACCAGCAGTATTACCACCATGATGGCCAGTTGCCTGGCGGTATTCGCCCCGCAAAAAATCAACAGCCAGACCTTCCGCGACGTGGCCGATCGTTGCCAGACGATCCTGACATCACTGGGTGATTTCAGCGACGGCGTATTCGGCAACGCGCCATGGAAACGGATCGTCTACCTCGGTAGCGGTGGGTTACAGGGAGCCGCGCGTGAATCGGCACTGAAAGTCCTGGAACTGACAGCGGGTAAACTGGCGGCATTCTATGATTCGCCGACCGGTTTTCGTCATGGGCCAAAATCGCTGGTTGATAACGAAACGCTGGTAGTGGTCTTTGTTTCCAGCCACCCCTATACACGCCAATACGATCTTGATCTGTTAGCTGAGTTACGCCGCGATCGGCAGGCGCTGCGGGTAGTCGCGATTGCCGCACAAACCGATGACGTGATTGAAGCCGGTCCGCATATCCTGCTGCCGCCTGCCCGCACCTTCAATGATATGGAACTGGCGTTCTGCTTCCTGATGTATGCGCAGGTCTTTGCCCTGACACAGTCAATCAGTATCGGTAATACGCCAGATACGCCTTCTGCCAGCGGTACCGTGAACCGCGTCGTACAGGGCGTTGTTATTCATCCCTGGAACGCCTAAAAGGATCGTTTTATGAGCATTATTTCTACAAAATACCTCCTGCAGGATGCGCAAAAAAAAGGCTATGCCGTACCGGCCTTTAACATCCATAACGCCGAAACGATCCAGGCGATCCTGGAAGTGTGCGATGAAATGCAATCGCCGGTGATCCTTGCCGGAACGCCGGGTACGTTTAAACATATCGCGCTGGAAGAGATTTATGCGCTGTGCAGCGCTTATTCCACCAGCTACGGCATGCCGCTGGCGCTGCACCTCGACCACCATGAATCGCTGGACGATATCCGCCGTAAGGTGAATGCCGGGGTGCGCAGCGCCATGATTGATGGCAGCCACTTCCCGTTTGAAGAAAACGTCAAGCTGGTGAAATCCGTTGTGGATTTTTGCCATGCCAAAGATTGCAGCGTGGAAGCTGAGCTGGGCCGCCTCGGCGGCGTTGAAGATGATATGAGCGTGGATGCCGAAAGCGCCTTCCTGACCGACCCGCAGGAAGCGAAACGGTTTGTCGAACGTACCGGCGTCGACAGCCTGGCTGTTGCCATCGGCACGGCACACGGTTTGTATACTAAAACGCCAAAAATCGATTTCCAGCGTTTAGGGGAAATCCGTGAAGTGGTGGATATTCCGCTGGTGCTACATGGCGCAAGCGATGTTCCTGACGACTACGTCCGCCGCACAATCGAACTGGGAATATGCAAAGTTAACGTGGCCACCGAACTGAAAATCGCCTTTGCCGACGCGGTCAAAGCATGGTTTGCAGAAAATCCGCAGGGCAACGATCCCCGCTATTACATGCGGGTCGGTATGGATGCGATGAAAGAAGTGGTGCGGAGTAAAATTAATGTCTGTGGTTCAGCAAACAAATTGATGGCTACCTGCGAATTATCGTGACCATCATTATATTCTGCGCGAGTGCTATCTGCGTGTTGTCAGGTAGCGCTCATTGTTCGAATAATTAGGCGGGATACACACCATCATGACATGTTAAAAACGGCTGCTCATCGTGTGATTCGCGACATACGCCAGGGTAGAAGGACATCCTGAATGCTAAAGAGATCTTGCTACTGATAGCAGCTAAAGCGAAGCACAATGCGGTAGAAAACGACCAGGCCGCCACCGTCACTACAACTATTCCTGATTCATTTTTATGACTGCACCGTAATGTGAGTAGTCTGATTGATGGCTCACAATATCCTGATAAATAAAAATTTACAGCACCCTCCATATCCCCCCTTTTGTCGCGCCAACGCGTTGCAGTTTGCCTTTTAGCTGCAACGCTTTCAGATAGCGCTCTACGGTGCGGGCTGAAATTTCACACTCATCAGCGATACTTTTGGCAGATCTGCCCGGCTGATTCGACAAGATTTGTAGAATACGTTTTTCTATATCCAGTAAATCAGACGACATTTCTTCCGACATTTCTTCCGACATTTCTTCCGACAGGGTTGATGGTTTTCCCAATCCCTCCTGCAAAGCAGAGATGATGTTTTCCAGGATAAACTCTATAAATGGCGTGCAGCTACTTTGCCGATCGCACTGCCCTAACACCTGGTAATAGCGGTCCTGTTGGTAGTGGATCAGTGTCTCTACGGGTAACCACGCCAATTCCGATCGCCACTCACGCAGGATTAATGTCTGCCACAGCCGTCCCATCCGTCCATTACCGTCGGCAAAAGGATGAATAAATTCAAATTCATAATGAAAAACAGCGCCAGCAATCAGCGGGTGAAGCTCTGTCGTTTTTAACCAGCCCAGTAAATCATTCATCAAACGTAAAACTTGTGAGGCTGGCGGAGCCATGTGAATAAGCTGCTTTTCCCTGTAAACACCAACATTGCCGGCACGTAACTGGCCCGGGTTATCGACCAGACCGAGCATGAGGACCCGATGTGCTTGTAAAAGGTCGGATAATTGTTCACTTTTCCATTCCGACATCTTTTCATAGGCCAGAATCGCATTTCTCACTTCCTGTATGTCTTTAGCAGGAGCCAGAATACGTTTTCCTTCCATCAGAGCGGTGACTTGTTCTGTAGTCAATGAATTATGCTCAATCGCTAAAGAGGCCTGAATGGTGCGAATACGATTTTCTTTGTGCAAAAGAGGAGATGCCCTACCAGCCATCGCGGCCCAATGCCCCATCAACTCACCAATTTCAATGACTTGATTAAGGATCAATGGAGTGACGACGAAAGGTGGTTGGTAGGTGCTCACTCTTACTCCCCCTGCTGGTCCAGCGCGTACTTATACAGCGCATTCTTTTTCACGCCGTGAATTTCAGCTGCCAGCGCCGCCGCTTTCTTCAGCGGCAGCTCTTTTTGTAACAACGCCAGCGTACGCAGCGCATCAGCCGGGAGGTCATCTTCCTGCGCTTTATGCCCTTCGACAATCAGCACCATTTCGCCCTTACGACGGTTTTCATCTTCCTTGACCCACGCCAGTAGTTCGCCGACCGGCGCGCCGTGTATGGTTTCCCAGGTTTTGGTCAGTTCGCGCGCCAGCACCACATAACGGGATTCTCCCCAGACGGCGACCATATCTTCCAGACTATCCAGTAAACGGTGAGTGGATTCATAAAAAATAAGCGTACGCGGTTCTGCCTCAATGGCTTTCATCGCATCGCGGCGGCCTTTCGATTTGGCAGGCAGAAAACCCTCATAGCAAAAACGGTCAGACGGCAGACCGGCAGCGCTCAGCGCGGCAATCGCCGCACACGGGCCAGGCAGCGGCACCACGCGGATACCTGCTTCGCGACAGGTGCGCACCAGATGGTAGCCCGGATCGTTAATCAGCGGCGTTCCGGCATCAGAAACCAGCGCAATGTTTTTCCCCTCTTTGAGCTTTGCCACCAGCGTCTCGGCTTTTTGTTGCTCATTGTGATCGTGTAAGGCAAACAAACGGGCGTTAATCGCGAAGTGTTGTAACAATAATCCTGTATGACGGGTGTCTTCAGCGGCAATTAAATCAACGGCTTGTAAAACTTCGAGCGCTCGTTGGGTAATATCAGCCAAATTTCCGATAGGAGTAGGTACAATAAAGAGTTGGCCTTGAGAATTATCCGCCGATTCGTGTTGTTTCATTGTGTCGTCCGTATTGCCGATTTAATATTGAGCATTGCGTAAAAAAATATCACTGGATACAGTATGGTACCCTCAACATTTTCTCGTTTGAAAGCCGCGCGCGCGCTACCAGTCATTCTGGCAGCATTGATTTTCGCAGGCTGTGGCACCCAGGCGCCAGACCAGAGTGCAGCCTATATGCAGGGCACTGCGCAGGCTGATTCCGCCTTTTATCTGCAACAGATGCAGCAAAGTTCAGATGATAGCAAGACCAACTGGCAATTACTCGCCATTCGTGCACTGCTGAAAGAAGGCAAGAGCCAGCAGGCTATCGAATTGTTCAACCAGTTACCGCAGAAACTAAACGATGCCCAGCGTCGTGAGCAGTCACTGCTGGCCGTCGAGATCAAGCTCGCGCAGAAAGATGTCGCGGGAGCCCAGGCCCTGCTGGATAAACTCACGCCCGCCGATTTCGACCAAAACCAGCAGGCGCGTTACTGGCAGGCGCAAATCGACGCCAATCAGGGTCGCCCGTCGCTGTCGCTGCTGCGCGCCCTGATCGCCCAGGAACCACTGCTTGCCGCGAACGCTAAACAGAAAAACATCGATGCAACCTGGCAGGCGCTGTCGTCCATGACCCAGGAGCAAGCGCAGACGCTGGTCATCAATGCGGATGAAAACGTACTGCAAGGCTGGCTGGACCTCCAGCGCGTCTGGTTCGATAACCGTAACGACCCGGACATGATGAAAGCCGGTATTGCCGACTGGCAAAAACGTTACCCGCAAAACCCGGGAGCAAAACTGCTGCCAACGCAGTTGGTTAACGTGCAGAGCTTTAAGCCAGCTTCCACCAGCAAGATTGCCCTGCTGCTGCCGCTGAACGGTCAGGCCGCTGTATTTGGTCGTACTATTCAGCAAGGCTTTGAAGCCGCGAAAAACATGGGCACTCAGCCGGTAGCCGCTCCTGTTACCGCCGCGCCTGCTGCGGATGCCTCTGCTGTGACGACCACGGATCAGCCGCAAACGACTGACGGTGTTGCCAGCCCTTCTCAGGCGTCAGTAAGCGATCTGACCAACGAGACGCCTGCGCAGCCAGGAGCTACAGCCCCACAGCCAACCGCACCAGCACAACCAACTATCGCCAGCGCGCCGGCAAATCCGTCCGCTGAGTTGAAAATCTACGACACCTCATCGCAGCCGCTGAACCAGATCCTGGCCCAGGTTCAGCAAGATGGCGCCAGCATCGTGGTAGGCCCGCTGTTGAAGAATAATGTTGAAGAGCTGATGAAAAGCAATACGCCATTAAACGTCCTGGCGCTTAACCAGCCTGAGTCCGTACAGAATCTGGCGAATGTTTGTTACTTTGCCCTGTCGCCAGAAGATGAAGCGCGCGATGCCGCACGCCACATCCGCGATCAAGGCAAACAGACGCCGCTGCTGTTGATCCCACGCAGTTCGTTAGGCGATCGCGTGGCTAATGCTTTTGCGCAGGAATGGCAAAAACTGGGCGGCGGCGTCGTGCTGCAGCAGAAGTTCGGCTCCACGGCTGAGCTGAAAATGGGTGTCAACGGCGGCGCTGGTATTTCCCTGACGGGCAGCCCGGTAGCCTCTTCTGTACCTGCGCAGCCTGGCGTGACGATTGGCGGTCTGACGATTCCGGCAGCGCCCACCGATGCGCAAATCACCGGGGGCAGTGGCCGTGTTGACGCCGTGTATATTCTGGCGACGCCGGAAGAAATCGCCTTTATTAAACCGATGATCGCCATGCGTAACGGCAGCCAGAGCGGAGCAACGCTGTATGCCAGCTCCCGTAGCGCGCAGGGAACCGCTGGCCCGGACTTCCGTCTGGAAATGGAAGGCTTGCAGTACAGCGAAATCCCAATGCTGGCAGGCGCTAACATGCCTCTCATGCAGCAGGCGCTTGGCGCGGTGCGTAACGACTACTCGCTGGCGCGTATGTACGCGATGGGTGTCGATGCCTGGTCGCTTGCCAACCACTTCTCGCAAATGCGTCAGGTGCAGGGCTTCGAAATTAACGGCAACACTGGCGCATTAACCGCAAATCAGGATTGTGTGATTAACAGGAAGTTATCATGGCTCAAATACCAGCAAGGACAGGTCGTCCCCGCCAGTTAACGAGTAAACAGACCGGTGACGCGTGGGAAGCTGTTGCGCGTGACTGGCTGCACAGCAAGGGACTGCATTTCATCGCCGCCAACGTGCGTAAACGTGGCGGCGAAATCGACCTGATAATGCGTGAAGGCAACACCACCGTATTTGTTGAAGTTCGCTACCGGCGTTCAGCCCAGTTTGGCGGCGCGGCGGCGAGTGTGACCCGGAGCAAACAACACAAATTATTACAGACCGCCCGCTTGTGGCTTGCGCGCCACAATGGGAGTTTTGATACTGTGGATTGCCGGTTCGATGTGTTAGCCTTCACCGGAAATGATGTTGAGTGGTTTAAAGACGCGTTCAACGACCGCTCATAGTTGAAGATTCAGAGCCTGGTTCTTAAGGATTAGCGTGTTAGATAGAATTAAAGTCTGCTTTACAGAAAGCATTCAAACTCAGATAGCTGCGGCTGAAGCGCTCCCGGATGCGATCTCCCGTGCAGCCATGACGCTGGTTCAGTCCCTGCTCAATGGCAACAAAATTCTCTGTTGTGGTAATGGGACGTCCGCTGCCAACGCACAGCATTTTGCTGCCAGCATGATCAATCGTTTTGAAACGGAACGGCCAAGTTTACCTGCTATTGCACTAAATACTGATAATGTGGTCTTAACTGCGATTGCCAACGATCGCCTGCACGACGAAGTTTATGCAAAACAAGTCCGTGCGCTGGGACATGCAGGTGATGTTCTGCTGGCAATCTCTACGCGTGGTAATAGCCGCGATATCGTGAAAGCCGTTGAAGCCGCCGTGACCCGCGACATGACAATCGTCGCGCTGACCGGGTATGACGGAGGGGAGCTGGCCGGGTTGCTGGGGCCGCAGGATGTTGAAATCCGCATTCCTTCACACCACAGCGCCCGCGTTCAGGAAATGCATATGCTTACGGTCAACTGCCTTTGCGATCTCATCGATAACACGCTTTTTCCTCACCAGGATGATTAAGGAGTACACATGAAGGCATTTTCGCCGCTTGCTGTGATTATCGCTGCACTGCTGCTGCAAGGCTGTGTAGCTGCCGCCGTGGTCGGAACCGCAGCCGTCGGGACTAAAGCCGCGACGGATCCGCGTAGTGTCGGCACTCAGGTAGACGACGGAACCCTGGAATTACGCGTCAATACGGCGTTGTCGAAAGATGCCCAGATCAAGAAAGAAGCGCGTATCAACGTTAGCGCGTATCAGGGCAAGGTTCTGCTGGTCGGTCAGTCACCAAATAGCGAGCTGTCTGCGCGGGCAAAACAGATTGCAATGGGCGTAGAAGGTACCACTGAGGTCTTTAATGAGATCCGTCAGGGCCAGCCAATCGGTCTGGGCGATGCGTCCAACGATACCTGGATCACCACCAAAGTACGTTCCCAGTTGCTGACCAGCGATCAGGTGAAATCCTCTAACGTGAAAGTCACCACCGAGAACGGGGAAGTGTTCCTGCTGGGCCTGGTTACTGAACGTGAAGCGAAGGCGGCGGCGGATATCGCCAGCCGGGTAAGCGGCGTGAAACGCGTCACGACGGCCTTTACGTTTATTAAGTAATACCGATGCCGGATAGCGACGCATAAGCGTCTTATCCGGCCTACAGGACGTCATCGTTTGTAGGTCGGATAAACGTCAGCGCCACCCGGCATTTTATTTTGCCCTTTCGCGTAGCTCGGAGGAGGTCAGGATCGTAACGCCCTCATCTCCTGGCGCCAGCGCTTCTGCCAGCATTGCCCGTGCAACATCACGCGCTTCAATCGACTTCCAGTTACCCGGCAGCAGCCTGAACAACGGCGCTAAAAACTTCTCATTCGTCCGCTGTTTATCCCGTTCCCCCAGTAGCATCGAAGGTCGGACAATCGTCAGGCGCGGCCATTTCTGCGCGATTAACGCCTGCTCCATTTCCCCTTTCACCCGGTTATAAAAAAACGGTGAATTCGCATTCGCGCCCATCGAACTCACCACCAGCATATGCTGGGCACCTAACCGGCGTCCCGTCAGGGCGGTGTCCACCACCAGCGTATAGTCAGCGTGGATAAACGCCTCTTTCGAGCCGGCTTCACGCCGGGTGGTTCCCAGACAACAAAAAACGATATCGACCGGATCGGTGACTTGCGCCAGAGCATCAGTTAGCTGCGGATCATGGGGATTATAAACGCCAACCGTATCAGCCAGCGGTCGACGCGTCGGCGCCGTAATGGCGTTGACCCGGGGTTCATTAAGCAGCATACGCAGTAAATTTCCGCCTACCAGCCCCGTTGCGCCTGTTATTAACACCTGACTCATCCTTGCTCCTTTACAGATTTGTCCGTCTTGCACTCTCAGCCTTAGCGACCAGACTTAATAGTTCGTGAGGTAATTATCCGCCAACATGGAAATTCTGCCTCATTCGCAAGCAACTCAACGGAGGAAACATGAGCAAGAAGATTGCCGTTTTAATCACTGATGAGTTTGAAGATTCAGAATTTACATCACCAGCAGCAGAATTTCGCCAGGCCGGGCATGAAGTCATCACCATTGAAAAACAGGCAGGCAAAACGGTGAAGGGAAAAAAAGGAGAAGCCAGTGTCACCATCGACAAAGCGATCGAGGATGTGCGCCCTGCCGATTTTGACGCCCTGCTACTGCCAGGCGGTCACTCGCCGGACTACCTGCGCGGGGACGATCGTTTCGTGACCTTTACCCGGGATTTCGTTAACAGCGGCAAACCGGTGTTTGCTATTTGCCACGGTCCACAGTTGCTGATCAGCGCGGATGTCATTCGTGGCCGTAAACTTACCGCCGTGAAACCTATCATCATTGACGTAAAAAATGCGGGCGCCGAATTTTACGATCAGGAAATGGTGAATGATAACGATCAGCTGATAACCAGCAGAACACCGGATGACCTGCCAGCGTTTAACCGTGAGGCATTACGTATTCTCGGGGCGTGAGTCTCGTAGCCAGAGCATTTTTTTGCCAAAGCCCAGCGTGTTGTCCGTAAATTTGACTTCATCCAACCGAATTTCCCACACGGGTGCGGACAGCATTCTGGCCACCGGGAAGCGGCGATTATACGCTTTACGCGCAACGTCACTCTCCTCCCCCTCAAGACGGCGGATTTCCCCTTTAAACTGTACGCCGCGAATCAGGGCTACCGTTTTGGGCTGGCCGTTTACCGTACCGGCAACAGGCGCACGTGGCCCGGACATCTGAGCATGACGCGTTTTCTCTTCGGTCAGCACATAGAACACCACCTTTTGCGCATCAAACAGGTAAAACGCATTGGCGCACCACAATTCACCATCATGGTGAACACACCAGGTTACGACGTGCTGTTTTGCCAGCCAGCGGGTCACCGCAGTCAGTGTTTCCATTTCTGTTCTCTTTTATACTGTAGGCCTGAAAATTATCACGTCGATGGTGACAATGACACCCTGGTATCTGTATCTGATCCGTACCGCGGACAACGCTTTATACACCGGAATAACCACCGATGTGGAGCGTCGATATAAGCAACATCAGAGCGGGAAAGGCGCGAAGGCGCTACGTGGAAAGGGAGAACTCACCCTGGCATTTGCGGCGCAGGTCGGCGACCGTTCGCTGGCTCTGCGCATCGAGTATCGCGTCAAACAGCTCACAAAGCGTCAGAAAGAGCGCCTTGTAGAGGGCGGAGGGCTTGAGGCTCTGCTGAGCAGCCTGCAAACCCCGGATGTTAAAAACGATTGAAGTGGTCGTGGTATTCCACCAGGCCCGTCACGCCCTCCAGCGCATCGTCCGCCAGGCGATGAACCTGGAACGCGCTTTCGGTGCCCGGCCAGCGGCAACGCAGGTCATGATGTGCAGCCAGCTCAAAGCCAAAACGGCTGTACAGTGCCGGATCGCCCAGCGTAACCACCGCGGCGTAGCCAAACTCGTTCAGGGAGTCGAGTCCTTCATAGACCAGTTGACGCGCCAGGCCCTGACCACGGTAGTTTTCATCCACTGCGAGCGGCGCCATGCCAACCCATTGCAGATCTTCACCCTGAACATCGACAGGACTGAACGCGACGTAACCCACTACCTGACCTTCGTCATCTGTCGCAACCAAACCCAGCGTTAAGAAACCATCTTCACGCAGGTCGTGCACTAATTTCGCTTCCGCATCGCTCTCAAATGAACGACGCAGCAACGCATCAATACCGGGGGCATCGATGGGAATCTCAACTCGAATCAGCATGGCTCACCTACCGAAGTCTGTTTGGTGTCTGGCGTCGTTTTCATTCCCGCCTCAACAAAATCCGCCAACTGCATCAGCATGACGCGCAACGCTTTAGGCATCTGATCCAGTTCGATGGCGTCCATCAGATTTTTTACGTATAGCCCTAATTCTGTGTCACCTTCAATCACCAGGCGACGCTGGAAGAAAAGCGTATCCGGATCCTGCTTACGTGCAGCAATCATCAGTAAATCGCTGGCGTCAGCGCTAAAACTCACATCCGCATCGGCACTCTGGCTGACGATAAGTTTATCGTTCTCAACAGAGGTATACCATTGGAGGCCAATATCACGCACATGAATACTCAGCCAGCGGCCTTCGAGGAACTCCAGCTCTCCATCAGCCAGCGCCTGGCTAAACTGCCAGCTCAGAACCTGCTCCAGGACCTGGCGCTTCAGCGCAAAGGGCGTCAGTTTAACCGGTACACTCATCAGAGAAGGACCAAAATGTACTAAGCGTGAACGCAGTTTATCCAACACGAGCTTTACTCCCTGTTTCAATAGTCCTGCTATTTTGCCATATCCAATAAACGACATAGCGGCATAAATCAACAATTCGATGCGAAATTGTTACCTCTTTATTGCTGTCACCAATACGACTTTAACTGCCTCAAATCAAAAATTGTCTCAGCAAGGTTAACTAAAATCCCTCTTCGTTAACATTTCTGCGCCCTTCACGGCGCTACGTTCAGGATAAATTATGGAGCTGCTCTGCCCTGCCGGAAATCTCCCGGCGCTTAAGGCGGCCATCGAGAACGGCGCTGATGCTGTCTACATCGGGCTGAAAGATGATACCAACGCCCGTCATTTCGCCGGCCTTAATTTTACCGAGAAAAAATTGCAGGAAGCGGTGAGTTTTGTCCATCAACACCGTCGTAAGCTGCACATCGCGATTAACACCTTTGCGCATCCGGATGGTTATGCGCGCTGGCAGCGGGCCGTAGATATGGCGGCGCAACTGGGTGCGGATGCACTAATCCTCGCCGACCTCGCCATGCTTGAGTATGCCGCAGAGCGCTACCCGCATATTGAGCGCCATGTCTCTGTTCAGGCATCTGCTACCAACGAAGAGGCGATTAATTTTTATCATCGCAACTTTGATGTCGCCCGCGTGGTGCTGCCGCGCGTGTTGTCTATTCATCAGGTGAAACAGCTCGCTCGCGTCACGCCCGTTCCACTCGAAGTGTTCGCCTTTGGCAGTCTGTGCATTATGGCGGAAGGGCGGTGTTATCTTTCATCCTACCTGACGGGTGAATCGCCTAACACGGTTGGCGCTTGCTCTCCCGCGCGTTTTGTTCGCTGGCAGCAGACCCAACAAGGTCTGGAATCGCGTCTGAATGAAGTGCTGATTGACCGCTATCAGGACGGAGAAAATGCCGGTTATCCGACACTGTGTAAAGGCCGCTATTTGGTTGACGGCGAGCGCTATCATGCGCTGGAAGAACCCACCAGCCTGAACACGCTGGAGCTGCTGCCGGAGCTGCTGGCGGCCAATATTGCCTCGGTAAAAATCGAGGGACGCCAGCGTAGTCCGGCCTACGTCAGCCAGGTGGCGAAAGTGTGGCGTCAGGCGATCGATCGTTGTATAGCCGACCCACAGAACTATGCGCCACAGGCGGCATGGATGGAAACGCTCGGTTCCATGTCCGAAGGCACGCAGACCACGCTTGGCGCGTATCACCGTAAATGGCAGTGAGAGAAGCAATGAAATATTCCTTAGGGCCGGTGCTGTGGTACTGGCCAAAAGAAACGCTGGAAGATTTTTATCATCAGGCCGCCGCCAGCCAGGCCGACATTATCTATCTTGGCGAAGCGGTATGCAGCAAACGTCGCGCCACTAAAGTCGGCGACTGGATTGATATGGCGAAGTCGCTCGCCGGCAGCGGTAAACAGGTGGTGCTGTCAACGCTGGCGCTGGTGCAGGCCTCGTCTGAGCTAGGCGAATTAAAGCGCTATGTCGAAAACGGCGACTTCCTGCTGGAAGCCAGCGATCTGGGCGTGGTAAACATGTGCGCGGAACGTAAGCTGCCGTTTGTCGCCGGACATGCGCTCAACTGCTACAACGCGGTGACGCTACGTTTGCTGCTCAAACAAGGGATGGTGCGCTGGTGTATGCCGGTAGAATTATCTCGCGACTGGCTGATCAATCTGCTCAACCAGTGTGAAGAGTTAGCTATCCGCGATAAGTTTGAAGTGGAAGTGCTGAGCTACGGCCATCTGCCGCTGGCGTACTCTGCCCGCTGCTTTACGGCGCGTTCCGAAGATCGGCCAAAAGACGAGTGTGAAACCTGCTGCATCAAATACCCGAACGGGCGAGATGTGCTGTCGCAGGAGAATCAACAGGTCTTTGTTCTCAACGGGATTCAGACCATGAGCGGCTATGTTTATAACCTCGGCAACGAGCTGACATCCATGCAGGGACTGGTAGATATTGTGCGTCTGTCCCCTTCAGGCACGGAAACATTTGCCATGCTGGATGCCTTCCGCGCCAATGAAAACGGCACTGCCCCATTACCGCTTGCCGCCCATAGCGACTGCAACGGTTACTGGAAACGTCTGGCTGGGCTGGAGCTGCAATCCTGATAAAACCGGCGACATAAATGCCTTATCCGGCCTACAAATCGCGATCCCGTAGGCCCGATAAGCGCAGCGCCATCAGGCATTGTTTTTGCCGTCAGTCTCATAAAGCTCACTTTGTTAACAACGTTAATCAAATTTTAATGCAGTATTAAATGATTAACCGGTAACAAAGTGAGCCGTTATGACTGATAAAACTATTCCGTTCTCGGTGCTGGATCTGGCACCGATCCCTGAAGGATCTTCGGCAAAAGAAGCCTTTACGCACTCGCTTGATCTCGCACGGCTGGCTGAAAAGCGCGGCTATCACCGCTACTGGCTGGCAGAACATCACAACATGACCGGCATCGCCAGCGCCGCAACCTCTGTGCTGATTGGTTATCTGGCTGCCAATACCACCACGCTGCATCTGGGTTCTGGCGGCGTGATGCTGCCCAACCATTCGCCGCTGGTGATCGCCGAGCAGTTCGGTACCCTGAACACGCTGTATCCGGGACGCATCGATCTCGGGCTTGGCCGCGCACCGGGGAGCGATCAGCCAACGATGCGCGCGCTGCGCCGCCATATGAGTGGCGATATCGATAACTTCCCACGCGACGTAGCAGAACTGGTGGAGTGGTTCGACGCCCACGACCCGAACCCCCATGTACGCCCGGTGCCTGGCTACGGCGAGCAGATCCCGGTCTGGTTATTAGGTTCCAGCTTGTATAGCGCACAGTTGGCGGCGCAGCTTGGCCTGCCGTTTGCCTTCGCCTCGCACTTTGCTCCGGATATGCTGCATCAGGCGCTGCATCTGTATCGTAGCCAATTCACGCCTTCGGCGCGCCTGGCAAAGCCGTATGCAATGGTATGCATCAACATCATTGCTGCCGACAGCAATCGCGATGCCGAATATCTTTTCACCTCAATGCAGCAGGCGTTTATGAAACTGCGTCGTGGCGAAACCGGCCAGCTACCGCCACCGGTAGAGAATATGCATCAACTGTGGTCCGCTTCTGAACAGTATGGCGTGCAGCAGGCGCTACGCATGTCGCTGGTCGGTGATAAGGCGAAAGTGCGGCACGGGCTGGAGGCTATTTTGCGTGAAACCCAGGCTGATGAAATTATGGTTAACGGCCAGATTTTTGATCACCAGGCGCGGCTACACTCATTTGATTTGGCGATGGATGTGAAGCAGGAATTGTTGGGATAGTGCTATTTGTGCCGGATGGCGGCTGCGCCTTATCCGGCCTACGCAATCTCTGTAGGCCCGGTAAGCGTAGCGCCACCGGGCAATTGTTCTACTGGTACACCGGCAGCAGGTTAACGCTCGACAGAACATGGATAACCGCGTTGCCGACGCCGAAGACCAGAATCAGGGCAATCATCGGTTTACCGCCCCAGACGCGGAATTTCGGGCTGCCGAAACGTTCGCGAGATTTACGTGCCAACAGCGCTGGCACAATGGCAGCCCAGATAGTTGCAGCTAAACCTGCATAGCCAATGGCGTACAGAAAACCGTTCGGCCACAGCAGGCCACCGACAATTGGCGGCACAAACGTCAGCAATGCGGTTTTAAAACGCCCCATTGAGGAGTCATCAAAACCAAATAAATCAGCCAGATAATCAAACAGGCCCAGCGTCACGCCGAGGAAGGAACTGGCGACCGCAAAGTTGGAGAACACCACCAACAGCAGATCCAGACTACGGCTGTTCAGCACACCGCTCAACGCCTGCACCAGCACATCAATGTTCCCACCCTGCTGCGCAATACCAATAAATTCCGGACGCGGAATATTACCCATCGTTCCCAGCAACCATACGGTATACAGCACCAGCGCCAGCAACGTGCCGTATACCAGGCACTTAACGATGGTCTTCGGATCCTTGCCGTAATACTTCATCAGGCTTGGGACGTTGCCGTGATAACCAAATGAAGCCAGACAGAATGGCAGCGTCATCAGCAGGTACGGCGTATATGAAGCGTTGCTCTGCGCCACGTTAAACAGCGTTGCGGGCTGCACGTGTCCCAGCAGACTGCCGAAGGTCAGGAAAAAGGTAATCACCTTCGCGCCCAGCACAATCGCCGTCATGCGGCTAACCGCTTTGGTGCTTAACCACACCACAAACGCGACCAGCAGCGCAAAGCCAAGACCTGCCGCGCGCGCCGGAACGTTCAGCGACATCTCGGCAAAGGTGTGATGCAGAATCGAGCCGCTTGCCGAAATATAGGCGTAGGTCAGAATGTAGAGCACAAAGGCGATGGAGATGCCGTTAACAACGTTCCAGCCTTTGCCCAACAGATCTTTGGTAATGGTGTCGAAGCTGGAACCAATCCGGTAATTGAGGTTGGCTTCAAGGATCATCAGCCCGGAGTGCAGCATGCAGAACCAGGTGAAGATCAGCGCCGCCATTGACCAGAAGAACCACGCCCCGGACATGACCACCGGCAGAGAGAACATCCCCGCGCCAATAATGGTGCCGCCGATGATCACCACGCCGCCAAGCAGCGAAGGTGACGTTTGGGTGGTGGTTAGTGTTGCCATTTAGCCATCTCTCCAGTCATTTATATTGTGACTACTTATCAATGTGCTGCACTGTACCAGTACACGAGTACAATTGAAATAAAAAAAGCCCCGATTGTTGAGATCGGGGCTGTATACTTTATTTTACGCTTTTAAGCCGTTTTGGCTTATGCGTCACCGCCGAAACGACGACGACCGGCTGAGTCATCACGACGTGGAGCAGAAGAATCGTCACGGCGCGGGCCACGACCACCTTCACGACGTTCGCCGCTGAAACGACGACCATCACCACGACCGCCTTCACGACGCTCACCGCCAAAACCACGGCCTTCACCGCGACCGCCTTCACGACGCTCGCCGCTGAAACGGCCACCGCCACGACGCTCACCACCGGTATGCGGTACTGCATCGCCAACCAGCTGCATGTTCATCGGCTTGTTCAGGATGCGGGTACGGGTAAAGTGCTGCAGCACGTCGCCCGGCATACCTTTCGGCAGTTCGATGGTCGAGTGGGAAGCAAACAGCTTGATGTTACCGATGTAACGGCTGCTGATATCACCTTCGTTAGCAATCGCGCCAACGATATGGCGGACTTCAACACCGTCATCACGACCCACTTCAATGCGGTACAGCTGCATATCGCCAACGTCACGACGTTCACGACGCGGACGGTCTTCACGGTCGCCACGCGGGCCACGATCGTTGCGGTCACGCGGACCACGATCGTCACGGTCGCGGAATTCACGCTTAGGACGCATCGGTGCATCTGGTGGTACGATCAGGCTACGTTCGCCCTGAGCCATTTTCAGCAGTGCGGCTGCCAGGGTTTCCATGTCCAGCTCTTCGCCTTCAGCGGTAGGCTGAATCTGCGCCAGCAGAGCACGGTACTGATCCAGATCGCTGCTTTCCAGCTGCTGCTGTACTTTCGCGGCGAATTTTTCCAGACGGCGTTTGCCCAGCAGCTCTGCGTTCGGCAGTTCTACTTCTGGAATAGTCAGCTTCATGGTGCGTTCGATGTTACGCAGCAGACGACGCTCGCGGTTCTCAACGAACAGCAGCGCACGGCCAGCACGACCCGCACGACCGGTACGGCCGATACGGTGAACGTAAGATTCGGAGTCCATCGGGATATCGTAGTTAACGACCAGGCTGATACGTTCAACGTCCAGGCCACGGGCCGCAACGTCGGTTGCAATCAGAATATCCAGACGGCCATCTTTCAGACGCTCCAGAGTCTGCTCACGCAGAGACTGGTTCATGTCGCCGTTCAGCGCAGCGCTGCTATAACCGCTACGCTCCAGCGCTTCTGCCACTTCCAGAGTCGCATTTTTGGTACGGACGAAGATAATCGCCGCATCAAAATCTTCTGCTTCCAGGAAACGCACCAGCGCTTCATTTTTACGCATGCCCCACACAGTCCAGTAGCTCTGGCTGATGTCAGGACGTGTAGTGACGCTGGACTGAATGCGTACTTCCTGCGGCTCTTTCATAAAGCGGCGGGTAATACGACGAATCGCTTCCGGCATGGTGGCAGAGAACAGAGCGGTCTGATGACCTTCCGGGATCTGCGCCATAATGGTTTCAACGTCTTCGATGAAGCCCATACGCAGCATTTCATCAGCTTCGTCCAGTACCAGACCGCTCAGTTTGGAGAGGTCCAGAGTACCGCGCTTCAGGTGATCCAGCAGACGACCCGGCGTACCGACGACGATCTGTGGTCCCTGACGCAGGGCACGTAATTGCACGTCATAACGCTGGCCGCCGTACAGGGCAACCACGTTCACGCCGCGCATGTGTTTAGAGAAATCCGTCATGGCTTCTGCAACCTGAACCGCCAGTTCGCGGGTCGGTGCCAGCACCAGAATCTGAGGTGCCTTCAGCTCAGGATCAAGATTGTTGAGCAGCGGTAAAGAGAACGCTGCCGTTTTGCCGCTACCGGTCTGGGCCATACCCAGAACATCGCGACCGCCCAGCAGATGCGGAATGCACTCTGCCTGGATTGGAGATGGTTTTTCGTAACCCAGATCGTTAAGGGCTTCAAGGATAGGAGCCTTCAGGCCCAGATCTGCAAAAGTGGTTTCGAATTCAGCCATGTAGTACGTGTGCCTCAAAATTAATGGCGGCCAGTCTACATAACTCATCATGAAATTGATCTGCAATTTTCATTGAAAAGTGTGAACCGGCTCAAAGTAGGTGTATTAACGAACAACAACGCCCTCACCCGTGAAGGTGATGGCAATCAAAAAAGATTACGGGCTGATGTGTACGTCAGCTATTGCTGGTCCGATTCTGCCAGGTCATCTTGGTCCTGGCCCAGGAGCGATAATTCCAACAATGCGTATCGGTGCTCAACAAAGTTATGAACGTTGTTAGCCACCGCCAGTTTGAACAATGCCGTAGCGTTGTCCAAATCCCCCAGACTTAGGTAGTACTTACCTAAATAGAAGTTGGTTTCACTGAGATGCTCAGCGAGCGAGGTGTTATCCGTTGCGTCCGCCTTCAGGCGTTCCATCAGCGTTGCTTCGCTAATGTTGCCCAGGTAGAACTCGACAATGTTCCATCCCCATTGCTCTTTATCCGATTTCTCGAAGCGTTGGTTTAACGCTTCTTTAGCCTGCTTCTCATCGAGCTTCTGCTCGGCAAGATAAAGCCACAGACTGCGGAAAGGATCATTGGGATCGTCTTGATAAAACGCCAGCAGATCATCTTGCGCTAACTTATCGCGACCGCCGTAATACAATGCGATACCGCGATTTAAGTACGCGTAGTTGTAAGTTGGATCAAGCTCAAGTACAGAATCAAACGCTTCATAGGCAGCATCAAAATTGCCTGCCTGCGTTAAATATATACCTAAGTAATTGAATACTTCAGGCATATCTGGTCGGATTGCCAGCGCTTGTGAAAAATCATTTCGCGCCAGTGCTCTCAGACCGAGACTATCATACAACACTCCGCGCTCATATAAAAGCTGTGCGCGTTCGTCATCGGTTAAAGCCCGACTGGCAAGAATTTGTTCCATACGTGCCAGAATCACTTCCTGCTGCAAAGTCGGTTGCAATGGTACTGCGAGGACTTCACTCTTACGCCAGGCGGAATTACTACATCCAGCCAGCGTGAGTGCTGTCGCAACGAAACACCAGCGCAAAAAAGGCTTCATTTCCCACTCCCGAAGACAACGATTGAATGAACGTCCAGGTTCCCCGGTTGCTAACAAGGCGTCCTGCCGGGTTAAAGGCCCTCCGTTCTCACGGAGGGCAATGGCAACCTTACTCGCCCTGTTGGCTTACCGGAGCTTCCGGTTCGCCTGCAGGCTGAGACTGCTCAGTTGCTTCTTTAATGCTCAGACGTACACGGCCCTGGCGATCAACTTCCAGAACTTTAACCGGTACTTCCTGGCCCATCTGCAGGTAATCGGTCACTTTCTCAACGCGCTTGTCAGCGATCTGAGAAATGTGTACCAGACCTTCTTTACCGCCACCGATGGCAACGAATGCGCCAAAGTCAACGATACGGGTCACTTTACCCGTGTAGATACGACCTACTTCGATCTCTGCGGTGATCTCTTCGATACGACGGATAGCATATTTCGCTTTCTCGCCGTCGGTCGCTGCGATCTTCACAGTACCGTCATCTTCGATTTCGATAGTAGTGCCAGTTTCTTCGGTCAGGGCGCGGATAACAGAACCGCCTTTACCGATAACGTCTTTAATCTTGTCCGGGCTGATCTTGATGGTGTGGATACGTGGCGCGAATTCAGAGATATCGCCACGCGGCGCGTTAATCGCCTGTTCCATCACACCCAGGATGTGCAGACGCGCACCTTTAGCCTGGTTCAGAGCAACCTGCATGATCTCTTTGGTGATACCTTCAATTTTGATATCCATCTGCAGTGCAGAGATACCGTCGCGGGAACCCGCTACTTTGAAGTCCATATCGCCCAGGTGGTCTTCGTCGCCCAGGATGTCAGACAGAACAACATAGTTGTCGCCTTCTTTCACCAGACCCATCGCGATACCCGCAACGGCCGCTTTGATCGGCACGCCTGCGTCCATCAGCGCCAGGGAAGCGCCACATACGGAAGCCATGGAAGAAGAACCGTTAGATTCGGTGATTTCAGAAACCACACGCACGGTGTACGGGAATTTATCCAGTTCCGGCATCACTGCCAGCACGCCACGCTTCGCCAGGCGACCGTGACCAATTTCACGACGCTTCGGAGAACCGACCATACCGGTTTCACCTACGCAGTACGGAGGGAAGTTGTAGTGGAACAGGAAGTTGTCAGTACGCTCGCCCATCAGTTCGTCGAGGTTCTGCGCATCACGGGTGGTGCCCAGGGTCGCAGTAACCAGCGCCTGAGTTTCGCCACGGGTGAACAGCGCGGAGCCGTGGGTACGCGGCAGAACGCCAGTACGCACGTCCAGACCACGGATCATGTCTTTTTCACGGCCATCGATACGCGGCTCGCCTGCCAGTACGCGGCTACGAACAACGTTTTTCTCAATGGCGTGCAGGATTTCGCCCAGTTCGTTGGCGTCCAGGGTTTCATCTTCTGCCGTAAGCTGAGCGATGGTTTCAGATTTGATCACGTCAACCTGAGCGTAACGCTCTTGTTTGTCGGTGATACGGTAAGCATCGCTCAGGCGAGCTTCTGCCAGTGCGGCAACGCGCGCGTTCAGTGCTTCGTTGACGGCTTCTGGCTGCCAGTCCCAACGCGGTTTGCCGGCTTCTTTCGCCAGCTCATTGATCGCCTGAATAACAACCTGCTGCTGTTCGTGACCGAATACTACAGCGCCCAGCATCTGGTCTTCGCTCAGCAGTTCAGCTTCGGATTCAACCATCAGTACGGCACCTTCGGTACCGGCAACAACCAGATCCAGCTTGCTTTCTTTCAGTTCGTCCTGAGTCGGGTTCAGTACGTACTGGTCATTGATATAACCAACACGCGCAGCACCGATCGGGCCGTTGAATGGGATGCCAGACAGCGTCAGCGCAGCGGATGCGCCAATCATTGCCACGATATCCGGGTTAACCTGCGGGTTAACGGACACAACGGTCGCGATAACCTGAACTTCGTTAACGAACCCTTCCGGGAACAGCGGGCGAACCGGGCGGTCAATCAGACGCGCGATCAGGGTTTCACCTTCGCTCGGACGGCCTTCACGACGGAAGAAGCTACCCGGGATACGGCCAGCAGCGTAGGTACGCTCCTGATAGTTAACGGTCAGTGGGAAAAAGTCCTGGCCTGGTTTCGCTTTTTTCTGGCCGACAACGGTAACGAATACCGCAGTGTCATCCATGCTAACCATAACAGCGGCAGTCGCCTGACGCGCCATCATGCCGGTTTCCAGCGTAACGGTATGCTGACCGTACTGGAATTTACGAACGATCGGATTAAGCAAAATAATATCCTTTCTCTATTTTTTGACGGCACATTTTTGCGCCATCGTTAATACCCGATCTTCTGCGCATCCTCGCGACTAATGACAACCCTAACCCATACGCATGAGTAAAGCCTCTCATTAGCCGCGCGAACCTCTGCAACGGAAGATCATTCATAGCAACAATACATTAGTTTCCAGCGAATTGCTGCCATCTGCTGGAAAAAAGGGGCCATGAAGGCCCCCTCTTTCTGAAACTCGAAAGAATTAGCGACGCAGACCCAGACGCTCGATCAGCGCGGTGTAGCGTGCAACATCTTTACGTTTCAGGTAGTCGAGCAGTTTACGACGCTGAGAAACCATGCGCAGCAGACCACGACGGCTGTGGTGATCTTTTTTGTGCTCTGCAAAGTGGCCCTGCAGGTGGTTAATCTGTGCAGTCAACAGAGCAACCTGAACATCGGTAGAACCGGTGTCGTTTGCATCACGACCAAACTCAGAAACGATTTTAGCGGTAGCTTCAGTACTTAGAGACATTTTAAAACTCCAAAGTGTTAAGAATGAAAGGATGCCGATCTCTAATTCAGCTATCCCAGTGTATACACTTTATCCTTCAAACTGACTCTGCGTTGGCTGCGTCCGCTCACCTCAGTCACTTACCTAAGTAAGCTCCTGAGGATTCTCAGACTTGCCGCCTTGATGCAGCTCGAATGATTTTGTGTATACGCCACGCAGATTGTTAAACAATTCACGCGACGTTAAGCGGCAGTATTCTACTCGCAGCGCCCTTTTATCGCAAGACAGAGAGCGCTATGCAGGATACTCAACCACCAGGCGACGGGGGGCGACACGACCTTCATCGTCGATCTCCCCCATGCCGATAAATTTGCCGTCATCGCCTTCCGTCACACGCACCAGGCCTTCCAGCGGGACACCTGTCGTACGTACCGGGTTACCATTTTTAAAGTAAACCGACGATGTTAAAGGCAAATTAACAACAGGATAGTCCGATGCTGGACTGTCCATTGGCATCAGCAAGGGATCAAGCAACTGAGCGGCCGGAATGTTCTGCTGCTCAGCCTGTTCAACCAGCTCGCGCAAGTGTTCCAGCGTCACCATACGATCCACCGGATACTTGCTGACCGTCAGACGACGCAGGTACGTTACGTGCGCACCACAGCCGAGCTTCTCGCCCAGATCGTCGATAATAGTGCGAATATAGGTGCCTTTGGAGCAGTGAACTTCCAGCTCCAGCTCGTTACCTTCATGGCGAATAAACAGCAGCTCATAGACGGTAATCGGGCGCGCTTCACGCGGCACTTCAATGCCCTGACGCGCATATTCGTACAGCTTTTTACCCTGATATTTCAGCGCCGAATACATTGACGGAATCTGCTCGATATCGCCGCGGAAAGTCTCCAGTGCGCTCGCAAGTTGCTCTGCGCTGAAGATTACCGGACGTTCCTGCACGATTTGCCCGTCAGCATCGGAGGTGTCAGTACGTTGCCCCAGGCGGGCTACTACGCGATAGCGTTTGTCAGAATCCAGCAAATACTGTGAAAACTTCGTCGCTTCGCCGAGGCAGATAGGCAGCATGCCCGTCGCCAGCGGATCCAGCGCGCCGGTATGACCCGCACGGTTGGCGTTGTAGATGCGCTTTACTTTTTGCAGTACGTCATTGCTGGACATGCCCTGCGGCTTATCCAGCAGCAGGACACCGTGAATGTCGCGACCACGACGACGAGGACGACTCATCAGTCCTCCTTGCTGTCGTCCGCTGGGTTCACACGACGTTCATCGTCATGTTTCACCACGCTGGTCACCAGGTTAGACATACGCATCCCTTCAACCAACGAGTTGTCGTAGAAGAAGGTCAGTTCAGGCACGATACGCAGACGCATCGCTTTCCCCAGCAGGGAGCGGATAAAACCAGAGGCTTCCTGCAGGGCCTTAATGCCGTTTTTCACAGCCGCTTCGTCCTGGTCGTTAAGGAAAGTCACGAATACTTTGGCATACGCCAGGTCACGGGACATCTCAACACCAGATACGGTAGTCATCATGCCTACGCGCGGATCTTTGATTTCGCGTTGCAAGATGAGTGCGATTTCTTTCTGCATCTCCTGCGCCACACGCTGCGGGCGACCAAATTCTTTCGCCATAATAAATTCTCCAGAATAATGACAAAAAAGGGGCCATAAGCCCCTTTTTAAATTTCTTGCCGGGTGGCGCTTCGCTTACCCGGCCTACGCCTAATCATCTTCTAAGGATTTTGGATTGCAACAAGGCGGCAAGCTCGTAAATCCCCGGGAGCATAGATAACTATGTGACCGGGGTGAGCGAGCGCAGCCAACGCCGTTGCGGTCCAAAAGACGACGAAGATTATGCGATGGTACGTTTGATCTCGATAATCTCGAACACTTCGATCATATCGCCAACGCGAACGTCGTTGTAGTTCTTAACGCCGATACCACATTCCATACCGTTACGGACTTCGTTAACGTCATCTTTGAAGCGGCGCAGGGATTCCAGCTCGCCTTCATAGATAACCACGTTGTCGCGCAGGACGCGGATTGGGTTGTGACGCTTGATAGTACCTTCGGTAACCATACAGCCCGCGATCGCGCCAAATTTCGGTGATTTAAACACATCGCGCACTTCAGCCAGACCAATGATCTGCTGTTTCAGTTCCGGAGACAGCATACCGCTCATCGCCGCTTTCACTTCGTCGATCAGATGATAGATGACGGAGTAGTAACGCAGATCCAGACTTTCAGATTCGATCACTTTACGCGCAGAAGCATCAGCACGGACGTTGAAGCCAACCAGAATCGCGTTGGACGCCGCAGCCAGGGTCGCGTCGGTTTCAGTGATACCACCTACGCCGGAACCGATGATCTTCACTTTCACTTCGTCGGTAGACAGTTTCAGTAAGGAGTCGGAGATCGCTTCTACAGAACCCTGTACGTCAGCTTTCAGTACGACGTTCACTTCGTGAACTTCGCCATCGGTCATGTTGGCGAACATGTTCTCAAGTTTAGATTTCTGCTGACGAGCCAGTTTAACTTCACGGAATTTGCCCTGACGATACAGTGCAACTTCACGGGCTTTCTTCTCGTCACGCACCACGGTCACTTCGTCACCGGCAGCCGGAACACCGGACAGACCGAGGATTTCCACCGGAATGGACGGACCTGCTTCCAGAACTTCCTGACCCAGTTCGTTACGCATCGCACGCACGCGGCCGTATTCGAAGCCACACAGTACGATGTCGCCTTTATGCAGCGTACCTTCACGCACCAGGACGGTAGCAACCGGACCACGACCTTTATCCAGGAAGGATTCGATTACCGCGCCGCTCGCCATACCTTTACGAACAGCTTTCAGCTCCAGAACTTCGGCCTGCAGCAGGATCGCATCCAGCAGTTCGTCGATACCGGTACCGGCTTTCGCAGAAACGTGGACGAACTGGCTTTCGCCGCCCCACTCTTCCGGCATGATGCCGTACTGGGACAGTTCGTTTTTAACGCGATCCGGATCCGCTTCTGGTTTATCGATTTTGTTGACTGCAACCACCACCGGCACACCTGCCGCTTTCGCGTGCTGGATAGCTTCGATGGTCTGCGGCATCACGCCGTCGTCTGCTGCAACAACCAGAACCACGATATCCGTTGCCTGAGCACCACGAGCACGCATAGAGGTAAACGCGGCGTGACCCGGAGTATCCAGGAAGGTGATCATACCGTTGTCAGTTTCAACGTGGTACGCACCGATGTGCTGAGTAATGCCGCCCGCTTCGCCAGAAGCCACTTTCGTAGAACGAATGTAGTCCAGCAGGGAGGTTTTACCGTGGTCAACGTGCCCCATGATGGTTACAACCGGTGCGCGCGGTTCAGCCGCAGCGCCGGTGTCACGGTCGCTCATTACTGCTTCTTCCAGCTCGTTTTCACGACGCAGGATAACTTTGTGGCCCATCTCTTCGGCAACCAGTTGTGCGGTTTCCTGGTCGATGACCTGGTTGATGGTCGCCATTGCGCCCAGTTTCATCATCGCTTTGATGACCTGAGAGCCTTTAACCGCCATCTTGTTAGCCAGTTCGCCAACGGTGATGGTTTCGCCGATCACAACGTCACGGTTAACGGCCTGAGCTGGCTTCTGGAAGCCCTGCTGCAGAGCGGAACCTTTACGCTGTTTACCGCCTTTACCACCACGAACTGCGGCGCGCGCTTCTTCACGGTCGGCTTTCGATTCAGCGTGTTTGTTGCCTTTCTTCGCCGGACGCGCGGCTTTCGCGCTGCGAGTACGACCACGGCCGCCTTCAACTTCACGATCGTTTTCGTCTTCTGCCTGGCGAGCGTGCTGAGAAGTCGTGACGTGATAATCGCTGGTATCTTCAACAGGTTCAGCGTTATCCACACCATTTTTCTCGTTTTCTTCCGCCATACGGCGAGCTTCTTCCGCTACGCGGCGAGCTTCTTCTTCAAGCTTGCGACGTGCTTCTTCTTCCGCTTTACGTTTCAGTTCTGCGGCTTCATTTTCACGGCGGGCTTTTTCGGCCTGGGCGGTTTTAGTCATATCGTCGGTCTGTTGATTGCTCACTTTGTCTTTTTCCGCAGCTTCACGTTTCGCTTTATCAGCGGCTTCACGCTTAGCTTGTTCTGCGGCCTCACGTTCGGCTTTTTGTTGCGCCTCGCGTTTGGCAGCTTCTTCTGCCTCACGACGGGCTTGCTCTTCCGCTTCACGCTGCGCCTGCTCTTCCGCGGCCAGGCGTTCAGCCTCTTGCGGATCGCGTTTCACAAAGGTGCGTGTCTTGCGGACTTCGATTTGTACCGATTTGCTTTTCCCACCGGTACCTGGAATATTGAGAGTACTGCGCGTTTTACGCTGCAATGTCAACTTATCCGGCGCTGAGCCGTTCTCACGGTTCAGATGCGCCAGTAAGGTTTGTTTCTCTTGTGCGGACACAGAGTCATCAGCAGACTTCCGGATACCTGCATCAGCAAATTGCTGTACCAGGCGATCCACGGAGGTCTGTATCTCTGCAGCCAGCGTTTTTACGGTTACATCTGTCATACTGTTCCTTCCTGCTACAGTTTATTACGCTTCGTCACCGAACCAGCAAATATTACGGGCAGCCATAATCAGCTCACCGGCTTTTTCGTCGGTCAACCCTTCGATATCAGCCAGATCATCAATGCCCTGTTCGGCGAGATCTTCCAGCGTACAAACACCACGGGCAGCCAGTTTGAAGGCCATATCGCGATCCAATCCTTCCAGATTCAGCAGATCGTCAGCCGGTTTGTTATCACCGAGGCTTTCTTCCTGGGCCAGAGCCAGAGTGGTCAGTGCGTTTTTAGCACGCTCGCGCAGCGCTTCAACGGTCGGTTCATCAAGGCCGTCAATTTCCAGCAGTTCTTTCATTGGCACGTAGGCCAGTTCTTCCAGCGTCGCAAAACCTTCTTCCACCAGAACTGTCGCGAAATCTTCATCGATATCGAGATATTTGGTGAAGGTATCGATGGCGGCATGAGCTTCAGCCTGATGCTTCGCTTGCAGATCATCAACGGTCATTACGTTGAGTTCCCAACCGCTCAGTTGTGAAGCCAGGCGGACGTTCTGACCGTTACGTCCAATCGCCTGAGCCAGGTTACCGGCTTCAACCGCGATATCCATGGTGTGTTTGTCTTCATCCACCACGATAGAAGCGACATCTGCTGGCGCCATTGCGTTAATCACGAACTGCGCCGGGTTATCATCCCACAGGACGATATCGATACGCTCGCCGCCCAGTTCGGTAGAGACCGCCTGAACGCGCGCACCGCGCATACCCACACACGCGCCGACCGGATCAATACGCTTATCGTTGGTCTTAACGGCGATTTTCGCACGAGAGCCCGGATCGCGAGCAGCCGCTTTAATTTCAATCACTTCTTCGCCAATTTCTGGCACTTCAATGCGGAACAGCTCAACCAGCATTTCCGGTTTGGAACGGGTGACGAACAGTTGCGCACCGCGCGCTTCCGGGCGCACAGAGTACAGAACACCGCGAATACGGTCGCCTGGACGGAAGTTTTCGCGCGGCAGCATGTCTTCGCGCAGGATCACGGCTTCAGCATTGCTGCCCAGATCCAGGGAAATGTTGTCACGGTTAACTTTTTTCACCACACCCGTAACGATTTCGCCTTCGTGTTCGCGGAATTGATCAACAACCATTGCGCGTTCAGCTTCACGTACTTTCTGTACGATAACCTGTTTCGCAGTCTGGGTGGTGATACGGTCAAAGGTGACAGATTCAATCTGATCTTCAACATAGTCGCCCACGTTCAGGCTTTCGTCTTCGAAGCGTGCCGCTTCCAGCGTAATTTCTTTGGTTGGCTGGGTAACTTCTTCTACGATTACCCAACGACGGAAGGTATCGAAATCACCGCTTTTACGATCAATTTCTACGCGGACGTCGATCTCTTGCTCATATTTTTTCTTTGTTGCTGTAGCCAGCGCACTTTCCAGCGCTTCAAAAATTTTCTCGCGTGGCAGCGCTTTTTCGTTGGATACGGCTTCAACAACAGCCAAAATTTCTTTGTTCATCGCGGGCTTTTCACCTCAATCCAGACTGTTAAAAGTGGGGAACCAGGTTCGCCTTCTGGATATTACTCAGCGCGAACACTTCATCTTTACCTTCGACTGTGACCGTGATCATCTCACCGTCCACCGCTTTGATAACGCCCTGCCATTTACGACGGTTTTGAACCGCCATACGAAGAACCAGCGTGACTTCTTCCCCCAGGAAACGCACGTAGTGTTCAGCAGTGAACAGAGGACGGTCGAGACCCGGCGAGGAAACTTCCAGGTTATAGGCAACGGTGATTGGGTCTTCGACATCCATCACGGCGCTTACCTGATGGCTCACATCAGCACAATCATCAACATTGATGCCATCTTCACTATCAATATAGATGCGCAGTGTGGATGTGCGACCGCGAATAAATTCGATGCCGACCAGTTCGTAGCCCAGGGCTTCAACCGGGGCTGTAATCATCTCTGTTAATTTTTGCTCTAATGTGGACAAGCCCACCCCCAAGACATAAAAAAAGGGCCTAAAGCCCAGTTATTCTGTAGTCAGATAACAAAAAACCCCGATAAATCGGGGCTTTAGATAACTGAACCCTATAACCGCACCTGCGGTTCGGAGAACCTTCCGAAAGAATTTTTTTCAAATCCAGCTACGAAGGCCTAAGTCTTCACAGTATATTTGAAAAAGAACTCTAAGGGAAAGTGGTTGCGGGGGCCGGATTTGAACCGACGACCTTCGGGTTATGAGCCCGACGAGCTACCAGGCTGCTCCACCCCGCGCCTGAAACGTGGCAAATTTTACTCGTTTTGGGTAAAAAATGCAAATACTGCTGGGATTTGGTACCGAGGACGGGACGTAAAATCTGCTCACAGTATATTGATACTCTATGTGTTATGTCAACCTTGTTACCACTATGCAAATCAATGAATGCTGACCAGCGGGTGGTAATCAAGATAAATGTACCGGCCGCGCCGTTATTTAACGAAATTATCGCTAAACTCTTCCTGTCATCCAGAAAAGATGATTAAATGAAAACTCATTTATTTTGCATAAAAATGCATTTAGTATAATAAGCCGACCTCTTCACCAGTCTATCAAGCAGGGTTTTATTTTATGACGACGATTCTCAAGCATCTCCCGGTAGGTCAACGTATTGGTATCGCTTTTTCCGGCGGCCTGGACACCAGTGCAGCACTGCTGTGGATGCGACAAAAAGGGGCTGTCCCATATGCATATACTGCGAATTTGGGCCAGCCGGATGAGGATGACTATGACGCCATTCCTCGCCGCGCAATGGAATATGGTGCTGAGAATGCTCGCCTGGTAGATTGCCGTAAGCAACTGGTTGCCGAAGGGATCGCAGCCATTCAGTGCGGCGCCTTCCACAACACTACTGGCGGACTAACCTATTTTAATACCACCCCACTGGGCCGTGCAGTCACCGGCACCATGCTGGTTGCCGCCATGAAAGAAGATGGCGTGAATATCTGGGGTGACGGCAGCACCTATAAAGGCAACGATATTGAACGTTTCTATCGTTACGGCCTGCTGACCAACGCGGAACTGCAGATTTACAAACCATGGCTGGATACCGATTTTATCGATGAACTGGGTGGTCGCCATGAGATGTCCGAATTTATGATCGCCTGCGGTTTCGACTACAAAATGTCTGTCGAGAAAGCGTACTCCACTGACTCCAATATGCTCGGCGCGACCCACGAAGCGAAAGACCTGGAATTCCTGAACTCCAGCGTCAAAATCGTCAACCCGATTATGGGCGTGAAGTTCTGGGATGAGAGCGTGAAGATCCCGGCAGAAGAAGTGACCGTACGCTTTGAACAGGGTCATCCTGTAGCGCTAAACGGTAAAACCTTCAGCGATGACGTAGAAATGATGCTGGAAGCCAACCGCATCGGCGGCCGTCACGGTCTGGGCATGAGCGATCAGATTGAAAACCGTATTATTGAAGCGAAAAGCCGTGGTATCTATGAAGCCCCGGGGATGGCGCTGCTGCACATCGCTTACGAGCGTCTGCTGACCGGTATCCATAACGAAGACACCATTGAGCAATATCACTCTCATGGCCGTCAGTTGGGCAAACTACTGTACCAGGGCCGCTGGTTCGACTCGCAGGCGTTGATGCTGCGTGACGGTCTGCAGCGTTGGGTCGCCAGCCAGATTACCGGCGAAGTGACGCTGGAGCTGCGCCGCGGCAACGACTACTCCATCCTCAATACCGTCTCTGATAATCTGACTTACAAGCCAGAACGTCTGACCATGGAGAAAGGCGAGTCAGTATTCTCACCTGACGATCGTATCGGCCAGCTGACCATGCGTAATCTGGATATCACCGATACCCGCGAGAAGCTGTTCGGCTACGCGAAAGCCGGTCTGTTGACCGCCTCTTCAACGACCGGCCTGCCGCAGGTTGAGAATCTGGAAAACAAAGCGAAGTAAGCATTCATCATTTTAAGGCCGCGAAAGCGGCCTTTTTTATGCGCGGAATATAAGGTGTCTGTAGGCCTGATAAACGTAGCGCCATCAGGTGTTGCAATAATGTCGGATGGCGGCGTAAACGCCTTATCCGACCTACAGACAGCCACGAGTAACAGACGAAAAAAAAGACGCTTTGCAGCGTCTTTTTTCTGGAATTTGGTACCGAGGATGGGACTCGAACCCACAAGCCCGTTAGGGCACTACCACCTCAAGGTAGCGTGTCTACCAATTCCACCACCTCGGTACAGAATACTTAGTGTGGGATATCGCTGGTCGGCTGAGCCGGAGCAGCTGGCTGAGTTTGCTCGGTTTTCGCCGGTGCGCTCAGATTTTCCCACTCACTTCCTTTATTGGTCTTATTGCTGTTCATGTTACCCAGCACCAGACTGATGATGAAGAACAAGGTTCCCAATACAGCTGTCATACGGGTCATGAAGTTACCAGAACCACTTGAACCAAACAGAGTACCAGAAGCGCCTGCGCCAAAAGAGGCTCCCATATCAGCGCCTTTACCTTGTTGCAGCATGATCAAGCCAACCAGGCCAATTGCCACAATAAGGAAAACTACTAAAAGAGCTTCGTGCATAATCAACCTGTTCCTTGCGGAGTTGCCGCGTACAATGCTTCGACCATTAAAGCGGGAATATTTACTGTTTCCCACTGAAGCGGGTGTGAATACTAACCAAAGCGAATCACCTTCGCAAGGGCATTTTTAGTGCATTGTATCAACTGCGGAAAAAAACAGCAAAAGCGCTGCATTCTGCCGGTTAACGGCGGAAAAACGGCTATAAAACAGCCGGCTATTCGGGTTTCGCTTCCGGCGACACTTTCACGAGCCTGTATTTTCCATACCGTTTAACAATGCGCCATACGCCATCCGGCGTCTCTACGGGTTCTCTCTGCGCGTAGAAGGTGGTTTTTTTACCGACGCGCACGCCTATCTGCAAATTCTCCCCTTCCCCACTAATCAAAGCGATGGTCGGCGTCATATCCACCGGCTCGATAACCGCCTGTGTATCTGCTTCGTGCGACGCCCGCCTGGCATTGGGGTTTAATGTCGACGCAAAAAGCACCTCCATTGGGTTTACCAACTGGTGATGATGGCTGAGTTCCAGGTGGAGATGAGGACCATTGATGCGCCCGGTTGCCCCTGATAAGGCGATAACATTGCCTCTGAATACCTTATCGCCTTTATGAACCTGAAGCGTATTTAAATGCAGATAGCGGCTGCTCCAGCCATCGGCATGACTGACGGTAATATAGAACCCCGTCACCGGACCATAGCCGGTCGCCGTCACTTCGCCATCGGCAACCGACATTACCGGGCTATTTACCGGTGCGCGCAGATCCACGCCTTCATGCCGCATAAACTGACGGGTGACCGGGTGGTAACGCATGCCATAAGGAGACGTCACAACAATTTCGTGCGTCAGGGGGAAGATAAACGCCCCAGCAGGCAGGGTATCGACCTCAGAAACGGCATGACGATTCGATAAAGACTGCCAGTTTGGCGCTGGGGCGCTGTTCGTGGGGATCGTCAGATTCAGCACCGAAAAAAAGCTGCTCGCCGTATCATTATCAGGAGCCGGATTGATTGCAAAGCGATCGGTAGATACAACGCCAGCAGGAAAGAAGCTTGCCAGCGCCATAACCTGCGCGCAGGAAAGATCATCATTGGCATCGGCGTTCACCGTAACGTCAGAGGGCCACGTCATAAAAGCGCGACGTGACAAGGTAGCAGCGCTGATGCGACAGGAGAGAGGGTCGGTTTCCCGTCGGGTCTCAATAAGGTTCGCATGGTGTTTACCGGCCTGAAGATCATCGAAACAAGGCTGATAGCGCTGCCGTATTAAAGGCGATGTTGTTACTGGCGGCTGATTCATCAGCACCGCTGTTGCACAGGTTTTCTGCTGATCCACTGGCCGCCATACTGGCAGAGACAGTAAATAAAGCGTACGTGGTATTCGCCCCGTCATGGCTGGCACGGTAGTGTATTGTCGTGGAGCGGGCGGAATGAGCGATACCGTCACGCTGAATTCATCACGCGCAACCTCGTCCCGATACATATCTGGCGCAGCGCGCAGCAAAAGTAACGAAAGCAGAAGAGTGATCACAGGTTAAGCACCGCCGTATACATTAGATAGATCGACATCACAACGATCGCCGGGCCAAATGGAATGTATCCCTGTTTCGCCAGCTCCCCCTGCGGCGCGAATCTGCGAATATAGAAGTAGCGAAACAGAAACAGGCAAAGACCCAACAGGGCTGAGCCCAGCATTAGCACCGCAATATTTTCCACCCCTAACCATGTCGCACACGCGGCGAACAGCTTAACGTCCCCTTTACCGAAACCTTCCCGACCGGTTATCCAGCGGTAACCTTCGGCCATTAGCCAGGTAAAGCCCCATATAAAAACGGCGCCCATTACGCTATCCCGCGGTGAAATTGGAATAAGGTGGCGTACAGAGGCAATAAGTCCTGCCCACAGCAATAAAAACACCAGGCAGTCAGGAAGCAAAAAGGTGCGGATGTCGATAACCGCCAGGGTGTACAACAGGCAGAGAAATAACGCCATGAACGCGAGCTGGAGTAAGCTATATTGCGGATAAAGCCAGTAAACCAGAGTGCAAAACACAACGCCAATGACCGCCTCACTTAACGGATAAATACCCGAAATTGTGCAATGGCAATGGCGACATCTGCCGCGTAACAGCAACCAGCTCACCACGGGAATGTTATCCCAGGGCATAACATTGTGCTGGCAGCATGGGCAGTGAGACGGCGGCCACCATAAATTTACCGCGGGAAGCGCGTTTCTTTCTTCATCGTCTGCGGTTTCACGCATCAGCATTATCGGTAAGCGATAAATAACGACGTTGAGAAAGCTGCCAATGAATAATCCCAGAAGCAGCGCGAGCCAGGGGTACCAGGGAGAGAAAAAAGCATCCATGCAAAATTTAACTCTTATTAATAGTCGGTGTTACATCAGTAACGATCGTCTTTTAATAATCGGCGATCGTTACGCGAGATTACTTGCAGTTATCAGGGATAAGCGCCTTCTGACTTGTTGTCATATCCACCGTGTGCGCATAAGGTAATAACGTCTTCCATGGGTCACCAGTGCTTGATGACAACCAAACCTGTAAAGCAGCAAGTGACGTTAGCCTTATTTTATCAGGTAGATTAACGCCATTGAAATTAGCCCCGGCTGCAGTACCACCTACAGCTGTCAATTGCATTTCATCTTTATTCCCTGTCGCTCTATATTCAAAATATAATGGTTCCACATACGGATTATAAGAGTCTGTAAAAACACCTACGGGTCCGGAATAAGGTGTAAAGAATTCGACTCTCAGTAGTTTAAGGTACCGTACAGGCAAAGAAATCCATGAGAGAGTGCCGTCATAGTAAGGGGAACCGGAAAATATCTTAACGTCATCATCAGGAAATTCGGCGACAAGATCTTTATATGCCGAAATACCCTTACCTACGCTTCCCTTACCTTTAGCCACACAACCACCGTCGTTCTGACAAAAGGCCGAGTCACGTCCACTGATTAAACGCGACGGCCAGACAGATTGGTTATTAATAGTGTAAAGATCAATGTAGTCATCCACATGCTTACGTTTACCAGCTGAGATATATATGATGTTAAGCTCAGGCTTGGAATAATTAGACACCCAATTACTTGAAGGGACCTGAAACGAAAGAGGGAAAAAGGTATCCCAAAGCTCGCAGTACTGGAGACTGTCGCTAAGACCATATTTTTGCGCTCCTTGCGCCGTTACGCTCGCCAGGAATAAGGCACCCAGTAAGAGTGCACGCTGACAAATGCTTTGTGGTTTTATATTCATTTCATCAATCATCCTACTGCACTTTTCGACAACGTATCCATTAATGAGAACAGCGCCAGAAATACCCAGATAACGCTCCCGCCCAGGATAACAGTGGCTAAGTTCTTTAACAGTCCGGCAAGTTTTTTAATATACTCCTGTATATGATCGCGGGAGCGCTCCGATACCGAGAGCAAAACCTCATTAAACGAGGGGAGATCGGCATAAAGGCTGATGTTGAGTAACTCTTCCGCGCCCATCAGTCCGGTATCGAGCGCTTTGCCATAATTCACGCCGTGCGCCATTTTCTCCAGCATGGTGAAAAGATGCCATTTTAGCCAACGGTTAGCATTGAGCTGAATAATTGAAAGCGCATCCGTCAGAGGAATATTGTTACTCAACATTAGCGACAAATTATTCAAAAAAATGGAGGAAGTTAGCTGCCGATAAGTTGAGAACGGCATAATTCTGTCGAGAACCTTATTCCTTATTGTGCCGCTAAAATTGGCCATTGTCAGCCGTGAAAAGATAACCAGAAAGATAAATCCCAGTAGAATTTTTAGCCACAACCCCTCGTAAAGCGCCACGCCAAAATTATAGAGATTCTGTGTCACGGTTGGCCATTTATCAATCGGCACAACGGAGGCAAAGGCGGGGAATACTTTTTGTGAATAGCCGGCAATAACAATTAACGACAAGGTAATCATTATCAGGGGAAATATAAGCGCACCGATGATCTTTTTACGCAGTTCATCGTTGTATTTAATAATCGAAACCAGGGTAAAAAATCCATCAGAAAGGCTGCCGCTTTTCTCCGCCGCGGTGATCACGCTCAGTTCAGAATTCGGCACCATACCTTCGAAAACAGCCGCAACGGATGTTTCCTGCTTCATTTGCGTGATAAGATCCATCAACCGTTTACTAAAGGCTTTCCCCAGTAAAGATTGACCTTCTTTTTGCAGTTTTTGCATCGAATCATACAAAGGCAGACCGGCCTTAATCATGTCTGCGCAAAACTGGTAGATATAGATGCGCTGTTTCTTACTGAATTTTTTCAACGATCATCTCCAGATCTTCTGTTGGCAATACGCCAAATTCCATTGCGTACCAGCGCGCATCCACACGACCAAGCAGCACATGCGCCATGACTTTTTCACGGATCTCAAACCCTTCAGCAAGTCCTACCGCTGTCTTTCTTTTTTCCCGCCACAGGGTGTAAACATTAAGCCACTCCTGACGGGAGATAGCCGCCAGTTCGTCATAGGTTGGCAAAAAATACTCCATCGCCAGCTGCCGTCCTTTGATACCGCTCTTCTTACACTTTACACACCCCTTCTCGCTTGCCCGGAACAGAGTAAAAGTGCGGTCGGAAAGGGTAATCTCTTCATGGACTTGCTTACAGGTATCGCAAAGCACCGGCACCAGTTTCTGACACTGCAACCCCGCAACGAAGCCTGGCGTGGAGAGCTTGTCACTGCTGATACCTAATGCGGACATACGCTGCAGGAGTGAAACGATATTGCCCGCATGCACGGTGGTAAAACAGTAATGTCCACTCTCAACGGCGCCCGCCAGAGCGTTAGCTGAAACATTGTCACGAATCTCCCCCACCATCAGTACATCCGGGTCGCGGCGTAACGCAGATTTAATTGCGGCGTGGAAGCCTCCCCCCTCGACGCTGACAACGGAGCTTTGCTTGGCACCGTATATCTGATATTCCACGGGATCTTCGACCGTCAAAAAGCAGCCGCGATCGTCATAGCGGTTAATTTGTAGCCATTCCATCAGGTTTTTCAGCGTGGTCGATTTGCCCGAACCTGTCGTTCCCGCAATGACATACGCGCCATAAGGGTTGCTAAGGATCTTTTTCAAATCGGCAATTTCGGCGGACGAAACGCCTATTTTATCCAGCGAGCCCAGGTTATCTTTTTGCAAACCGGAAGGAATAATACGCAGCACAGCATGGTAACAATCCGCCGTTTCGCCAAAAATGGGAAAATGGGCATAACGGAAACGGTACGGTTTACCGTTAAGACTGTAGAGAATATTCGCATTCTGCGGAATTGCCCGGTTCCATGTTGTATCTCTGGTTGTAGCCTCTACGTTGTACAAGACAAATACCAGTTCATCACACTGCTGTGATTTAATCTGCATAAACGGCATCAATACGCCATTTACGCGCGCCTCAAGCAACGCCAACACATCATTCCGTGTAATATGAAGGTCGCTGGCCCCCATATTTACAACGCGCTGTAAGATATTGACCAACTGTTTTTGCGTGTCTGTGATATCAATATCATTATGCGCAGCGTTAAGGGCTTTAAGAGAGATAAATTCCAGTATATGAAAATAATCTTCTTCCGTTACTATCGCCAGGCCAATGACTGGCCGTTTATGCATTGATTTCAGCCGGCTTATCTGGAGCTTGTATTCAAATAACTTATCGATATTGATAGTGTGTACTAATAAATACTCATAACCATCATGAATAGCATTAATGCCTATTCCTTCAAATTCATGATACTCCCAAAGACCGGAAAATATATCTTCAGTCGTTATTCGTTTAAAATCTATATTCACGGGTTAGCTTCCTTAATTTGCAACCCGTTTTTACGATCTTTGGTTAAAATGTATTGTGCGCCGTCCATGGAAAATACATTTCCTGGAGTGACGTATAACAATGTATCACCGCGTTGATTAGCAATAGCAACCCGGGAAAGACCGCCAATGACTGATTCCAGTACTACGTGCGGCTTCGCAATATTATTGCCTGTATTGACCGCAGGCGTGCTTTTTTCAGTCTTGATCTTCGCTTCGATTACGGGAGTTGGAGTTGCCCTCGCTTTTATTTTATCTTCACCGCGCAGCTTACGAATTTCGCTCAACATTTTTTCTAATTCAACCTGTTGCTGTAGCTTGCGATATTCTGACTGATAAAGATAATCCTGCTCAACGAGTGCCTGAATATGATCCTGCATCGTCAGTTCCGCTGACTGCTCATTCAGGGCTTTCTCATCGACATTTTTTACCTCAGGAGACGCAGCTTTCTCGCCATTGCCTACCAGCGCTGGTTTACCGGTCTGGTTTTTGGGTGCAGGCGGCAAGTCAGTAGTCGGAGCGGCCTGTACCAGTCCGGATCCCACCATTAATACTGCAAATATGATGATATTTTTTACGCTTTGCATACTAATCCTCCGGATACTTTTATTCCATCGTTAATTGTTTCAATCTTCCTGATAAGAAAGGCATCCCGATACGCCTGTTTATACAAGGCAACCTGTAATAATATCCCTTCGTTCACTGATGTGGAGTGTGGTTTTGTCAGCGTCATGTTCCACTCTGCTGAAAGCATACCGTAAGCCTTAACGTCCCCCGCTAATGTTTTTTCCAGCGCTGCAACTGTCGATTTAGGCAGAGTCTTAAATACAATCTCGCCATTTTTATTTTTACCCTTTCCGCCCGTCAACGTTGAGTTATAGCTTTTGATATAAGAGATAACCTCATTACAGGAATATAACGACAAAGGTTTGTTCTTCTTATACGCGCTTAATAAGCCGTTTTCTTTGTGGGCAATTTTCATGTCATTGTATTCAAGTGAAACCCCATTCGACCTGCTCTTTCCTTTTTTTACTGGAAATGATGCTGCGTAGGTTTTACCAAAGAAAGTTAACTCTGGTTGCGTCAAAATAGCAGCGGGGTCGATTTCAAAAGTCATGTGGCACGCCTTTAGCGAACAGCCATAGCTTCGTCCCTCAACAGGAAGTTTAATCAATGCAAACGGAATAACGCTGCGATGAATTTCATCAATCAGGCGAATACCGAAATCAATACTCATTCCCTCTAATGATTTCTCATACCAGTCATGTACAGAAGCCTTATCGTTAAGCAGTTTCTGCGCAGCCTGTTGTTGCTGAGCAAGCATTTCGTCTTGCGGCATCTTTATAAAATAATACCAATAGCCTGCACCTGCACCACACAACAGTAAAGCAATAACCAGAATAATAATTATAATTCGACTTGTAGAAAATATTCCGCTCTTACCTTTCCAGAAATAGAGACCTTCCAGCATAAATTACCCCGCCACCAGAAAATGAAGTGCTAAAGCAAGCAGCGCCAAAAATATCAGACCACCAGCCAGAATGGAGCTAATAATGAATCTGCGACGTCGCTTCAGAGAGAGCTGATGCGCCGCGCATTTCTCTATCACCACAGAAAGCTGGACTTCGGTCAGCGACGTCACTTCCAGGTGTTCATATTGTTCCGGGTGCCGCATGAGCTCATCAAACAGGCTGCGCTCTATAAAGCAATCGGTTCCACTGACAATCCGGCCGCCATTAATAATGAGCAGATAAGTGAAATTATCATCACCATGTGAGAAATAGATGCCATCCCCAAATAACTCTTTAATATAAATCGCAAAAGGCTCATAAAGGGTAGAAATTTTCTCACAATAACCCACTGCTAAACGCCCGTCAGAATCTTTATAGATTACCCGACGATTAGCCTTTACCATTCCGCGAAAAGCTGCCTGCGCGCCAGGGTCAAGGTGAGACATACTGTCCGGTTCCCAGAGCAGACCGGTAAGGATATTATTATCCTGTAACAGTTTATCCATAACCATTTATTCCTATCGGGAAGTAATAGGCTGACGATAATAATCGACGCCAATTACCATGACGATCGTCGCAGATTCATCTTCATTTTTGTCACCGATACCCAATACCTGATATTCCAGACCACCATTTTCACCTTTCACATCATACTTGCCTACCATTAGCAGATCGCCCGGCATAATAATTGATGAGTTAAATGATTCCGTGGTGCTTACGTTCGGTAACTGCACATCATCATAAGTTTCAATGCCTTCCAGATAACGTTTTGTGAAACCACTCACTACCTCAATTCGACCATCTGAAAGCACGCGGGGGGTGATGATAAAACTGGTCCCTGTAATAATGGATGATGTTTCGACCGCGACGTTAACCTCACCATTGTCATCGACGGTACGGGTTTTGCTGGAGACGTAATTTTGCGACTTCGTCATATTCAGCGGTATCGCCATATTGTTGCGCGTGATAAACGAACCGCTTTGTAACGTCCGGTCACCCGTTAACTTGTATAACGCATCCAGCCCGCTACTGATATCAACAGTACTATTTTTCCAGCCTGCCGATATGCCACCCGTTAATGAGTCCAGCAAACTTGAACTGATCTTCATGGTGTTTTGCCCGTCATCCAGAGAGAAGTTAACGCCGGCAGAAAGTTCTTTCACTTTCGATTTATCGAGCGTGAAGATTTTATAGGTAACAATAAACTGACGGCTGTTATCCGCTTTATATTTATCTAACGCACGATTGAGCGCCTCATACTCTGACGGTCTTGAGTTAACCATTAAGACAGAAGAATCTTTGAATAGGTTGTAGTTTCCTGAAGAAATATAATTCTTCGCCATATCCTCCACATCATCCCAGAAAGATGATTCGAATTTGGTTTCGGTCTTTCCGGTCAACCCGCCGCTGGAAGTCGCCTCGTTACCAGAAAGATCGAGGTTCGTTTCTGTCTTATTGTTTTCACCATAAAAGTCCAGCTTAATGACATACGTTTCATAAACGTTTATTTTGAGAACGTTATGATTATCAAGTTTTGGGCTTACGTCATAAAGGGAAGCGATATACTGGATAAACGCCTCAAAGGTGCCATCAAATTTTACGCTACGCGCCGTATTCCAGCTACCGCTGTTATTTGACGCACCGGCTTTTGCGCCTATCGCACTCTCGTTGATCCGGTAACTGATTCCCGTTTGTGCAGAGACAGCGTCCATAATGACTGCCAGCGTGGCGGGTTCATAGGATGAAATTTTGACATGTTTTCCCATGATTCGCTGCTGCTCAACGCTGTAATCCACCTTTTTCCCTATGTATGCGCGGTCGTACTTGATATACGGCTTCGCTTTTGATTCATCCTGGGTGGTCGCATCTTTAAAATGCTTCTGAATCTGGCTTTCTGAATCATATTTTTCTTCAAAATCGCTAACACAACCCTGAAGAAAAATGGCTAATATTAACAACCCTGTCTTAATCTTCATCCCTGCACCCGTTTTACATTTCATCAATAACAATAACGCGATTTTTTTGATATTTCTTGACTACCAGGCCATAATTCTCAGAAAAAAACAGCTCGCCAAGTTCTTGTAGGATCTCGTCATCCGATTTCCCTGCCAGCGTAATATTGTTATAAACCAGGTAATCTTTTGCACTGTTCCAGAAAAGCTTATAGCCATTAGCCTCCACCCATTTTCTGATTTCCTGGCTTAATAATTTATCTTCCTGAATTACCAGTGGCGGCACTGAAGGCACATCCGCGTGATAAGTGTCACCAGTAAACGGATTTATGCCAGTATGTTGAACAACCGCACCAGAAGATACTGGAGATGCCGCCATATGGATCTCTGATGAACTATTATTACTTGCCATAGCCTGCGGCAAAAGCATTACCGACAATAAAAGCAGGCAGTATTTCCTGATAATCATATTATCTTCCCTCTGTTTATCAGATTGCTATTATCTGTATTCTGTCGTCGTTAATAAATCATATGGCGTACCTGATTGCGGTATCGTACTGCACCATTTGGTAATGACATAAGATATTGTCTGTGGGTTTACTATGTTATATCCTGCTCCCGTTTCTGAATCATACAGACCCATCGTTGCGGTCACTGCCCATACATACTTACTGCCCGGGAATATGTATTTTTGCGCCACATTATGATCGACACGAGCCCCACTTGAAACGTCCATCTCAGCCAACTCTACCTGCACAGTAACGCCGCCAAGCAAGTCTACTTTCTTGCTATCATCTAATTTGGCGCGAGTCTCATTTTGTTTGACATAGCTACCAGATATGCCGCCATCGTTATAAGCCGAGACAGAAGATATACTGGCAGACAACCGTGGATATAACGCCCGGGTAACTTTTGTTTTTTCCTTATTGCCATCTTCATCCAGGATTGCGTCACCGTTGGCGTCACGCAAAATAATTTCCTGTTCGATAACAGGGCAAGTCTGCACTGCAAATCGATGCAAGCCAGATTTTATTGAACTGTCATCATAGGCTGCCACATAATTTTTCTCGTCTGTAATATCCGCAGATAAAAGTTCATAGCCAGAATATTCACTCACTGACGGAGTAACAAGTTCAAAAGCATCATATGTACTGGAAGGGTAATAATCCGAAATAATATCAAATCCAGCCATGCTGCTGCCATTCCAGGCATGATAAGAGGTATTATCATCCAGATAAAAATCACCCTCAATTTCTTCGTTATTGTTATTTTTGTATGTAAAGCGCTCAGGGCTACCGTCGGCGGAAAGCATTAAATCACCGCCATAATTACGCTTGAATAAAAAAACTGGCCGTGACGTATTTTCCATCACCAGATTGGCTTTTAGCGTACCCGTTTTGGTCTCATCACCATAATTCTCCGGATCGGTCATATCCAGCGAAAGGATCTGATCTTCGCCATGGGCGCCTGTGCCTGCCTCCTGGTTGTAACACAGTTCAACTTTGCTCTCCTGGGTGTTCCAGCATGCCGTGCCTGAGCCGCCGCCATTGCTCCCCTGATCGTTATCATTCATGTCAAAGGTAAAGCGAATACCCAGTTGCTGACCCTTTCCCAGCGTTTCCAGTCGCTCCAGGTTAGACGCCATATCGGAAAACTCGACTGGCGTACTGCCGTCAGATTCCGTTATCAGTTGCCAGGCATCCGCCGTCCTGGCCCGGCGAACAAGCATGATATGCGAAGCAATCAGGCCTGAGTTATTTAACGCATTGTTAAACGCGGAGGCATAATTGGCAAAACTATACTTGTCGTTACTCTCCGTGTAGTTGAACGCAACAATAGCATCCATACGCGCAATAGTGCTGGAGGGGGTTTTAAGATCGTCAGAAGCAAACCCAATCCGTTCAATTTTCGCCGCGGGATTTTTAGCCGCCGTCACAAGTGAGCAGGGTAAATATTCTTGTGTCAGTTCAAATGTCGATTTAAGTGAGACGTTACAGCTTTTGCTGATGAACAAATAACGCTGTTGCTTTTGCTGATTCGCCCCCTCTCCCCACAAAAAATAGTTCGTCCCGGTCCCGGTATCGATGTCCGTAACGTTATTAGTTATCCGGTAACGATATTGGGAATCGGTACTGCTGCCTTGCGTGGCTTCATACAGTGGGTTATCTTTTTCACCGTCTTTTGTTTGCAGAGTTTCATCACGCAAATAATTCATCACGCCCTTCATCTCCTGGACAAGCGCGTTCGCGATGGTCTGGCGCATTTCTTTCGCTGCTTGTTTACGGGCATAATTGGTATACATAGCTAGCGCGCCACCAATGATTGCCAGTACAACAATTACTTCCAGTAGTGAAAATCCAGCCTGATGGTTTCGGGACCGCATACTAATTCCTGAAGAACATGAATCATTTTTATATAAATAATAAGTGGCTATTCACAGTAAATAGCCACTTGTTTTTATTCTAAAAAAGAACAGATTCTAATTTAGAGCACAAAGTATTATTTACTACCGAAGATAACACCGTTAATAGAACCCTGACCGTCACAGACGCCAGTTGCAACAATATCAGAAGGCGAAATATCACTCGAGGTCAGCGTCTTAAGAATTGCACCACTTTTACCCACACTGAAGTCTCGGTCAGCGATACTTGGTTCAGACCCGGCAGCAGCACCGGTATTGAGCGCTTCAACATAGTCCCACTGGTTACCCATCTGGGAAATCAGGTTACGACACTCTTCAGACGCCAGACCATTCACCACCACAACAAAGCCTTTTCTCTGAGAACTTGAGCTATCCGTTAACGCGTTATCCATCTGGAACGCATCGTTAGAGAAGCCGTTAAACGCTTCATCAGCAGAGATTTTACCCATACGTACCAGAGTGGCGATTGGCGAGTCATTGGATACAGAAGTATCGTTGATATCGGATTTAGACAAACCTTTAATAGAATCGCTTTGCGCCGGATATTGAGCCTGATCTTTATAAGCTTCATTCATTGCAGTACGTACACTGGTCAAGTCATCCTGTACAGCAGACAAGTCCTGAGCCGTAAAAGCCCGCTGGGCTAAAATAACCACACCAGCGGCAATAACACCGATAATCCCTAAGACAATAATTATTTCCAACAGCGTAACACCTCGCTGTTTCTTCATCTCTTTTAATTTAGAGACCTTTTTGGTCACATTCCCTTTTATGTTTAAAACCATTGTACTCATGTTATACACCCTTATTAATTCCGTTAAATTCAGGCTTAGCCACCTGTTCAAATATTATTAATACGGAAAAATAAGAATGCAACAGAACGAAAAAAAACTAAGAATAAATTTATATTCAGCAAACACATTTCATACATTATTTTTATAAAATTTATAGGAAAGTATAATTATTATGAATTAGTTAAACCAATAAAACAAAACGTACTTTATAGCTGTACTTTTACATGAGATGCGGAATATTTTCAATAATTAAATGTCAATCTTGATAAACTTCTCTTCTTCCTTATTTATTAATCCCTTATCGAAAAAACAATACCGATAATACTGTCATTCCTGTTACTCTGGCATGAGAATGAAAAAAATGCCCGGTTAAATTAACCGGGCGTCTGATAACAAATTATAACGTTCTTTAATAGAGGTAAAACTAACCCCTATAGCTATGTATTAAACCGCTTTCACTGCATCTGCAATACGATGGGCGAACTCAGATACCTGTGCCTCGTCTTCACCTTCAACCATCACACGAATTAATGGTTCAGTGCCAGACTTACGCAGCAGGACGCGTCCACGATTACCCAGCGCCGCTTCAACATCTGCCATCACCGCTTTCACATTGTCATTTTCCAGCGGATCGCCGCTACCTGCGGTGTAACGTACGTTAACCAGCAGCTGCGGGAACATTTTCATGCCGCTGCACAGGTCGTGCAAACTCATATGATTGCGCACCATCGCGGTCAACACCTGCAGACCCGCCACGATACCGTCACCGGTGGTGGTTTTATCCAGCAGGATCACATGGCCTGAGTTTTCCGCACCGATACTCCAGCCTTTTTCCTGCATTTTTTCCAGGACATAGCGGTCACCGACTTTCGCACGAGCAAACGGAATGCCCAGCTGTTTCAACGCCAGCTCAAGGCCCATGTTGCTCATCAGCGTGCCTACCGCGCCACCGCGCAGTTGCCCCTGACGCAGCGCTTCACGGGCGATGATATACATGATTTGGTCACCGTCGACCTTATTGCCTTCGTGGTCGACCATGATCACGCGGTCGCCGTCGCCGTCCAGCGCGATACCCAGATCGGCTTTTTCCGCGATCACGCGCGCCTGCAGGGCGCGGACGTCGGTAGCGCCGACTTCTTCATTGATGTTAACGCCGTTTGGCTCACAACCGATGGCAATAACATTGGCGCCCAGCTCACGCAGTACGTTTGGCGCAATGTGATACGTCGCACCGTTAGCGCAATCCACCACAATTTTAAGCTCGCTCAGGCTCAGCTCATTCGGGAAGGTGCCTTTGCAAAACTCGATATAGCGACCGGCGGCATCGACAATACGGGTGGCTTTACCCAATTCAGCCGAGTCCACACAGGTGATTGCTTTTTCCATCTCGGCTTCTATGGCTTCTTCAACCGCATCCGGCAGTTTGGTGCCGTCGATAGAGAAAAATTTGATCCCGTTGTCATAGTACGGGTTGTGTGAAGCGGAGATAACAATCCCTGCTTCCGCACGGAAAGCACGCGTCAGATAAGCAACGGCAGGTGTTGGCATTGGGCCAGTGAAAGAGGCAGAAAGACCTGCGGCAGCCAGGCCCGCTTCCAGCGCAGACTCCAGCATATAGCCAGAAATACGCGTATCTTTACCGATGATAATTTTTCGTGAACCATGACGTGCCAGCACTTTTCCTGCCGCCCACCCCAGTTTGAGCACAAAGTCAGGGGTAATTGGGGAGTCGCCTACGCGGCCACGGATCCCATCAGTGCCAAAATATTTACGATTACTCATAGCGTTTGTTTTCCTTTGCAGACAATGTGGCTTCCACCACACGCATCGCTTCTACGGTTTCTTTGACGTCATGGACACGAACGATCTGCGCCCCCTGCATTGCGGCAATCACCGCGCACGCAAGACTACCGTTCAGGCGTTCGGATGGCCCCACATTCAGCAGTTGACCAACCATTGATTTTCGTGACATTCCAACCAGCAGCGGCAGCTCAAAATGATGAAACTCAGCCAGGCGTGCCAGTAATGTGTAGTTGTGGGTGAGATTTTTACCGAATCCGAATCCCGGGTCGAGCAACAATTTATCTTTTGTGATTCCGGCTCGTTCACAACGTGCTATTTGCTCAACAAAGTAACGATTTACCTCAGCGAACACATCCTCGTACTTTGGCGCTTCCTGCATGGTTTTCGGCTGCCCCTGCATATGCATCAGGCATACTGGCAGTCCGGTTTCCGCGGCAGCTTCCAGCGCCCCGGGTTCCGAGAGTGAACGAATATCATTAATGATATGTGCGCCGACCCGCGCGCATTCGCGAATCACTTCGGGTTTTGAGGTATCGACGGAAATCCATACCTCAAAACGTTGAGCAATCGCCTCCACCACAGGGATCACTCGCTGCAGCTCTTCTTCCACGCTCACATCAGCAGCGCCAGGACGCGTGGACTCCCCCCCCACATCAATGATAGTCGCCCCAGCGTTAATCATCAGATTTGCGTGTTTTACCGCCTCAACCAGAGAGTTGTGCGCCCCGCCATCGGAAAAAGAATCTGGCGTAACGTTTAAAATCCCCATGACGTGAGGATGGCTGAGATCCAGTGAAGAACCCTGAGCAAAGAGTTTCATAGTTTTATCCCTGGTAAAAATCTTGAGTATGCAGATAAGAAAAACCCCGGAGCAAGCCCCAGGGTTTTCAATTAAAACACGGTCATCATCAACGATAACTTATTTGTCGCCCAGTTGCTCTGACATGGTGCCAGAGTCCGGCGCACGCGGTTCATCAACCGGACGCGGCGCGCTCGGCTTGCCGGTGCTGCCAGAGTTGTTGTTAGAAGAACCCGGTTCTTCCCAACCCGCTGGCGGACGCACATCGCGGCGAGCCATCAGATCATCAATCTGCGGCGCATCGATGGTCTCATATTTCATGAGCGCATCTTTCATCGAGTGCAGAATGTCCATGTTTTCGTTCAACAGACGACGCGCACGGTCATAGTTACGCTCAATCAACAGCTTAACTTCCTGATCGATGATGCGAGCCGTTTCATCGGACATATGTTTAGCTTTCGCAACAGAACGTCCCAGGAACACTTCGCCTTCTTCTTCAGCGTACAGCAGCGGACCGAGTTTATCGGAGAAGCCCCACTGAGTAACCATGTTACGCGCCAGGTTAGTCGCGACTTTGATGTCGTTCGACGCACCGGTAGAAACATGTTCAGCACCGTAGATGATCTCTTCCGCCAGACGACCGCCGTACAGCGTGGAGATCTGGCTTTCCAGCTTCTGACGGCTGGCGCTGATTGCGTCGCCTTCAGGCAGGAAGAAGGTCACACCCAGCGCACGACCGCGCGGGATAATCGTTACTTTGTGTACCGGATCGTGTTCCGGTACCAGGCGACCGATAATCGCGTGGCCAGCTTCGTGATACGCGGTAGATTCTTTCTGCGCTTCCGTCATCACCATGGAGCGACGTTCCGCACCCATCATGATTTTGTCTTTCGCTTTCTCAAACTCAACCATCGACACGACGCGCTTGTTGCCGCGAGCAGCAAACAGCGCCGCTTCGTTCACCAGGTTCGCGAGGTCAGCACCAGAGAAGCCAGGCGTACCACGTGCAATGATTGCCGCATCGATATCCGGAGACAGCGGTACGCGACGCATATGCACTTTCAGGATCTGTTCACGACCGCGAACGTCCGGCAGACCAACCACAACCTGACGGTCGAAACGGCCTGGACGCAGCAGCGCAGGGTCAAGAACGTCCGGACGGTTAGTTGCCGCGATAACGATAATACCTTCGTTACCTTCGAAGCCGTCCATCTCAACCAGCATCTGGTTCAGGGTCTGCTCACGTTCATCGTGACCACCGCCCAGACCAGCGCCACGCTGACGGCCTACGGCGTCGATTTCATCGATGAAGATGATGCACGGTGCCGCTTTCTTGGCCTGTTCGAACATGTCACGCACACGAGATGCACCCACACCCACGAACATTTCCACGAAATCAGAACCGGAAATTGTAAAGAATGGAACCTTCGCTTCACCGGCGATAGCTTTCGCCAGCAGGGTTTTACCGGTACCCGGAGGACCGACCATCAGGACGCCTTTCGGGATTTTACCGCCCAACTTCTGGAAACGGCTCGGTTCGCGCAGGTATTCAACCAGCTCAGCAACCTCTTCCTTCGCTTCGTCACAACCCGCAACGTCAGCAAACGTGGTTTTGATCTGATCTTCCGTCAGCATGCGCGCTTTGCTCTTACCGAACGACATGGCGCCTTTGCCACCACCGCCCTGCATTTGACGCATGAAGAAGATCCAGACACCAATCAGCAGCAGCATTGGGAACCAGGAAATGAAGATAGAAGCCAGCAGGCTCGGCTCTTCAGGCGGCTCGCCGACAACCTTGACGTTTTTGGTCAGCAGGTTATCAAGCAGCTTCGGATCGTTAACCGGAATATAGGTCGTGTAACGGTTACTATCTTTCTTGGTAACGTTAATCTCACGTCCGTTGATCTTCGCTTCACGAACCTGGTCCTGATTGACCTCTTGCAGGAAGGTAGAGTAATCAACCTTACGGCCATTAGACTCGCTGGGCCCAAAGCTCTGGAATACTGACATCAGCACAACGGCAATGACCAGCCAGAGAATTAGGTTTTTCGCCATGTCACTCAAGGGATTAACCTCATATTACAACTGTGTTAAAAACAGCGTCAGGATACTCTATATCCAGTTTCTTTCAAACTTTCGTTTGAAATCTACCGGTTATGGTTTACGCCCGGTCGCTACAATATACACTTCACGCGAACGGGCGCGAGAAGAGTCCGGCTTACGAACTTTGACCTTCGTAAACAGGGAGCGAATCTCTCTTAGATACTCATCGAAGCCTTCGCCCTGGAACACCTTCACTACAAAACTACCACCTGGCGCTAAAACATCTCGAGCCATTCCAAGCGCCAGCTCTACCAGATACATGGCCCGGGGAATATCCACCGCCGGTGTTCCACACATATTTGGTGCCATATCAGACATGACAACTTGTACTTTACTGTCACCTACGCGTTCAAGTAACGCTTGCAGGACTAATTCATCACGAAAATCGCCCTGAAGGAAGTCCACACCAACGATTGGATCCATAGGTAAAAGATCGCAAGCGATAATGCGGCCGCTGTTGCCGATCTGCGTAACCGCATATTGCGACCAGCCACCCGGTGCAGCGCCGAGATCAACAATCGTCATCCCCGGTTTAAAAATTTTGTCACTTTGCTGTATTTCATCAAGTTTAAACCAGGCACGGGAACGTAACCCCTTTTTCTGCGCCTGTTGAACATATTTATCGCTAAAGTGTTCCTGAAGCCAGCGACTCGAGCTGGCAGAACGCTTTTTACCTGTCATTTCACATTCCCAAAGGGCAGTTCATCGTAACCAATGGTGTAAATTTCTACACAGCTATTTGGTGATATATGGGAGATGGCGGTAGAATGACCCGTTTTCAATCCCAACGTAAGCAAAAATATACGATGAATCTGAGTACTAAACAAAAACAGCACCTGAAAGGTCTGGCACATCCGCTCAAGCCGGTAGTTATGCTTGGCAATAATGGTTTGACCGAAGGGGTACTGGCCGAGATTGAACAAGCGTTAGAGCACCATGAACTTATCAAGGTGAAAATCGCCTCGGAAGATCGCGATACCAAAACCTTGATCGTGGAAGCTATCGTACGCGAAACCGGCGCCTGCAATGTACAGGTCATCGGCAAAACGCTGGTACTGTATCGCCCGACTAAAGAACGTAAAATCTCGCTGCCACGCTAAGAATATCCCAAAGTCGCACACGAAGTTTGTGTAAAACGCGGGGTTTTCCGCTAGCAGGAGAGCAAAATGCCACGCTCTCTTCGTTGATAAAAGGCCGCTATGCGGCCTTTTTCCTTTCTTTACAATGTATCAACATCTTAACCAAGATGCGAATTACAGGTATTCGACCTTCGTTACTTCATATTCAACTTCACCGCCCGGCGTTTTGATAACGACGACGTCATCCTGCTCTTTGCCAATCAGGCCACGAGCAATAGGCGAGTTCACTGAAATCAGGTTCTGTTTAAAATCAGCTTCATCATCGCCGACAATACGCCAGGTCTGCTCTTCGTCATTATCGAGATTCAGAACGGTAACCGTCGCGCCGAAAACAACACGGCCATTGTTCGGCATTTTAGTGACGTCAATCACCTGCGCATTGGACAGTTTAGCTTCGATATCTTTAATGCGTCCTTCGCAGAATCCTTGCTGTTCGCGAGCCGCATGATACTCCGCGTTCTCTTTCAGGTCACCGTGCTCACGCGCTTCCGCGATAGCGGCGATAATTTCAGGACGGCGCACAGATTTCAGAAAATCCAGCTCTTCGCGCAGTTTTTCAGCACCACGTAAGGTCATCGGGATAGCTTGCATTTGTTATACCTCTTGAACATTCCTGTAGGGGGCGATGCTTCTCACCCCGGCTGCTAAGCCCACCCTGGCATACGCCATGCCAGAGTCAGAAGCAAAAAAATACCGACCCGGGGCTCAAGGTCCCAGGTCAGTTACAATTCTCTATTTGATGATCATTTTACCCTGGAGTTCCCTATGGGTCATCGTTTACTTTTTGGGGCGTTGCGCCGTAGTATGACGGCCTGTTTCCAGGTTGTTAGCGCGAGATTATGCGATTTCCCAGATTTACCATTGGATTGACTGCCAGTATAGCGTTCAGCGTTCAGGCTGCGAATGTCGACGAATACATCAACCAGCTTCCTGCCGGGGCCAACCTCGCCCTTATGGTACAGAAGGTTGGCGCATCTGCACCCGCTATTGATTTTCATAGCCAGCAGATGGCGCTCCCCGCCAGTACCCAGAAAGTGATCACCGCGCTGGCGGCGTTGATTCAGCTCGGGCCTGATTTCCGTTTTACCACCACGCTTGAGACGAAAGGCAACGTGGAAGGCGGCGTTTTGAAAGGTGACTTAGTGGCGCGATTTGGCGCCGATCCGACGCTAAAACGCCAGGATATTCGCAATATGGTAGCGACTCTGAAAAAATCTGGTGTGACGCAAATTGCCGGAAATGTTCTGATCGACACCTCTATTTTCGCCAGTCATGATAAAGCCCCCGGTTGGCCCTGGAACGACATGACGCAATGTTTTAGCGCCCCGCCTGCCGCAGCCATTGTCGATCGCAACTGTTTCTCGATTTCGCTCTACAGCGCGCAAAAACCGAACGATCTGGCATTTATTCGCGTGGCATCCTACTACCCGGTCACCATGTTCAGCCAGGTGCGAACCCTCGCGCGTGGCTCTGCCGAAGCGCAATATTGTGAACTGGACGTGGTTCCAGGCGATCTCAACCGCTTCACGCTGACCGGATGCCTACCTCAACGCGCCGACCCGCTGCCGCTGGCGTTCGCCATTCAGGATGGCGCCAGCTATGCCGGGGCGATTATCAAAGATGAGCTAAAACAAGCGGGTATCACTTACAGCGGCACGCTGCTGCGCCAGACGCAGGTCAACGAGCCGGGAACCGTGGTTGCCAGCAAACAGTCAGCGCCGCTGCATGACCTGCTTAAGATTATGCTGAAAAAATCGGACAACATGATCGCCGATACCGTTTTCCGCATGATTGGCCATGCACGATTTAACGTCCCGGGCACCTGGCGGGCAGGTTCCGATGCCGTACGCCAAATTTTGCGCCAGCAGGCGGGCATCGATATTGGCAACACCATTATTGCCGACGGTTCTGGTCTCTCCCGCCATAACCTGATTTCCCCGGCGACCATGATGCAGGTGCTGCAATATATCGCTCAGCACGATAACGAGCTGAACTTTATAACTATGCTACCGCTGGCGGGCCATGACGGCTCCCTGCAATACCGTGCGGGCCTGCATCAGGCTGGCGTGGATGGCAAAGTATCGGCGAAGACAGGCTCACTACAGGGCGTCTACAACCTCGCAGGCTTCATCACCACGGCAAGCGGTCAGCGTATGGCATTTGTGCAGTATCTGTCGGGCTATGCGGTACAGCCGGCTGACCAACGTAATCGGCGTATTCCGCTGGTACGCTTCGAGAGTCGGTTGTACAAAGATATTTATCAGTCTAACTAAGCGGATGCAGGGAGCGGTAACGCTCCCTCGTCGTTTCTAATCGTTTACCGGGATTATCCGCAGCTCGGTTAACCCAATCCCCAGCTTCCTTGGCGGAGCGGATTTAGGAAAACCAATATAATTTCCCTCGTTACTCAACTCCGGATAAGGGGGGACAATCGTTAGCGTATCGAGTCTGTCAGGATTCGTCATATGTAATATCACCGTTTCCGCCTCTGCGTGCAGGGTGAGATAGTGGGTACAGGAACCGATGGAAACGGGAAGCAGTGCACCAATATTTTTGCCAAAGGCTTTTGCCTTGATCTCAACGTCAAATTTCGCGGGCAGTGGTTGGTTATAGGTGATAGCCACCGCGGGTGACAGGTTCGCATCTGACCACCGTCCCCAGTATTCTGGATGCCCCACTCCTGTTATTGATTTCACAAATGCAGGCAGTCCTTCCGCCGCAAACAGTATGCGATCGGACTGATAGCGGACATCCTTTGCGGAAAGTAATAACCGCGCCTGGATACGCTGAAAGCGTTCATGATTCGTTTCGCCCGGAAATTCACTCATCCCGCCTGAATAATCTTCAGCCATTATTTTCTCGATGTGAGTCTCGCTACCGGCTTTTCCAGAGGCAACACACCACCCAGTATTGACGGCAGAATCCGGTTGCCATACGGGGCCAATGCTCAGGCATTGATCTATCCAGATAAATTTATGGCCTTCAGGCAGAAATCCCAGGGTATTCCTTAAAGACATTCCCACGTCATTCCCGTCATCGACAACCGGCCAGACTCGTCCCGGAGATACTTCCAGTAAGGCGGGAATAGGGTATTCAAAACTATCAAAACGCAGCAACTTTCTTCTGGTATCAACGGTAAAATTTTTAATGGACTCGGGAATTCCCCAACGGGAGCGGATAGCAGGCCCCCAGGCTAACAACTTATTTTTAAAGTCGTCAAAAACCGCTGCCAGTGAAGGCTGACTTAATGAACTTCTCCCTAAGCCTATTGCATTATCGCCCCCCATCAGCTCAAGCACCGTTGCCCCATTATCTAACGTGCTTCGCTTATCGGCGATAACTTTTGGCGTCACGCCATTTCTGAAAACCACAAATAAATTGCGACGAGGCATTTTATTTAAATAATCCACAGCAGCCGTCATATTTTGCATTACCAGATGATCGGATGAGAGAACAATAATTGTATTACTGGCCCAGGGCGAAGCCTGTATCCGTCTAATGAATTTAGCGATTTCCCTTTGGCTACAAAGCACAGAGGTTAACGCATCGACTTCACTACCATTTTTTTTATAGCTGACAGGACAGCTCGTGGGGATATAACCTTCAGGGGGATGGGTATCCAGCGTCAACGTGAATAACGCAAAAGGCGTTTTTTGCCGGGACAAATGCTCAAACTTGCGCCAGACCTTTTCCAGCAGCATATCATCATATAGCCCCCAGGCATTCTGGGCGGAAAAATCCTTCTCCAGGCCAGACTCCGCCAGTCCCCAGGCATGGTCAATGCCGTGCGTTTTAAAAAACACATCCTTATCGGCGAAACGTAAATCAGCGCCCTGCATAAACCAGGTTTCATAACCTGAATTTTTCAAAATATCCCCAAGGCAGACTGAAGAGGAAAAGAAGCCCAGACTGGCTTTCTTGCCACTTAAATCGGTCGGTGCAAACAGCGGAAGACCACACTGCGATGCCACGATCCCTGCTATGGTAAAATCCGTCGCCGGATACTGTTCTGTGCCGCTAAAATCCAGGCCATCTTGTTTCAGCGCCGTTAAATCAGGCAGCAACTGAGGAAATGTGTCTTTATCAAAGTAGGTTCTTTCCAGACTTTCTGCATAAATATATACCAGATTATATTTTGGATTATTAATCCTGGTATCTGGCGTAATATAGTAGCGCGAAAAATCGGAACCATCTACTTCTGCTGGCGGCTTGCTATAATTAGTGAATTGTAATAATGCCGGAGAGATGCCAACAGAAAAAAATGTCAGTAATACGGCGGTTATCGAAGCGTACTGTTTTCTCTCTTTTTGAACATTTTTACCTTGCATGAATCGCCAGCTCAGAAAGAGTAGCAGTCCAATCAGCAAGACAGCAACGACAAAAGGCGCGACGTAATCTTTAAAATCCGCGCCATAAAGCGAGCGGGTCAAAGTATAAATAACAGCGTCATTAACCCCTTCGCCCGTAAAGTAATAACAGCCTAACCAAAACAGGCTTAAAAATAAAGAAATGCACTGAGCAAGTAAAATAAGAGAGGCGTAATAGATTGCCCTATAGCCTTTACTTTTATAAATCAGGGCGGCCAAAACCATTGAGGCCAGTGATATAATAATTGCTACAAATGAGTATTGCATTACCTCGTCTCATACATGCACGCTAAATGAGGAGGAATTATAATTGGTCGTTTAATGCGGGAACATCATTAATATTTTTTTCAGAATATATAAATAAAAGGGCTGGTAAACCAGCCCTCAAAATCAACGCTTATAGATGAACTCAACTCCTTCTTCGTCGTCTTCGTCCCAATCGTCATCCCAGTCATCTTCCGCTTCGTCTTCGACTTCAGCGAGCTGCTGGCGGTGATAATCATCCCACATGAACTCAACTTTCTCTGGCTGTTTCGCTTCTTCAGCCTGAACAATCGGGTTCTCAATGATAAAGGTCATCACATCCCAGCACAGATCCTTCACGCCCAACTGGCTGGCGGCGGAGATCAGGTAATATTTACCTTCCCAGCCCAGCGCTTCGGCGATCGCTTTCGCTTTCTCTTCCGCTTCGGCCTTGTCCAGCAAATCAATTTTGTTGAACACTAACCAGCGCGGTTTAGACGCCAGGTCCTGACTGTATTTTTCCAGTTCGCCAATAATGATACGGGCGTTCTCTACCGGATCGGAGCCATCAATTGGATCGATATCGATGAGGTGCAGCAACACGCGGCAGCGTTCCAGGTGTTTCAGGAAGCGAATCCCCAGACCCGCGCCTTCAGCCGCGCCTTCAATCAACCCCGGAATGTCGGCCACGACGAAGCTCTTTTCGTTGTCCATACGTACCACGCCCAGGCTTGGTACCAGGGTGGTGAACGGATAATCGGCAACTTTCGGCTTCGCCGCGGATACCGCACGGATAAACGTCGATTTACCGGCATTTGGCATACCCAACATACCTACATCCGCCAGCAGCATCAGCTCCAGCAACAGATCGCGCTTATCGCCCGGTGTCCCCATCGTTTTCTGACGCGGAGTACGGTTGACCGAGGATTTGAAACGGGTGTTACCCAGGCCGTGCCAGCCGCCTTTAGCGACCATCAGACGCTGACCATGCTTGGTCATGTCGCCCATGGTTTCGCCGGTGCCCTGATCGATAACGCGCGTACCGACAGGCACTTTAATCGTAACGTCTTTACCGCGTTTACCTGTGCAATCGCGGCTCGCGCCATTCTGACCACGTTCCGCACGGAAAGATTTTTCAAAACGGTAATCGATCAGCGTGTTCAGGTTTTCGTCGGCTTCCATCCATACGTCGCCGCCATCACCGCCATCACCGCCGTCCGGGCCGCCTTTTGGAATATATTTTTCACGGCGGAAGCTCACGCAACCATTACCGCCATCACCTGCAACGACCAGAATCGATGCTTCATCAACAAACTTCATTTTACTCTCCGTAAATCATTCGCCTGAGCGGGGTTGCGAAACCACCGTTTCATGCTTACGTAAACCGCCCCAAATTCGATGACCAATGGCGGAATACATCGCGCCCGCAACCACGATAAACGCACCGAGATAACCTAAAAGGTTTAGCATCGGTCTGGCGAAGAAATCGGGCCAGGCCAGTGATAATAAATCTGAAAATAACAACGTAAACAGCGGGGTAAGCGTAATAATGGCGCTTACCTGCGCCGCCTGCCAGCGCGCCATCGCTTCCGCGAGAGCGCCGTATCCTACCAGCGTATTCAGGCCGCAGAATACCAGGCAGGCCAGCTGCCAGTCGCTGAGCTGCGTGATGACACCGGGTTTAGCCAGCGGCAACAACGCGATCGTACATAAAGTGTACAGTAAAAACAGGATCTGCGGTGACGCCAGACGGCGCAATAACACCTTTTGCGCGACCCCATAGCTCACCCAGACCATCGCCGCACCGACACCAAAGATAACGCCCCAGGTGTAATCGGTGAGTCGGGTAAAAATTTCGATCAGACTGGTATTAAAAAACAGAACCAGGCCGCTCAGAAGCATAATGGCGCCAATCACCTGCGTGCCGCGCATCTTTTCTTTCAGGATAAAGACGCTGGCGATCATCATGCCAACGGGTGACAGCTGACCGATAACCTGCGAGGCCGTTGGGCTCAAGTACTGCAAAGATGAACTAAACAGAATGAAGTTACCGAACAGCCCACCGGTGGCTATTGCCAACAGCACCAACCAACGCGCTTTGCGAAAAATGCGCAATGGGGGGAGCTTTTTTTTAACCGCAAGGATAGCGCCAAGGCCAATACTTGCCATTAAAAAACGGTAGAACACCACGGTAGGAGGCTCCATCACCTCCAGCACTTGCTTCATTGCTATTGGCAAAGCGCCCCAACATATTGCAGTCGTGAGTGCTAACAGAATACCAATGCCTGCCTGCTGCTTCATGCCGTATTCCCTGCAAGGGCTCGTTTCCGGTTTATCACGGCGCGACGAGCATATTTACCGGCCGTCGAATGTAAAAAGCCCCGCAACGTGTTGCGGGGCTTTTATCCGTTACCGGGACGCGAAAAACTTATTCAGCAACGATGCTGATGAATTTACGGTTTTTCGGGCCTTTCACTTCAAATTTCACTTTACCGTCTGCTTTAGCAAACAAAGTGTGGTCTTTGCCGCAACCAACGTTGGAGCCAGCGTGGAATTTAGTGCCACGTTGACGAACGATGATGCTACCAGCCAGAACTGTTTCACCGCCGAAGCGTTTTACGCCCAGACGTTTAGCTTCTGAATCGCGACCGTTACGAGTCGAGCCGCCAGCCTTTTTATGTGCCATTTAATCTGCTCCCCTTAACTTAAGCGCTGATGCCAGTGATTTTCACATCAGTGAACCACTGACGATGGCCCTGCTGCTTACGGTAGTGTTTACGACGACGAAACTTAACGATTTTAACTTTCTCGCCACGACCATGAGCAACAACTTCAGCTTTGATAACGCCGCCATCAACGAAAGGAACGCCGATTTTGACTTCTTCACCGTTTGCGATCATCAGAACTTCAGCGAATTCAACAGATTCGCCAGTTGCGATGTCCAGCTTTTCCAGGCGAACGGTCTGACCTTCGCTTACTCGGTGTTGTTTACCACCACTTTGGAAAACCGCGTACATAAAAAACTCCGCTTCCGCGCACACCTTTTTGATGATTCAGAGTGCGCTATAAATATTCACAATAGGGCGCGAATATTACGCAAAACGCGAGCCTTTGACAAGTGCTACCGTCAATACATGAAGAAAAAAAACACAACACGTACGGTAACGTTTATCTACGGCGTTTTTTCAGTACAATCAGCATATATTTATAAACCTGAACCCGACGTTACCTTGCCATACGGTGAGGTAATCGGGGCGAGAAGCCCGGCTTTTGCGATGAATTTAGAAAAAATCAATGAGTTAACCGCGCAAGATATGGCGGGGGTCAATGCGACAATCCTTGAACAGCTCAATTCTGACGTCCAGTTGATCAATCAGTTAGGGTACTACATCGTGAGCGGCGGCGGAAAACGCATTCGCCCAATGATCGCAGTACTTGCAGCACGTGCTGTTGGTTACCAGGAAAATGCGCACGTTACGATTGCAGCCCTCATCGAGTTTATCCACACTGCGACCCTCCTGCATGACGATGTTGTGGATGAGTCCGACATGCGCCGCGGGAAAGCCACAGCGAATGCGGCGTTTGGTAATGCGGCCAGCGTGCTGGTCGGCGATTTTATCTATACCCGCGCATTTCAGATGATGACCAGCCTCGGCTCGCTGAAAGTACTGGAAGTCATGTCAAAAGCGGTTAACGTCATCGCAGAAGGTGAAGTTCTGCAGTTGATGAACGTCAACGACCCGGACATCACCGAAGAAAACTATATGCGCGTCATCTACAGCAAGACGGCGCGTTTGTTTGAAGCCGCAGCCCAATGCTCAGGCATTCTGGCTGGCTGCAGCGAAGAACAAGAGAAAGGATTGCAGGATTATGGCCGCTATCTTGGGACTGCGTTCCAGTTAATTGACGATTTACTGGATTACAGCGCAGATGGCGAGCAGTTGGGTAAAAACGTCGGCGATGACCTTAACGAAGGTAAACCGACGCTACCGCTGCTGCATGCCATGCGCCACGGCACCCCGGAGCAGGCGCAGATGATCCGCCAGGCCATTGAACAAGGTAACGGTCGTCACCTTCTGGAGCCGGTTCTGGAAGCGATGAACGCCTGTGGCTCTCTGGAGTGGACCCGACAGCGTGCGGAAGAAGAGGCTGATAAAGCCATCGCCGCGTTGCAGGTGCTGCCTGACACGCCATGGCGAGAAGCGCTGATTGGTCTGGCGCATATCGCCGTACAGCGCGACCGTTAATTACCTTCCCCCCAGCCACTCATCATCCCGTGCCTCGCACGGGATGCTCTTATAAATTCCAATAAATCCTTTCATCTTTCCGGGTAATCAAGCCAGATATTGGCATAATCTGAATATACTCACATCTTACATGAACATTTTAGAACATTTGTTCTCGCAGCGTTATAGTGTCGCCACAACCGATCGTGAAACCGTAAGTCATTAACCAAAGGAGAGATGAATTTATGGAAAGCAAGCTGATTGACTGGCATACGGCCGACATCATCGCCGGACTGCGCAAAAAAGGCACCTCAATGGCCGCTGAGTCACGTAAAAATGGCTTGAGTTCATCAACGCTGGCGAACGCGTTAACGCGGCCATGGCCGAAAGGAGAGTTGATTATTGCCCGGGCGCTGGGAACCGACCCTTGGGTGATCTGGCCGTCGCGCTACCACGATGCAAAAACGCATGAATTCATCGACAGAACACGGATGATGAGGGGACCGAGAGGGAAAAAGAATCCTGAATGAACATTAAGCAGTAACCCCCGGCCCAAAGACCAGGGGGTTACCAGAGGCGTTGACGATTACTCGCCTTTCACGCGCTCAATGTTTGCGCCCAGCGCACGCAGTTTATCTTCGATGCGCTCATAGCCGCGATCGATGTGATAAATACGGTCGACCACCGTCGTACCTTCAGCAATACAACCCGCCAACACCAGGCTTGCTGACGCACGCAGATCGGTCGCCATCACTTGCGCGCCGGAGAGCGTTTCCACACCGTGGCAAATCACAGTGTTGCTTTCGATTTCCGCGTGAGCGCCCATACGGCTCAGCTCAGGCACGTGCATGAAGCGGTTTTCAAACACGGTTTCCGTGATGAAGCCTGTTCCTTCCGCCACCAGATTCAGCAGCGTGAACTGGGCCTGCATATCAGTCGGGAACGCCGGGTGCGGCGCAGTGCGTACATTGACCGCCTTCGGACGCTTGCCGTGCATGTCGAGGCTTATCCAGTCGTCGCCGACTTCGATATCCGCACCCGCATCACGCAGCTTCGCCAGGACGGCATCCAGCGTGTCAGGTTGCGCATTGCGGCAGATAATTTTGCCGCGAGAAATCGCTGCTGCAACCAGGAAAGTGCCGGTTTCAATACGGTCTGGCAGAACGCGATAAATACCACCGCCGAGACGTTCAACACCTTCGATGGTAATGCGATCGGTACCCTGGCCGCTGATCTTCGCACCCAGCGCAATCAGGAAATTAGCGGTATCGACGATCTCCGGCTCGCGCGCGGCGTTTTCAATAATGGTGGTGCCTTCAGCAAGTGTTGCCGCACACATAATAGTGACCGTCGCGCCGACGCTCACCTTATCCATAACGATATGCGCGCCTTTCAGACGGCCATCAACGGACGCCTTCACATAGCCTTCTTCCAGCTTGATCGTCGCGCCTAACTGCTCCAGACCGGTAATGTGCAGGTCAACCGGACGCGCGCCGATGGTGCAACCGCCCGGCAGTGAAACCTGCCCCTGGCCAAAGCGAGCAACCAACGGTCCGAGCGCCCAGATAGACGCACGCATGGTTTTCACCAGATCATACGGTGCACAGAAGACGTTAACGTCACGCGCATCAATGTGCACGGAACCATTACGCTCAACTTTCGCACCCAACTGGCTCAGTAGCTTCATGGAAGTGTCAACGTCCTTCAGTTTCGGGACGTTTTGGATCTCTACAGGTTCTTCCGCCAGCAGCGCCGCAAACAGGATCGGCAGTGCGGCGTTTTTAGCGCCTGAAATTGTGACTTCGCCCTGGAGCTTCGTTGGCCCCTGAACACGAAATTTATCCATTATTCTGTTCTCTGTTAAGAATTTATCTTCGCTACCGGCACATCACCCGTAGCTCAAAAACCATTAAGTTTGCGATCGCGCGCCCATTCCGCTGGGGTAAACGCTTTAATCGACAAAGCATGAATGCGGTTGTCCGCAATGTACTCCATCAACGGGCCATAGACTGATTGCTGCTTCTTGACCCGGCTCATGCCTTCAAACATCTCACCCACGGCAATAACCTGAAAGTGACTGCCGTCGCCAGAAACGTGGACTTCCTGGAGGGAGAGCGCATTCATCAGCACGCTCTGAATTTCATTATTTTCCATGGGCTCTTCATTCGTCAGATAGTGAAAACAGCCCAACATCTTAGAGCAAAGTGGCGCTGTCATAAATAAGCAAAAAGCCTCGCTGATAAATCAGACAAGGCTTTGATGGCAGATCCCTTATGATGGGGATGCTGGATGAAGGCACAAGGCCTTATCCAGCCTGAAAAAATTAACGCGGAAGGACATCGTCAGGCAGATTGTAAAGCTGCGCCAGCGTGTAAACTTTATCGTTAACACCAGCGAGCGAAACGCTGTTCCCCTGCTGCTTGCCCTGATCAATCAAGTGCAGCAGTAACGCCAGACCACCGGTATCCACACGGGAAACCTGGTTCAGGTCGATGCAGGTTACCCCTTGCATCGCCTCAACTCGCGCATCCCATAATGGATTTAACACGTCTTGATCCAGCTCTCCCGCCAGCACCAGCTTGTCACCTTCACGCTTCCAGGTGAGTGACTGGGTCATTATTTTTTCTCTTCCAGGGTAATTTTCTGCTGAGAAATAGATTTCAGCTGTGCTGTCAGGCCATCGATGCCTTTGGTACGCAGCAGGTCGCTCCACTCATTCTGTTTGGTGGTGATCATGCTGACGCCTTCGGCGATCATGTCATACGCCTGCCAGTTACCGGTTTGCGAGTTTTTACGCCACTGGAAATCCAGACGAACCGGAGGACGGCCATTCGGATCGATAATGGTCACGCGGATAGGCACGATGGTCGCATCACCCAGCGGCTGCTCAGGGGCAATCTGATAGGTCTGACCGTGATACATTGCCAGCGCCTGACCGTAAGCCTGCTTCAGATATTCACGAAAGGCGGCGAAATAGGCGTCACGTTGTGCCGGGGTCGCTTCTTTGTAGTAGCGGCCCAGGACCAGCGCACCAGCATATTTAACCTGTACGTATGGCAACAATTCCTGATCGACAACATCGCGCAGGTAATCCGGGTTTGCGCGGATTTTAGGTTGCTCGTTCTTCAGGCGGTCAAAGGTCTTCTGCGCCGCCTCATTCATCAACTTGTACGGGTTAGTCTGATCCGCCGCGGTTGCCGCGCTAAGGGGGGCAATGATCAGCATAGCCACCATCATCAATCGTTTAAACATACGTCGATTCTCCTGAGATTATTTCGTTGCGCCCGCAGGCGTAGTGGCTTCATTATTGCCTTCAGTTGCGGCTGGCGCATCGCCAGAATTCTTATTGTCATCACCTTTACTGTTGCTGTTGTAAAGGAACTGACCAATCATGTCTTCCAGTACCATCGCGGATTTCGTGTCCTGAATCGTACCGCCATCTTTGAGGATAGACGTTCCCAGCTCAGGATCTTCAAAACCGACGTTCAATGCCAGATACTGCTCTCCCAGCAGGCCGGAAGTACGGATGCTCAGGGAGCTGGTGTCAGGAATATGGTTAAAACGCGATTCGATTTCCAGGGTCACGCGCGGCAGGTACGTTTTCGGATCCAGCGAGATATCCGATACGCGTCCAACCACCACTCCGCCGATCCGCACCGGAGAGCGTTCTTTCAGGCCGCCAATATTATCAAAAGTCGCATAAATCGTGTAAGTCGGCTCAGTACGCATTGAGGTAACATTCGCTGCCTTCAGGCAGACAAACAGCGCAGCCAGCAGCGCAATCAGCAGAAATAACCCGACCCAAATTTCATTTTTTTTCGTTTGCATGAACTCAATTCCCAAACATCAGTGCGGTGAGCACAAAATCCAGCCCCAGAACGGCGAGAGAGGCGTGCACAACGGTGCGTGTCGTTGCCCGGCTAATGCCGGCTGAGGTCGGGATCGCATCATAACCATTGAACAATGCAATCCAGGTGACCGTTATGGCGAACACCACGCTCTTAATCAGACAGTTGACCAGATCCAGACGCCAGTCGACGGCATTTTGCATCGCCGACCAGAAAAAGCCTGCATCAATACCTTTCCAGCTAACGCCAACCAGCGAACCGCCCCAGATCCCCACCGCGACAAAAATAACCGTCAACAGCGGCAATGAAATGACACCGGCCCAAAAACGCGGAGAGATCACCCGACGCAGCGGATCGACGGCCATCATTTCCAGACTGGAGAGTTGCTCGGTCGCCCGCATCAGGCCAATCTCTGCGGTTAAGGCCGATCCGGCGCGCCCGGCAAACAGTAGCGCCGCAACAACCGGCCCCAGCTCACGTAACAATGACAGCGCCACCAGCATGCCAAGGCTGGTTTCCGCACTGTAGGTCGTCAGAACCAGGTATCCCTGCAACCCCAGCACCATACCGATGAACACACCAGAAACAATAATGATCAGCATCGATAAGACACCGACATTATAGAGCTGGCGTATCAGCAGCGGCGCATGTTTGCGAAACTCCGGCTTGCCGACAACCGCATTGAACAACATTAATCCGGCTCGCCCGAACGTCCTGAGGGTTTTAATCCCTCGATGTCCGAGTGATGCCAGCGCATTTAACAACATGGGTGGCTTAACTCCCTGTTTTGAGTAAATCGATGTGGTAGTCGCCCGCCGGATAACGGAACGGAACCGGCCCATCAGCAATACCGTCAAGGAACTGACGTACGCGCGGGTCGGCGTTTTCTTGCAGAGCCTGAGCACTACCGTAGGCCACTATTTTTTTGTCCGCCATAATATAGGCGTAATCTGCAATACTCAGCACCTCAGGCACATCATGGGACACCACCACGCAGGTGACGCCCAGCGCACTGTTCAGTTCCGAAATCAGTTTCACCAGCACACCCATGGTAATGGGATCCTGGCCGACGAAGGGTTCGTCAAACATAATGAGGTCAGGCTCCAGCGCGATGGCGCGTGCTAACGCGGCACGCCGTGCCATCCCACCGGATAATTCAGAAGGCATTAACTTTGCCGCGCCCCGCAGACCAACAGCTTCAAGCTTCATCATCACCGTGCTTTTCAGCAACGCTGCAGGCAACGTCGTATGCTCGCGTAGCGGATACGCGACGTTGTCAAACACGTTCATGTCGGTAAACAGCGCGCCGGACTGAAACAACATACTCATGCGTTTACGCACGGTAAATAAACGCGAACGGGACATGGCCGGAACGTTCTCGCCGTCGAACAGGATCTCGCCCTTATCCGGGGGTATCTGTCCGCCAATCAGACGCAATAGCGTCGTTTTGCCGATGCCTGATGGCCCCATGATCGCCGTCACCTTACCACGCGGCACCGTCAGGGAAATATTATCAAAGATGCAGCGATCGCCTCGGGAAAAGCTGACATCGCGCATATCGACTAGATTCGCCACAGACTGACCCATTGATTCATCCTTTACTATTGCCTCGTTGATCGAAGAGTTTGGCGCTCAATTTAGCCCTGAACCCAACATATTTACAGATTATTGCCCGTCCTGGTTAGCGAAAGCTGGCATTTGTTTTACTTTTTAGCCGCATAAAGTCAAAATTAAGACTTCGTTACGGCTTCCAGAAGATCCTTCAAGTGGACCGGCGAGTATACCTGAAGAAAGGACTTTAGATGCTTTTAGCGACGGCGCTGTTAATAATTGGTTTACTTCTGGTGGTCTACGGTGCCGACCGTCTGGTATTTGCCGCATCCATTTTATGTCGAAATTTCGGTATCCCCCCCATTATTATTGGGATGACCGTTGTGAGCGTAGGGACGTCGTTACCCGAGATCATTGTCTCTGTAGCGGCATCAATAAATGGGCAACTCGATCTGGCCGTGGGTACCGCTATCGGCTCTAACATTACCAACATTCTGCTTATTTTAGGTCTGTCGGCGCTGATTCATCCTTTTACCGTGCATTCTGATGTTCTGCGCCGTGAATTACCGCTAATGTTGCTGGTGAGTATTTTAGCCGCATCCGTGTTGTATGACGGCCAGTTGAGTCGTAGTGACGGTTTCTTTCTCCTGCTTCTGGCCGTGCTATGGCTGCTATTCATTGTTAAAATCGCCCGTCTGGCTGAGCGACAAGGCAATGACACGCTGACCCGGGAGCAGATAGCGGAGCTTCCACGCGAAGGCGGATTACCGGTCGCATTTTTGTGGTTGGGCATTGCGTTGATTATTATGCCAATGGCAACACGGATGGTGGTGGATAACGCCACCGTACTGGCGAACTATTTCGCCATGAGCGAACTCACTATCGGGCTGACGGTAGTCGCTATTGGCACCAGTTTGCCAGAGCTGGCAACGGCCATTGCAGGTCTGCGTAAAGGCGAAAACGATATTGCCGTTGGCAACATCATCGGCGCGAACATTTTTAATATTGTTATCGTCCTCGGGTTACCGGCGCTGATTACGCCGGGTGAAGTCAATCCGATGGCCTTCACCCGTGACTATAGCGTCATGCTGCTGGTGAGCGTGATTTTTGCACTACTCTGCTGGCGACGTCCGCGCCAGATTGGTCGCGGCGCGGGTGCGCTGCTGACCGGCGGTTTTATCATATGGCTGGCGATGCTGTATTGGTTATCGCCACTTCTCGTTGGATAACTGGAAACGCATTATGTCGCACTTAGAGTTGCAACCGGGTTTTGACTTTCAGCAAGCAGGCAAGGAAGTCCTGGCAATTGAACGTGAAGGCCTGGCGGAGCTTGATCAGTACATTAATCAAAACTTTACCCTCGCCTGTGAAAAAATATTCAGTTGCCCGGGCAAAGTCGTGGTGATGGGGATGGGGAAATCCGGACATATTGGGCGGAAGATGGCGGCCACTTTTGCCAGCACCGGCACCCCCTCATTTTTCGTGCACCCGGGCGAAGCCGCGCATGGTGATTTAGGCATGGTCTCGCCGCAGGATGTGGTGATCGCCATCTCTAACTCCGGCGAATCCAATGAGATAGCGGCGTTAATCCCGGTATTAAAACGTCTTCATGTCCCGCTTATCTGCATCACCGGCCGTCCGGAAAGCAGCATGGCGCGTGCGGCAGATGTGCATCTGTGTGTTAAAGTGCCCAAGGAAGCTTGCCCGTTAGGCCTGGCGCCGACCAGCAGCACCACCGCAACGCTGGTGATGGGCGATGCCCTTGCCGTGGCGTTATTAAAAGCACGCGGCTTCACCGCGGAAGATTTTGCGTTATCGCATCCGGGTGGCGCACTGGGCCGTAAGCTTTTGCTGCGTGTTAACGATATTATGCATACGGGTGATGAGATTCCGCATGTTAATAAAAGCGCCAGCCTGCGTGACGCCTTACTTGAGATCACACGTAAAAATCTCGGCATGACCGTCATTTGCGATGATGCAATGAAGATTGACGGTATTTTCACGGATGGCGATTTACGTCGCGTCTTTGATATGGGCGTAGATGTACGCCAGTTAGGCATTGCCGATGTGATGACCCCTGGAGGCATTCGCGTGCGTCCGGGCATTCTTGCCGTTGATGCCCTGAACTTAATGCAGTCCCGCCATATCACTTCGGTAATGGTTGCTGATGGCGACCAGTTACTCGGTGTGTTACATATGCATGATCTGCTGCGTGCAGGTGTAGTGTAAGAAACTCAAGGATAAAGAAAATGAGTAAAGCAGGTGCGTCGCTTGCGACCTGTTATGGACCCGTCAACGCTGACGTTATCACCCGGGCTGAGAACATCCGTTTGCTGATCCTGGATGTGGATGGCGTATTGTCTGATGGTCTGATTTATATGGGCAACAACGGTGAAGAGCTGAAGGCTTTTAACGTCCGCGATGGCTACGGAATTCGCTGTGCGCTCACTTCCGGTATTGAGGTTGCTATTATTACCGGACGAAAGGCTAAACTTGTAGAAGATCGCTGTGCCACATTGGGGATCACGCATCTGTATCAGGGGCAGTCAGACAAACTGATCGCCTTTGACGATCTGCTTGGAAAACTGGCGATCGCGCCGGAAAATGTGGCCTATGTTGGCGATGACCTGATCGACTGGCCAGTGATGGCAAAAGTGGGATTAAGCGTAGCGGTGGCGGATGCCCATCCATTGCTGATTCCACGCGCCGACTACGTCACCCGTATCGATGGGGGACGCGGCGCTGTACGTGAAGTCTGCGATTTATTACTCCTGGCGCAGGGCAAACTGGACGAGGCCAAAGGGCAATCGATATGAGCAAAACCAGACGTTGGGTTATCATTCTACTGTCGCTGGCTGTCCTTGTGATGATTGGTATTAACCTGGCAGACAAAGACGAGGCCACTCAGGTCGCCGTCAATAACAACGAGCCAACCTATAAAAGCGAACATACCGATACCGTCGTGTATAGTCCGGAAGGCGCGCTGAGCTATCACTTGATCGCCCAACACGTTGAATATTATTCGGAGCAAGCGGTTTCGTGGTTTACTCAACCGGTATTAACCACGTTTGATAAAGATAAAGTACCGACCTGGTCAATCAAAGCCGATAAAGCCAAATTGACCAACGATCGAATGCTGTATCTGTACGGCCATGTTGAAGTTAACGCCCTGGTGCCTGACTCTCAACTACGCAGAATTACGACCGATAACGCACAGATTAACCTGGTGACTCAAGACGTCACTTCTGATGATCTTGTCACGTTATATGGCACAACATTTAACTCCAGCGGACTGAAGATGCGCGGCAACTTACGCAACAAGAACGCCGAGCTGATTGAAAAGGTTAGAACCTCATATGAAATCCAAAATAAACAAACTCAGCCTTAATCTTGTGCTTGCCAGTTCACTTCTGGCCGCCAGCATTCCGGCATTTGCCGTCACCGGCGATACCGAGCAGCCGATTCATATCGAGTCGGACCAGCAGTCCCTGGATATGCAGGGCAACGTGGTGACGTTTACTGGTAACGTGATTGTGACTCAGGGCACCATCAAAATTAATGCCGATAAAGTCGTTGTGACCCGCCCGGGCGGTGAAGACGGTAAAGAAGTGATTGATGGTTACGGTGAGCCCGCCACCTTTTACCAGATGCAGGACAACGGTAAGCCAGTGAAAGGCCGCGCCTCACACATGCACTATGAACTGGCGAAAGACTTCGTCGTGCTCACCGGTAAGGCTTACCTGGAACAGCTCGATAGCAACATCACGGGTGATAAGATCACCTATCTGGTAAAAGAGCAGAAAATGCAGGCCTTCAGCGATAAAGGCAAACGCGTCACCACCGTTCTGGTTCCGTCGCAGTTGCAGGACAAAAACAAGGCTCCGGCAGAGAAAAAAGGTAACTGATTCGTTATGGCAACATTAACTGCAAAGAACCTTGCAAAGGCCTATAAGGGCCGCCGTGTGGTGGAAGATGTCAGTCTGACCGTCAACTCCGGGGAGATCGTCGGTCTGCTTGGTCCTAACGGTGCGGGCAAGACAACGACATTTTACATGGTGGTCGGCATTGTCCCGCGCGATGCGGGCAACATTATCATTGATGACGAAGATATCAGTCTGCTGCCACTGCATGCGCGCGCGCGTCGCGGCATCGGCTACCTACCGCAGGAAGCGTCTATTTTCCGTCGCCTGAGCGTGTTTGATAACCTGATGGCGGTACTGCAAATTCGTGACGATCTCACCAGTGAGCAGCGGGAAGATCGCGCCAATGAGCTGATGGAAGAATTCCATATCGAACATCTGCGTGACAGCATGGGCCAATCGCTCTCCGGTGGTGAACGACGCCGTGTGGAAATCGCCCGCGCGCTGGCCGCGAATCCGAAATTTATCCTGCTTGATGAACCGTTTGCCGGTGTTGACCCGATTTCCGTTATCGATATCAAACGGATCATCGAACACCTGCGCGACAGCGGGCTTGGGGTGTTGATTACCGACCATAACGTCCGCGAAACGCTGGCAGTTTGTGAGCGCGCCTATATCGTGAGCCAGGGACACCTGATCGCCCACGGCACGCCGACAGAAATACTGCAGGATGAGCACGTTAAGCGCGTATACCTTGGGGAAGACTTCAGACTCTGATAGGGTAGAAGACTTCACGTCACCGCAGGAGAAAACAACTCTGAACATGAAGCAAGGTTTGCAACTCAGGCTTAGCCAACAACTGGCGATGACGCCTCAGCTACAACAGGCTATCCGTCTGTTGCAGTTGTCCACGCTGGAACTTCAGCAAGAACTTCAGCAAGCGCTGGAAAGTAACCCACTGCTCGAGCAAACCGATCTTCACGACGAAATTGATACCCAGGAAAAACAGGACAGCGAATCCCTCGATACCGCAGATGCGCTCGAACAAAAAGAGATGCCAGAGGAATTGCCGCTTGACGCCAGTTGGGATGAAATCTACACCGCCGGTACGCCTTCAGGCACCAGCGGAGATTACATTGACGACGAACTGCCTGTTTATCAGGGGGAGACCACGCAATCGCTGCAGGATTACCTGATGTGGCAAGTGGAGCTGACCCCGTTCTCGGATACCGATCGCGCCATTGCGACATCGATTGTTGATGCGGTTGACGAAACCGGTTATCTCACCGTGACCCTGGACGATATTCTCGAAAGCATGGGCGATGACGACGTCGGTATGGATGAAATCGAAGCCGTGCTTAAACGCGTTCAGCGCTTTGATCCCGTTGGCGTGGCAGCCAAAGATCTGCGTGACTGCTTACTGATCCAACTTTCGCAATTTGATAAGTCCACGCCATGGCTGGAAGAAGCGCGCCTGATCATCAGCGATCACCTCGATCTGTTAGCCAACCATGACTTTCGCTCGCTGATGCGCGTAACCCGACTGAAAGAAGACGTGTTGAAAGAAGCCGTCAACCTCATCCAGTCGCTCGATCCCCGCCCAGGACAGTCGATCCAAACCGGCGAGCCGGAATACGTCATCCCGGATGTGCTGGTGCGTAAGCATAACGATCGTTGGGTGGTCGAACTCAACGGCGACAGCATTCCACGCTTGCAGATTAACCAGCACTACGCCGCGATGTGCAATAGCGCGCGCAACGATGCCGACAGCCAGTTTATTCGTAGCAATTTGCAGGATGCGAAGTGGCTGATTAAAAGTCTGGAAAGCCGCAATGATACGCTGCTGCGCGTCAGTCGCTGTATCGTTGAACAGCAGCAGGCCTTCTTTGAGCAAGGCGAAGAATTTATGAAACCGATGGTGCTGGCGGATATCGCCCAGGCCGTCGAGATGCACGAATCGACCATTTCCCGAGTGACCACGCAAAAGTATTTGCACAGTCCGCGCGGCATATTTGAACTGAAGTATTTCTTTTCCAGTCACGTTAACACTGAAAGCGGGGGCGAAGCCTCATCCACAGCGATCCGCGCACTGGTGAAGAAATTAATTGCTGCGGAGAACCCCGCGAAACCGCTGAGTGACAGCAAGTTAACCTCTATGCTGTCGGATCAGGGTATCATGGTGGCGCGCCGCACCGTTGCGAAGTACCGAGAGTCTTTATCCATTCCGCCGTCTAACCAGCGCAAACAACTGGTGTGACCCAACCGATAAGGAAGACACTATGCAGCTCAACATCACTGGAAACAACGTCGAAATCACGGAAGCTCTGCGCGAGTTTGTTAATACCAAATTCGCCAAGCTTGAACAATATTTCGACCGGATTAATCAGGTCTATATTGTGTTGAAAGTGGAGAAGGTTACACATATCTCGGATGCAACACTGCATGTAAACGGTGGTGAAATTCATGCCAGCGCGGAAGGTCAGGATATGTACGCCGCCATTGACGGTTTAATTGATAAACTGGCTCGGCAGTTAACAAAACATAAAGATAAACTGAAACAGCACTAACTTGTCCGGGCAGTTAGCGGGTGCAGGACGGCCTGTTGTGCAGCACAACGGGCCATTTGTACAGTTAGCGCTTAGGTGAAATTATGACAAATAACGATACGACTCTACAACTGAGCAATGTTCTTAACCAGGAATGTACGCGCGCGGCCGTTCACTGCCAAAGCAAGAAACGCGCACTGGAAATCATCAGTGAACTGGCGGCAAAACAGCTCAGCTTGCCCTCTCAGGTGGTATTTGAAGCCATTCTGACGCGTGAAAAAATGGGCAGTACCGGCATCGGTAATGGTATTGCCATCCCGCACGGCAAGCTGGAAGAAGACACGATGCGCGCGGTTGGCGTGTTTGTGCAACTCGAAACCCCCATCGCCTTCGACGCCATTGATAATCAACCCGTCGATCTGCTTTTCGCCCTGCTGGTCCCGGCAGACCAAACCAAGACGCATTTGCATACATTATCGCTGGTCGCCAAACGTCTGGCAGATAAAGCCATCTGCCGTCGCCTGCGCGCCGCACAGAGTGACCAGGAGTTGTATCAAATCATCACGGACACCGAAGGTGGACAGGATGAAGCATAACAACCCAATGGCATCCTTTTTTGTCGTTGTGAGGAGAAACAGTACATGGTACTGATGATCGTCAGCGGTCGTTCAGGGTCAGGCAAATCCGTTGCCCTGCGTGCGCTGGAAGATATGGGTTTTTACTGCGTGGATAACCTTCCCGTAGTGCTGTTGCCCGATCTGGCTCGTACACTGGCCGATCGCCAGATTTCTGCGGCCGTCAGCATTGATGTGCGTAACATGCCGGAATCCCCGGAGATTTTCGAGCAGGCAATGAACAATCTGCCTGAAGGCTTCTCACCGCAGTTGCTGTTCCTTGATGCCGACCGTAACACGCTGATTCGCCGCTACAGCGACACGCGTCGTTTACACCCCCTCTCCAGCAAAAACTTGTCGCTGGAAAGCGCTATCGATAAAGAAAGCGATTTGCTGGAGCCGCTGCGTTCCCGCGCAGACCTGATTGTTGATACCTCCGAAATGTCCGTACACGAACTGGCAGAAATGCTGCGTACCCGACTGCTGGGCAAACGTGAACGTGAATTAACGATGGTATTCGAATCCTTTGGTTTCAAACACGGTATCCCGATTGACGCGGACTACGTCTTTGACGTGCGCTTCCTGCCCAACCCACACTGGGATCCGAAGCTGCGCCCGATGACCGGTCTTGACCGCCCTGTCGCCGCCTTCCTCGACCGGCACACAGAAGTACACAATTTTATCTACCAGACCCGCAGCTATCTTGAGCTATGGTTACCCATGCTGGAGACCAACAACCGCAGCTACCTCACTGTAGCCATCGGCTGTACCGGCGGGAAACACCGTTCGGTGTATATTGCAGAGCAGCTGGCAGACTACTTCCGCTCACGCGGTAAAAACGTGCAGTCACGCCATCGTACGCTGGAAAAACGTAAATCATGACCGTGAAGCAAACCGTTGAAATCACTAATAAGCTGGGCATGCATGCCCGGCCAGCAATGAAACTTTTTGAATTGATGCAGGGTTTCGAAGCAGAAGTTTTGCTGCGTAATGATGAAGGAACGGAAGCCGAGGCAAACAGCGTTATCGCGCTGCTGATGCTGGATTCTGCGAAGGGGCGGCAGATAGAAGTTGAAGCCACAGGCCCGCAGGAAGTTGAAGCTCTGGCCGCGGTGGTTGCCCTGTTTAATTCAGGGTTTGACGAAGATTAATCGAGTACACAGAACGTAGCCAGTAGGCCGGATAAGGCGTTTACGCCGCATCCGGCAATAACTCCGCTAATACAGCTTATTTTCCCGCATAAACGACTCACCGCCTAACTGGCGCATTTGGCGCATAATCCACGCCTGACGGCTACGCACATAACCCGAAGGCGCATTCGCTTTAAAACGTAAAGGATTAGGTAGGACCGCCGCCAGCAAGGCCGCTTCAGACATACTTAAGCGACTGGCAGGTTTATGAAAATACCGCTGCGCCGCCGCCTCCACGCCAAAAATGCCGTCGCCAAACTCCGCAACGTTCAGATAGACGGTCAGAATACGTTTCTTGCTCCAGACCGTTTCCATCCCCAGCGTGAGCCCGGCTTCAAGGCCCTTACGCACCCAGCTACGTCCATCCCACAGAAAGAGGTTTTTTGCCGTCTGTTGCGATAACGTTGACGCCCCGCGAATACGGTTTTCATTACGTTCATTATGCGCCAGCGCTTTCTCGATGGCAGAGACATCAAATCCCCAATGGTCAGGGAACTTCTGGTCCTCGGCGGCAATCACCGCCAGTCCCATCCACGGTGAGATCTCATCCATACTCACCCAGTCAGAGTGCGCCACATACCCGAAATCACCGGATAACCATGCGCCCAGTTGCCGCTCGACCATCACCGCCGAGAACGGCACCGGCATCACGCTGAAAAGGGCGATGCCCCCACCCCAGAATACGGCGAGGACGATAACCGCCCGTAGAAAGATACGCCGCAGAAAAGCGGTAACGCCTGTTCTCATTCAACCAACACCAGCACACGCGAGACCAGTTTATCGATGCCACTCGCGGCCTGAGCGATATCCTGCGCCAGCATATAGGCGGGCGTGGTGACAATTTTGTTGTCTTCATCAACGACAATGTCATCAACCGGACAAGGCACATGTTCAGCGCCCATCTCCTCCAGTACCTCTGCCGTATCGATATCCGTGCCAATGGTCAGACGCAGCGGAAAATCAAAAATTTTGGGTAACATGGCGGGCGCAATACACATAAATCCCAACGGTTTCCCCATCTGATGCATGGCAACTGCCAGCGCGGCTAAATCACTGTCAACCCGGCATTCGCTGCCCTGGCTGGCAAAATTACTCAGATTTTTGGCGGCGCCAAACCCACCCGGCACGATCAACGCATCCAGTTCCGTTGAAACCGCCTGAGCAAGCGGGCGAATCTCGCCGCGTGTGAGGCGAGCGGCTTCAATCAGGACATTGCGTGTTTCCGGCATCGGCTCGCCGGTCAGATGATTAATCACATCAGCTTGTTGTTTATCCGGTGCGAAGCAGACGGCCTGCGCGCCATTGCGGGCAATGGCCAGCAGCGTGAGTACGGTTTCATGGATCTCTGCACCGTCATACACACCGCATCCGCTGAGCACGACTCCCACTTTTTTCATCGTGATACTCCTTTCTCAACTGGCTGAAACATATTAGTTATTATGATTTAAATGCTACGCTTCACACATTTAACTGATTCATGTAACAAATTATTTAAGATTTGCTATCTTAACTGCGTGCGGCCTGAAAAATAGGGCTGTGCCTTTGTAAACAATGACAATAAGTTACGGCGCAGCCACGATTTCCCTGGTGTTGGCGCAGTATTCGCGCACCCCGGTCAAGCCGGGGTCATTTTTTTTCCACGCTCGCCACCCAGGCTTTTAGTACCGCCACGTCGTGCTGCCACTCCTGCTTCATCTCTTCAATCCATTCAGCAACGTTATCTTCCCAGGCTGGAAGATCTGGCGACTGGATTTGCTGACCTAACTGTTGCAGATGGCGCAGCCCCACCGAACCTGCCGCACCTTTAATTTTATGACCTTCCTCAACCACGCCTTTTTTATCACGTGCAGTAAGATTGGATTCCAGCACGCTCAAATATCCCGGCATCATCTTCTCAAACACCGCCAGCCCGTCGGTAATTAACTTCGGTCCCACCAGCTCGAGGTATTGTTCCAACATAGGAATATCTAACAGCGCTTGCGATTTACTGCTCTCTTCAGATGTCACAGTGCTCTCCTCTTTGTTTCGGGTATCCCAGTATTTTTTGATCATGGCGGTTAAAGCCGGGACTGACAGCGGCTTACTCAGCACGTCGTCCATTCCCGCATCCAGATACTCTTTTTTATCTTTCAGAACGTTGGCGGTAAGGGCCACCAGCGGCGGCAGATCTTCACGCGCGTATTTTTGCGTAAGCTCGCGGGAGATATCCAGCCCGGTCATATCCGGTAGCTGAATATCCAGCAATACCAGGTCATATTCACCCGGCGTGAACATTTCCAGCGCGGCTTTCCCGGTCATGGCGACATCCACGCTATTACCCAGTTTTTCCAGCACTGAGCGCGCGACAATGACGTTCAGTTCAATGTCTTCCACCAGCAGGACATTCAGGGCGGGCAGCGGCATGTCATCGTCTTCAAAAGCGTCTTCAATCTCTTCCGCTACCGCAGGCGCATGCACAGTCAGCGTAAAGACAGAACCTTTACCAGCCTGGCTGGAGACCGTAATATCGCCGCCCATATTTTTCGCCAGACGCTTTGATACGGCCAGACCAATCCCGGTTCCTGTTGCCGGTTTGCCGCCGTTACTGTCCTTCACCTGATAATACATGGCGAAGATTTTATCCTGTTCATCCTGCGGAATGCCGATCCCGGAATCTTCTACCTCGAAATGCAGCATATTCCCCTGGTCATAGCGCGCCCGCACGGTCACCTGCCCCTGCTGGGTAAACTTCACGGCGTTGCTGATCAGATTCCACAGAATCTGGCGCAAACGCGTGCCGTCGGTAATCACTTTATGCGGCAACGGTAGCGTTGGCTCAAGCACAAAACGCAGCCCTTTTTGCTGTGCCTGCAGGCCAGAGAGGTTTTCCAGATCCGCCATAAAGCTGGTGAAATCGATCGGCTGGTTATCGAGCTGGACTTTACGCCGCTCCATCTTATCCATATCGATAATATCGTTGAAAATATTGCCCAACGTCACGGCAGAGACATGGATAGTTTTCAGGTATTTTTCCTGCTCGGCGGTCAGATCCGTATCCAGCAGGATCCGGCTTAAGCCAACGATGCCGTTCAGCGGCGTACGCAGCTCGTGACTGATGGTAGAAATAAACGTGGTCTTATCGCGGCTGGCGCGTTCAAGCGCGTCCTGATAACGCTTACGTTCGGTAATATCGCGACCAAAGCCCATCAGGCCATGACGTTTACCAACGCGGTCGTAGTAAGGCACTTTACGAATTTCAAAGCAGGCTTTGCGTCCATCCGGATAGTCCAGCCACTGTTCATAGGTGAGCGAGACGTTATGACGAAACACCTTCTCGTCGGTCTCAATAACTTTTTCAGCCGCCTCAGGGGAGTAAACGTCAGCCGGTTTCAAATTCACCAGTTGCTTTTCACTCTTGCCGGTCAGCAACTCCATGGCGCGGTTACAGCCGGAAAATTCTTTATCTTCATTACGATAAAAGACCAGGTCCGGCGAGGCATCAAGGAAAGAGCGTAAAAATGAAGACTGTTGCTCAAGCTGAATCTGCGCTTCTTCGCGCTCTTTGATTTCGACCTTCAGTTGCTCAAACGTTTCCTGACGCTCCGCTTCAGCTTTTTCGCGCTCAACAATTTCCTGATTGAGCTGGGCGATATTATCTTTCAACTGCACATTGAGCTTGAGATCGCGCTCGCGCATCTCTTCCAGCTTTTGCACCAGCCGTGACAGACGCTGCCGGGATTCCTCCAGTTGCTCCACCACCACTGACAAAAAATAGACGGCCCAGGGGGTAATTAACAGACCAAAAAAGATAGAGCGGATGACATCAATGCTTTCTACCTGGCCATGCAGCACCATGGTGACAGCCATTTGCACCACAATTGCCAACACGACCAAAGCCAGCGCTAATAGCAGCGAAAAGCGCACCAGACCTAACTTCATCATCAGGTCGACATAATATTGCGCCAGCATACGAATTTGCTTCATAGAGGGTTCCTTCACGACAACTTGGCACAATAATACTCAATTCTCAGCGTGACGTTGAAGATTGTGCAAGAAATGCGGCGGTTATCGGTGAAATGACCGAGGAGTGGTTCATCGTAGGCCGGATAAGTTCATCGTAGGCCTGATAAGCGAAGCGCCATCAGGCAAGCAGGCGCAGATTGCCTGATGGCGGCTTTGCCTTATCAGGCCTACATACTAGCTCCCCAGTTGCACCCACGGCGTACCCAGCGCCGAGCCTTGCACGCCGTGCTCGTTAAGGTACTTATCCAATTCGACCATCCCCGTCCAGCGATTTTCACACCATAGCGGCGCCAACAGCGTTGGGCGACGCGCGCTGGCGGAAATACGATGATAAATCACCTCCGGCGGCGTATGGCGGATCATCTCACCTGCGGTAATCGTGTAGTCGTCCAGTTCAATCCCGTTCAGCCGCCCGGCTTCCCAGGCTTTTGCCATCGTACTGCCTTTCACAATATGCAGCGGATGCAGCTTAATACCGTCAACGCCCGTCTCCACCACGCGTTCCATGGTTTGCAGACATTCTGCCTGCCCTTCTCCCGGCAGACCGACGATCAGATGCGAGCACACTTTCAGCCCGCGCTCGCGCGCCAGCCGCGTGGTGTTTTGGTAGCAGGCGAAATCATGGCCGCGGTTAATTCGGTGCAAGGTTTTGTCATGCGCGGTTTGCAGACCGAGCTCCAGCCACACTTCATAGCCCAGGTCTTTATACTCGCAAAGCAGATCAAGCACCGCTTCCGGCACACAGTCGGGGCGTGTCCCAACGCATAACCCAACGATACTGGCCTGGCTGACCGCCTGTTGATACATCGAACGCAGCACCTGTACTTCAGCAAAGGTGCTGGTGTAGGCCTGGAAATAGGCCAGATAGCGTTTTGCGCGATTGACCAGGTGCGCCTGATGTTCAAGCTGCTCGGCTATGGAATGGTGCTGCTGCGCTTCATCGGCAAACGAGGCAACATTACAGAAAGTACATCCGCCGCGCCCGATGGTGCCATCGCGATTTGGGCAGCTAAAGCCGCCGTGCAACGTGAGTTTATGAACCTTTTGTCCATAACGGCGAGAAAGATCCCCACCAAACATATTGACTAATTTCTGTAACTGCATAATCTGGTAGACCGCGCCTTGAAAAGAGGCCAAAGCCTGCCATTTTTTGCCCCAGTCGGCGATGACCTGGATCAATCGCCCTGGCGAGCCTTTACTTATTGCATAACAAATCAAAATAATCGAAATTTCATTCATTAAAAATGTAATTACTTTTCCTTATATTCGACTCTTTTTTTTATCTTCTTATACTCTTTGCATAAAAACAGTATCTTTAAGACGCCAAAACTTTAAAAACCAGCATAAAATGCCAAACATCTTGATAAACAAAGGCAGGACGAGGGTTATACAGCCGTTCTGACAGTGAGACAGATCACACTTCCCTGACCGTTCCCCCTACGTTAAACCTATGTAAAAAACCCTTTTATTTCAGCAATTTCATAAAGTTAATTGCCCTATAGCACATTTTTGCATAAATAAGATTGCCATTTGACCTGTGTGTGGATTCCCGATAACGTGGAAATCCGCTGGAAGCTTTCTGGATGAGCAGCCTGCTCATCATATTTATGCAGTAATTGAGATTCCCTCTGAAGCAAGTCCTCAAACTTGTTTGACCTGTGCGAAAAGGATAAAGAGGGCGAATGCGAGGTAAGCGTATGCACGCAAACCCCGTCGCCATGCTCTTGGTGTGCCCGTGCGCAACGGTTTAGATGGGAATCCCGCAGAGCCTGGGGAGGTTCACTCATATGTTGTACGATAAATCTCTTGAGAGGGATAACTGTGGTTTCGGCCTGATCGCCCACATAGAAGGCGAACCTAGCCACAAGGTAGTGCGTACCGCCATACACGCACTGGCCCGCATGCAGCACCGTGGCGCAATTCTTGCCGATGGAAAAACCGGCGATGGTTGCGGTCTGCTGTTACAAAAACCGGATCGCTTTTTCCGCATCGTGGCGCAAGAGCGCGGCTGGCGTTTAGCCAAAAATTACGCCGTCGGCATGATCTTTTTAAATAAAGACGCTGAACTGGCGGCAGCCTCTCGTCGCATAGTCGAAGAAGAATTACAGCAGGAGACCCTGTCGATTGTCGGCTGGCGCGACGTGCCGACCAACGAAGGTGTTCTCGGTGAAATCGCTCTATCCTCCCTGCCTCGTATTGAGCAAATTTTCGTTAACGCCCCTGCGGGTTGGCGCCCACGTGATATGGAACGACGCCTGTTCATCGCCCGCCGTCGTATTGAAAAACGCCTCCTGCAAGATAAAGACTTCTACGTCTGTAGCCTGTCGAACCTGGTGAACATTTATAAAGGTCTGTGTATGCCGGCGGATCTGCCGCGCTTTTACCTGGACCTCGCGGACCTGCGTCTGGAATCGGCCATCTGCCTGTTCCACCAGCGCTTCTCCACCAACACCGTGCCGCGCTGGCCGCTGGCGCAGCCGTTCCGCTATCTGGCGCACAATGGCGAAATCAACACCATCACCGGTAACCGCCAGTGGGCGCGCGCCCGTACCTATAAATTCCAGACGCCACTGATCCCTGACCTGCATGACGCCGCGCCGTTCGTCAACGAAACCGGCTCCGACTCCAGTTCCATGGATAATATGCTGGAGCTGCTGCTGGCGGGCGGGATGGACATCATCCGCGCCATGCGCTTACTGGTGCCGCCGGCCTGGCAGAACAACCCGGATATGGACCCGGAGCTGCGCGCGTTCTTTGACTTCAACTCTATGCACATGGAACCGTGGGACGGCCCGGCGGGCATCGTCATGTCCGATGGTCGCTTTGCCGCCTGTAACCTCGATCGTAACGGCCTGCGCCCGGCGCGCTACGTCATCACCAAAGACAAGCTGATTACCTGCGCCTCTGAAGTCGGGATCTGGGATTATCAGCCGGATGAAGTGGTGGAAAAAGGCCGCGTCGGCCCTGGCGAGCTGATGGTTATCGACACCCGCAGCGGCCGCATTCTGCACTCAGCGGAAACCGATAATGACCTGAAAAGCCGCCACCCCTACAAAGAGTGGATGGAGAAAAACGTTCGTCGCCTGGTGCCGTTCGAAGAGCTGGCTGACGATCAGGTCGGCAGCCGCGAGCTGGACGATGATACCCTCGCCAGCTACCAGAAACAGTTTAACTACAGCGCCGAAGAGCTGGATTCCGTCATTCGCGTGCTCGGTGAAAACGGCCAGGAAGCGGTCGGCTCAATGGGTGACGATACCCCGTTTGCCGTGCTGTCCAGCCAGCCGCGCATCATTTATGACTACTTCCGTCAGCAGTTCGCGCAGGTGACTAACCCGCCGATCGACCCGCTGCGTGAAGCGCACGTTATGTCGCTGGCCACCAGCATCGGTCGCGAAATGAACGTCTTCTGCGAAGCCGAAGGTCAGGCACACCGTCTGAGCTTTAAATCACCGATCCTGCTGTACTCCGATTTCACCCAGCTCACCACCATGAAAGAGGAGCATTATCGCGCTGACCGGCTGGATATCACCTTTGATGTGACCGAAACCACGCTTGAAGAGACCGTCAAAGCCTTGTGCGATAAGGCGGAACAGATGGTACGTAACGGCACGGTACTGCTGGTGCTTTCTGACCGTAACATCGCGAAAAACCGCTTGCCGGTTCCGGCACCGATGGCCGTGGGCGCAGTGCAAACGCGTCTGGTAGAACAAAGCCTGCGTTGCGACGCCAACATCATCGTTGAAACGGCGAGCGCGCGTGACCCGCACCACTTCGCGGTGCTGCTCGGCTTCGGTGCGACGGCCATTTATCCGTATCTGGCCTATGAAACGCTGGGGCGTCTGATCGACACTCAGGCGATTGCCAAAGATTACCGGACCGTGATGCTGAACTACCGTAACGGCATCAACAAAGGTCTATACAAGATCATGTCCAAAATGGGCATCTCAACCATCGCCTCTTACCGCTGCTCGAAGCTGTTTGAAGCCGTTGGTCTGCACGATGATGTCGTGGCGCTGTGCTTCCAGGGCGTAGTCAGCCGCATCAGCGGCGCAGCTTTTACCGACTTCCAGCAGGATCTGCTAAACCTCTCGAAACATGCCTGGCTGGCGCGGAAACCGATTAGCCAAGGCGGTTTGCTGAAGTACGTCCACGGCGGCGAATACCACGCTTACAACCCGGACGTGGTACGCACGCTGCAACAGGCTGTACAAAGCGGCGAATACAGCGACTATCAGGAATATGCCAAGCTGGTCAATGAGCGTCCGGCGGCCACGCTGCGCGATCTGCTGGCGATTACGCCTGGCGATGAAGCCGTGAGCATTGACGAGGTAGAGCCCGCGAGCGAATTATTTAAACGCTTTGATACCGCAGCCATGTCTATCGGCGCATTAAGCCCGGAAGCACATGAGGCGCTGGCGGAAGCGATGAACAGCATCGGCGGTAACTCTAACTCCGGCGAAGGCGGCGAAGATCCTGCGCGTTATGGCACCAACAAGGTATCGCGTATTAAGCAGGTGGCTTCCGGTCGCTTTGGCGTAACCCCGGCGTACCTGGTCAACGCCGACGTCATTCAGATTAAAGTCGCTCAGGGCGCGAAACCGGGCGAAGGCGGTCAGTTGCCGGGTGATAAAGTTACCCCGTACATCGCCAAACTGCGCTATTCGGTGCCGGGGGTGACGCTGATCTCCCCGCCGCCGCACCACGATATCTACTCTATCGAGGACTTAGCGCAGCTGATTTTCGACCTTAAACAGGTTAACCCGAAGGCGATGATCTCGGTGAAGCTGGTGTCCGAACCGGGTGTCGGCACCATCGCTACCGGCGTGGCAAAAGCCTATGCGGATCTGATCACCATCGCCGGCTACGACGGCGGCACCGGCGCAAGCCCGCTCTCCTCTGTGAAATATGCGGGCTGCCCATGGGAGCTGGGTCTGGTGGAAACCCAGCAGGCGTTGGTCGCCAACGGTCTGCGTCATAAGATTCGTCTGCAGGTCGATGGCGGTCTGAAAACCGGCGTGGATATCATTAAAGCGGCGATTCTTGGCGCGGAAAGCTTTGGTTTCGGCACCGGCCCAATGGTCGCGCTGGGCTGTAAATACCTGCGTATTTGCCATCTGAATAACTGCGCAACCGGCGTGGCAACTCAGGACGACAAACTGCGTAAGAACCACTATCACGGTCTGCCGTTCAAAGTGACCAACTACTTTGAATTTATCGCCCGCGAAGTACGCGAGCTGATGGCCGAGCTGGGCGTGAAACGTCTGGTGGATCTGATTGGTCGTACCGACCTGCTCAAAGAGCTGGAAGGGTTTACCGCCAAACAGCAGAAGCTGGAGCTGTCGCGTCTGCTGGAAACCGCCGAGCCGCATCCTGGTAAGGCGTTGTTCTGCACCGAGAACAACCCGCCGTTTGATAACGGCGTACTGAACGCACAGCTACTGCAACAGGCAAAACCGTATGTCGACGAGCGCCAGAGCAAAACCTTCTGGTTCGATATCCGCAACACCGACCGTTCCGTCGGCGCGTCGCTGTCTGGCTATATTGCCCAAACCCACGGCGATCAGGGCCTGGCATCTGACCCGATTAAAGCGCACTTCAACGGTACTGCAGGCCAGAGCTTTGGCGTGTGGAACGCGGGCGGCGTGGAGCTGTATCTGACCGGCGATGCCAACGACTATGTCGGCAAAGGTATGGCGGGCGGCCTTATCGCGATTCGTCCGCCAATAGGTTCCGCATTCCTCAGTCATAAAGCGAGCATCATTGGTAATACCTGCCTGTACGGCGCCACCGGCGGTCGTCTGTTTGCGGCAGGTCGTGCGGGCGAGCGCTTTGCGGTACGTAACTCCGGCGCAATCACCGTGGTGGAAGGTATCGGCGACAACGGCTGCGAATACATGACCGGCGGCATCGTCTGTATTCTCGGCAAAACGGGCGTTAACTTCGGGGCAGGCATGACGGGCGGATTCGCCTACGTACTGGATGAAGATGGCGATTTCCGCAAGCGCGTGAACCCGGAACTGGTGGAAGTGCTGGACGTTGATTCTCTTGCCATTCACGAAGAACACCTGCGCGGTCTGATTACCGAGCACGTACAACATACCGGCTCTTCACGCGGCGAAGAGATCCTGGCTAACTGGCCAGCATTCTCAGCGAAATTCGCGCTGGTAAAACCAAAATCCAGTGATGTGAAAGCACTGTTGGGTCACCGTAGTCGTAGCGCAGCAGAGCTGCGTGTGCAGGCGCAGTAAGGGGTAGCAGCAATGAGTCAGAACGTATACCAATTTATCGACCTGCAGCGCGTTGATCCGCCTAAGAAACCGCTGAAGATCCGTAAGATCGAGTTTATCGAGATCTACGAGCCTTTTTCTGAAGGCCAGGCGAAAGCGCAGGCGGATCGCTGCCTGTCCTGCGGCAACCCGTACTGCGAGTGGAAATGCCCGGTGCATAACTACATCCCAAACTGGCTGAAGCTGGCCAACGAGGGGCGTATTTTTGAAGCAGTTGAGCTGTCACACCAGACCAACACCCTGCCGGAAGTTTGCGGCCGCGTCTGCCCGCAGGATCGTCTGTGTGAAGGGTCCTGTACCCTGAATGACGAGTTCGGCGCGGTGACCATCGGTAACATCGAGCGCTATATCAACGATAAAGCGTTCGAAATGGGCTGGCGCCCGGATATGACCGGTGTGCGCCAGACGGACAAACGCGTGGCGATTATCGGTGCGGGGCCGGCGGGCCTGGCCTGCGCTGATGTGCTAACCCGCAACGGCGTGAAGGCAGTGGTGTTTGATCGTCATCCGGAGATCGGTGGTCTGCTGACCTTCGGCATTCCGGCTTTCAAGCTGGAGAAAGAGGTCATGACCCGCCGCCGTGAAATCTTCACCGGCATGGGTATTGAGTTCAAACTCAACGTGGAAGTGGGCCGTGACGTCCAGCTCGACGACCTGCTGAAGGATTACGACGCGGTATTCCTTGGCGTAGGTACTTATCAGTCGATGCGCGGCGGACTGGAGAACGAAGACGCTTCCGGCGTATTCGACGCCCTGCCATTCCTGATCGCCAATACCAAACAGTTGATGGGCTTTGGCGAAAGCAGCGACGAGCCGTACATCAGCATGGAAGGCAAACGCGTCGTCGTTCTCGGCGGTGGCGATACGGCAATGGACTGCGTGCGCACTTCGGTTCGCCAGAACGCAGCACACGTAATCTGCGCCTATCGCCGCGACGAAGAGAACATGCCGGGTTCCAAGCGCGAAGTGAAAAACGCGCGTGAAGAAGGCGTGGAATTCCAGTTCAACGTCCAGCCGTTAGGCGTGGAAGTGAATGCCAACGGTAAAGTATGCGGCGTGAAAATGGCGCGTACCGAAATGGGCGAACCGGATGCGAAGGGTCGTCGCCGCGCGGAGATCGTCGCCGGTTCCGAGCACGTTGTACCGGCTGATGCGGTGGTACTGGCGTTTGGTTTCCGTCCGCACAGTATGGAATGGCTGGCAAAACACAGCGTCGAACTGGATTCTCAGGGCCGGATTATCGCTCCCGAACGCAGTGACATCGCCTTTCAGACCAGCAACCCGAAAATCTTCGCCGGTGGCGATATCGTGCGCGGTTCTGATCTGGTGGTCACCGCGATTGCCGAAGGTCGTAAAGCGGCTGACGGGATTCTGAATTATCTGGAAGTGTAACTCTTCGGGCTCCCCTGCCACAGCCTGACGCTGATGGATGGGGAGCTAATATTTTTCCGCTTACATGGTCAGCTTACTGGTATTACTCACAGACGAACTCATTCGTTCGCAAACCATGCTCGAAACACAACTCGCACGCGGTGGTTCACTGACGACGGAGAAAAATTAGCGAAACCATTAACCCCATGAATAATCATCAAGAAAACATCACACGAAAACGTTTGCTTTATTCTGAGAACTGTATATTATGCGGCGGATTTTTTGGGCAAAATTCATGGAGGCGTTGTGTCGCAGGACAACAATTATAGCCAGGGCCCCGTCCCTCTGGCGGCGCGGAAAGGCGTGATACCACTAACGTTTGTTATGTTGGGGCTCACATTTTTTTCCGCCAGTATGTGGACCGGTGGCACACTCGGTACCGGTCTTTCTTATAATGATTTCTTCCTCGCAGTTCTCTTCGGTAATCTTCTCCTCGGTATTTACACTGCATTTCTCGGTTTCATCGGCGCAAAAACCGGACTCTCCACCCACCTCCTTGCTCGTTACTCATTTGGCGTGAAAGGTTCCTGGCTTCCTTCACTGCTATTAGGAGGCACCCAGGTAGGCTGGTTTGGCGTGGGTGTGGCCATGTTTGCCATTCCGGTTGGCAAAGCGACGGGGATTGACGTCAATATCCTGATTGCGGTTTCCGGTCTGCTGATGACGATGACTATCTTTTTTGGCATCTCGGCCCTGACCATTTTATCTACCATCGCCGTTCCCGCCATCGTCATTCTTGGCAGCTACTCCGTCTGGCTTGCGGTGAGCGATGTCGGCGGTTTAGACCATTTAAAAGCGATTGTGCCGCAAACGCCGCTTGATTTCTCCACCGCCCTGGCGCTGGTGGTTGGCTCGTTTGTCAGCGCCGGGACGTTAACCGCCGACTTCGTTCGCTTTGGCCGCAATGCCAAAGGCGCGGTACTGATTGCCATGGTCGCTTTTTTCCTTGGCAACTCGTTGATGTTTATCTTCGGTGCGGCGGGCGCCGCTGCAGTCGGACAAGCAGATATTTCTGACGTGATGATAGCCCAGGGCCTGCTGTTGCCTGCGATTGTAGTGCTAGGCCTGAATATCTGGACCACTAACGACAATGCGCTGTACGCATCGGGTCTGGGATTTGCCAATATTACCGGTCTTTCCAGCCGTACGCTGTCGGTGGCTAACGGCATTATCGGCACACTGTGCGCGCTGTGGCTTTACAATAACTTTGTTGGCTGGCTAACATTTCTGTCGGCAGCGATTCCGCCGATTGGCGGGGTGATTATCGCCGACTATCTGCTGAACCATCGCCGATATGCCGATTTCAGCAAAGCACGATTTATGACCGTCAACTGGATAGCTATTTTGTCCGTTGCGCTGGGCATCGCCGCCGGTCACTATATTCCCGGTATTGTGCCAGTCAACGCCGTACTCGGCGGCGTATTCAGCTATATCCTGCTGAATCCACTTTTCAATCGCAGCCTTGCTAAATCACCAGAGGTCAGCCATGCAGAACAATAACATCACCATCCGTCAGGCGCGTTTACAGGGACGCGAAGGATTATGGCAGCTCACGATTGAAAACGGGCGCTTCAGCCGGATTGAGCCTCAGGACGCAGCTCCATTGCCGCAGGGCGAAGTACTTGATGCCGAGGGTGGTCTGGCAATCCCACCGTTCGTTGAGCCACATATCCATCTGGATACCACGCAAACCGCGGGTGAGCCGAGCTGGAACCAGTCTGGTACGTTGTTTGAGGGTATTGAACGCTGGGCCGAGCGTAAGGCAATGCTGACCCACGAAGACGTAAAAGCGCGCGCGATGCAAACCCTGAAATGGCAGATGGCTAATGGCATTCAGTATGTCCGTACCCACGTTGACGTTTCCGATCCTACGCTAACGGCTTTGAAAGCCATGCTGGAAGTGAAGCAAGAGGTCGCGCCGTGGGTAGAGCTGCAAATTGTCGCATTCCCGCAAGAAGGTATTCTGTCTTATCCCAACGGTGAAGCGCTGTTAGAGGAAGCCGTGCGTTTGGGGGCCGATGTCATCGGCGCGATTCCCCACTTTGAATTTACGCGTGAATATGGCGTGGAGTCGCTGCACAAAATCTTCGCCCTGGCGCAAAAATACGATCGACTTATCGATGTGCACTGCGACGAAATTGACGATGAGCAATCACGCTTTGTTGAAACCGTCGCGGCGCTGGCGCATCGCTACAATATGGGCGAGCGCGTGACTGCCAGTCATACCACGGCAATGCACTCCTATAACGGCGCATATGCTTCCCGTCTTTTCCGCCTGTTGAAAATGTCCGGCATTAACTTTGTCGCCAATCCACTGGTGAATATTCACCTGCAAGGACGCTTTGACACTTATCCTAAACGCCGCGGCGTCACGCGCGTCAAAGAGATGCTGGAAGCGGAGATCAACGTCTGCTTCGGTCATGATGACGTCTTCGATCCGTGGTATCCATTAGGCACGGCAAATATGTTACAGGTGCTGCATATGGGGTTACACGTGTGCCAGCTGATGGGATACGGACAGATAAATGATGGACTGAATCTGATCACTACCCACAGCGCGAAAACTCTGCACCTGCAGGACTATGGCCTGAGCGTGGGGAACTCGGCGAATCTGGTGATTTTACCGGCTGAAAATGGATTTGACGCGGTTCGTCGCCAGACGCCTGCGCGGTATTCTATTCGTCATGGGCGAGTCATTGCCGAGACAGTCCCCAGCCAAACCACGCTGCACTTGACGCAGCCGGAAGCAGTGACGTTTAAGCGCTAAATTGTTATATCCCGTGTCGGATGGCGCCAACCTTGTCATCCGACACCGTCTCTCTCATCGTCAGGCGTGTAACAAGCTGGCGCGCACCTTAATCACGACTTTTTTGATTTCCCTTGGGTCCCCCACTGCACAACCCGGTTTATGCGGTTCACCCGGCATAAAAATTGCGAATCTTCCCGGCTTTAAGGTGAGCGCCTGCTCATCGGCAATGTGATTGCACAGTTGATAATCGTCCTCAGCATGTATCTCTTCGCACTGGCGAGCAGAATCGGTCATCCCGAACAGAATGCGTTCTTCACCGGACAACAGCACCTGAATATCAATGTACTGCTGATGCAGCTCCGCTTTCTTTTGCTCTGGGCTCTGCGTGACGAACTGCATGACGTTCATAAAAATATTATCGCCCTGCAGCTCATAGCATCCTGGTACTTTCTCCTGCGGCCTTGCCGCAACGGCCAGCGTTAGCGCTTCCTGCAATACCGGATGTAATCCGGAAGAAGGCAGTGAACGCAGCTCATCGGTAATCATCATTATTCTCCCCGGGCCAACAGCGCAGCCCCCAATAATCCAGCGTCATGACGGTAATGCGCTGCCAGTAATTCCACGTGATAGGCCGCAGGCTCTTGTGCCAGATAATGTTCCACCAGCGCCAGATACCCTTCAGCCAGCCCAACGCTGCCGCCAATGACCACGCACTGGCAATCGGTCATGGCCTTCACATCAGCGACAAGCCTTGCCAATGTTCGCGCTGAGCGATGGATCAACTGGCTTGCCTGCTCATCACCCTGCCCGGCACGGCTAAAAATAGTTTTGGCGTCGCATCCGGCCAGCGCGCCTTCGGCAGCCGCCGCGATCCCACGACCGGATGCGATCGCTTCAACGCAGCCCACACGCCCGCAGCCACACACGGGTCCATGCGGATCGGCCAGCGTATGTCCCAGATGCCCGACCAGACCGCCGACTCCGGTCAGCAGTTTCCCAGCACTCACTACCCCGCCGCCCACGCCGGTGGAAACAGTAATAAACACCATATCGCGATACTCGCCGCCAAGCGCATGATACTCAGCCCACGCCGCGGCCTGCGCATCATTGACCGCCAGCGTCGGCAAACCGGTGAGATCGTTTAGCGTTTGCCGCAGCGGAAAATGCAGCAACCCGCCGAGGTTATGCGGATTCAGCGCCAGCAAAGAACCCTCACGGATAATCCCCGTCGAGGCGATCGCCACCCGCTTCGCCTGCTCTTGTAGTGGCGCAATCAGTGCCTGTAACGCGGCGCGCAGCGCATCCGGCGTTTTGCTGGCAGGCGTTGGCAATTCACGCCGTTCGCGGATTTGCAGACTGCTGTCCACCAGCGCGGCAGCCAGTTTGGTGCCGCCAATATCAATCGCCAGCGTAGTCATGACGCTGCCTTCTGCATCGCGGTGATAAGCTTTTTATCCCACTGCTCAAATAACGACATCGTTCTTCCCTTTCGCTAGTTGCCCGGTTTAGCGCCGGGCGACCCGATTAACTTTTGGATTTCACCATGGTGCTTTTGTCACCGCCGAACGGCACGGCCCCGCTAAATGGCCGACCATCGATGGCATCATGCGTGCGTAACGCTTCAGGGCGCAGCCAGCGCTGTACGCGGGACGGCATATCGAGACCAATCAGCAGGATCACCACAAATGTCAGGCCGAAGGAGAGCGATCCCAGCGCAGTACCCAGATCCAGACGTTGTGCAATCAGCGCGCCGATGATCGGCGCCAGTGCCCCGCCCAGCGCCCCAACGTTGTAGGTGAAGCCCAGACCCGCAGCACGCTGGTCGGTATCGAAATAGCCGCCAATTAATTTCGGTAAGATCCCGGAGATCCCCTGACCGAGCATTTGCTGGAAAAACAGCAGCAAACCGAGTACCCAGACGTTAGAACCACCGATCGCAAACACCGGAATAATCAGCAACTGCGAGGCAAGAAGACTGCAGACATAGGCTTTACGGGTACCCAGCCAGTCGCCAAGAAACCCACCGACGCAGCAACCGACCGCCGCGCCAAAGCCGCTAAAGAAGAGCACTCTGGCAACCGTTGAGGGGTCATACATGAGTTCGGTTTTCAGATACGTGGGCAGCAGCGCCTGAATCGGCCACGAGTAAAGGAAAGCGAACAGCACGACGACCATCAGCATGACGCCCGTGGGCCAACGCTTACCGCTGCTTTGCACCATAAAGCTAATGAAAATAAATGCGCATATCAGTCCGAGAATCGCCACGATAGCCGCATTTTGCAGATTGCCCGCAAAGCAGAACCACAGCGCGGTTGCGGCGGCGAGAGTCATCAGAATATTGATAACCCGATGTTCGCCCCGGTAGAGAATGTCCACCATCGTCCGCACCGGCGCTTTGCCTTCGTGTTTCTCTTTCCAGTCTTCCGCTTCCGGAATATTTTTACGCAGCCAGAGGGCGAAGATAATCGGCAAAATGCCGATAAAGAACAGCGCGCGCCATCCCCAGACCGGAACCACCAGGCTGTAAACCTGGGCGGCGACCACGGCACCAACGGAGAAACCGGAGATCAGGAAACCACTGGCTTTGTTACGCAAGTGTTTAGGCCAGCTTTCAATGACATAGGTGGCGCTGGAACCGTACTCGCCGGCCATCCCCATCCCAATAACCAGGCGGGCGATAAACATGGTGGTGTAACCCGGCGCGAAGCCGCAAGCCAGCGTCCCCACAGAGAACAGTATGATGCTGGTGACCATCGCCAGACGGCGTCCGTAACGGTCGCCCATGGCCCCCAACATTAACCCGCCAAACCAGCGGGAGATAAAGGCGGCTGAGATCAAACTGGCAGCCTGCACCGTCGTCAGACCGAATTCGCCTTGTACTTCCGTCAGCACAAGGGCGATTAACACAAAATCAAAACCATCAAGTAAATATCCCAGCCAGGCGGCGGAAAATGCCCGCCATTGCGCCCGATTGAGATGGCGATACCACGGGATGCTCTGGGTAGAAGTACTCATTTTACTCTCCCGACGATTTTTGTTGTTGTGCCGGATAGCGGCTTTGCCTTATCCGGCCTACGGTCGAAAATCCAGGCCGGGCGAGCGAAGCGTCCCCGGCGACCCGCGATTACGCCTTTTCCGCCAGCAGTTGGTTAGCCAGCGCTTTCAGTTCCGGCAGATAGCGTTCATCTACCGGGGCAAACGGCTTACGACACAGCGGAACAGAAACCACGTCCATATAGTGCAGTACCGTTTTCAGGCCACGGAACACGCCAACCTTAATGAGCAGATCGATAACCTTATTGCACTCAGTTTGCAGCTTTTGTGCCGTCCGGATATCGCCTTCTTTGAGCGCTTTCACAATTCCCTGATAACGCCATCCCATGATGTTGTAAGTGCTACCGATACCGCCATCTGCGCCCGCCAGCAAACCAGAAGCGAAAATCTCGTCATAACCGTTATAAAGCACCAGATCGGGATGAGCGCGACGGATCTGTTCCATCTGATAGAGATCGCCGGAAGTTTGCTTCAGCGCGCCAACGCCAGGTAGCGTCACCAGCGTGTTGATCTGATCCAGCGTCAGTTTTACGCCGCTCAGCGCCGGGATGTTATAGACCACCATCGGCAATCCATTCGCTGAATCAATAATTGCGCGGTAATGATCGCAGTGCTCTTCGAAGCTGAACGGATAGTAAAACGGCGTGACGGCTGAAACCGCATCAAAGCCGTAGCGATACGCGGCGCTCGCCAGCTGCTGGCTCTCTTCGGTGCTCACCGTGCCAACGTGGGCGATAAGCGTCACCTTGCCTTTCGCTTCTTCGGCAACAATTTCCAGCACCTGCTCTCTTTCAACGCGATTTTGGACAAAGGCCTCGCCCGTAGAGCCACCGACATAGAGCCCATCAATACCCTGGCCAATGTTGAAACGCACCAGCCGGCGCAGGCTCTCAACATCCAGCCGCTGTTGGTTATCGAATGGGGTTAACAACGCTGGCATTACGCCTTTTAGATCTCTTGCCATAACTACCTCTGTCGATGATTAGTGTTATCTGACTGCATACCTTTATACCTGTTATACCAGATCAAATAAGCAGCAATACAATACAGAACGCTTATAGTGCGATCTGCTTCACTAAACTCTTCATCCTTCGAGCCGCCTCTGCGTTGGCTGCGTTCGCTCCCCCCGGTCACATAGTTATCTATGCTCCAGGGGACTCGCTCTCTTGCCGCCTTGATGCAACTTGAATGATTTTGAGTTTAAACGATCGTCAGGATCGCGATCACTTACGCAATTTTTTATTTTTGCTGAAGGCGTGCCAGGTTGCGGAAACGCTGTTGAGGTGTTCTTGCAGTGCGCGGTCAGCTTCTTCAGGATCGCGCTGGCGAATTGCGTCGACAATGGCGATATGCTGCTGATAACTCACGTTGTTGTGCTCATACAATTCTTGATCGGCAACGGTCGGGCGGGCAGCAATCAGCCAGTCTAACAGCGCAACATGGATCGCCATAAAGATGGGATTCCCCGGGATCTCCGCCAGTACGCGGTGAAAATCAACGTCCGAGCGAATGAACAGCGTATTGTCATCCAGCGACTGGCTGTTGATCTCCAGTGCTTTCGCCAGTCTGTCGATTTGCTCGTCAGTAGCATGTTCTGCGGCATATCGTACCAGGCTGGATTCAAAGAACAGTCGCAACTGCTCGAAGTGGGCTATGCCGCCGGGATGCGCGAGGAAATCTTTGGCCATACCGGAGAGCTCGCTGATAATGGTATCAGCCGAAGGACGCGAAACGCGGGCGCGCTCGCCGTTGTTGATTTGTACCAGGCCTTTGCGTTTTAACGCTGCCAGCGCTTCTCGTACAGAAGGACGGCCCACGTTAAAGAAGGCCATCAGCTCCCGCTCAGACGGCAGTTGTTCCCCCTCGCCAAATTCCCGACGACGGATCATCTGCTCCAGTTCTTCTTCAACCATCTCAGACAGTTTTTTACGCGCCAGCGGGCGATTGCGTAAGCTACGGCCAATGGTGGATGGAGAGTCTTCAGCTTGCGAATCAAATGCGTTCATAGGGTCCATTCAGCTAAGTCGTGGTGACAAACAACAGCGGGTTTATCCTAACACAGGATCGAAAGCAGGGTGAAATGATGGTCATCCAGATAGTCTGGCTTATGAATAATATATTTAATATTAATATTATATTTCGCTTAAACATGCTGATTATCTTTAATTAAACAAGACCATATCAGCTTCGTGAAATTTATGAATATGAACGTGATAATTTATCATAACCCACTATTTTATAACGAAAAATAAATTAACCATTGCATTAAAAATAAGATATCCGCTCCATAAAAAGTGTCCGAAAAAATATAACATCGATTTTGACAACAGCATTATTACCGGATTTATCATCTTCCCTGGCATGGAGTGAAACAATGTTCGGCATTATTATCTCTGTCATCGTTTTATTAACGATGGGTTACTTGATCCTCAAAAACTACAAACCCCAGGTCGTGCTGGCCGCAGCCGGGATCTTCCTGATGATCTGCGGCGTCTGGCTGGGTTACGGCATGCTGGTCGCTGACGATAAAAGTAGCGGCTATCTCCTGGTCGATATTTACAACGAAATTCTGCGTATGCTCTCAAATAGGGCGGCAGGGCTAGGGTTATCCATCATGGCGGTGGGCGGTTATGCCCGTTATATGGACAGGATGGGGGCCAGCAGAGCGATGGTTAGCCTGTTAAGCCGACCGCTGAAGCTAATCCGTTCCCCCTATGTCGTGCTGGCCGCCACCTATGTGATTGGTCAGATCATGGCGCAGTTCATTACCAGCGCTTCCGGGTTAGGCATGCTGCTAATGGTGACGCTTTTCCCAACGCTGGTCAGTCTTGGCGTGAGTCGATTATCCGCGGTTGCGGTCATTGCTACCTCGATGTCGATTGAATGGGGCATTCTGGAAACCAACTCTATTTTTGCCGCGCAGGTCGCGGGCATGAAAATCGCCACCTACTTCTTCCATTATCAGCTCCCCGTCGCCTCATGCGTTATTGTCGCTGTCGCCATTGCGCATTTTTTCGTACAGCGCCGATTTGATAAAAAAACGTTACCGGAAAACAACGGGTTCGCTGAGCAAAAGACGCTGGAAGATGTGCCCCCGCTGTATTACGCCATTTTACCGGTGATGCCGCTGATCCTGATGCTGGGTTCACTGTTGCTGGCACATATGGGATTAATGCAGGCAGAGCTGAATCTGGTGGTGGTGATGCTCATGAGCATGACGCTGACCATGTTTGTCGAATTCCTGCATAAACATAATCTGCGCGAAACAATGGATGATGTGCAGGCTTTTTTTGACGGCATGGGGACGCAGTTTGCCAACGTTGTCACGCTGGTGGTCGCCGGTGAGATCTTTGCCAAAGGGTTGACGACTATCGGCACAGTTGACGCCGTGATTAAAGGCGCGGAACACTCCGGCCTGGGCGGCATCGGCGTGATGATCATCATGGCCGTGGTCATCGCCGCCTGCGCGATCGTCATGGGATCAGGCAACGCACCGTTTATGTCTTTTGCCAGCCTGATCCCGGATATTGCCGCCGGGCTGCATATTCCGGCAGTAGTGATGATTATGCCGATGCATTTTGCCACTACGCTGGCCCGCGCGGTATCACCCATTACCGCGGTGATTGTCGTAACTTCAGGGATTGCCGGCGTGTCGCCCTTTGAGGTGGTAAAGCGCACCGCTATTCCGATGGCAGTAGGATTTGTGGTGAATATGATAGTCACCATCGCGCTGTTTTATTGATTGCGGAGCCAGAAAACAGAACAGGCCCGAAAGGGCCTGTTTTTTATTTCACTATTTACTTCACTACGCGTAGCGCTGGGCGCCCGGGATCGTTGTCGTCGCTGTTGTCAGGCTTATCGCCATCAATGACCGACATAACCGTTTCACTCTCAAAACCAGACGCTTCGTTGTCGTCATCATTTAAGCTGGCGACATCTTCGTCGTAGGCGGCTTCCGGTTCAAACATCGTACCGGCGCCGTTTTCACGAGCATAAATAGCCAGAACCGCAGCCAGCGGGACGGAAACCTGACGCGGCACACCACCGAAGCGCGCGTTAAAGCGTACTTCGTCGTTTGCCAGTTCCAGGTTCCCCACCGCGCGCGGTGCAATATTCAGAACTATTTGCCCGTCACGTGCGTATTCCATCGGAACCTGCACGTCCTGGAGCGTCACATCCACCACCAGATGCGGCGTGAGCTGGTTGTCTAACAACCACTCATAGAATGCGCGCAGCAGATACGGACGGCGTGGTGTTAGCTGTGGCAAATCCATACAGGTTAACCCCGGCCCAGACGCATTTCACGTTCAGGCTCAGTCAGAGAAGCCAGGAAAGAATCACGTTCAAAGACGCGAGTCATATAACCTTTCAGTTCTTTCGAACCGGCACCGTTGAATTCAATACCCAACTGCGGTAAACGCCACAGCAGCGGCGCCAGGTAGCAGTCTACCAGGCTGAACTCATCGCTCAGGAAGTAAGGTTTCTGACCGAATACTGGCGCAATTGCCAGCAGCTCTTCGCGCAGACGCTTACGCGCGACCTCGGCTTCAGAAGCGGAACCGTTCACGATGACGTTCATCAGCGTGTACCAGTCTTTTTCGATACGCTGCATGTACAGGCGGCTTTCACCACGCGCAACCGGGTAAACCGGCATCAGCGGCGGATGCGGGAAGCGCTCATCCAGGTATTCCATAATGATGCGAGATTCCCACAGGGTCAGCTCACGATCCACCAGTGTCGGTACGCTCTGATTCGGGTTGAGGTCGATCAGATCCTGAGGTGGATTGTCCTTCTCCACGTGCTCAATCTCGAAACTAACACCTTTTTCAGCCAGCACGATGCGGACCTGATGGCTATAGATGTCAGTAGGACCAGAAAACAGCGTCATTACCGAACGTTTGTTGGCAGCGACAGCCATGAAAACCTCCAGGTATATTCAGAATTTTTACTGCTACCAGCCACTCAGTGACCAGCCAGAAGTGATGTCACCCAGACTCAGGAAAGCCATTACTGTTTAAAATACAAACAAAAAATGAGCGATACCTGACATTTGGGCAGAAAATTGGATGATAGTTTACCAGATTTTGTGACCTTTGTGGTGAGTCGATTCTTGAAATGGGAAAAAAGAGGTGGCAATCAGCGGATTACCGTGGTTCAAGGGAGAGAAATAGTGATAAAAAAACCCGCCGAAGCGGGTTTTTTCGCAAATTGTTGTCTGCCAAAGCAGAAAGCAATTAACGTTTGGAGAACTGCGGACGACGACGTGCTTTACGCAGACCGACTTTCTTACGTTCAACCTGACGAGCATCACGGGTAACGAAGCCAGCTTTACGCAGTTCGCCACGCAGGGATTCGTCGTACTCCATCAGAGCGCGGGTGATACCGTGACGGATCGCACCAGCCTGACCAGAGATACCACCACCTTTAACAGTGATGTACAGATCCAGTTTCTCAACCATGTCGACCAGTTCCAGCGGCTGACGAACTACCATGCGGGCAGTTTCACGACCGAAGTACTGTTCCAGAGAACGTTGGTTGATTACGATTTTACCGTTGCCCGGTTTGATGAAAACGCGAGCTGCGGAACTTTTGCGGCGACCAGTGCCGTAGTATTGATTTTCAGCCATTGCCTATAATCCCGATTAGATGTCAAGAACTTGCGGTTGCTGTGCCGCGTGGTTGTGCTCGTTGCCAGCGTAAACTTTCAGTTTACGGAACATAGCACGACCCAGAGGGCCTTTTGGCAGCATGCCTTTAACCGCGATTTCAAGCACACGCTCAGGACGACGAGCGATCATCTCTTCAAAGGTCGCTTGCTTGATACCACCGATGTGGCCGGTGTGGTGATAGTACACTTTGTCAGTACGCTTGTTGCCAGTTACAGCAACTTTGTCAGCGTTCAGAACGATGATGTAATCACCGGTATCTACGTGCGGAGTGTATTCCGCTTTGTGCTTACCGCGCAGGCGCAGAGCCAGTTCGGAAGCCAGACGACCCAGAGTCTTACCGGTCGCGTCAACAACATACCAGTCGCGTTTTACGGTTTCTGGTTTAGCTGTAAAAGTTTTCATTAAAAGCTTACCCAAATAAATAAGTTACACGTAGGTGTTCACCCAAACGTTTTAGTCAGTTGAGGTTCACACGACAAAGTCCGGCAAACCTACCCCTTCGAATAGCCTATGCCGGCGAGAAAGTTTTGGGAAAAAACTCTCTTGTAACGTGGGGTCGCAAGATTATAGAGAAGTCAGGGTCAAAGATCGACCCCTTTATGTGATTTGCGGCAGGTTTAACCGGCTAAATGTTCCCGCTTCAGGTACTCCTCGCTTTGCATCTCCTGCAAACGCGACAAACAACGCTGAAATTCAAACTTCAGACGCTCGCCCTGGTAGATCTCATATAAGGGAGATGCTGCACTCACCACCAGCTTGACGTGGCGTTCGTAGAACTCATCCACCAGCGCGATAAAGCGCCGCGCTTCGCTTTCCATCAGCATCGTCATGACCGGCACATCGAACAACAGCACCGTGTGGAACAGACGCGACAGCGCAATATAGTCATGCTGACTGCGGGCATCGACGCAGAGCGTGGTGAACGACACCGCCAGCGTTTGGTTTTCGACGGCCAGCGTCTGCATCGGACGATGGTTAATCTCCAGCGTCGGCGCATGTTCACCTTTGGTTCCCGCTAATGCCAGCCACAGCTTATCCATCTGCTGGCGGGTTTCATCATTCAGTGGCGACAACCACAAATGCGCCTGCGTTAAGGTGCGCAGACGATAATCGACGCCGGCATCGACATTCATAATGTCACAATGCTGCTTGATGGCATCAATGGCAGGAAGAAAACGCGTGCGTTGCAAACCGTTACGATACAGTTCGTCAGGCGGAATATTGGAGGTCGCCACCAGCGTGATGCCTCGGGCAAACAGCGCCTTCATTAAGCCGCCAAGCAGCATGGCGTCGGTGATATCAGAAACAAAAAATTCGTCAAAGCACAGCACGTCCGTTTCGGCCTTAAAGCGGTCGGCAATGATTTCCAGCGGATCGCTATGCCCCTGCAGGGCGGTAAGCTCTTCATGGACGCGCAGCATAAAACGGTGAAAGTGCAAACGCTGTTTACGCCCCCCCGGCAGACTATGGTAGAACAGATCCATCAGCCAGGTCTTTCCACGTCCGACTCCGCCCCACATATACAAACCACGCACCGGCGGGTTGGTCGGCGACTCACGCTTGCCCAGCAATTTGCCAAACCGCGCCATCAGACCACTCTCCTGCGGCGCAGGTCGAGCTGGCGTCGTTAGCGCCTGGAAAATGGTTTCCAGTCGATTCACGGCTTCTTGTTGTACGCTGTCGGGCTGATGAGTGCCCTCTTTAAGGGCTTGCTGGTAACGCGATGTCGGGGAAAGGCTTTGCATGATGTTATTGTTATTCCTTGAGAATCGATGTGCCGTCGCTCACGGTTGACGAAAAAAAGGCCGTTCTACATTACGTGATATAAACACGGGATTCCACTTCTACGGGATTAGCGGTTATAGTGGCATAATCAGGCGCAGGCATGGAGCCTAAAGCCAACACCCTACGGAAACACAAGACAACGGGAGATGTTCATGACCTGGGAATATGCGCTAATTGGGTTAGTCGTCGGTATCATTATTGGTGCTGTAGCCATGCGTTTTGGTAATCGTAAATTACGCCAACAGCAGGCATTGCAGTACGAACTGGAAAAAAATAAAGCTGAGCTGGAAGAGTACCGCGAAGAGCTGGTGAGCCACTTTGCCCGCAGCGCTGAATTGCTGGATAACATGGCGGACGATTATCGTCAGATCTACCAGCATATGGCGAAAAGCTCGAGCAACCTGCTGCCAGGTATGTCGCCGGAAAACAACCCGTTCCGTAATCGTCTGGCAGAGTCCGAAGCTGGCAACGATCAGGCGCCGGTTCAGATGCCGCGTGACTATTCTGAAGGGGCCTCCGGCCTGCTGCGTAGTGGCGCAAAGCGCGACTAAACGCACATCATTAAGAAATTTATTGGGCGCAGTAATTGCGCCCTCCGCTTCTCTTCCCGTCCCAGCTATTATTTAGTCGTTAGCCTCATTGTGACCAAACCGAAAATTCAATAACATCAAACTGTTTTGAATCATCTTCCGTTTACTCAAGGTACGAGAGCAGGATCCATGAAAAAACAAACCCAGCTGTTGAGTGCATTAGCGTTAAGTGTCGGGTTAACTCTCTCGGCGCCATTCCCGGCCGTTGCGTCGATTCCCGGCCAGGTTCCCGGTCAGGCTGCGCTTCCCAGCCTCGCCCCGATGCTGGAAAAAGTGTTGCCTGCCGTGGTGAGCGTTAGGGTCGAAGGCACCGCAGTCCAAGGACAGAAAGTCCCGGAAGAGTTTAAAAAGTTTTTTGGTGATGAGCTTCCCGACCAACCTTCACAACCTTTTGAAGGGCTGGGCTCAGGGGTCATTATTGATGCCGCAAAAGGCTACGTCCTGACCAATAACCACGTCATTAATCAGGCGCAAAAAATCAGCGTTCAGCTTAACGATGGCCGAGAGTTCGAGGCGAAGCTGATCGGCAGTGACGATCAGAGCGATATCGCCCTGCTGCAAATTCAACACCCCAGTAACCTGACGCAAATCGCCATTGCCGACTCCGACAAACTCCGCGTGGGTGATTTCGCGGTAGCCGTGGGTAACCCGTTCGGTCTCGGGCAAACCGCCACTTCCGGCATTGTATCGGCGTTGGGTCGCAGCGGTCTGAACCTGGAGGGTCTGGAAAACTTTATTCAGACCGACGCCTCTATCAACCGGGGAAACTCCGGCGGCGCGTTACTTAATCTCAACGGTGAGTTGATTGGCATTAACACCGCGATTCTGGCACCCGGCGGCGGCAGCATCGGCATTGGTTTTGCGATTCCGAGCAACATGGCGCGCACGCTGGCGCAACAGTTGATGCAGTTTGGCGAAATCAAACGCGGTCTGTTAGGGATTAAAGGTACCGAAATGACCGCCGACATCGCCAAAGCGTTCAATCTGAATGTGCAACGCGGCGCGTTTGTCAGCGAGGTTCTGCCTAACTCAGGTTCTGCCAAGGCGGGGGTGAAATCCGGTGACGTCATTACCAGTCTCAACGATAAACCACTCAGCAGCTTTGCCGAACTGCGTTCACGCATTGCGACAACTGAACCAGGAACCAAGGTCAAACTGGGGCTACTGCGTAACGGTAAACCGCTGGAGGTTGAAGTCACCCTTGATACCAGCACGTCATCGTCCGCCAGCGCAGAAATGATCGCCCCTGCGTTGCAAGGCGCTACGCTCAGCGATGGTCAGTTAAAAGATGGCACCAAAGGCATCAAAATTGATAACGTTGAAAAAAGTAGCCCAGCCGCGCAGGCCGGTCTGCATAAAGATGACGTTATCATTGGCGTTAACCGCGATCGCGTAAACTCGATTGCCGAAATGCGTAAGGTGCTGGAAACGAAGCCGTCGATCATTGCTCTGCAAGTGGTTCGCGGTAACGAGAGTATTTACCTGCTCCTGCGTTAACGCATTAAACCGGACATCCCCTCCCCGTGTGATGTCCGGTAAACTCGTGATATGCTGCTGCCGTTCCCTTTTTTAATGACGCCGCCATCATGTTTGTGAAGCTTTTACGTTCGGTCGCGATTGGTTTAATCGTCGGCGCCATTCTGCTGGCGGCGATGCCCTCTCTGCGCAAAATTAATACTCTTACCACACCGCAGTTCGACAGTGCAGATGAAACGCCCGCCAGCTATAACCCAGCGGTTCGCCGTGCTGCGCCTGCCGTCGTTAACGTTTATAACCGCAGTATGAACAGCACTGCGCATAACCAGCTTGAGATCCGTACGCTCGGCTCAGGCGTTATCATGGATCAGCGCGGCTATATCATTACCAATAAGCACGTCATTAATGATGCTGACCAAATCATCGTCGCATTACAGGATGGACGTGTATTTGAAGCGCTGCTCGTGGGCTCTGATACGTTAACCGACCTTGCGGTGCTGAAAATCAATGCGACTGGTGGACTGCCGACCATCCCCATTAATAACAAGCGTGTGCCGCACATTGGCGATGTGGTGCTCGCCATCGGTAACCCGTACAACCTTGGGCAAACCATTACCCAGGGGATCATTAGCGCCACCGGCCGTATTGGGCTAAACCCGACAGGACGCCAAAACTTCCTGCAAACGGATGCCTCCATCAACCACGGTAACTCCGGCGGTGCGCTGGTCAACTCATTGGGTGAACTGATGGGCATTAATACGCTGTCATTTGATAAGAGTAACGACGGCGAAACCCCGGAAGGTATTGGCTTTGCCATTCCGTTTCAGTTGGCAACCAAAATTATGGATAAGCTGATTCGTGACGGGCGCGTGATTCGCGGCTATATCGGCATCAGCGGTCGTGAAATTGCGCCACTGCACGCGCAAGGCAGCGGGATGGATCAAATTCAGGGGATAGTGGTTAACGAAGTGGCTCCGGACGGTCCGGCAGCCCAGGCAGGTATTCAGGTCAACGATCTGATCATTTCGGTCAATAATAAACCGGCAGTATCCGCTCTTGAGACCATGGATCAGGTGGCTGAAATTCGCCCAGGTTCAGTCATCTCAGTCGTCGTGATGCGCGATGACAAACAGCTGACGCTGCAGGTGACGATTCAGGAATACCCGGCCACCAACTAACGTCACGTCCTGGCTGCTTACTTACCATGAAAAACCGGAGCACATTGGCTCCGGTTTTTATTAGGCGATATCGTAGAGAGTTAGCACGTAATGCCTGATAGCGCGCAGCTTTCAGGCCTACAAATACACGCTGGCCTCTCTTCGCGTTACTTAACGAATTCTTCGCCCAGAGTAATATCTTTCTTCAGCGTGTCCAGCATGCCTTCCAGCGCGCTTTGCTCAAACGCGCTCAGCTTACCGATGGACTGACGCTCTTCTACGCCATTTTTGCCCAGCAGCAACGGCTGAGAGAAGAAGCGAGCATACTGGCCGTCGCCTTCAACGTAAGCACATTCAACCACGCCTTTTTCGCCGCTCAGTGCGCGAACCAGTGACAGGCCGAAACGTGCTGCGGCCTGACCCATAGACAGGGTAGCAGATCCGCCACCGGCTTTAGCTTCCACAACTTCAGTACCCGCGTTCTGGATACGTTTGGTCAGGTCAGCCGCTTCTTGCTCGGTGAAGCTCACGCCAGGAATTTGTGACAGCAATGGCAGAATGGTCACGCCAGAGTGGCCGCCAATAACCGGGACTTCAACGTCGCCAGGCTGTTTGCCTTTCAGTTCCGCAACAAAGGTATTGGAGCGGATAATGTCCAGCGTGGTCACGCCAAACAGTTTGTTCTTATCGTATACGCCTGCTTTTTTCAGCACTTCTGCAGCGATAGCAACGGTCGTGTTTACCGGATTGGTGATAATACCGATACATGCTTTCGGACAGGTTTTAGCAACCTGCTGCACCAGGTTCTTCACGATACCGGCGTTGACGTTGAACAGGTCGGAACGATCCATACCCGGTTTACGCGCGACGCCCGCAGAGATCAGTACCACATCAGCACCTTCCAGTGCAGGGGTAGCGTCTTCGCCGCTGAAGCCTTTGATTTTCACAGCAGTAGGGATATGGCTCAAATCAACGGCCACACCAGGCGTTACTGGAGCGATGTCATACAGGGAGAGTTCTGAACCTGAAGGCAGTTGGGTTTTTAACAGTAATGCTAGCGCCTGACCGATACCACCAGCAGCGCCGAGGACTGCAACTTTCATCCTAAACTCCTTATTATATTGATAAGCAAAGTGTCTATTGCTCCGCGGCGGCGACCTTAATTCACAAATCCAACGAATACAACAACCACGCGTCAAGAATGCGTAGTCACGCAAATTTGGCTTTTATGCATTTAACTTACGTAAAATAAAACCTAAGTTACGTAATTCAAAACCACCCGCACAGTAGAGCAACTTTCCAACAGGTGCTGACAATATACCCTACCCACCTCTCAAAACAACATCAATTTGATAACAATTAATTTACTTTTAACCTTATTTGCGAGCCGTGACACAGGCATGTTTCTTGATAACGAAATTTGATAAAATTCCGCTCTTTCATAACATTATTTCAGCCTTTACCAGGGCAGACCGTTTGCATAAAAATTCATCTGTATGCACAATAATGTTGATTCTACCGCCATATTACGGGTGACTTATGCGAAGCTCGGCAAAACAAGAAGAATTAGTGAAGGCGTTTAAAGCGCTACTTAAAGAAGAAAAGTTCAGCTCTCAGGGCGAAATCGTCCTCGCCTTGCAGGATCAGGGCTTTGATAATATCAATCAGTCCAAGGTTTCACGCATGCTGACCAAGTTTGGCGCCGTGCGTACACGCAATGCGAAAATGGAAATGGTGTACTGCCTGCCGGCAGAGTTGGGGGTGCCGACAACCTCCAGCCCGCTGAAGAATTTGGTACTGGATATCGACTACAACGATGCGGTCGTGGTTATTCACACCAGCCCCGGCGCCGCCCAGTTGATTGCCCGCCTGTTGGATTCGTTGGGTAAAGCGGAAGGTATTTTGGGAACGATTGCCGGTGACGATACCATCTTCACCACGCCAGCTAAGGGTTTTACGGTAAAAGATCTGTACGAAGCCATTCTGGAGCTGTTCGAACAAGAACTGTAATACCTCCTTCCCCGTCGTCTCCCGGCGGGGAAAAACCTCTGCTTCCCCGTCTTGGTTCTATTTTCCACTGCCATTCATTTAACAAATGGTGCGTTTAACCGCTAAAATTCGTTCACATAGTGAATATGAAGGCTGAAAAACGCACATTTTGCAAAATACAGTATCTCATTGATTTTACTTAATTTAATTCTATATGAATGTTAAAAACGCCAGTTTTAATTCCTTTAAGTTATAAAAAACAATCTCCTTAAAACCTAATAACCATAGAAACAATTAGCGTGGTATTAATTTATCGCGTTATTAGTGTATACTTGATTTTGTGATGAGGGTCACGAAACAAGACCCACAATAAAAGAATTCGACGAGGTAAATATCATGAAAATCAAAACTACTGTTGCAACTTTAAGTCTTCTTTCTGTTCTCTCTTTCGGTGCAAGCGCCGCGGTTACTCAGGTGAACTCACAAGAAGCACAGAACCTGCAATCCATGGGTAGCATCTCTGTATCTCAGATCGGTAGTTCACCAATGGATATGCGTCAGGCTATCGCCGCTAAAGCTGAAAAAGCGGGTGCCAGCAGCTATCGCGTCACCGAACTCCGTGAAGGTGCTCACTGGCACGCGACTGCAGAACTGTACAAATAAACCCTCGTCGTCTAAACCGACGACTTGCCCCCGCCTGCCGGGGGCTTTTTTGTACCTTACATTGAGTGACGAACATTAAAACGCAACTGCCCTTCCAGCTCTTCTTCCGCTTCATCGAACAGTAATATTAATGCGCCATATCGCCTGCGTAGTTTGTCCGGCAAATGGACAAATTCAATCTCCACCGGCAGCGACAAGACATCTCCGGTAACGACCTCCCACAGAGAATCTAAATCGACCACTTTTTCCCGGGTCAGACCAAATGCGCGCGTGAACTCGCGGTAGAAATCACCCTGGTCTTCTATCTCGTCAAAATCAAACGTATAGATGTTCATCTATAGCCACCATCCCGACGCCAGTCACTCTACGGACCACCAATATGCAGGGCCTCCCGCATTTCAGGTAAGTATAGCCATAAAAAAACCGACGCTTCTGGCATCGGTTTTTTGTGCTTAATTGCTGGTCAGCGCGTGCTGGTATTTGTGTAGCATCCCACTGAGTCGTTTTACCGGCTCGGTCACCTGTGGAGGGGCTTGCCAGATGATTAACTTCTCCTGATAGATCTCAAGCTCTTCCAGCAACTGGCTAAAGTAGCGGCGGCGTTTATCGTCATTTCCTGCTGAAATCACATGATCGGCGGTGCGACGCAGCTGGCGATGGAAGGCAGATAAATCCTCATTTACCGGTACCGGCGCATCGCGCAGACGCTGATGCGCGATAATCATCGTCAGCGCCAGGCGAAACTTCGCCAGGTCGCCGGGGAATTTGTTCATCAGTAAAAACAACTGCTGATAAAGCGCCGGAAGGTGGTTTTCTTTACGACGAACCACGTTGGTAGTCATTGCAGAAACCGCCGCGGAGACAAACTGGTTGAGTAACACGCGACCAGTTCTGTCCCGCGAGTTATCGCGCACCAGCAGAATGACGATAAACGCCAGCACACAACCAACAATCTGCCCCAGCGCACTGTCAAGAAACTGGCTAAAGTGGAAGGTCATCGGGTTATCCAGCACGATGATATTAATGGTGCTGGCCAGCGCGCCCATCGATCCCAGCCGTCGTTTCTGCACCTCGATTCCCAGAAAGAATCCCAGCACGGCCAGGCTCAGACACAACAACAGCATACTTTGCTGCGTATTGGGGATAATCACCAGAAAATAGAGCGCCCCGAGTGGTAATGCCGCCAACGTACCGTAGATAAAATCTATCGCCACCATCCGAGGGTTAGGCAGGCGCATTGCCAGCGAGGTGACAACCGCAATCATCACCATCGCGCCGCTGCCGGATGTCCAGCCGGTCCACAGCCAGAATAAGGTGCCCAGCACACAGGAGAGCGTGGTACGCCAGAAGTTGACCATCGCATGGTGACGCTCGGCGGACTCCACTTTCACTACCGGCTCGCCTTGCAGGATCTCTTCTTCCGTCGCGCTAATTTTTGTATTACTCACCACACCGCGTTTCAGTAGCAAGTAGCGCGTCGCCGCACCTGCCCAGCTATAAATCGTTACCGGTGTTTCACGTTCGCCAGTCCAGACAATAACCCGACGCATCCGCTTCAACTGTTTATGAACATCCTGCACCGTTTCAACCGGCGTATCGAACAACTCGCGGAAGGTGTCGGTGATAAGTTCCGGGCGGGTATTTTGAATAAGGTAAGTTTCACAGGACTGAGTAATGAGCGTGAGCGACAGCGTGTTTAATGCTTTGAGTCTGCGATTAGCACGCACCCAACGTGAAGACTCCATATTGAGGTTGCTGCGCATGCCCTCCAGCGCCGCCGTTCGACGGACTAAATCGCCCCAGGCTTTGTCCACTTCTTCACTGTCGCCATGCTTTATACACAACTGCATAAGCTGATACTGCGCCACCAGCAGGCTGTCCAGTTCGACATCAATTTCCTGTTTCACCGAGCGGGGCGAAAAGAGCAGATCGGCAACAATGGCGCAGACAATCCCCATCACAATCTCGCTGCAACGCTCAAGTGCAAATTGCGGCGTCAACAACGGTTCAGCCTGGATAGTAATGACGATGATCAGCGCCGTATAACCCGAAAGTCCCCAGGCATAGGAATTCTCGATCTTCACCAGCGACGAGATCCAGGTACAAAAACCGGCCCAGATACAACACACCAGGATCATCAACAACGGAGCGCGGATCATGCTGATAATAATGATCAGGGCGGCAATACAGCCAATAAATGTGCCGACGATACGCAGCATCCCGCGGTAGCGGATGGCGCCTGAATAGGGTTCCCCACCGGCGGCAAAAGCCGGGCCTGCTGCCACAATTGCTGCGGTTAACACCGCCCAACGCGGAGTCTCAAGCTGAAAGTGAAAACCAACGAACAGCGCCAGGACAATTGCGCACGCCAGTTTTACCGCGAAGCGGATATGCTGGTTAGCAATGGAAAAAATACCCATCGCAATTAACCGAACTCGCGCAGGCGGTGCGCCATTTTACGGAAGAAGGATTCCTGACTGGCATCGCGATCCTGCTTACCGGTGATAACAACGGTAGCCGTCGTCCCGGCTGGCCACAGGGTTCCCTGCTGCTCATCAAGACGAATGCGCACCGGTACACGTTGTGCCAGACGGACCCATTCAAGATTGGAATCAATGGTCGCCATACCTTTTGCGTCTCGCGTGCTGCTGGCATTCGTTACGCCAGCCGCCACGCTATCAACGGTACCCTTCAACACATTATTGCTACCAAGCGGGGTAATTTCAGCGCGATATCCAGGGCGTACGCCTTCCAGCTTGGTTTCTTCCATATACGCCAGGACATAGAACGAGTGCTGTTTTACCAGCGCTACCGCCGTGGAGCCTCGGGTAATAAATTCGCCGCTGTAAACATTCAGGTTAGTCACCCAACCATCCGCTGGCGCACGAATAACGGTACGTTCAAGATCCAATTTTGCCAAATCGCGGGTCGCTTGCGCCTTCGCCAACTGGTGTAATACGGTTTGCAGTACGTTGTTAGACTGATCAATCTCTTCACGAGACATGGCCTGCACGCCCAGACGGTTACGACGACCGGCTTCCTGACGTTTTTCCTGCGCCAGAACCTGGTAATAAGAGACGTCGGCTTCAGCCTGTTCGAGGGCTTTTTTATAGCGCGGCTGGTCGATGGTAAACAGCACCTGATCCTTTTTCACCAGTTGGTTATCATGGACGTTAACGTTGGAAATAAGACCCGCAACGTCCGGCGCAATGGCGACGACATCAGCGCTGAAACGCGCATCACGCGTCCACGGCGACTCGGTGTAGAACACCCATGCGCGAAAAATAGCAATGAAGGCCAGAATGACCAGTACGAGAGTCATGGCCGTACGGGAGAGTTTTTTTGTTAGTGTTTTCACTTCAACCTCAAACGAACAGGCGCGTTATTAAATAGAACAGGCAGCAATACAGCGCGGTGTTAAACAGAGCCGGATGCCAGACAAAATCATAGATGCCAGTTGGAACCAGCACCCGGCGCACCAGCCAGAAAATCGCCAGTGACAAAAGCAATTCGAAAAAAATCGGTGGGAAGGACAGACCAAACACCACGATAACGGGAAACAGACTCATGTTGACCTTGGTAGCTTAAGAGAGTGCAGGTGATAGATTTTCTAGCGTATGTCACCGCAGAGAAGGGCAAGGATGAGCCAGGCGAGAGCGACATAGCCGTTATTTGAATAATAATATATTAACGTAACTGTTATGCTGTTATCTATATTATGTGATCTAAATCACTTTTAAGCCAGAGTGAATAATGGAACGATTAAAACGTATGTCGGTGTTCGCCAAAGTTGTCGAACTGGGCTCCTTCACTGCCGCTGCAAGACAGCTGCAAATGAGCGTTTCATCGATAAGCCAGACGGTCTCTAAACTGGAAGATGAACTACAGGTCAAGCTGCTAAACCGCAGTACGCGCAGCATTGGGCTAACCGAAGCCGGTAAAATTTATTATCAGGGCTGCCGTCGAATGCTGCACGAAGCGCAGGATGTGCATGAGCAGCTGTATGCCTTTAATAACACTCCTATCGGCACATTGCGTATTGGCTGTTCTTCAACCATGGCACAAAATGTCCTCGCCGGGCTGACGGCGAAAATGCTGAAAGAGTACCCCGGCCTGACGGTAAATCTGGTCACCGGCATCCCGGCACCGGATTTAATTGCTGATGGCCTGGACGTGGTCATCCGCGTCGGCGCGTTACAAGACTCCAGCCTGTTTTCACGTCGTCTGGGAGCCATGCCGATGGTGGTCTGCGCCGCTAAAAGTTATCTCGCCCAGTTTGGCGTTCCGGAAAAACCTGCCGATCTCAGCAATCACTCATGGCTGGAATATAGCGTGCGCCCGGATAACGAATTCGAGCTTATCGCCCCGGAGGGGATCTCTACCCGCCTGATTCCAGAAGGGCGCTTCGTCACTAACGATCCGATGACGCTGGTGCGCTGGCTGGCCGCAGGCGCGGGTATTGCCTATGTACCCTTGATGTGGGTGATCAATGAGATCAATCGCGGCGAAGTGGAGATCCTGCTTCCCCGCTACCAGTCGGATCCGCGTCCGGTCTATGCGCTGTACACCGAAAAAGACAAACTGCCGCTTAAGGTTCAGGTAGTGATTAACTATCTGACGGATTATTTTGTCGATGTGGCGCAGCTGTTTCAGGGAATGTATGGTCGAGGGAAAGAGAAATAAAAGAGTCCAGGCCGGATAAGGCGTTGACGCCGCATCCGGCAAGATGCCCGATGGCACTGACGCTTATCGGGCCTGGATCATGATGCTATGCGGTGCCGCCGACCGTCAAATTATCGACCTTCAGCGTCGGCTGGCCCACGCCCACCGGCAGGCTTTGCCCTTCTTTACCGCAAACGCCTACGCCGTTATCCAGTTTCAGATCGTTACCCACCATCGAAATTTGCTGCATCGCTTCGATACCGGAGCCAATCAGCGTCGCGCCTTTCACGGGTTTGGTCACTTTACCGTTTTCAATCAGATACGCTTCGGACGTTGAGAACACAAATTTCCCGGAGGTGATATCCACCTGACCACCGCCGAAGTTCGGCGCATAAATGCCGTATTCGACGGATTCAATGATTTCCTGCGGCGTGGATTTGCCCGGCAGCATATAGGTGTTGGTCATCCGCGGCATCGGCAGGTGCGCGTAAGATTCACGGCGTCCGTTACCCGTTGGCGCCACACCCATCAGGCGCGCATTCAGTTTGTCCTGCATGTAGCCTTTCAGAATACCGTTTTCGATAAGCACGTTGTACTGGCCCGGTGTACCTTCGTCATCAATAGCCACGGATCCACGACGGTCCGCCATTGTGCCATCATCCACTACGGTACACAGTTCTGACGCGACCAGTTCACCCATATGACCGCTAAATACCGAGGTGCCACGACGGTTAAAGTCGCCTTCCAGACCATGGCCGACCGCTTCGTGCAGCAGAACGCCAGGCCAGCCAGCGCCGAGTACCACCGGTAACGTACCTGCCGGCGCGGCTACTGCGGACAGATTGACCAGCGCCATGCGCACAGCCTCTTTCGCCCACGCGTCGGCACGAACGTCACCATCGAGATCGCCAAGGAAATAGTCATAGCCAAAGCGACCGCCGCCACCGCTCGCGCCGCGCTCACGTTTACCGTCTTCTTCGACCTGTACGCTGACGGACAAACGCACCAGTGGACGGACATCCGCGGCCAGCGTACCGTCGGTCGCCGCCACCAGAATCAGCTCATAAACACCGGTCAGGCTGGCGGTCACTTCCTGAACGCGCTTGTCAGCAGCACGCGCAACGCGGTCAACGCGACGCAGAATATCCAGTTTCTCTTCGCGGCTCATGCTTTGTAACGGATCGACCGAAGTGTAAAGCGCCTGATGCTCTACCGCACCCAGCGTTTTTACTTTGCCGTCACCACTGTCGCGCACAATAGTCCGGGCAGCATGCGCACTTTGCTCCAGCGCCAGCAGGCTAATCTGGTCTGCATAGGCAAACCCCGTTTTTTCGCCGCTGATAGCGCGTACGCCAACACCCTGATCGATATTGTAAGAACCATCTTTAATGATGCGATCTTCTAAAACCCAGGATTCGTGATAGCTCGACTGAAAATAGAGATCGCCGTAATCGAGACGGCGTTCGGCCAGTTGGCCCAGAATGGCAAACAGATCCTGATGTTTCAGGCCATTCGCCGCTAGCAATTGTTCACTTACCAGGTTCAGACTCATCGTTTTGTTACTCATTTAATTCTGCCGGATGGCGGCAAAAACGCCTTATCCGGCCTACGTTGTTAGGCTACTGTAGGCCGGATAAGCGCTGCTCCATCCGGCAATACTATGTACTGAGATTGGGGCAATTACTTGCCCCCGTCAAATCATTGCTGGCTTTCTTTGCGCGGCTGACGCAGAACTTCGTTAATCTGCGGCTTATCAACCGGACCGGTGATACGGTAACGCAGAATCGAAACTTTACTCCACAGCGGCCCCAGAACCTTACTGGCGGCAAACACCGCCGCGCCGACAATCGGGTTGACGGCAAATGCGGCGGCAACCCCAACGGTGGCAGAAATTTCAGGCGCGACAACCGCTTCCATATCCAGTTCGCGGCGTACCAGATTCACCGAGCCTTTCATCGCGATGTCAGCTTCCAGACCGTCCACCAGCGTGTCGTCGGTATGCATCACACCATCCTTAATCCACGCCGTGCTGCGAATGGAGTCGAAATAGAAGCCTTCACTGAAGGTATCGCTAAAATCAAAGCGCAGTTTACGTAGCAACGCGTCAAAGCTTAACAGGCGTAACAGTTGCCCCGCATGTCCGGTACTGAGTTCGGTAAGCTCACCTTTGCCCAACCGGGTGCGCAAAATCCCATTCAGCGACGCTTCATCCGGATCCCACGGTGGATTACGCCAGTGCAGGTCGTACTCCACATTGAACGAAGAGTTACGAATCGGCGTCGATACGCCAAAGAAACCGGCGGCAGAGTCAATTTTTTTGCCGTTCAGTTTTCCCTTCAGTGACGTACGCTCTTTACCCGGCACATTCACCCATTCACCATCGGCAGTCAGTCTGGCAAAGCCGGTATCCAACAGACCGTTGCTCAACGAGAGCGTATCGCCTTTGATCGCCACATCGGCATCAATACGTCCATATTTCTGTCCCCACAGCCAACACTCTGCACAGCGGAGCTGAACATCCGGCCAGCCACGGAAGCTGACGTTATTGATGGTAGAGAAAGGCGACGCTGGCGCTGTGCCGGGAGAAGGCTTTGCGGCGCTCGGGTTGTAATAGAGGTATTTAATGTTCGCCAGCCACGGGGCGTTATTGCGCATAGCCAGCGTGGCGTTGATCTCACGCCCCTGCGCCTGCACGCTGGAACCGTTGCCCGAAGGCTCAGACACAATACTTAAATTGTTCCACTGCTGCCCCCCCAGGGATAACGATGGCGTACGTACCGTGATGCGTTGCGGGAAGTTGGCGTTCGAGCCAACGTTATCCGCAGCGCCCTTCTGGAACAATGCCAGCCATTGCGCGCCGTCCATAGGGGGAAGATTGAGCTCAATGCCTTGCTGATCGGGTAACGCGGGCACGGTGCGGCTTTCCGACGTCCAGATAGCGCGGTCAAGGGTCAGCTTCTGATTCAGCAGCCAGTGGCTGTTGAAGTGATTCTTGCTACCTGCGTTGCCGGTGAGATCAAAGCTGCGCAGATTGCCGTTGGCCTTCACGTTTACCGGCAGCGCCTCACCGGCCGCCTTATTCAGTGGAGCAGGTAAGTGACTACTTACATTCTTCAGGTCACTCTTTAACGCAATGTCGTAGGTCGCCCCGGCATGATACGGAAGATTGATACCCACCTTGCCATTCCACGCCATACTGCCGCTTAACGCATCGTTCACCTGCGTCGGCAAAATCCCCATACGGTTTGGCTGCCAGTCGCCCTGCAGATTCACCGCCACCTGATAGGCTTTGGCCCCTTCGGTAGTGGAAAAATCGACGTTCAGCGGCTGATTAAACCAGTTTGCCGTCATCGGCTCGCTCTGCAGATCGCCGTTCACAAAGCTGAATTTACCGGTCAAATTCTTCAACGTGCTGTCGAGCGGTTTAATAAACAGACTGTTATTACGCAGATTGACATCACCTTTGGCCGTAACCAGCGAGCCATCCAACGGGATATCGAGATGTAAGCGAGCATTCACATCGCCATCAATCTGCAACTGCTCAAGCGTGGCGCCAAGAGAATCTTTTAGCGGCGTATCATCAAAATAAGGTCCAACCGCTTTGCCCGGCCCGTTGATGTCGGCATCAATCAGCAGTTTTTCTTTTGCATAGTCGGGAATATTGGCCGTCAGATTGCTGGCTTTTACGCCGCCTAAATTAACGCCATCCGTTTTCATCCACAGACCGTCGTTAATGAAGTTCAGTTCAATATTGAGGTCAGTCAACGCAGGCCAGTCGGGCTGAAAGGCGAATTTAGCATTGCGTAACGGCACCAGGACCTGAAACTGCCCTTCATTATGCAGATATGGGAACAAATGCGGGTTACCGCCATACACCAACGTGGCATTATCCGCTTCGCCGCCCTGAATCGCGCCGCTGAGGTAGTCAACCAGCTCTTTGCCCATCAGATTTTCCGGGAAGTAGCGCCAGGCCTGAGAGCCGTCATCAGTACTGATCCCCGCCAGAATGCCTAACCATGGCTCGTCACCGGTCGGTTGCAGATAGCGAAAACCACCGCGCGCATGTACCGCTTTCGCTTTGACATCAATATTGCGCCCATCTAACTGAAAACCTTTATCATTCTTCAGCCAGCTTAGCGTCGCCACGCCGTTTTGTATTTCCAATGGTGCGCGGAAGACGCTCTCATACGGCATGCGGGCTTGCTTGATGGAGGCGGTAAGCGCACCATTTTCCACGCTGCCCGAAAGCGTACCGGAGAAATGCTCCGCCCCCGGTAACAACTTCCACTGTTTCCAGGCCAGATTGGTCCACGAGGACTGGAAACGGGTCTTTTCTGTTGCCTGTAATGGGATATCCAGCGCCAGCACATCAATTTTGCCGCTTGGCTGCGTGGCGCGCCAAATATCCCCCAGCGCTGGCGATAACTTAGCCGCCATCGGGCGCAGCCCTTCTAATCCAGCCAGCTCCAGATTGCTGGCGCGAATGCGTAGCTCGTCACTGCGCTTGTTATTCTCACCACCGACTTCCTGCTCAGGGATCCAGGCCAGCGTTAACGCCCCGCTTGGCCAGGGTTTATCATCCATGGTGATACGGGTATCGGGAATAGAGAATTGCCAGCCCGGCTGTTCGCGGCTAATGTGCGCCGTCAGGTTATCCACGGAGAGCGTATGCGTGCGGTTGTTACCCAGCCAGCTGGCGCCGCCTTTCTTCAGCCAGACATCGCCTCCGGAAACGACGCCTTTATTGATCGTCATCCATGCTTCCAGGCTAAAACGCGCGGTTTGCAACGCGACATTATCCTGCATCCATTTGCCCAGCCACGGTTTGACGTCAATGTCGTCTGCCTGCAGCCAGACCCGACCATTATTCAACAGCCCATTGTCGTCGCGCAGATCCATGCGCACCTGCATAACGCCATGTTGACCGGTCAGACTGGAGAGACTGACCTGCCCCTCAGCGCGATGCCGGTTTTTACCGTTCAGCCAGGTAAGCTGTGGGATCGCCAGTTCAGCGCGCTGGCCTGAGAGGGTTAAAAAGCTGATTTGACTGTCGCGGAGATCGAAATGATCGAACTGACGCAGGAAGAGATCGCTGAGGTGACCCGCTTCAATTCCATCACCGCTTTCACTACTCTGGATAGGGGTATTGGTGCGCAACTGCAATTGCCAGAAGGTTAGATCGCGAAACTGCCAGCGCATGTGCAGTAAACTTTGCCAGACATCCAGCGCTAACGTGACGCGTTTTACCGAAAACTCACCGCCGTCTTTGAGCTGTGCGTGGATATCACGCGCTTCAAGCGTAGGGCCGAAATTTTGCCAGTTGGCGGATAGCTGGCTGGCGGTAACGGGCAGGCCAGTCGCGGATTCAATCTTACCGAGAATGGCCGGACGCCAGCTATCAAGATGAGGTAGCGCAAGGCGCAGTCCACTGACCATCAGCGCTGCAATGACAACGAATGCGGCTCCAGTGAGCAGTAATATCCCCGGCAATCGCCTCACGCGCCTCTCCTTGTCTGCAAAAAAATGTGACTCACACCCCTTGAGTGTATATTGCCGGATGGCGGCGCTTGCGCCTTATCCGGCCTACATGCGCTGGTGCTACTACTCAATTACATCATTACGACGTCGAACTGCTCCTGGTTATAGAGCGGTTCAACCTGGACTTTGACCTGTTTACCCACAAAGATTTCGACTTCCGCCAGCGCATGCGACTCTTCGCCTTTCAGGGTTTCTGCCACTGCCGGAGATGCATAAACCAGGAAGCGATCGGAGTCGTATGCATGGTGTACGCGGACAATTTCGCGCATGATTTCATAGCATACGGTTTCCACCGTTTTCACGGTACCGCGTCCATGACAGGTAGGGCACTCATTGCACAGCACATGCTCCACGCTTTCACGCGTGCGCTTACGCGTCATCTCCACCAGGCCCAGCTGTGAAAAACCGTTAATGCTGGTTTTTACGCGGTCCTTGCTCAGAGCCTGCTCCAGAGAGTGCAACACCCGGCGCCGATGATCTTCATTATTCATGTCGATAAAATCGATAATGATAATGCCGCCCAGGTTACGCAGACGCAGCTGACGCGCAATGGCCTGCGTTGCTTCAATATTAGTATTAAAAATAGTGTCGTCGAGATTACGATGTCCAACAAACGCGCCGGTATTGATATCCACGGTGGTCATCGCTTCGGTTTGATCGATGATCAAATAGCCGCCGGATTTCAGCTCAACCTTGCGTTCCAGCGCGCGCTGGATTTCATTCTCAACGTCAAAGAGATCGAAAATAGGCTGACGTCCGCTGTAATGCTCCAGCTTGCTGGTCATCTCGGGAATGTACTCCGCCGTAAATTCCAGCAACGCCTCATAGGTCAGGCGAGAGTCGACGCGGATCCGATCAAGCTGGGCATCGGCAAAATCACGCAAAACGCGCTGCGCCAGCGCAAGTTCGCCATACATCTGGTAGCGCGTTTGCGGACGTTTTTTGCGCTCCATGACTTTCGTCCAGACGCGCTTCAGGTAGGCAGCATCCGAGGCCAGATCCTCTTCGCATACGCCTTCCGCCGCTGTACGAATAATAAATCCGCCCTGCTCATCACAGTAATCGGCTACCACTTTTTTCAGACGTTCGCGTTCGCTTTCGCTTTCGATACGTTGGGAAACGCCAACGTGCGACGCGCCCGGCATAAAAACAAGATAACGGGAAGGCAGCGTAATGTCCGTCGTCAGGCGAGCGCCCTTAGTACCCAGCGGATCTTTTACCACCTGCACCATCAAATCCTGGCCCTGGCGAACCAGTTCAGAAATGTCGCGCACGGTGAACTGTTTTTGTTCTTCACCGGCCACGCATTCGGTGTGTGGCATGATGTCTGAAGCGTGAAGAAATGCGGCTTTATCCAGTCCAATATCTACAAAAGCCGCCTGCATACCCGGAAGTACACGACTTACACGACCTTTGTAGATATTGCCTACGATTCCACGTCGCGCCTCACGTTCAATATGAATTTCCTGCAGAATACCGCCATCAATGTAAGCCACCCGTGTTTCCGATGGCGTTACGTTTACCAACAATTCAGCCGTCATGTTTATCCCTTTGCTCACGCAGTGCGTTAAAATTGGTCAGCAACTCATACGTTTCTACCAGCGGTAAGCCGACTACGGCGTGATAGCTGCCATTTATCTTCCTGACAAAACAGCCACCCAACCCTTGAATACCGTATGCACCTGCTTTATCCATTGGTTCACCGCTGGCAACATAACCCGCGATGTCCTCATCGGTGAGTGCTCTGAATGTCACTTCCGTCACCACCAGACAGTCCAGACTGTGCTGGCGATCGGCCAATGCCACGGCGGTCATGACCTGATGCGTGTTGCCCGACAGCTTACGTAGCATTGCGGCGGCATGGGCGGCGTCGTGCGGTTTTTCCAGCACTTCACCGTTAAGAATAACAATGGTATCCGCACCCAATACCGGCAAATCACGCTGCGCCAACGCAACGCCAGCCTGCGCTTTTTCGCGCGCCAGACGAGAAACGTACTGCTGCGCGCTTTCCTGCGGGTGCCGCTGTTCTTCAATCCCAGGAACCAGCCGTTCAAACGTGATACCAAGTTGAGCGAGCAGTTCCTGACGACGTGGAGAACCTGAAGCAAGATACAGAGTATTCATATCAACCTTATTGCACCGCAAACTGCTGACGGATTTTACGCATCAGTAAGAATAGCCATGGCCAGAGCACACCATTCACTACACTACTCCAGAACACTTCAGGTCTGAAAGAGACATTGATCACTAAAAACTCGGCCCAGAAAACAATAATATCCACGACCAGTGATAACAACACGACCACCAGCGCCTGTTGCCAGAGCGCGAGGTTACGGAATAGCTGGAATTTCAGCGCGACCAGATAGGCAATGATACTCATCGACAAGGCCCGTACGCCAAGCGTGGAACCGCTAATGAGATCCAGTATGGCACCCACCACGAACCCTGTGCCCACATTTACGCGATGCGGTAGCGCCAGAATCCAATACAACAAGATGAGCAGCACCCAGTTTGGCCGGAAAACAAGAATGTCATCCGGCCAGGGCATAACTTGCAGCAACAGTGCAATAAGGAACGAAAGCCAAATAACCCAACGCCCCTGGCTACGATAGCTTGCCACTTACTGTCCTCCCGGCTTACGCGGAGCAGGTTGTGGCGGCGTGGTGTCCGTAGGTGCGGTAGTGACGCCTGTAGCAGGTGCCGGTACTGGTGCAGGCGGCCCCATGGCATCTGGCGCAGGCAGAACTTGCGGCATCATTTGCATCAAACGTTCATTGGCAACACGGTGTACTTCTTCCGGCGTCATCGGATTGGCGCCGTTACGATCGGCTCCCCACAACAGCAGCAGATAGCGCAAACGCTGCAAACCCGCGGTCGGACGAGCCTGAATGACGGTATAAGCACGCTGAGTGTCCAGCTTAACGGAAGAAACAACAGCAACCGGATAACCTTCCGGGAAGCGTCCACCCAAACCGGAAGTCACCAGCACATCGCCAACGCGAATGTCGGTGTTCGCTGGCAGATGTTCAAGCTGAAGATCGTCCGTACAACCGTTGCCCGCAGCAATGACGCGAATATCGTTACGCAGAACCTGGATTGGCAGAGCATGCGTTGCATCGCAAATCAGCAGTACGCGGCTGGTCAGTTTTGCTACCGCAACGACCTGACCCACTACACCTTTGTCGCTGATAACTGGCTGACCTTCGTAGACGCCGTTAACGCTCCCTTTGTCGATCACGACCTGATCGCTGTATGGGTCATTAACCGTTGAGATGACCTGCGTCACCATCTTTTGTTCGTCCTGACGCAATGGCGATCCCAGCAGCTCGCGCAAACGCGCGTTCTCCTGTTTATATTGCCCCAGCATCAGCAGCTCGCTATTTTTCAGCAGCAGTTCCTGACGCAGCGCCCGGTTTTCAAGTTCGAGTTGGTCACGCGAAGCCAGCGTTTGCGACACGCCGTCGAGTAATTCACGAGGACCATTAGAGATAAAGTAGAAAGGACTGACGGCGGTATCCATGTACGTTCGGATTTGACTAAACGTACCCAGGCGGCTGTCGGCAATAATAACGCCGAGCGCCACCAGCACCGCCAGAATAAGGCGAATCTGTAGCGACGGGCCACGGCTAAAAATTGGCTTCATAGTCTATGCGTATTCTCGTATCAGAGCGGAAGGGCAACCCGCGGGCCACCCTACCTGCGTCCGATTACTCTTCGCTGAACAGGTCGCCGCCGTGCATATCGATCATTTCCAGTGCTTTGCCGCCACCGCGCGCCACGCAGGTCAGCGGATCTTCAGCAACAACAACTGGAATACCGGTTTCTTCCATTAACAGACGATCAAGGTTACGCAGCAGCGCACCGCCACCGGTCAGCACCATACCGCGCTCGGAGATGTCTGACGCCAGCTCTGGCGGACACTGTTCCAGAGCAACCATTACCGCGCTCACGATACCGGTCAGCGGTTCCTGCAGCGCTTCCAGAATCTCGTTGGAGTTCAGGGTAAAGCCGCGTGGAACACCTTCTGCCAGGTTACGGCCGCGTACTTCGATCTCGCGGACTTCATCGCCCGGATAAGCGGAACCGATTTCGTGTTTAATACGTTCTGCGGTGGCTTCACCGATCAGAGAACCGTAGTTACGACGAACGTAATTAATGATGGCTTCGTCGAAGCGGTCACCACCAATACGTACGGAAGAAGAGTAAACCACGCCGTTCAGGGAGATAACGGCAACTTCAGTGGTACCACCACCGATATCCACAACCATTGAGCCGGTTGCTTCAGAAACTGGCAGACCCGCACCAATCGCGGCCGCCATCGGCTCTTCGATCAGAAAGACTTCACGGGCGCCTGCGCCCTGAGCGGATTCACGGATCGCACGGCGTTCAACCTGGGTTGCGCCAACCGGTACACACACCAGTACGCGCGGGCTTGGTCGCATGAAGCTATTGCTGTGCACTTGTTTGATAAAGTGCTGGAGCATTTTTTCAGTCACGAAGAAGTCAGCGATAACGCCGTCTTTCATTGGGCGAATTGCAGCGATATTGCCCGGCGTACGACCCAGCATCTGCTTCGCATCATGACCTACTGCAGCCACGCTTTTCGGCGAACCGGCACGATCCTGACGAATGGCCACAACAGAAGGCTCATTCAATACGATGCCTTGTCCTTTTACATAAATAAGGGTATTCGCGGTACCCAGGTCAATGGACAGGTCATTGGAAAACATGCCACGAAATTTTTTCAACATACTAAGGGATAATCCTGAAAGCTGGGGCGGAAAACAAAATCCGCTTACTTTACCAACCACACGCAGCAGCGACAAGGCGCAAAAATCATCTGCTACGGTGAAAATTAGTGCAGTTCGTTTCCTTTGTTACAAAACCGGCCTGAGTCCATCAGGGCTGAAAAAATCAGCAGCATTCCTCGCTTTTGTTTGCAACCTGTCAAAGGTCATTCACCTGCATGTTTGCTGTTACAACCTGGCGAGCAGACAAGCACACCCCCAGAAGGCACAGCGCGCGTTATTCTACGTGAAAACGAATTAAACGGCAGGTTAAACCGAATATCTTTGCGAATATTTTTTCACGTTAGTGTCAAGTGGCTGTGATGCGGCAAAAAAATCCCCTTGCCCACCAGCAACTCCGCGTTCCGTCAGCGTATGCCACTCGCTACGCGAACGAACTCCCGTGGCATAAACCTGCGTTGGCGTGCCTGAACAGGCCTCCGCCAGGCTTTGAACCAACAGTTGGTTTTCGGTTCGCTTATCAATATTCCTCACCAGGCTTGGATGCAGCTTCAATAACTCAACGTTAAGCTCTTTAATCCAGCTGGTGCTCACCAGCGTTAAACCGGCCTGCGTAACGGCGATCCGTACCCCTAGCGCATCCATCAATCGGATGACGGGCTGTAATCGGCTGATATGTTGACAAACATCTGCCTCAGCAAGTTCAATAATTATGCGTTTGCGTAGTGATTTTTCGCACTGCATCAACGTATCACGCAGCCAGCGCTGAAAACGTGGGCGAATTAGCGATTCAACCGTTATCTGCATCGCCAGGCTTTCCTGCGGCCAGTAGCCCAAAAGCAGGATCAGACGACTTAACTGTAAACGGTCATACTCTTCAGCCAGGCCAAACTGCAGCACCATCGGCATATATTCCGCCGAAATAACCTCTTCGCTGCCATCAAAAATACGGCACATCAGTTCCCGGTGGTGTACCCGTCCTTCACGCGTTACCGCAGGTTTTTGATATATTCTCGGCCCGCCCCGGCTGAGCATCTGTTCAATCAGCGTCCGCCAGCGCACGTTGCCCCGGCCTTTTTCCGGCAGGGAGTCATCATAGACCGACCAGCTGTTCCCACCCTGCAGGACCGAATTCCGGGTGGCGGCCTCAGCATGATCCATCACCTGTTCCGTCGACTGACCACTGCGGCAAACGCAAATGCCAATATGAACCATATCGGCACGATCGATCATTTTATTAGTCGGAAGCGCATCGACCGCTTTTAATAATTGCCCGGCGATGCTTTCGGCTTCTTTCAGCGTGCGATGTGGCAACAGGATGGCAAAATCGCTACGGTGGTAGCGCGCCAGCAATGCCCCCGGATAACGCGTCATAAACGTCGACAACAAATTGATTAGCGTTGAAATTTGTTCTTCCGCCAGGGTGATTCCCCAGCTATCTCGCAGCAGAGTAAAGTCCGGCAGACGCACCATCATCACGACGCCATGCGCTCCCACCTTTTCTTGATCTTCCAACAGCGTGGCCAACTGGTTATCAAAAAACAGACGGTTACTCAGCCCGGTTTTTGTATCCTGCGCAACATAGGAACGAATCAGGGTGTCCAGTCGGCTGCGTTGCTCGCGGGCATTTTGAATTTCAGTCAGCAACATATCGAGCGCACTGCTGGTGCGCGCTGGCCATTCATAGACCGTTCCTCGTACATTCGACCCGCGTTCACCGTTCAGAATACGCGTGGAACGAATCTCCAGTAACTCCTGGCCTGAAAGCTGACGCTGAAGCCAGCGTACCGACAAAAAGAGCATCAGAATAATAAACGCAATGGCCAGTGTGAGCGGCGCGGTAGTCAGTAGCGAATGGAAATAGTTGCCCATCGGATCCTGATAAACCAGGCGAACTGACATGCCCGGATGCTTGACCAACGGTACGGTGATGTCGCGGTAGAGGTTGTTCGTTCCTGCCGGACGGTAGCTGCTGGTTCGGGAGTGGTCATACACTATATGCTCCCCTTGCAGCAACTCGATACGCACGATATCAACAGAAACCATCAGTTCATCGATTTGCGGCGTCAGCGAAACGAAATCGCGGGAGACAAGATGTGTATCAATCGCCGTCGCCACCGCCTGCACTCGCGTAGTGAACTTATATTGAATAGCGTTGTAGAAACTCAGCGAGCAGCCAATCAGAGTCACAAAGATCGTTAACCCAGTAAGCAGCGTGACAAAAGCTGAGAATTTCGTCGTTAATCGCATCCTTGTGTTAACTCCGACAGTTATGAAACAGGTGTGAAAGAGATAAAGCGACTCGAAAATGCAAAACTGAACGCAAAATCCGCCAATTTATGCAAACTGTGGGGGCATACTACCAAATCAGGTATATCTGGCAATTTATTGCGCAGAATCGGCATCATGTTTTGATTAGCGAGTATAGTCTTCATTAAAAATTTTCCAATCCACTATACGAATTGAGGACAGGTTATGCAGGCTTTGATCTTAGAACAGCAGGACGGAAAAACCCTCGCATCCGTTCAACCCCTCGACGAAAACCAGCTCCCGGAAGGCGATGTAACGGTGGATGTCCACTGGTCAAGCCTGAACTATAAAGACGCCCTGGCTATCACTGGCAAGGGTAAAATCATCCGCAACTTTCCGATGATTCCTGGCATTGATTTCGCCGGTACCGTGCGTGCAAGCGAAGATCCCCGTTTTCATGCGGGTCAGGAAGTCTTACTGACCGGCTGGGGTGTGGGTGAAAACCATTGGGGCGGGCTGGCTGAACGTGCGCGCGTCAAAGGCGACTGGCTGGTAGCGCTGCCGCAAGGGCTGGACGGGCGCAAAGCGATGGTCATCGGCACCGCCGGTTTTACCGCCATGCTGTGCGTCATGGCGCTTGAGGATGCAGGTATTCGCCCGCAAGACGGTGAGATTGTCGTCACCGGCGCCAGCGGCGGCGTGGGCAGCACTGCCGTGGCATTACTGCATAAGCTGGGCTATCAGGTTGTGGCAGTATCAGGACGCGAAAGCACCCACGACTATCTGAAGAGCCTGGGCGCGAATCGTATTCTCAGCCGCGATGAGTTTGCTGAATCTCGCCCGTTGGAAAAACAACTGTGGGCCGGTGCAATTGATACCGTTGGCGATAAAGTGCTGGCGAAAGTCCTGGCGCAGATGAACTACGGTGGCTGCGTGGCCGCCTGCGGCCTGGCGGGCGGCTTCGCGCTGCCGACCACCGTCATGCCATTCATTCTGCGTAATGTACGTTTGCAAGGGGTGGACTCGGTGATGACCCCACCGGCACGTCGCGCAGAAGCCTGGGCGCGTTTGGTTAAGGATCTGCCGGAATCGTTCTATGCTCAGGCCGCCACGGAGATTACGCTAGCGGATGCGCCGAAGTTCGCCGATGCCATCATCAATAACCAGGTGCAAGGTCGTACCCTGGTGAAGGTGAAATAACAGGCATCGGCGCAGAAATTTACACTTAACTAACAAAATTTCGCGGCATATATAGAGACTCCCTGCCATATTAACTACGCATCCCCTGTCTGTCATGACGCGTAAGCCGGGAGTCTGTTATGAAGAAATTACGTCCATTTACAGAAGCCGACGTCACCGCCGAGTCGGCTTTTTTTATGCAGCGCCGCCAGGTACTGAAAGCATTAGGGATCAGCGCTGCCGCGTTGTCTTTGCCTCACGCTGCGCAGGCCGACCTTCTGAGCTGGTTTAAGGGTAATGACCGCCCTCCGGCGCCTGCAGGTAAGCCGCTTAATTTCAGCAAGCCCACCGCCTGGCAAAATTCGCTTCCTTTAACGCCAGCAGATAAAGTTTCTGGCTACAACAACTTCTATGAATTTGGTCTCGACAAAGCGGATCCAGCGGCCAACGCAGGCAGCCTGAAAACCGATCCGTGGACCTTGAAAATCACTGGCGAAGTCGCAAAACCCCTCACTCTCGATCATGATGCGCTGACCACCCGTTTCCCATTGGAAGAGCGGATTTATCGGATGCGCTGCGTGGAAGCCTGGTCAATGGTGGTGCCGTGGATTGGCTTTCCATTACATAAACTGCTGGCGCAGGTTGAACCCACCAGCAACGCAAAATATGTCGCTTTCGAAACGCGCTACGCCCCGGATGAAATGCCTGGTCAGAAAGATCGCTTTATTGGCGGCGGGCTGAAATATCCCTATGTTGAAGGGTTACGCCTGGATGAAGCAATGCATCCACTAACCCTGCTTACCGTAGGGGTTTATGGTAAGGCCCTTCCGCCGCAAAATGGCGCCCCCATCCGCTTAATTGTGCCGTGGAAATACGGATTTAAGGGCATAAAGTCGATCGTGAGTATCAAACTTACGCGCGAACGCCCCCCAACAACGTGGAACCTGGCCGCGCCTAATGAATATGGGTTTTATGCCAACGTGAATCCGCATGTCGATCACCCCCGCTGGTCCCAGGCCACCGAACGTTTTATTGGCGCTGGCGGTATTCTGGACGTACAGCGTCAATCCACGCTGTTGTTTAACGGTTATGCCGAAGAGGTTGCTTCCCTGTATCGTGGTCTTAATCTACAGGAGAATTTTTAAGTGCGTCTGACTGCAAAGCACATTACCGGGCTGAAAGTTTGCCTGCATCTTGGCGGATTTTTGCCGTTAATCTGGCTCTTTTGGGCGGTAAATCATGGCGGTTTGAGCGCCGATCCGGTCAAAGATATCCAGCACTTTACCGGTAGGACAGCTCTGAAATTCTTACTGGCGACCTTGCTGGTCTCTCCACTCGCGCGCTACGCTAAACAGCCATTATTGATACGCACTCGTCGCCTGTTAGGGCTATGGTGTTTCGCTTGGGCGACGCTGCATTTAACCAGCTACGCGTTACTGGAACTGGGTATTCATAATCTGGCGCTGTTGGGGCGGGAATTCATTTCGCGACCGTATTTGATGTTGGGTATTGTCTGTTGGGTCATATTATTTGCTCTCACCTTAACGTCCACGCAATCTGCACAGCGAAAGCTGGGTAAGTATTGGCAATTTTTGCACAACTTCGTCTATCTTGTGGCGATCCTGGCACCCATACATTATCTGTGGTCGGTTAAAATCATCTCCCCTCAACCGATTATTTATGCCGCACTTGCTGCGGTGCTGTTAGCCTGCCGCTACAGGAAGTTTCGCCAGTGGTGGCGGTAGTTTCACGATATGTGCAGTACGTTGCAAAACACGGACGATCCGATTTTCTTTACATGTTAACGGTTGATTATCTTCCCTGATAAGACCAGTATTTAGCTGCCAATTGCTACGAAATAGTTATAATGTGCGCCTTTGCTATCCCCGGTAGCGTTTTTACGGCGCGGAAAGGGTGACAATCGCATATTGAAGGTATATTTTGTCTTTTACCCGAAAATGACAGAAGATAGCCGCACAATGACTAACAAGTCTGGCAATCTCATGTAATGGCATCAGCACCCAGTGCAACGCCTGAGATGCGTGGCATCTTGTCACTCACTGTTATAAAAATGCTATACAGACGGCGGTAAAACGCCTGTCACAATCTCACTAAACAAAGAGTACGGAACCCACTCATGGATATTCGTAAGATTAAAAAACTGATCGAGCTGGTTGAAGAATCAGGCATCTCCGAACTGGAAATTTCTGAAGGCGAAGAGTCTGTACGCATCAGCCGTGCGGCGCCAGCTGCAAGTTTTCCAATGATGCAACAGGCTTATGCTGCACCAGTGATGCAGCAGCCAGCTCTGTCTAACGCTGTCGCACAAACTGCCTCTCCAAGTATGGAAGCTCCGGCAGCAGCGGAAATCAGTGGTCACATCGTACGCTCCCCAATGGTTGGTACGTTCTACCGCACCCCGAGCCCGGATGCGAAAGCGTTCATCGAAATCGGCCAGAAAGTGAATGCGGGCGATACCCTGTGCATCGTTGAAGCCATGAAAATGATGAACCAGATCGAAGCCGACAAATCCGGCGTCGTTAAAGCGATTCTGGTAGAAAGCGGTCAACCGGTAGAATTTGACGAGCCGCTGGTCGTCATCGAATAACGAGGCGAACATGTTGGATAAAATTGTCATCGCTAACCGCGGCGAGATTGCCTTGCGTATTCTTCGTGCCTGTAAAGAACTGGGTATCAAGACTGTCGCAGTGCATTCAAGCGCGGATCGCGATTTAAAACACGTATTGCTGGCGGATGAGACGGTCTGTATTGGCCCGGCTCCGTCCGTAAAAAGCTATCTGAACATCCCGGCTATCATTAGCGCCGCTGAAATCACCGGCGCGGTGGCAATTCACCCGGGTTATGGCTTCCTCTCTGAGAACGCCAACTTTGCTGAGCAGGTAGAACGTTCTGGCTTTATCTTCATCGGCCCGAAAGCCGACACCATCCGCCTGATGGGCGACAAAGTGTCCGCGATTACCGCGATGAAAAAAGCTGGCGTACCGACTGTTCCAGGCTCTGACGGCCCGTTGGGCGATGACATGGACGCTAACCGCGCTCATGCTAAACGCATCGGCTACCCGGTTATCATCAAAGCCTCCGGTGGCGGCGGCGGTCGCGGTATGCGCGTCGTGCGTAGCGATGCCGAACTGGCGCAATCCATCTCCATGACCAAAGCGGAAGCGAAAGCGGCTTTCAATAACGACATGGTCTACATGGAGAAATACCTGGAAAACCCACGCCACATCGAAATTCAGGTGCTGGCAGACGGTCAGGGTAACGCGATTTATCTGGCAGAGCGTGACTGCTCCATGCAGCGTCGTCACCAGAAAGTTGTCGAAGAAGCACCAGCGCCGGGCATTACTCCGGAACTGCGTCGCTACATCGGCGAGCGTTGCGCCAAAGCGTGCGTGGATATCGGCTATCGCGGCGCGGGTACTTTCGAGTTCCTGTTCGAAAACGGTGAGTTCTACTTCATTGAAATGAACACCCGTATTCAGGTTGAACACCCGGTAACCGAAATGATCACCGGTGTTGACCTGATCAAAGAACAACTGCGCATCGCAGCGGGTCAGCCGCTGTCTATCAAGCAGGACGAAGTTGTGGTTAAAGGCCATGCGGTAGAGTGCCGTATCAACGCCGAAGACCCGAACACCTTCCTGCCGAGCCCGGGTAAAATCACGCGTTTCCACGCGCCGGGTGGCTTTGGTGTGCGCTGGGAGTCTCATATTTACGCAGGTTACACAGTACCTCCGTACTATGACTCAATGATCGGTAAGCTGATTTGCTATGGCGAAAACCGCGACGTCGCTATCGCCCGCATGAAAAACGCCTTGCAGGAACTGATCATCGACGGCATCAAAACCAACGTTGATCTGCAGATCCGCATCATGAATGACGAGCACTTCCAGCATGGTGGAACCAATATCCACTACCTGGAGAAAAAACTCGGACTTCAGGAAAAGTAAGCAAGCGTTAACCGAAAAGGCCGGAAATTCCGGCCTTTTGTTTTTCTCCCCTCCCACAGGTGCCATAAGGTACAATCCCCGCTTTCTTTATTCACAAGGGACAAAAAATGGACGCTCGTTTTGTTCAGGCCCATAAAGAGGCGCGCTGGGCGCTGTGGCTGACCCTTTTATATCTTGCCGCATGGTTAGTGGCCGCTTACTTACCAGACTCCTCTCTGGGTTTTACCGGCCTCCCGCACTGGTTCGAAATGGCCTGTCTGCTGACGCCATTGGTTTTCATCGTACTGTGCTGGGCGATGGTGAAGTTTATCTATCGCGACATTCCACTGGAGGATGATGATGCAGCTTGAAGTTATTTTGCCGCTGGTCGCCTATCTTCTGGTGGTTTTCGGTCTCTCTGTTTACGCCATGCGCAAAAGGTCGACCGGCACCTTCCTGAATGAGTATTTCCTCGGCAGCCGCTCTATGGGCGGGGTCGTGTTAGCCATGACGCTAACGGCAACCTACATTAGCGCCAGCTCGTTTATCGGCGGCCCAGGTGCTGCTTATAAATACGGGCTGGGATGGGTTTTGTTAGCGATGATCCAACTACCCGCCGTCTGGTTGTCGTTGGGTATTCTCGGCAAAAAATTCGCCATTCTGGCACGCCGTTATAATGCGGTTACCCTCAACGATATGCTGTTTGCCCGCTACCAAAGCCGCCTGCTGGTGTGGCTGGCGAGCCTCAGCCTGCTGGTCGCGTTTGTCGGTGCAATGACCGTACAGTTTATTGGCGGCGCACGTTTGCTGGAAACCGCAGCGGGTATCCCTTACGAAACCGGCCTGCTGATTTTTGGCGTCAGTATCGCGTTATACACAGCGTTCGGCGGATTTCGCGCCAGCGTGTTGAACGACACGATGCAGGGCATGGTGATGCTGATTGGGACTATCGTACTGCTGGTCGGTGTCGTCCATGCCGCTGGTGGTCTCAGCAATGCGGTAGTCACTCTGCAAACCATCGATCCTAAACTGGTCTCGCCGCAGGGCGCTGATGACATTCTGTCCCCCACGTTTATGACTTCATTCTGGGTGCTGGTGTGCTTTGGCGTGATTGGCCTGCCGCATACGGCGGTGCGCTGCATCTCCTATAAGGACAGCAAAGCGGTACACCGTGGAATTATCATTGGCACCATCGTGGTGGCTGTCCTGATGTTTGGTATGCATCTGGCCGGCGCGTTGGGCCGGGCGGTGATCCCTGACCTGACGGTACCGGATCTGGTTATTCCCACGCTAATGGTAAAAGTCTTGCCGCCGGTAGCAGCCGGGATCTTCCTCGCCGCGCCCATGGCCGCGATCATGTCGACGATCAATGCCCAATTGCTGCAAAGTTCCGCTACGATCATTAAAGATCTCTATCTGAACCTTCGCCCGGAACAACTGCAAAATGAAACACGGCTGAAACGCATGTCGGCAGTGATCACTCTGCTGCTGGGCGCGTTACTGCTGCTGGCCGCCTGGAAGCCGCCAGAGATGATTATCTGGCTTAACCTGCTGGCGTTTGGCGGGTTGGAAGCCGTCTTCCTATGGCCGCTGGTGCTGGGCCTTTACTGGGAGCGGGCAAACGCGGCAGGCGCACTGAGCGCAATGATTGTCGGCGGCATACTTTATGCCGTACTCGCTACTTTTAACATTCAGTACCTGGGCTTTCATCCGATTGTGCCCTCGTTACTGATAAGTTTGCTGGCTTTCCTGATCGGCAACCGTTTCGGTTCCGCCGTTCCGCAAGTCGCCATATTGACTACTGATAAATAAAGAGTTTTGCCATGCCATGGATTCAACTGAAACTGAACACGACCGGTGCAAACGCTGAAGAGTTGAGCGATGCACTGATGGAAGCGGGCTCCGTTTCCATTACTTTCCAGGATACGCATGATACGCCGGTATTTGAACCTCTGCCGGGCGAGACTCGCCTGTGGGGCGATACCGACGTTATCGGCTTGTTCGATGCAGAAACTGACATGAAAGAAGTCGTTGCGATTCTGGAGCAGCACCCACTACTGGGTGCAGGCTTCGCGCATAAAATCGAACAGCTTGAAGACAAAGACTGGGAACGCGAATGGATGGACAACTTCCACCCGATGCGCTTTGGCGAACGTCTGTGGATTTGCCCGAGCTGGCGCGATGTCCCGGATGAGAACGCCGTCAACGTGATGCTCGACCCGGGTCTGGCATTTGGTACCGGTACTCACCCAACCACCTCTCTGTGCCTGCAATGGCTGGACGGTCTCGATCTTAACGGTAAAACGGTTATCGACTTTGGCTGCGGATCCGGCATCCTTGCCATTGCGGCACTGAAGCTGGGTGCAGCGAAAGCGATTGGTGTAGATATCGATCCGCAAGCGATTCAGGCCAGCCGTGATAACGCCCAACGTAATGGCGTTTCTGAGCGTCTGGAACTTTATCTGCCTAAAGACCAGCCAGAGTCGATGAAAGCCGATGTGGTGGTCGCCAACATCCTTGCTGGCCCATTACGTGAACTCGCACCTTTAATCAGCGTGCTGCCCGTTGAGGGCGGTTTGCTGGGGCTTTCTGGTATTCTTGCCAGCCAGGCGGAAAGCGTCTGTGAAGCCTATGCCGACCTCTTTACGCTCGATCCGGTTATCGAGAAAGAAGAGTGGTGTCGCATTACCGGACAGAAAAAATAATCCCTTCCGGCGTGGTTATCCGACCACGCCATTTTCAGACAACAGACCAGCATACTGATACTTTACCCAACGATATAATAACTAATTGATTTTTATATTTTTTGTTAAGTAAACGCATGCACTTCAATCGTTTTACAACAATTTTACTGGCAGCATGCTTAATGCCCCTGAAGACGCTGGCCGTGCCATGGGGCTATACCGGAGAAACCAGCCCTGCGCAGTGGGGCAAAATAAGCAAAGAGTATGCAACGTGTCAGACGGGTATCAACCAGTCACCCGTTGATATCCAGACCACGACAACCAGCAAACTCGGCCTGCCCGCGCTCAATTTACAATACATTGATGGCCCGACAAGATTTCGCAGCATTAACCATACGCTGCAGGCTACAATGAGCTCCTACACCCCTAATTTCATTGAAATTGAAGAAAAGCTCTATTATTTAAAACATTTTGATTTTCACGCTCCAGGCGAACATACCCTCAACGGTAAAATCTATCCACTGGAGCTGCAGTTGACCCACAAAAACCAACATGGTGATATCGCCATTGTGGCGGTCATGTTTGACATTGGTGAGCCTAACCAGGCGATTCAAAACCTGTGGGAGTCCTTTCCCACCATGGAGGGCAACAGCATGCCCATTTTTTCGCCCGTCGATATCAACCAGCTTCTACCCGACAACAAGACCTACTGGCTCTACAGTGGCTCGATAACAACGCCTCCCTGTACTGAAGGCGTCACCTGGGTTGTCCTGAAAAAGCCTGTGGCCCTTTCCGCCGAACAGTTAGATAAATTTCACTACATTGTTGGGCCAGCGAACAATCGTCCACCGCAGCCGCTGAATGAACGCACGATTACGGACAGCAATTCAGGTGGCACCGAGATCCTGTACTAAAATGAGGTAACGATCACACAATAGCGAGGTAATTTGCTGATTAATTCAGCAGAATATCTTGTCAGTACCTTCTGTAACTGAAGAAAAAATGAGAAGTTACGCAAAATTATATGCGTATATAAAATCGACACATTTTTGTAATGCCATGATTTATATGATTAAATATTTTCATGAGTTCATATTTACGGCAATTCATTGATCCACCTCAGTGGATTGGTCAAAGTTTGGCCTTTCATCTCGTGCGAAAAATGCGTAATATACGCCGCCTTGCAGTCACAGTATGGTCATTTCTTAACTCATGCGCATCGGACAACACCAGCTCAGAAATCGCCTGATCGCAGCACCTATGGCTGGCATCACTGACAGACCATTCAGGACGCTGTGCTATGAGATGGGAGCCGGATTGACGGTATCCGAGATGATGTCTTCTAACCCGCAGGTTTGGGAAAGCGACAAGTCTCGTTTACGGATGGTGCACGTTGACGAGCCAGGAATTCGCACGGTGCAAATTGCCGGTAGCGATCCTGTTGAGATGGCCGATGCCGCACGTATTAACGTGGAAAGCGGCGCCCAGATTATTGATATCAATATGGGGTGTCCGGCTAAAAAAGTGAATCGCAAGCTCGCAGGTTCAGCCCTCTTGCAGTACCCGGATTTAGTGAAATCAATACTAACCGAGGTCGTCAATGCAGTGGACGTTCCTGTCACACTCAAGATTCGCACCGGCTGGGCTCCGGAACACCGTAACTGCGTAGAGATTGCCCAACTGGCTGAAGACTGTGGCATTCAGGCTCTGACCATTCATGGACGCACCCGCGCCTGTTTGTTCAATGGAGATGCTGAGTACGACAGTATTCGGGCAGTTAAGCAGAAAGTTTCCATTCCGATTATCGCGAATGGCGACATTACTGACCCGCTTAAAGCCAGAGCTGTACTCGACTATACGGGGGCGGATGCCCTGATGATAGGCCGTGCAGCTCAGGGAAGACCCTGGATCTTTCGGGAAATCCAGCATTATCTGGACACTGGGGAGCTGCTGCCCCCGCTGCCACTGGCAGAGGTGAAGCGCTTGCTTTGTGCGCATGTTCGGGAACTGCACGACTTTTATGGTCATGCAAAAGGGTACCGAATTGCGCGTAAACACGTATCCTGGTATCTCCAGGAACACGCTCCGGATGACCAGTTTCGGCGCACATTCAACGCCATTGAAGATTCCAGCGAACAGCTGGCGGCGTTGGAGGCATACTTCGAAAATTTTGCGTAAACAGAAATAAAGAGCTGACAGAACTATGTTCGAACAACGCGTAAATTCTGACGTACTGACCGTTTCTACCGTTAACTCTCAGGACCAGGTAACTCAAAAGCCCCTGCGTGACTCGGTTAAACAGGCACTGAAGAACTATTTTGCTCAATTGAACGGTCAAGACGTTAATGATCTCTATGAGCTGGTACTGGCTGAAGTAGAACAGCCCCTGTTGGACATGGTGATGCAATACACCCGCGGCAACCAGACCCGTGCTGCCCTGATGATGGGCATCAACCGTGGTACGCTGCGTAAAAAACTGAAAAAATACGGCATGAACTGATACTAATCAGTTAAATGTTTGTTTTAAAAGGCGCTACTCGGCATGGGGAAGCGCCTTTTTTATTAATGTCACACGGGAGGCTTTGGCGATGAACGCAAGAGGTGAACCTGTCTATTTTGGCGATGAATCTAAAAAGATAATCCTGGGTGATGCGCTGACCGAGCTAAAAAAGCTACCCGCTGAAAGCATCGATCTCATTTTTGCCGACCCACCTTATAACATCGGCAAAGACTTTGACGGGATGGTGGAATCCTGGGACGAAGAGACCTTTCTGGCGTGGCTGTTTGAGTGTATCGACGAGTGCCATCGTATTCTCAAACCACACGGTAGCATGTACATCATGAACAGTACGGAGAACATGCCGTACATCGACCTCAAATGTCGCCAACTTTTTACCATCAAAAGCCGTATCGTGTGGTCATATGATAGCTCAGGGGTACAGGCTAAAAACTACTTTGGTTCGATGTATGAACCTATCCTGATGATGGTAAAAGATCAGAAAAACTACACGTTTAATCGTGATGATATTCTGGTTGAAGCCAAAACGGGCGCTAAACGTGCGCTAATAGACTACAGAAAGAATCCGCCCCAGCCTTACAATCAGAAAAAAGTACCTGGCAATGTCTGGGATTTTCCCCGCGTTCGCTATCTGATGGATGAATACGAAAATCACCCCACTCAAAAACCCAAAGCCCTCCTGGAACGGATCATTCTGGCTTCCTCCAACCCGGATGACAAAGTGCTCGATCCGTTTGCCGGCAGCTTTACAACCGGCGCCACCGCAGTGGAATTAGGTCGCAAATTTGTCGGTATTGAAATCAATGCTGAATACGTAAAAATGGGGCTCAGAAGACTGAGTATCAGTTCTCATTTTTCAGAGACTGAACTTGCAAAAGTGAAAAAACGTAAGACAAAAAACCTGTCTAAAAAGAGCCGATTAACGACAAACAGTGGCGATCTTTCGATAAAGTAAAGGCATTGTAAGTCTGCTTTTCAGCTTACTGATTTCGTGTATATTCCCTGCACGCTTGGGCATGAATACACAGGATTAAGCAATGATTCGCAAGTATTGGTGGCTGGTTGTTTTTGCGGTCTTCGTTTTTCTTTTTGATGCGCTGCTCATCCAGTGGATAGAACTGATGACAACAGAGCACGACAAGTGCCGGAATATGAACTCAGTGAATCCCCTAAAGCTGGTCAACTGCGCCGATCTCGACTAGCACCGTCGACAGCCGTCAGGCCCTGGCGGCTAAACTACCCAACCTGGTTTTCACTCTGTATTAATTGCATTACACAGCCATCCGGGCTTAACATTTTTAATACATTATCAACTAATGCTGGTGCTTGCCCATAAAGATCATAACTCTCTGGATTCATTAGCCAGTTTTTTATTATTCCGCTAAAGCTACCATGCAAAATAATTATGATGACGTCTAAATCCAGACTGGTGGCAATCAAATTTTCATCTACGCACCGTTGGAGAGAATCGCGAATGCTTTGGTGGCTGAGACCTATTTTATCACGAATGGCCTGCTCTGATATCATATCTTTATGGAATTCGCATTTATGATATAAAATCTGCATTAATGCCTGCTGGCGAGGGTTCTCCGCAATATATTGTAATCCCACCACAAATTTTTCACGCAACCGCTGTAAAGGGTTATCCCCCCAACGACCAATAAGCTTGTCCTGAATAAGATCGCGTAAGGGAGGTTGTTGTAACCATAGCTCATTAAACAATTGAGTTTTATTTTCGAAATGCCAATAAAGTGCCCCCCGCGTCACATTGGCGGCATCCGCTATGTCGTTTAGCGTCGTATTACTTACGCCACGTGCGGCAAACTGTACAATCGCCGTTTCCATCAGGTGCTGTCGCGTTTTGAGGGCATCCGCTTTCGTTTTTCTGGCCATGATTCCGACTATCTGGATTGGAGTAGAGAATGATTAACTTTCTTATCTAATATTTTCTATCTGGAACAAATGTATCACTTAGCGTTTATTTAGACGAGGGCTAAAGTATTTAATTACGGACATTACACACGAATAGATAAAACAAATAACAGAAACCAATATATTCACCAATCAGATGATCATTTCAAGATGTATTTATCAGCATCATAGTGTTGCTATAAATATCACAATGAAACGGTAGCTGATTAATCTTTTTTTGCTTTTATGTGCCGTCAACCCCGCCCATAAATAAGTATTACTTACATCGCAAGCTAATAATTTGTAGGATAGCCAACTATTATTTTTCTTGTGCGCGTTATCACCTCCGCTGTTACCCGGTTAATAACGAGCGTTCGGTTTTTTAAGGAATAGAAATGACGAAAAATGCCAGGTTTTCACTCCTGCCCTCATTCATCATCATCTCCGCTGCATTACTCGCCGGTTGTAACGATCAGGGAGAAACACAAGCACATCCCGCAGAGCCGCAGGTGACTGTCCATGTCGTCGAAAAGGCCCCTTTAGCCGTGACGACCGAATTACCCGGGCGCACCACAGCATTCCGTATTGCAGAAGTCCGTCCTCAGGTTAGCGGAATTGTACTTAAACGGAATTTCACCGAGGGGAGCGATGTTGAAGCCGGTCAATCGCTTTATCAGATCGATCCAGCGACTTACCAGGCTGACTATGACAGCGCCAAAGGCGAACTGGCAAAGAGCGAAGCGGCCGCCGCTATCGCGCATTTAACGGTAAAACGTTATGTGCCGCTGGTTGGCACTAAGTACATCAGCCAGCAAGAGTACGATCAGGCAATTGCTGATGCCCGCCAGGCTGATGCCTCCGTAATCGCGGCAAAAGCGGCGGTCGAAAGCGCACGTATCAACCTGGCCTACACCAAAGTAACATCGCCCATTAGCGGACGTATCGGTAAATCTAACGTCACCGAAGGCGCATTGGTCACGAATGGTCAGGCAACTGAGCTTGCTACCGTGCAACAGCTCGATCCTATCTATGTCGACGTCACGCAGTCCAGTAACGACTTTATGCGCCTCAAGCAGTCTATTGAACAAGGTAGTCTGCATAAAGACAGCGCCAGCAGTACCGTCGAACTGGTGATGGAAAATGGTCAGGCATATCCGCTGAAAGGCTCATTGCAATTTTCTGATGTGACGGTTGATGAAAGCACCGGATCAATCACTCTCAGAGCCGTATTCCCTAACCCACAGCACACGCTGCTGCCAGGCATGTTTGTGCGCGCGCGCATTGATGAAGGCGTCCAACCGAATGCCATTCTTGTTCCGCAGCAGGGTGTAACGCGCACGCCACGCGGCGATGCCACCGTGATGGTCGTTAACGACAAGAGCCTGGTTGAAGCGCGGACAGTTGTCGCCGCTCAAGCTATTGGTGACAAATGGCTCATCAGCGAAGGTCTGCAACCCGGTGACAAAGTTATCGTGAGCGGCTTACAGAAAGCACGCCCTGGCGTTCAGGTTAAAGCAACCGCCGATACCGAAACCCCTGCGACGAAAGCCCAATAAGGTAACCGGATATGGCTAACTTTTTTATCAGGCGTCCTATCTTTGCTTGGGTACTGGCCATCATTCTGATGATGGCGGGCGCTCTGGCAATCATGCAACTGCCCGTGGCGCAGTACCCGACCATCGCGCCCCCTGCCGTATCGATTTCCGCCACCTATCCAGGTGCGGATGCGCAGACGGTGCAGGATACCGTCACGCAGGTTATCGAACAGAATATGAACGGTATCGATAACCTGATGTATATGTCCTCCACCAGCGATTCTGCCGGGAGTGTGACCATCACGCTGACCTTCCAGTCCGGTACCGACCCCGATATCGCGCAAGTTCAGGTGCAAAACAAGCTACAGCTCGCCACCCCCTTACTGCCGCAAGAAGTTCAGCAGCAGGGGATCAGCGTCGAGAAATCAAGTAGCAGCTTTTTGATGGTCGCGGGTTTCGTTTCTGACAACCCACAAACCACGCAGGATGACATTTCCGACTACGTCGCCTCGAACGTTAAAGATTCAATCAGCCGTCTGAATGGTGTGGGTGACGTGCAGCTGTTTGGTGCGCAGTACGCTATGCGCATCTGGCTGGATGCAAACTTGTTGAATAAGTACCAGCTCACACCGGTTGATGTGATCAATCAGTTGCAGGTGCAGAACGATCAGATTGCCGCCGGTCAGTTGGGCGGTACGCCTGCGTTGCCTAATCAGCAGCTTAACGCCTCAATCATCGCGCAGACGCGCCTGAAAGATCCTGAAGAATTCGGGAAGGTCACGTTACGCGTCAACAGCGATGGTTCGGTTGTTCACCTGAAGGATGTCGCGCGTATTGAGTTGGGTGGTGAGAACTACAACGTGGTCGCGCGTATTAACGGTAAACCAGCCTCCGGTCTCGGGATTAAACTGGCAACCGGCGCAAACGCGCTGGATACCGCTAACGCTATCAAAGCCAAGCTGGTTGAACTGCAACCGTTCTTCCCGCAGGGAATGAAGGTGGTCTACCCGTATGACACCACGCCGTTCGTCACTATCTCCATTCATGAGGTCGTGAAAACGCTGTTTGAAGCAATCATACTGGTATTCCTCGTGATGTATTTGTTCCTGCAAAACATCCGGGCTACGCTCATTCCAACCATTGCCGTGCCTGTTGTATTGTTGGGCACATTTGCCGTGCTTGCCGCGTTTGGCTACTCCATAAACACCCTGACGATGTTCGGCATGGTACTCGCCATCGGCCTATTGGTTGATGATGCGATAGTGGTGGTGGAAAACGTGGAACGTGTGATGATGGAAGATAATCTGCCGCCCAAAGAGGCGACAGAAAAATCCATGTCACAAATTCAGGGCGCGCTGGTCGGTATCGCCATGGTGCTGTCTGCGGTATTTATCCCGATGGCCTTCTTTGGCGGCTCAACCGGGGCTATCTATCGGCAGTTCTCTATCACCATCGTTTCTGCAATGGCGCTTTCAGTGCTGGTAGCGCTGATCCTGACTCCCGCGCTTTGTGCAACGCTGTTGAAGCCGGTATCGGCGGAACATCACGAGAATAAAAGCGGTTTCTTTGGCTGGTTTAATGCCAAATTCGATCACAGCGTCAATCATTACACCAATAGCGTCAGCGGTATTGTGCGTAAAACCGGGCGTTACCTGGTCGTCTACCTGGTTATCGTGATTGGGATGGCGGTGCTGTTTATGCGCCTTCCAACCTCCTTCTTGCCAGAAGAAGATCAGGGCGTATTCCTGACGATGATTCAGCTTCCGGCCGGCGCAACGCAAGAGCGAACCCAGAAAGTGCTGGATCAGGTTACCCACTACTACCTGAATAACGAGAAAGCCAACGTCGAAAGCGTCTTTACGGTTAACGGCTTTAGCTTCAGCGGACAGGGGCAAAACTCAGGGATGGCGTTTGTCAGCCTCAAGCCCTGGGAAGAACGCAGTGGCGACGAGAATAACGTTGAATCGATTATCGCCAGAGCAACCCGCGCGTTTAGCCAGATTCGTGATGGCTTAGTGTTCCCTTTCAACATGCCAGCCATTGTTGAACTGGGTACCGCAACCGGCTTCGACTTCGAACTGATTGACCAGGGCGGGCTGGGACATACCGCGTTAACGCAAGCACGTAACCAACTTTTGGGCATGGTTGCTAAACATCCTGACCTGTTGGTTCGCGTGCGTCCAAATGGTCTCGAGGATACCGCGCAGTTCAAACTGGATGTTGATCAGGAAAAAGCCCAGGCCCTTGGTGTCTCGCTGTCCGATATTAATGAAACCATCTCCGCTGCGCTGGGTGGCTATTACGTCAATGACTTCATAGACCGTGGCCGCGTGAAAAAAGTGTACGTACAGGCCGATGCCAAATTCCGTATGTTGCCGGAAGACATCAATAATCTGTATGTTCGTAGCGCCAATGGCGAAATGGTACCGTTCTCCACGTTCAGTTCCGCACATTGGATCTACGGATCACCACGTCTGGAACGTTACAACGGCATGCCTTCAATGGAACTGTTAGGGGAAGCGGCCCCAGGCCGAAGCACCGGTGAAGCGATGGCGCTGATGGAAAGTCTGGCTGAGAAACTGCCTAACGGTATCGGCCATGACTGGACGGGTATGTCCTATCAGGAACGACTCTCGGGGAACCAGGCGCCTGCGCTGTATGCCATCTCGCTCATCGTTGTCTTCCTTTGCCTTGCCGCTTTGTATGAGAGTTGGTCAATTCCGTTCTCGGTGATGCTGGTTGTACCGCTTGGCGTGGTTGGCGCACTGTTAGCAGCATCGCTACGTGGGATGAATAACGACGTGTATTTCCAGGTGGGGTTGCTAACCACTATCGGTCTCTCGGCTAAAAACGCCATCTTGATCGTCGAGTTTGCCAAAGACCTGATGGATAAAGAGGGCAAAGGACTGATCGAAGCGACGTTGGAGGCATCCCGCATGCGTCTTCGCCCTATCCTGATGACCTCTCTGGCCTTCATTCTGGGGGTTATGCCTCTGGTTATCAGCCACGGTGCGGGTAGCGGTGCGCAGAATGCGGTCGGTACAGGTGTAATGGGGGGAATGCTAACCGCAACATTGTTGGCGATCTTCTTTGTTCCCGTCTTCTTTGTTGTCGTCAGACGGCGTTTTAGTCGACACTCTGATTAATTTGTAAAATAAAGGCGTCTACGGACGCCTTTTTCATCAGTACACTCTCTCTTTGTTTATTAATAAGATAGCCATTTATTTCATTTAAGTCGTTCCTTCAAACCCACCCGCAACCTTTCTTTTTATCCATTATTTTTACAATCCACATGAATTGAGATTATTCCTCCTGTCAGTCTTTTTTTAAGAAGTGGTAAAATAATGACCGAGTTCGCAGATGGCTTAGCGTTTGTCTTTGCTCAATTAGCGAAACGCTTATTTTTGAGGTAACATCATGAAAAGATTAATATCCGTTGCATTGCTTACCGCGTTTCTTGCCGGTTGTGCACACGATTCTCCCTGCGTACCTGTATACGACGATCAGGGACGCCTGGTTCATACCAATACCTGTATGAAAGGCACCACGCAGGATAACTGGGAAACAGCCGGTGCCATCGCCGGTGGCGCAGCCGCCGTTGCCGGATTGACGCTTGGGATAGTTGCCCTGACCAAATAACTCTTCTTCAAGGTTTTAAAGGCGCGGTGGTTACCGCGCTTTTAGCAATAAAATAAAATTCACATATAAGACAAAACGTTGGTTTACAGCTCTTCCTGAATAATAAAATTATTATAGATATCCCTCACATATCCACGATTTGAAATTAGCATTTTTCCTGTTCTTTGTTACACCGTGTTTTCTTTTCATTATTCTCACGCGATCAATATTAACGTCCGAAATCGTTATCACGCGTCCTGTCTGATTTTAAAATTTTTGCGCTGAAATGTGGCTTACGTTTCAATTTTGCACCACTTCAGGGCGCTGCATTTATTTTTTCCTGTCTACACTCTGCATATTGCGCCGAATAATCGTGCGCAAAAACCTGGCACTACCTTTGCTTAAAAGAGTATGGCCAAAGCCACAGACCGGTAAAAGACGTTTTCAGAACGTTTTCATAACAATAATTCCTCCACACAGGATGCTCTATGAAAAAGATGATAATAGCCAGCCTGGCTGCGGCCGGCGTGCTCCTTGCGATCGCAAATCAGGCGCATGCCGGCGCAACACTTGATGCCGTAAAGAAAAAAGGGTTTGTGCAATGCGGGATCAGTGACGGGTTGCCTGGCTTCTCTTACGCCGATGCGAGCGGTAAGTTTTCAGGTATTGATGTCGACGTATGCCGAGGCGTTGCCTCCGCCGTATTTGGTGATGATACCAAAGTAAAATATACCCCACTTACCGCCAAGGAACGTTTTACCGCGTTACAGTCTGGCGAAGTCGACATGCTCTCGCGTAATACCACATGGACCTCCTCTCGTGATGCAGGTATGGGCATGTCTTTCACTGGCGTAACCTATTACGATGGCATTGGTTTTCTTACCCACAATAAAGCCGGCCTGAAGAGCGCCAAAGAACTGGATGGCGCAACGGTGTGTATTCAGGCAGGAACCGATACCGAACTGAACGTGGCTGACTACTTTAAAGCCAACAATATGAAGTACACCCCTGTCACTTTTGACCGCTCGGATGAATCGGCTAAGGCACTGGAATCAGGACGTTGCGATACGCTGGCCTCCGACCAGTCGCAGTTGTACGCCCTGCGAATCAAGCTGAGCAATCCTGCAGAATGGATTGTCCTGCCAGAAGTTATTTCTAAAGAACCCTTAGGTCCGGTTGTACGTCGTGGCGACGATGAATGGTTCTCCATTGTTCGCTGGACGCTGTTCGCCATGCTGAATGCGGAAGAGATGGGTGTTAACTCGAAAAACGTTGACGAAAAAGCGGCTAATCCTGCAACGCCGGATATGGCGCATCTGTTAGGTAAAGAAGGGGATTATGGTAAGGATCTGAAGCTTGATAACAAATGGGCTTATAACATTATTAAGCAAGTAGGTAACTACTCGGAGATCTTTGAACGTAACGTTGGATCGGAAAGTCCATTGAAGATCAAACGTGGACAGAACAACCTCTGGAACAACGGTGGCATTCAATATGCGCCACCGGTGCGCTAATACAAAGTGATGTAACGGGCGCCGCAGCTGCGGCGCTCAGCCCAGAGTCATTGTTACCGAGGTTTTCTTATGCTTCATCGCCGCTCAACCGTAAAAGGATCGCTATCCTTTTCTAACCCTGCGGTCCGCGCCTGGTTATTCCAAATACTCGCCGTCATTGCGGTCATTAGCATTGCGGTCTATCTCATTCATAACACGATTAATAACCTGAGCAGTCGCGGTATTACCTCGGGATTTTCTTTTCTCGATCGCAGCGCCGGATTTGGTATCGTCCAGCATCTGATTGATTACGAGCAAGGCGATACCTATGGCCGCGTGTTCCTGGTCGGTCTGCTTAATACGCTGTTAGTTTCCGCACTATGTATCGTCTTCGCTTCATTTCTCGGTTTCTTTCTCGGGCTGGCACGCCTGTCAGATAACTGGTTATTGCGAAAGCTCTCCACGGTCTATATCGAAACGTTCCGCAATATCCCACCGCTATTGCAGATCTTCTTTTGGTATTTTGCCGTATTACGTAACCTGCCCGGCCCACGTCAGGCGGTTAACGCGCTGGATTTAATGTTTCTGAGCAACCGGGGGCTGTATATTCCGGCGCCGCAAATGGGAGAAGGTCTTTTTGCCTTTTGTACCGCGGTCCTTATTGCCGTCGTTGTCACCTTCGGACTATTCCGTTTCAACAGAATGCACCAGATCAAAACCGGTCAGTTACGCCGTACCTGGCCCACAGCTCTGGCGTTGATCGTGCTCTTACCAATGATTTCACAATGGTTTTTTGGCGCGGCACTTCACTGGGATATCCCTGAACTACGCGGTTTTAACTTTCGTGGCGGCATGGTGCTTATACCTGAACTGGCGGCTCTGACGCTGGCGCTTTCAGTGTATACCTCAGCGTTTATTGCAGAAATTATTCGGGCAGGAATTCAGGCTGTTCCTTATGGCCAACATGAGGCAGCACGCTCTCTGGGTTTGCCAAATCCGGTGACGCTCCGCCAGGTCATCATCCCGCAGGCGCTGCGCGTCATCATTCCTCCACTAACCAGTCAGTACCTGAATATCGTTAAAAATTCATCGCTCGCTGCCGCCATTGGCTACCCGGATATGGTTTCCCTGTTTGCCGGCACGGTACTCAATCAAACGGGACAAGCCATTGAAACTATTGCCATCACGATGTCGGTGTACCTGATCATCAGCCTGAGCATTTCTCTACTGATGAATATTTATAACCGTCGTATCGCACTGATCGAGCGCTAAGGAGCCATGATGACAAAAGCACTACTGTCTCACCCCTCGCGCCAGAGCAGTAACCCGGCAAGCCGCTGTCTGTTCTGGGTTCGCAAAAACCTGTTCTCCAGTTGGTCAAATAGCCTGCTCACGCTGCTATGCGTGTGGCTAATTTGGTCCTTCCTTCCACCGCTGTTGAACTGGGTATTTTTTCAGGCCAACTGGGTAGGCTCTACCCGAGCTGACTGTACCAAAGCGGGGGCCTGCTGGGTGTTCATTCATGAACGCTTCGGACAATTCATGTATGGACTTTACCCACACGATCAGCGCTGGCGCATTAATCTGGCCCTGCTGATTGGCCTGGTCTCAATCGTTCCCATGTTCTGGAAAACCATTCCCCACCGTGGTCGTTATATCGCCGTTTGGGCAGTCGTTTATCCTTTGGTGGTCTGGTGGTTGATGTACGGTGGTTTTTTCGGGCTTGAGCGAGTAGAAACCCGGCAGTGGGGCGGGTTAACGCTGACGCTTATCATCGCATCCGTCGGTATTGCGGGTGCGCTCCCGTGGGGGATTCTACTGGCATTGGGGCGTCGTTCTCATATGCCCGTCGTGCGGATTTTATCCGTGATTTTTATTGAGTTCTGGCGCGGCGTACCGTTGATCACCGTCCTGTTTATGTCCTCTGTCATGCTGCCTCTGTTTATGTCTGAGGGGACCAGTATCGACAAGCTTATCCGGGCACTGGTCGGTGTCATTCTTTTCCAGTCAGCCTATGTTGCAGAGGTGGTTCGTGGGGGATTACAGGCCTTGCCAAAAGGTCAGTATGAAGCGGCTGAATCACTGGCTCTGGGGTACTGGAAAACCCAGGGTCTGGTCATTCTTCCCCAAGCCCTCAAGCTGGTTATTCCTGGTTTGGTTAATACGATTATTGCCCTGTTCAAGGATACCAGTCTGGTCATCATCATCGGCCTGTTTGATCTCTTCAGCAGCGTGCAGCAAGCAACCGTGGATCCTGCATGGCTGGGTATGTCGACGGAAGGATATGTTTTTGCCGCACTGATTTACTGGATCTTTTGTTTCAGTATGTCGCGTTACAGCCAACATCTGGAAAAACGTTTTAATACCGGGCGTACACCGCACTGAGGAATTTATGAACCAATTATTAAGGCAGTCTACCGACGCGATGATTACGCTGGAAAACGTCAACAAATGGTACGGACAGTTCCACGTTTTGAAAAACATCAATCTGCAGGTAAAACAAGGAGAGCGTATCGTCTTATGCGGTCCTTCCGGCTCGGGTAAATCGACAACTATCCGTTGTATTAACCATCTGGAAGAGCATCAGCAAGGACGTATTGTGGTGGATGGGATTGAACTCAATGAGGACATTCGCAATATTGAGCGCGTCAGGCAGGAAGTTGGCATGGTCTTTCAACACTTCAATCTCTTTCCTCATTTGACGGTCCTGCAAAACTGTACGCTGGCGCCAGTCTGGGTGCAAAAGATGCCGAAAAAAGAGGCTGAAGTGTTGGCAATGCACTACCTTGAGCGAGTTCGTATTGCTGAACATGCGCATAAATATCCAGGACAAATCTCTGGCGGGCAACAGCAGCGTGTGGCCATTGCACGTTCGTTATGTATGAAACCTAAAATTATGTTGTTTGATGAACCCACATCAGCGCTGGATCCTGAAATGGTGAAAGAGGTGCTTGATACCATGATCGGTCTGGCGCAATCGGGTATGACTATGCTGTGCGTTACCCATGAAATGGGATTTGCCCGCACAGTGGCCGACCGGGTGATCTTTATGGATCTTGGCGAGATTGTGGAGCAGGCACCACCGGATGAGTTTTTTGCCAATCCCAGGTCAGAACGTACGCGGGCATTCCTGTCGCAGGTGATTCATTAATCTTCTTTTTTGCCCGGTGGCCTGCGCTTACCGGGCCTACGGGTTAGCAAGAAACATAACGCAAAAAGGCCATCCTTTCGGATGGCCTTTTCACTTATTTGATGTCTGGCAGTTCCCTACTCTCGCATGGGGAGACCCCACACTACCATCGGCGCTACGGCGTTTCACTTCTGAGTTCGGCATGGGGTCAGGTGGGACCACCGCGCTACAGCCGCCAGACAAATTCTTTTCTAAGTGCCGAACTTTAACCGAAAAACTGGTGCTGATACCCAGAGTCGAACTGGGGACCTCACCCTTACCAAGGGTGCGCTCTACCAACTGAGCCATATCAGCACACTAAATTTGATGCCTGGCAGTTCCCTACTCTC
>NZ_SZWW01000010.1:0-212621 GCF_005280955.1 Citrobacter sp. wls717
GAAAGACCGGGCCTTTTGTTTTATCTGTTGTCTGTCGGTGAGGGCTCTCCTGAGGAGGACAAATCCGCCGGGAGCGGATTTGAACGTTGCGCAGCAACGGCCCGGAGGGTGGCGGGCAGGACGCCCGCCATAAACTGCCAGGCATCAAACAAGTGAAGAAGCCCGTCCTGCCGGATGGGCTTTTTTGCGTCTGTGTGAAATAAACTCCGCCTGTCGCCTTATGCGACCTCCGACGCTATCCCCTCGAACATATCTGAATCCTTTCTGTGCTAATTAAAACCGTGACTTATATCGCATAATTAATTATAACAATTATATAACATTTAATTTACCAAAAAAGACACAACTAGCATTGATAAATTCACGCGATCCTTGGCAGGGGTATAATTCTAATGGCTGATAGTAGTGTAACTGAGAACGGGACGCTGACAGACGGCGATACCCGTCGTCGTATTTGGGCGATTGTCGGAGCATCATCAGGGAATCTGGTCGAATGGTTTGATTTCTATATCTATTCTTTCTGCTCTCTCTATTTTGCTCATATCTTTTTTCCATCAGGAAACACCACTACGCAACTCTTACAGACTGCCGGCGTTTTTGCCGCAGGCTTTCTGATGCGACCAATTGGCGGCTGGTTGTTTGGTCGCATCGCTGATAAGCACGGGCGCAAAAAATCCATGCTGCTGTCAGTTTGTATGATGTGTATGGGATCGCTGGTGATCGCTTGTCTTCCGGGGTATGAAACCATCGGTACCTGGGCTCCTGCGCTATTGCTACTGGCCAGACTATTTCAGGGACTGTCTGTCGGGGGCGAATACGGGACCAGCGCTACCTACATGAGTGAAGTGGCCATTGAAGGTAAGAAAGGTTTTTATGCTTCATTCCAGTACGTAACGTTAATTGGCGGGCAGCTATTGGCATTACTGGTTGTGGTCATTTTACAGCAAACCTTAGAAGATTCAGCGCTCAGAGAGTGGGGGTGGCGTATTCCATTTGCGCTGGGAGCCGTGTTAGCTATTGTCGCGCTATGGCTGCGTCGCCAGTTGGATGAAACCTCGAAACAGGACGTTCGCGCGCTGAAAGAAGCGGGCTCTCTGAAAGGTCTGTGGCGTAATCGCAAAGCCTTCATCATGGTGCTTGGCTTTACTGCTGCTGGCTCGCTGTGTTTTTACACCTTCACAACCTATATGCAGAAGTACCTGGTTAATACCGCAGGTATGCATGCCAACGTAGCCAGCGGGATTATGACGGCGGCACTGTGTGTGTTCATGCTGGTGCAACCATTGTTTGGCGCTTTGTCAGATAAAATTGGCCGACGTACTTCCATGCTATGCTTTGGCGCATTAGCTGCGATTTTCACCGTTCCCATTTTGACTGCATTGCAAAACGTGACGTCTCCGTATATGGCGTTTGCTCTGGTAATGTGCGCCTTGTTGATCGTGAGTTTCTATACGTCCATCAGCGGCATTCTGAAGGCTGAGATGTTTCCGGCGCAGGTGCGTGCCCTGGGGGTTGGGTTATCTTATGCGGTGGCGAATGCTCTGTTTGGTGGTTCAGCCGAATATGTTGCCTTATCCCTGAAATCCATCGGTATGGAAACCACATTCTTCTGGTACGTTACCGCGCTGGCAGTTGTCGCATTTTTAGTATCGCTGATGCTGCATGGGAAGGGAAAAGGGCTGCGCCTCTAATGATGCGCCAGTTGCCAGACTGCATAGCCGGTTGAGGCGCCCGCAACATCCCAGGCAAAGTCCTTCCAGCTCCAGCCGCTCCCAGCGGGGCGGCTGTCCCACAGCTCTTTCGATGCGCCCAGGCTGATTGAGAACATCAAACCAATAGCCGCACTGCGATCTCGGTTGTTACCCTGATGCTGGGCATATTCGTTACCGGCTGCGGCAAGCATGGCGGAGGCAATAAAATGTTGAGCTTTGTCTTGTCCGCTCCAGCGGTCGTTTGCCATGTGGCTGCAGCCAGAAATAGCCAGGATACTGGTAAGAATAAACAGGCGCACCGTTGCCTCCATATGAAAAACCCCGTCAGTGACGGGGTCTTGGTTACAGAATACGGCTAATTAATCTGTCGATACGAATACGGCGTAGTCGACGGATCAGCTTACGCACTTTGACTGGATAGTCGGCAATGCTTTGCAGGTCGCGGTAGTGCTTAACCACGGTGGTATGCGTGCGGATAAGCTCCAGCTCTTTATCGCGCTGGGGCGCCAGCTCTTGCTTAGGATCGTGGATAAGGATGGCATTTTCCAGATCCAGACGCCAGGCTCGAGGATTAAGGTTGTTGCCGGTGAGCAGCATCCATTTATCATCAACCCACATACCTTTCAGATGATAAGTGTTGTCATCATCTTTCCATAAGCGCACGACTAACTGGTCGGTATTCACATAATATTGCAGTCTGCTGAGGAAACGGCGCAGGTTAATTTCATACAGATAGGGCAGCGCGCCGATGATTTTAAAAGGTTCATCTTCCGGGATATAAAAGTCGTTGGCGGTTTTATCACCGACAATGATTTCGACCTTTTTCCCTTCACGCAGCAGCTGAATGATATTGCGCACCAGTATGGCGGGCAGATTGAAATAAGGGGTACAAATTGTGAGTTTGTGCTCTGCGCAGGGCATGAGGTGGAAAATAGTCTTATTTAACAGACTGGATTTTCCGAGTCCAACCAGAGGCGTAACAGAAAGCTGTTCATTATCCGCATCTCCCTGAAAATGGAATGACGCATCGCGCAGTTCCTGACGGTACAAGCGGATGTCGTTTTTAATTTCCGGGCTTTTAGGGCGATTGATATCATCAAGACGATTAACGCCGCGACCATTCATCAGGTTTTGCGCCACCCAATTGAACATGATATCGGCCATTTGCGCGTTGCGAATCAACTGATAACGGTCGTAGCGATATTTATCATGCTGATGCAGATAAACATCGTTCAGGCTGGCGCCGCTATACAGGACGCTGTCATCGATGATAAAGCCTTTGAAATGCAGAACGCCAAGGGCTTCGCGCGTGTTAATCGGCACGCCATAGACAGGAATATCGATACCGGGGTTTTCTTGCGCCATGCGGCAATACCAGTCAGCATTGGTATTAGATGCCGCAGCACCAATGCGCCCGCGCTGGGCTCGGTGCCAGTCGACAAGCACCCGGACATCCAGTTCAGGACGCTGCCGTTTTGCCGCATAGAGCGCGTCGAGTATGCCTTTGCCACCGTCATCCTGTTCCAGGTACAGCGCAATAATGCAGATCCGTCGCGTCGCGCTGGCGATTTTTTCCAGCAGAGTCTCCCTGAAATTAGCGGGAGCATAAAAGAAATCTACATCATCAACTGACTGAGAAATCTTGGGTAGTTGGGCAAGGTGTTGTTGATGTTTATTACGCTTAAATTTTGACAACATCACAGTGCATTTCTTCTCTGTTCATTGAAGGGTCCTCTGTGCTATGCAGACGACATAAGCGGGCAATGATACCACCAGTACCCATTAATGTGGTCAACATTTCCAGTACCTTACTCACGATTCCTCAAATTGGGCCAGATTAAGCGTTAGCCCAACAATCCCCTCTTCGAGTTGGACGTCAACAACGAACCCGAGTTTCCGGGCCAGGGCGACCATACCGCGATTGTTTGGCATCGTAATACCATTCAAACGTCTAAGTCCGTGATCTCGGGTATAGGCAATTAATTTTTCCATCAATCGGCGACCCAGTCCAAGTCCTTTGAGATCAGAACGAACCAGGACGGCAAACTCGGCATCTACGTTATCAGGATCCGAGATAGCTCGCGTCACGCCGAGGATCTCTTCATGATTATCTCTACAACGCACAGCGACAAAGGCCATTTCACGATCGTAGTCGATCTGTGTCATATTGGCTAAATCTTCATGGGTAAATTCGTTGATCTCACTAAAATAGCGATAATAAAGATCTTCTTTGGTTACCTGAGAAATGAACTGCTGCAGATGAGGTTCATCCTCTGGCAAAATGGGGCGGAACAGGCAGCGCTCGCCGTTCTTCAACTCAACCCACTCTTCAAGCTGATGAGGGTAGGGGCGTACAGCCAATCTGCTTTCGTTATCGCCCGTGAAAGGGGCAATGTCCAGCGTGACGTCCAGCGCGGTAAATTCATCGGCGGAGGCCAGCAGCGGATGGATATCCAGACGCTGAATTTCCGGACAATCGACGATCAGGTTGGATACCTGCACCAGAAGCTGGCTTAGTCCGGCGATATCCAGTGGGCGTAGTGCGCTACGAGCGCGGATCTTCTTATTTTTGATCCCCTGGATCACCAGATAACGCGCCAGATTCATGTTCAATGGCGGCAATGCCACCACGGCTTGCTCTTCTGGTCGCCACTCAACCCCGCCTTCACCCAGCATAATCAGCGGGCCAAATACCGGATCGTGTTCAACGACGACGCGAAGCTCCTGAGCGCCAGCGCGATTCGCCATGCTTTGCACTAATAAACCGTGGATGCGCGCCTGCGGCCAGGCCATTTTCACCCGATCAAAAATCGCATTCGCGGCCTGCTGTACCTCTGTTGCCGTACGCAGGTAGAGCATTACCCCCTGAACTTCCGATTTATGCGGGATATCAGGGGAACGCAGCTTGAGCGCCACCGGATAGCCGATCTGCTCTGCGATATGCACAGCTTCTGCGCTGTCGCTGGCGATCCAGGTCGGGAGCGTGTGTAAGCCATAAGCTTGTAAAATCGGCTGCACTTCATGGGTATCCAGCGATGTGGCCCCTTCGGCAATCGCCTGCTGTAACAGATTATGCGCCTCGGCGGTGTTCGTGGTCAGGTAGTCCGGTAGCGCAGGCGTTTCTCGCAGTTGCTTTTGGTTACGCCGATACTCAACCATATGCATAAATGCGGTGATGGTTCCTTCCGGTGTACGGTAGGTGGGCACCCCTGCTTCGCTAAATAGCCTACGGGCTTCCTGGGAAGAAAACTCCCCGCACCAGTTGGTTAGTAAGGAGATAAATTTCCCTCGAGGATGCTGCTTTACTGCTTCGATCAACGCTTGCGCGCTTTCGGTCCCGGGGGCGGCGGCGCTGGGCGAATGAATTACCATCAGTGCGTCGAAGTCCTGGCTGGTGAGCAAAATATCCAGCGTTTTTACATAATGTTCGCTACTGGCGTCGTCACGAAGATCCAACGGGTTGCCGATATCAACATGGGCTGGTAGCGCATCGCGTAATTTCTGGCAGGTATCTTCACTCAGCGTGGCGAGTTTGCCATTCTTCGACCATAGCTCATCCAATGCCAGTGCGGCAGGCGCGGCGCCGTTACTGATGATCATTAGTCTGTCACCACGCAGCGGGCGCATGTGACTCAGGGTTTCGACCGCCGAGAACAGCTCGTGAGTATCTTGCACGCGTAATAAACCGGCGCGCTGAATAGCCGCATCCCAGGCTGGGTCCATCCCTGCACTGGTGTGCAGTAAACGCTGCGCTGCCGGGCTGCGGCCACTCTTAATCACCAGAATGGGTTTGTTGCGCGCGGCGCTACGGGCGGCAGAGACAAAGCGCCGGGCATCGCTCAAATGTTCGAGATAGAGCAATATTGCGCTGGTTTTACTGTCGCGCGCCAGGTAATCCAGCAGCTCATCAACGTCGATATCCAGGCTGTCACCCAACGCGATAAAGTAAGAAAAGCCCATTTCTCTCTGCTGCGCCCAGTCGAGTATGGTATTGGATACGGCGGCGGATTGAGAGATAAAAGCCAGCTTGCCGCGCTTAATCGGGACGGGGGAAAAGCTGGCGTTAAGTCCCTGCCAGGGGGCGAGAAGTCCCAGACTGTTGGGACCCAGCAGGCGTATTTTATAGCGTGAGGCGCAGGCCAGCAGTTCTGCATGCTGGGCCGCGGGAGCCGAAAGAATAATGCAGGTTTTACAACCTTTCTCGCCAAGCGCTTCGAGCAATGCCAGGTTACGGCTGGCATTGGTGCACAACACGGCGAGGTCGGGGCTAAAAGGCAAGCTGCTGATATTGGGCCAGGCCAGTACGCCCAATACCGCTTTCCAGGCGGGCGTCACCGGTAGAACTGGCCCATTGAAACCGCCGGCAAGCAGATTACGCATCATCAGGTAACCCGCGCGGTTAGGCTTCATCGACGCCCCAATCACCGCAATGGATTTCGGTCGCAGTAGTGCTTCCAGACCACGTTGACTCATATCGGCTTCCTTAATGACACCAGTGACCGAATGATTTTAAACGCTTTCTGTCGAGTCTGCTGTGACGCTTCCCTGATGTTGAGTTTTTCCTGCCAGGTAACGGGTTTTAAAGCGTGTGAAGTGATCGCTTAACCCTTCCGCAGCTTGCCTATCGCCAGCCAGATCCAGCAAAGCGATGGCGACTTCGGCAGTACAGTATTGCCCTTCGGCGTGAATACCACGCAGGTGATAAGCAGAAAGGCGCGATAAATCAACGGAGATCACCGGCAGGTTGTCGAGGTACGGGCTTTTGCGGAACATTTTACGCGCTTCCGGCCAGGTGCCATCGAGCATAATAAACAACGGCGGTTTGCCGGTCGGCGGCGTGAAAATCACTTCGCGCTCTTCGCCCGCATAGGAAGCCGGGAATACCACCATCGGCTGGTAATCAGGATTTTTCACCAGTTCAAGCAGCGCCTGCGGCGGTTCGGTGCGTGACCACTGAAAAGCCGCGGTATCGGGCAAAATATCGGCGATTAAACGTCCCGTGTTACTGGGCTTCATCGGCTCGGTATCAAACATGACCAGACAAAAACGGCTTTTGGCCTCAGACGGTACTAATGTTGCGCATAAGCAGAGCTTTAGCGGCAGCAGGCAGCGCTGGCAGCGACGAATACGGTTACCTCGGGCGAGGAAAGGACGCGTGGCGCGCGCGAGGCGCTCAGCGCGTAACTGAAGAACTGCGTTATCGGTCATGGGGGAACACGTTGAAAAACGCTATTGTCGCAGAGGTGAAAACGGGGCACAAGATGCGCCCCGCAGAGATTATAATGATTCGTTAAGCCAGCTATCAAACGGAGCCTTAGGTACGGCGCCATTAAGCATATCGACGATTTCACCTTTTCTGAAGATCATGATGGTCGGAATACTGCGGATGCCGAAGCGGGCGCTGAGCTCACGTTCGGCTTCTGTATTCACTTTAACAAAACGCACTTTACCGCTACGCTCTTCCGCGACATCTTCAAAAATTGGGGCAAAGTTACGGCATGGTCCGCACCAGGGGGCCCAAAAATCAACCACCACCGGGAGATCGTCTTTTAACAGTTTATCCAGTGTTTCACCGGTCGCATTGATCACCTCCCCATCGAACAGGTCGTGACCACAGCGTCCGCATTTAGCCGCTTCCTGGACACGATCGTCGGGAATGCGGTTGATAGCCTGGCAGCTGGTACAAACGGTATTCATAACTAACCTCTGGATGAGTAGTGTGGACTTCATGGCAGTGACGCCAGTATGTTTCTATTATGTTACATATTATCGGGGAGTCTGTTCTAAACAACAATGCGTTTTATTCAATGAGTACAATAGTCCTTAGCTTTTAAATGAAATAATGGCTAACGACGTGCACATCGGGTAATCTGCGCGCTTCGCGCAGAGCAGGTGGAGAAAAACATGAGCGACGAACTGAAGAACAAAAACGGCAAGGTCAAAGTGATGTACGTCCGCAGTGACGATGACTCGGATAAACGCACCCAAAATCCACGTACTGGTAAAGGCGGCGGACGCCCCGGTACTTCCCGAGCCGAAGGCGGTCGTCGCCCTGCCCGTGATGACAGAAAGGGTCCGAACAGCGAACGCGGCCGTGAACGTGGTCGTGACCGCGATGCAGAACGCGATCGCAGACGTGAAGATTCACCATGGCGTACCGTATCCCGCGCACCGAATGATGATGCTGAGGATAAAGCCGATCATGGTGGCATTAGCGGCAAGAGTTTTATCGATCCTGAAGTCTTACGTCGTCAGCGCGCGGAAGAAACCCGCGTTTACGGTGAAAATGCCTGTCAGGCTCTGTTCCAGAGTCGTCCGGACGCTATTGTTCGCGCCTGGTTCGTGCAGAGCGTCACCCCGCGCTTTAAAGAAGCATTACGCTGGATGGCGGCAAACCGTAAAGCCTACCATGTGGTTGATGAAGCTGAGCTGGCGAAAGCCTCCGGTACTGAGCACCATGGCGGTGTTTGTTTCCTGATCAAAAAACGTAACGGTACCACCGTTAAGCAGTGGGTGGGTCAGGCTGGGGCGCAGGATTGCGTACTGGCTCTGGAAGACATCGCTAACCCGCACAACCTGGGCGGAATGATGCGTAGCTGCGCCCACTTTGGTGTGAAAGGCGTGGTGGTACAGGATGCGGCGCTGCTGGAATCAGGTGCGGCAATCCGTACCGCTGAAGGTGGCGCAGAGCATGTTCAGCCGATCACCGGTGACAGCATTGTCGATGTGCTGGACGACTTCCGTAAGGCAGGTTACACGGTAGTGATGACCTCAAGCGTGAAAGGCAAACCGTTGTTTACTACCACGCTGCCGGAAAAAATGGTGCTGGTATTAGGGCGTGAGCGTGAAGCGCTGCCGGAAGCGGCATGCTCAGCCGACGACCTGTGCGTGGCGATTGACGGTACGGGTAACGTTGAAACGCTCAACGTATCTGTGGCAACCGGCGTACTGCTCGCGGAGTGGTGGCGTCAGAACAAAGCCTGATAATAAAAATGCCAGCGAATCGCTGGCATTTTTTTTACTCACTTTCTGCAGGTAACACCGGCGTCCAGTCAATCGGTTTTTCACCTCGTTGTTCCAGCCATTCATTAGCCAGTACAAAGTGATTGCAGCCAAAGAAACCACGATGCGCGGAGAGCGGTGACGGGTGCGGCGCTTTCAACACATGGTGACGTTGGGTATCAATAATCGCGCCTTTCTTTTGTGCATGTGAACCCCAGAGCAGGAAAACGACGCCTTCGCGATGCTGATTAATCAAGCTGATGACTTTATCGGTGAAGGTTTCCCAGCCCAGGCTGGCGTGCGAATGTGCCTGACCGGCGCGGACGGTGAGTACGGTATTCAGTAACAATACCCCCTGACGTGCCCAGCTTTCCAGATAACCGTGCGTTGGGCGCGTGAAGCCAGGAATCGTCGCTTCCAGCTCTTTGTACATGTTCAGCAGCGAGGGGGGAGTGGCAATACCCGGACGAACAGAGAACGCGAGACCGTGTGCCTGGCCTGGACCGTGGTAAGGATCCTGCCCCAGGATGACGACTTTCACGTCGCCAAGTTCGGTAAAGCGAAAAGCGTTAAACACATCTTTTTGCGGCGGGTAAATTGTCATACCCGACTGACGCTCGCCAGCGACAGTATGTAGCGTGTTAACAAAATAAGGCTGCTGTTTCTCATCTGCCAGCACATCGTGCCAGGTTAATTCGGTGGCCATCTCGCTCTCCTGCGAATTTTCAATCCCTCTAGCTTAACTGCTTCTTACCACGTCGCAAAATTCTGTACGTTTCTCAACGGCATGGGCCTTAAAGATAGTTGAAAATTTATGTAAAAAGTTTAGCTGTGTACGTGGCGTAAGTTGATGTAAAACAATAAAATCCACCTATCACCACTTTTCATGTGTGGTTTTTGTTGATTTAAATCAAAGATTCAAGGGTGTGTGAGGGGTATATATACACTCAAGCAACAATGGTTTTACCAATTGGCCGGATGACGGCCAACCGAGATCAAATAATTTTGCCGGGGAGGCATCAAATGATTACAGGTATCCAGATTACTAAAGCTGCAAACGACGACCTGCTGAACTCTTTCTGGCTGCTGGACAGCGAAAAAGGCGAAGCACGCTGCATCGTTGCGAAAGCAGGTTTCAATGCGGATGACGTCGTTGCCGTCAGCAAACTGGGTGAAATCGAATACCGTGAAGTGCCGGTAGACGTACAGCCGGAAGTTCGCGTGGAAGGTGGTCAGCACCTGAACGTGAACGTTCTGCGTCGCGAAACGCTGGAAGATGCGGTTAAGCATCCGGAAAAATATCCGCAGCTGACCATCCGTGTTTCTGGTTATGCGGTACGTTTCAACTCTCTGACCCCAGAACAGCAGCGCGACGTTATTGCTCGTACCTTTACTGAGAGCCTGTAAGGCTCGCGGGGAATAACCCCGTTTAGCAGAGAATCAAAAGCGGAAGATGCCAGCGCGTCTTCCGCTTTTTTATATCCGTTAGTAAAAAATTCGTACTGCGCAATACACTAACAGCAGCGCCAGAATGATATTCAACTGTCGGCCGTAACGGCGAAAGAGGCGCTGAAAAAGATGGCCTGCCAGCGCCCAACATGCATTACCAAAGGTGCCGATCAGCGCCAGCAGAATACTCACCCCAATCAGCCAGTGTGCATCCTGCGTATAGGGCAGTACGAACGTGGATAACGCGGTAATGCCGTACAAAATGATTTTGACGTTAACAAACTGCAAGCCAAAACTCGCCCAGAAGCCGATCGGTTCGGACTGCAAATTATCGTTTGCCGCCGGGCTGGTGGCGATTTTCAATGCCAGCCACAAGATATATGCCGCACCTGCCCAACTGAGCCAGTGGATGATGGCAGGATCCATCGCCGCAAGCGAAAACGAAATCCCGGCGCATATCAGCATGACGATTAAAAAGCCCAGACTCATCCCGGCAAGCACGCGCGTGCTCTGGCGAAAACCGTGTGACGTCGCAGCACTGAGCGCAAGGATGTTATTTGGGCCGGGGGTTAGCGCGGTAATCAATGTATAGGTCCAGAATGCGCTTAAAAGTATGGGGGTCACTTGTTATCTCCTCTGTTTTGGTAGACAGTACCCGAGTCAAAACATTTAAAAAAATGAATGTTTTTGCATTCTGAGTTCGATATTTTCGATGGGTTGGTGCGGATGGATTTACGTCGGTTTATTACGTTAAAAACGGTGGTGGAAGAGGGGTCGTTCCTGCGGGCGTCACAAAAGCTTTGTTGTACGCAATCGACCGTGACGTTTCATATTCAACAGCTTGAGCAAGAGCTTTCGGTGCAACTGTTCGAAAAAATTGGCCGCAGAATGTGTCTTACCAGTGAGGGCAAACGGTTGATGCCGCATATACACGACCTGACCCGCGTGATGGCATCGATTCGTCAGTCAGCGCAGCAGGATGCGCAGCCGAGCGGCGATCTACGCGTTGCGACCGGCGAAACGCTGCTGGCGTATAAAATGCCGCAGGTTCTACAGCGATTTAAACAACGCGCGCCTCATGTGCGGTTGTCCTTACAGTCGCTCAACTGCTATGTCATTCGCGATGCGTTGCTCGGTGATGAGGTTGATCTGGGCGTGTTTTATCGTGTTGGTAATGATGATGCACTTGAGATGATACCGCTGGGCGATCAGTCACTGGCGCTGGTTGCGTCGCCTCTGCTGCAGCACGTTGATTTCACCCGGCATCACCAGCACATTCCCTGCAGCTTTATCATTAATGAACCGCAATGTATTTTCAGACAACGCTTCGAAGGGCTACTGCGTAAGCGTCATATTACGCTGGAAAATACGATTGAGTTGTGGAGTATTGAGAGCATCAAGCACTGCGTATCGGCAAATCTTGGCGTCAGTTTTTTGCCGCGTTTTGCCGTTGAGAAGGAGCTACGTTCAGGGGAATTGGTTGAGTTACCGTTCAGCGAACAGCCGGAGTTAATTACGGCATTGTGCGGTTATCATGCTGGAAAAGTCGTTAGCCCGGCGATGCGGGTGTTTATTGAGTGTATTGAAGAGAGCTTTGCGACGCATGAAAAAATGCCGGGCTAAACGGCCCGGCATACGGTTTTACTCTTTGTCGGACTGCTGGGGAGCCGTTCCGCTCGGCTTACGACGCTTGCCGATATTTTTGGCGTCGCGGTGACGTTTCTTCACGCGCGGTTTCTCTTTTTCTTTGGCTTTTTGCTCGGCGCGCTTCGCCAGCACTTTCTTGGACGGCTTGCCGTTAGATTTCTCACTTGGCGCGCGAGTTGTCGGACGCAGTTCGTCAATAACGCGCGCTTTCAGCGGTTCGTCGATATAGCGGCTCGCTTTGCCAAGCAGCAGGTGGTCGTGCGCTTCAACCAGAGAAATCGCGGTACCTTTACGGCCAGCGCGGCCGGTACGGCCAATGCGGTGTAGATAGGCATCACCACTGCGCGGCATGTCGTAGTTAAACACGTGGCTAACATCAGGAATGTCGATCCCGCGAGCGGCAACATCGGTCGCAACCAGTACGTTCACACGACCATCGGTCAGGCGTTTGATCGCTTCGTTACGCTTGATCTGTACCATCTCGCCTTCGAGATAGCAGTTATTAATGCCAGCCTGGCGCAGCCAGCCTGCCAGCTCGTGCACACGCTCACGCTTACGTACAAAAACAATCGAACGGGTCGCTTCCGGCTGTTTTAACAGATGGATCAGCAGAGCCGTTTTGTGCTCGATGTCATCGGCACGGTAGTAAAATTGATGGATCTTCTTGCGTTCGCGGGTCGATGGATCCGCCGAAACCTCAACCGGATCTTCCAGCAGGCGCTCGGCAAAATCTTTAATCGCGTCGCCTTCCAGCGTGGCAGAGAATAACATCGTCTGCTTACGCCAGCGGGTTTCTCCGGCGATATGTTCGATGTCCTGGGCAAAGCCCATGTCCAGCATACGGTCTGCCTCATCGAGGATCAGCGTTTCAACCGCGTGGCAGTCGAAATTCTCTTCTTTGATGTATTGCAGCAGGCGACCGGTGGTGGCGACCACGATATCCTGGTTTTCGCTAAAGACTTCCATATGGTTCATGTAAGCCACGCCGCCGGTAATTGTGGCGATATCCAGATGCGTATTCTTCGCCAGTTCACGGGCGTGGTCGGCAACCTGCATCGCCAGTTCGCGCGTTGGCGTCAGAATTAAAATGCGCGGTGGGCCAGATTTTTTGCGCGGGAAGTCGAGCAGGTGCTGCAACGCTGGCAGCAAATATGCCGCCGTTTTACCGGTGCCTGTCGGCGCAGAACCGAGTACATCACGGCCATCGAGCGCAGGCGGAATGGCGGCAGCCTGAATGGCGGTCGGGCGAGTGAAACCTTTTTCCTGGAGGGCATCCAGAAGGCTTTCATCGAGTTCAAGTTCGGAAAAAGTCGTTACAGTCATGTTCTACCTCTGTGTGGGGCGCTGATTATAGACGTTACGGCTGCAATCTTCATCTGTTTGTATGGATATAGCTTCTCAGGTATTGTTTTTATCCTATGTTATCGTCTTTTTTCCCCAGGAAGGTTGTTCTCCATGCCCCAGTCTACATCCGTACTTAGACGTAATGGATTTACATTTAAGCAGTTTTTTGTGGCGCATGATCGTTGTGCGATGAAAGTCGGAACGGACGGTATTTTATTAGGGGCCTGGGCCCCCGTTGCGGGCGTAAAACGGATCCTGGATATTGGTACCGGGAGCGGCCTGTTGGCGCTGATGCTGGCCCAGCGTACTGATGAAAATGTCATCATTGACGCCGTGGAGCTTGATGTTGACGCCGCGCAGCAGGCGCAGGAGAACATCGCGCAATCTCCGTGGATGCATCGCGTCAGCGTTCATACAGCAGATGCGCAGCAATGGATACCACGCCAGACCGTGCGTTTTGATTTGATTATCAGCAATCCACCTTATTATGAACAGGGAGTGGAATGCGCCACGCCGCAGCGCGAACAGGCACGTTACACGACTGCGCTCGATCATGAAGCATTGCTGGCGCTGGCGGCGGGGAGTATTACAGAAGATGGTTTTTTTTGTGTCGTGCTGCCGGAACAAATTGGTAACGCCTTTACCCAGCAGGCATTAAGTATGGGCTGGCATTTGCGTTTACGTACGGATGTGGCAGAAACTGAGGCCCGGCTACCACATCGTGTATTGTTGGCATTCTCCCCGCAGGCCGGGGAGTGCTTTAGCGACAGGTTGTTTATCCGTGGGCCAGACCAACGTTACTCTGAAGGTTACACGGCGCTGACCCAGGCGTTTTATCTGTTTATGTGATGACTTAGCGGCGAGAGGATGGACGGGCCTGACTCGGGAAGTTGTTCAGGATAATCCAGCGTGTAGTGCAGGCCCCGACTCTCTTTGCGCATCATTGCGCAGCGTACGATCAGCTCGGCAACCTGCACCAGGTTGCGCAGTTCCAGCAAATTGTTCGACACGCGGAAATGGGCGTAATACTCGTCGATTTCCTGTTGCAGCATGGTGATACGGCGCAGCGCGCGCTCCAGACGCTTAGTCGTACGCACAATCCCGACGTAGTCCCACATAAATAAGCGCAGCTCATGCCAGTTATGCTGAATCACCACCAACTCATCCGGATTTTCCACACGACTTTCATCCCAGGCGGGAAGTGTGTTGACACCGCGTGCGTAAGGCATTCGCCTGTCGATATCTTCAGCGGCTGACCAGCCGTAAACCAGGCACTCAAGCAATGAGTTCGACGCCATACGGTTGGCGCCATGCAGGCCGGTATAGCTCACTTCGCCGATGGCATACAGGCCGTCGACATCCGTGCGGCCAAAGTCATCAACCATCACACCGCCGCAGGTATAGTGCGCGGCAGGGACGATAGGGACCGGCTCTTTGGTCAAATCGATGCCCAGTCCCAGCAGTTTTTCATAAATCATCGGGAAATGCTGACGAACAAATGCTTCCGGTTTATGGCTGATGTCGAGGAACATGCAGTCAGCGCCCAGACGCTTCATCTCGTGGTCAATGGCACGGGCGACGATATCGCGGGGAGCCAGTTCGCCACGCTCGTCAAAATCGGGCATAAAGCGCGAGCCGTCCGGGCGCTTCAGGTGCGCGCCTTCGCCACGCAGCGCCTCGGTCAACAGGAAATTGCGCGCCTGCGGATGATACAGCGCCGTTGGATGAAACTGGTTAAATTCAAGATTGGCGACACGACATCCCGCGCGCCAGGCCATCGCAATCCCGTCCCCCGAGGAGATATCCGGATTGGTAGTGTACTGATACACTTTTGACGCGCCGCCGGTAGCTAACACCACTGACTTCGCATGGCAGGTTTCGACAGCTTCTTTATTACGATTCCAGATCCAGGCCCCAACAACCCGACGCGTTCCCGGCAGGCCGATTTTATCAGAGACAATCAGATCGACGGCATTACTGCGCTCCAGAACCTGTATGTTAGGGTGATTTTGCGCCTGGCTGACAAGGGTGGTTTCGACTTCTTTACCGGTAGCATCCGCAGCATGCAGGATGCGTCGATGACTATGACCGCCTTCACGGGTCAGGTGATAACTCTCTTCACCGTTGGGCTGAACCTGCGTATCAAATAACACACCCTGATCGATAAGCCACTGCACACAGGTGCGGGCATTGCTGGCGACAAACTCTACCGCATGACGATCGCAAAGTCCGGCCCCGGCAACCAGCGTGTCTTCAACGTGGGAGTCGATACTGTCGGTTTCATCGAAAACCGCGGCAATACCACCCTGAGCATAAAACGTCGAGCCTTCGCTAACAGGACCTTTGCTCAGTACAATAACCTGATGTTTCTCAGCCAGCCGCAGCGCTAGCGAGAGTCCGGCAGCTCCGCTGCCAATGATCAGCACGTCACAGGATAATTCAGGAGTTGTATTCATAATGTTTGTTTAATTTACTAAACAGTGTTTGCTCACAATAGCACCAGAATACGCGTTGCTGCACGTTTTATTTTTAAATGTGTTGCAATGGCTAAACATGAAAGGAAAAGTATGACGAGGCCGAAATGAGCAAAATTATTTTGTGAAGCAGGCCGTTAGCATCAGATTATGTGATGAAATAAAGTGGCCGTTGGGTTACTCTGCAAGCGGTGAAATGGGCATTTCTTACAGATAGTGCGTTGATCGGGTTATGTAGACTTATAATGAGAGATAAGACCTGTCTACAACATGACAAACAAAAAACAAATGCGTAACGGAACTTTACGAAACTTGAGCACTCTAAGCATTTGCTTGCTCATAGTGAAGCTTATGGAGTGGCGTTTCGACAGCGCGTGGAAATTTGGTTTGGGGAGACTTTACCTCGGATGAGCGAGCAGTTAACGGACCAGGTCCTGGTAGAACGGGTCCAGAAGGGAGATCAGAAAGCCTTTAACCTACTGGTAGTCCGCTATCAGCATAAGGTGGCGAGTCTGGTTTCTCGCTATGTACCGTCGGGCGATGTACCCGATGTAGTACAAGAAGCATTTATCAAGGCCTATCGTGCGCTGGACTCGTTCCGGGGGGATAGTGCTTTTTATACCTGGCTGTATCGTATCGCAGTCAATACAGCGAAGAATTACCTGGTCGCTCAGGGGCGTCGTCCACCTTCCAGTGATATAGATGCGATTGAAGCAGAAAACTACGAAAGTGGCGGTGCACTGAAAGAAATTTCGAACCCTGAGAACTTAATGTTGTCAGAAGAACTGAGACAGATAGTTTTCCGAACTATTGAGTCCCTCCCGGAAGATTTACGCATGGCAATAACCTTGCGGGAGCTGGATGGCCTGAGCTATGAAGAGATAGCCGCTATCATGGATTGTCCGGTAGGTACGGTGCGTTCACGTATCTTCCGAGCGAGGGAAGCTATTGATAATAAAGTTCAACCGCTTATCAGGCGTTGACGATAGCGGGATACTGGAAAAGGTATTAGGCATGCAGAAAGAAAAACTTTCCGCTTTAATGGATGGTGAAACGCTGGATACTGAGTTGCTTAAAGAGCTGACTCACGACCCGGAAATGCAAAAAACCTGGGAGAGTTATCACCTGATTCGCGATTCCATGCGAGGTGATACCGCCGACGTTCTCCATTTCGATATTTCCGCCCGCGTAATGGCTGCCATCCAGGATGAGCCAGTACGTCAGACGGCGCCATTGATTCCTGAGGCCCAGCCAGCACCGCACCAGTGGCAGAAAATGCCATTCTGGAAGAAAATGCGTCCGTGGGCCGCGCAGCTTACCCAAATGGGGGTGGCCGCGTGTGTATCACTTGCAGTTATTGTTGGCGTCCAGCACTATAACGGTCAATCTGAAACGTCCCAGCAGCCCGAAACGCCGGTATTTAATACATTACCGATGATGGGTAAAGCCAGTCCGGTAAGCCTGGGTGTACCTTCTGACGCGACAGCCAGCGGCGGTCAGCAACAGCAGGTACAGGAGCAGCGTCGTCGTATTAATGCCATGTTGCAGGATTACGAACTGCAACGTCGACTGCACTCTGAACAGCTTCAGTTTGAGCAGGCGCAAACACAGCAAGCCGCTGTGCAGGTGCCAGGAATTCAAACTTTAGGAACGCAATCGCAGTAATGAAGCAACTTTGGTTTGCCATGTCACTTGTGGCTGGTAGCCTGTTCTTCTCTGTAAACGCCTCGGCCAATCCTGCGTCCGGGGCGTTGTTGCAGCAGATGAATCTGGCCAGCCAGTCGCTAACCTATGAGCTGTCATTTGTCAGCATCAATAAACAGGGTGTTGAATCCCTACGTTATCGCCATGCCCGCCAGGATAACCGTCCGTTAGCGCAGTTGTTGCAATTGGATGGACCGCGCCGGGAAGTGGTGCAACGCGGCAATGAAATAAGTTATTTCGAGCCTGGGCTCGAACCGTTCACGCTGAACGGCGACTATATCGTTGATTCATTGCCATCCCTGATTTATACCGACTTCAAACGCCTTGCACCCTACTATGATTTTATTTCAGTAGGCCGCACTCGCATTGCCGATCGGCTCTGTGAAGTGATCCGCGTTGTCGCTCGTGACGGCACGCGTTACAGCTATATCGTCTGGATGGACACCGAAACCAAGCTACCGATGCGTGTCGATCTTCTCGATCGTGATGGCGAAACGCTGGAACAGTTCCGCGTCATCGCCTTTACCGTAAACAACGGCGTTAGCGACAGCATGCAGACGCTGGCGAAAGCCAATCTACCGCCGTTGCTGTCGGTTCCTGCGGGTGAAAAAACCAACTTCAACTGGAGTCCGTCATGGGTGCCGCAAGGCTTTAGTGAAGTCTCCAGCAGTCGACGTCCGCTGCCGACCATGGATAACATGCCGATTGAATCACGCCTTTATTCGGATGGCCTGTTCAGTTTCTCCGTGAACGTAAACCGCGCGACGCAAAACAGCACCGATCAACTGCTGCGAACCGGGCGTAGAACGGTCAGCACCAGCGTGCGTGATAACGCGGAAATTACGATAGTGGGCGAACTGCCGCCACAAACGGCGAAGCGTATCGCGGACAATATTAAGTTCAGGGCCGCACAATGATCAAAGAGTGGGCGACAGTCGTTTCCTGGAAAAATGGTCTGGCGACGGTCAGCTGTGATGTGAAAGCGTCATGTAGCAGCTGTGCTTCCCGGGCCGGATGCGGGAGCCGCGTGCTGAATAAACTTGGACCGCAGACCACGCACACTATTGTGGTACCCAGCGATGAGCCATTGGCCCCTGGTCAAAAAGTTGAGCTGGGCATTGCCGAGAGGAGCCTGTTGGGATCGGCGATGCTGGTTTATATGTCTCCGCTGGCGGGGCTCTTTCTTTTCGCGGCGCTGTTCCAGGTGCTGTTTGGCTCCGACCTGGCAGCTTTAAGCGGGGCTGTACTGGGTGGCGTGGGCGGATTCCTGATCGCCCGCGGATATTCCCGTAAGCTTGCTGAACGTGAAGCCTGGCAGCCGGTCATTCTGAACGTTGCCCTCCCGCCCGATCTTATTCGCGTTGAAACCCAGCAGTGATATCTTTGCCTGATGGCGCTGCGCTTATCAGGCCTACCGCGTTTTCAGATGCAGGCGTAGGCCGGATAAGGCGTTTATGCTGCCATCCGGCAAAAGTTTCACCGACTTTGTAAGGTTGTTTCCAGTTCCCGCTATCCTTGCTCTATGAACGTTTCCTCGCCTCAGCGTTGTAGTGTAGAATGCGGCGTTTCACTTAAACAGACGTTAAGCTCAGATCAGCGACTTCTCAGAGCCTGCTCAGGCGGGCGTAAGGCACAATAATTACTCTATATGAAGAACATACGTAACTTTTCAATCATTGCTCACATCGACCACGGTAAATCGACGCTGTCTGACCGTATTATCCAGATCTGCGGTGGCCTGTCTGACCGTGAAATGGAAGCGCAGGTTCTCGACTCGATGGATCTTGAGCGTGAGCGCGGTATTACTATCAAAGCGCAGAGCGTGACGCTCGATTTCAAAGCATCTGATGGTGAAACCTATCAGCTTAACTTTATCGACACCCCGGGCCACGTCGACTTCTCATATGAAGTTTCCCGCTCGCTTGCCGCCTGTGAAGGCGCACTGCTGGTGGTTGACGCCGGGCAGGGTGTAGAAGCGCAAACGCTGGCCAACTGCTACACCGCCATGGAAATGGATCTGGAAGTGGTGCCGGTACTGAACAAAATTGACCTGCCAGCCGCTGACCCTGAGCGTGTAGCGGAAGAAATTGAAGATATCGTCGGCATCGACGCCACCGACGCAGTACGCTGCTCGGCGAAAACCGGCGTGGGCGTGACCGACGTGCTGGAACGTCTGGTGCGCGACATTCCGCCGCCGGAAGGCGATCCGGAAGGCCCATTGCAGGCGCTGATCATCGACTCCTGGTTCGATAACTACCTGGGCGTGGTTTCGCTGGTGCGTATTAAAAACGGCACCATGCGTAAAGGCGACAAGATTAAAGTGATGAGCACCGGTCAGGTTTATAACGCCGACCGTCTGGGTATCTTCACGCCGAAACAGGTTGACCGTACCGAGCTGAAATGCGGCGAGGTAGGTTGGTTGGTTTGTGCGATTAAAGACATCCTTGGCGCCCCGGTGGGTGATACCTTAACGTCTGCGCGTAACCCGGCAGAGAAAGCGCTACCAGGTTTCAAGAAGGTGAAACCGCAGGTTTATGCCGGTCTGTTCCCGGTCAGCTCTGACGATTACGAAAACTTCCGTGATGCGCTCGGCAAGCTGAGCCTGAACGACGCTTCCTTGTTCTATGAGCCGGAAAGCTCAACCGCGCTGGGCTTTGGCTTCCGCTGTGGCTTCCTCGGCCTGTTGCACATGGAGATCATTCAGGAACGTCTGGAACGTGAATACGATCTGGATCTGATCACTACCGCGCCGACCGTAGTTTACGAAGTGGAAACCACAGCGAAGGAGACAATCTACGTCGATAGCCCGTCCAAGCTGCCGCCGCTGAACAACATCTACGAACTGCGCGAGCCGATCGCCGAGTGTCACATGCTGCTGCCGCAGGCTTACCTTGGTAACGTCATCACGCTGTGTATCGAGAAACGTGGCGTACAGACCAACATGGTTTATCACGGTAACCAGGTCGCGCTGACCTATGAAATTCCGATGGCGGAAGTGGTACTCGACTTCTTCGACCGCCTGAAGTCGACCTCCCGCGGCTATGCGTCGCTGGACTATAACTTCAAACGCTTCCAGGCGTCTGACATGGTGCGTGTTGATGTCCTCATCAACAACGAACGTGTCGATGCGCTGGCGCTGATCACTCACCGCGACAACTCCCAGAGCCGTGGCCGTGAGCTGGTCGAGAAGATGAAAGATCTGATCCCGCGCCAGCAGTTTGATATCGCGATCCAGGCGGCCATCGGCACGCACATCATCGCGCGTTCAACGGTGAAGCAACTGCGTAAAAACGTTCTGGCGAAATGCTACGGTGGCGACATCAGCCGTAAGAAAAAGCTGCTGCAAAAACAGAAAGAGGGTAAAAAGCGCATGAAGCAGATCGGTAACGTCGAACTGCCGCAGGAAGCGTTCCTCGCCATTCTGCATGTCGGTAAAGACAGCAAATAATCTTAAGGAGTTGGCATGGCGAACATGTTTGCCCTGATTCTGGTGATTGCCACACTAGTGACGGGCATTTTATGGTGCGTAGATAAATTCATTTTCGCGCCAAAACGCCGGGAGCGTCAGGCAGCAGCGCAAGCTGCTGCAGGTGATTCACTGGATAAAGCAACGCTGAAAAAAGTGGCCCCTAAGCCGGGCTGGCTGGAAACTGGCGCATCCGTTTTCCCGGTATTAGCTATCGTGCTGGTGGTGCGTTCGTTTATTTATGAACCGTTCCAGATCCCGTCAGGTTCGATGATGCCGACGCTGTTGATTGGCGACTTTATTCTGGTGGAGAAATTCGCCTACGGGATTAAAGATCCGATTTACCAGAAAACGTTGATCGAAACCGGCCATCCGAAACGCGGTGATATCGTGGTGTTTAAATACCCGGAAGATCCGCGCCTGGACTACATCAAACGCGCTGTCGGTTTACCGGGAGACAAAGTGACGTACGATCCGGTGGCGAAAGAGGTGACTATTCAGCCTGGTTGCAGCTCCGGTCAGGCGTGTGAAAATGCGCTGCCGGTAACCTACTCTGATGTTCAGCCAAGTGATTTTGTGCAGACCTTTGCTCGTCGTAACGGCGGGGAAGCGACCAGCGGTTTCTTTGAAGTTCCGTTGAACGAAACGAAAGAGAACGGTATTCGTCTCACCGAACGTAAAGAAACGCTCGGTGAGGTAACGCACCGCATTCTGACCGTGCCAATCGCGCAGGATCAGGTAGGGATGTACTACCGTCAGCCTGGTCAGCAGCTAGCGACCTGGATCGTCCCACCGGGACACTACTTCATGATGGGTGATAACCGTGACAATAGCGCGGACAGCCGTTACTGGGGATTTGTGCCGGAAGCGAATCTGGTGGGTAAAGCGACTGCTATCTGGATGAGTTTCGACAAGCAAGAGGGTGAATGGCCGACCGGCGTGCGTTTAAGCCGTATTGGCGGTATTCATTAATTGCTAATAATCGTTCACGTTGTCGTCATTATGGCGACAACGTGAATTATTTCTCGGATAAATTCCCGCAGACTAACGACATCCCTTGTCGTTGTGTATAGAATATTCCCCCGAAGTTTTAGGTTGGCACCGACAGGTTGCCACGGCACACGAAACAGCGTTGGTTTGTATACAAAAGCATTCAGACGATGCCAGATGGCTAAGTGAATGGCGTATACCAGGTCTGTTTCGTGTGCTGAATTGTTGACGCATTCATTTATTGGTATCGCATGAACCCCATCGTAATTAATCGGCTTCAACGGAAGCTGGGCTACACTTTTAATCATCAGGAGCTGTTGCAGCAGGCATTAACTCACCGTAGCGCCAGCAGCAAACATAACGAGCGTTTAGAATTTTTAGGCGACTCTATTTTGAGCTTTGTCATCGCTAATGCGTTATATCACCGTTTCCCGCGTGTGGATGAAGGTGATATGAGCCGCATGCGCGCGACGCTGGTTCGCGGTAATACGCTGGCAGAATTAGCCCGTGAGTTTGACCTCGGTGAATGTTTACGTTTGGGGCCAGGCGAGCTGAAAAGCGGCGGTTTCCGTCGTGAATCGATCCTGGCGGACACCGTTGAAGCTTTGATCGGCGGCGTCTTCCTCGACAGCGATATTCAAACCGTTGAACAACTGATCCTGAATTGGTATCAAACCCGTCTGGATGAAATTAGCCCAGGCGACAAACAAAAAGATCCGAAAACGCGCCTGCAGGAATATTTGCAGGGTCGCCACCTGCCGCTGCCGTCCTACCTGGTGGTGCAGGTCCGTGGTGAAGCTCACGATCAAGAATTTACTATCCACTGCCAGGTCAGCGGCCTGAGTGAACCGGTGGTTGGCACAGGTTCGAGCCGTCGTAAGGCTGAGCAGGCTGCCGCCGAACAGGCGTTGAAAAAACTGGAGCTGGAATGAGCATCGATAAAACTTACTGCGGATTTATTGCCATCGTCGGCCGCCCGAACGTTGGCAAATCCACCTTGTTGAATAATCTGCTTGGGCAGAAGATTTCTATTACCTCTCGTAAGGCTCAGACAACTCGTCACCGTATTGTTGGCATCCATACCGAAGGCGCGTATCAGGCGATTTATGTTGATACCCCGGGCCTGCATATGGAAGAAAAACGTGCCATTAACCGCTTGATGAACAAGGCGGCGAGCAGCTCGATTGGTGATGTTGAGCTGGTGATTTTCGTTGTGGAAGGCACTCGCTGGACGCCGGACGACGAAATGGTACTCAACAAGCTGCGTGATGGTAAAGCCCCGGTAATTCTGGCGGTGAACAAAGTAGACAATGTTCAGGAAAAAGCCGATCTGCTGCCGCACCTGCAGTTCCTGGCCAGCCAGATGAACTTTCTCGACATCGTGCCGATCTCTGCCGAGACCGGTCTGAATGTTGATACCATTGCGGGTATCGTACGTAAGCATCTGCCGGAAGCAATTCATCACTTCCCGGAAGATTACATCACCGATCGTTCTCAGCGCTTTATGGCCTCTGAAATCATCCGTGAAAAGCTGATGCGTTTTCTGGGCGCTGAACTGCCGTATTCCGTCACCGTTGAGATTGAGCGTTTTATCTCTAACGAGCGCGGCGGCTACGATATCAACGGTCTGATCCTTGTCGAACGTGAAGGGCAAAAGAAGATGGTGATTGGCAACAAAGGGGCCAAAATTAAAACCATCGGTATTGAAGCGCGTAAAGACATGCAGGAAATGTTCGAAGCGCCTGTTCACCTTGAACTGTGGGTGAAAGTGAAATCCGGCTGGGCCGATGACGAACGCGCGCTGCGCAGCCTCGGTTACGGCGACGATCTCTGAGAATAACCCCGATGGAGGGCTGGCAACGCGCTTTTGTCCTGCATAGCCGCCCGTGGAGCGAAACCAGCCTCGTGCTGGACGTCTTCACGGAAGAATCGGGCCGCGTGCGCCTTGTAGCCAAAGGCGCGCGTTCCAAACGTTCTAATCTTAAAGGCGCCCTCCAGCCTTTTACGCCGTTACTGCTTCGCTTTGGTGGACGTGGTGAGGTCAAAACCTTGCGTAGCGCCGAAGCCGTCTCTCTGGCACTCCCTCTAAGCGGTATTACGTTGTACAGCGGTCTGTATATCAACGAGCTTATCTCACGCGTGCTTGAATACGAGACCCGCTTTTCTGAACTCTTTTTCGACTACCTGAACTGTATTCAGGCGCTGGCAGGCGCGACGGGTTCGCCAGAGCCTGCCTTGCGTCGCTTTGAACTGGCTTTACTCGGTCATCTGGGTTACGGCGTGGATTTTACCCACTGCGCGGGTAGCGGTGAGCCGGTAGATGACACCATGACCTATCGCTATCGGGAAGAGAAAGGATTTATCGCAAGTGTAGTGATTGATAACGCCACCTTTACCGGACGCCATCTGAAAGCGCTTGAGTCGCGTGAATTTCCGGATGCTGATACGCTTCGCGCTGCGAAACGCTTTACCCGCATGGCGTTAAAGCCGTATCTTGGTGGTAAGCCGTTAAAAAGCCGGGAACTGTTCCGGCAATTTATGCCAAAACGCGCAGTAAAAATTAAAAATGATTAACGAGGATTGTCATGGCTGAATTACTGTTAGGCGTCAACATTGACCACATTGCCACTTTACGTAATGCACGCGGCACCGCATACCCGGACCCGGTTCAGGCGGCGTTTATCGTTGAACAGGCGGGCGCAGACGGCATTACCGTACATCTGCGTGAAGACCGTCGCCATATTACCGACAGAGACGTGCGTATTCTGCGCCAGACGCTGGATACCCGTATGAATCTGGAAATGGCGGTAACCGAAGAGATGCTGGCCATTGCCGTTGAGACGAAGCCGCATTTTTGCTGCCTGGTGCCGGAAAAACGCCAGGAAGTTACCACCGAAGGTGGTCTGGACGTCGCCGGTCAACGCGATAAAATGCGCGACGCCTGTAAACGCCTGGCGGATGCTGGCATTCTGGTTTCGCTGTTCATCGATGCCGACGAAGAACAGATTAAAGCCGCTGCTGAAGTTGGTGCGCCGTTTATTGAAATTCACACCGGCTGTTACGCTGATGCGAAAACCGACGCGGAACAGGCCAGCGAACTGGCGCGTATCGCCAAAGCGGCGACCTTTGCCGCAAGCCTCGGCCTGAAGGTGAATGCGGGTCACGGCCTGACGTACCACAACGTTAAAGCCATCGCGCGGATCCCGGAAATGCACGAACTGAACATCGGTCATGCCATTATCGGACGCGCAGTGATGAGCGGTCTGAAAGACGCGGTAGTAGAAATGAAACGCCTGATGCTGGAAGCGCGTGGCTAATGGCGATTTTGGGATTAGGTACGGATATCGTGGAGATTGCCCGCATTGAAGCGGTGATCTCCCGCTCCGGTGACCGTCTGGCAAGACGCGTGCTCAGCGACAACGAATGGGCAATCTGGGAGACGCATCAGCAGCCGGTGCGTTTTCTGGCGAAGCGTTTTGCGGTTAAAGAAGCGGCAGCAAAAGCCTTTGGTACGGGTATCCGCAACGGCCTGGCATTCAACCAGTTTGAGGTTTTCAACGACGAGCTCGGTAAGCCGCGTCTGCGGTTATGGGGGGAGGCGTTAAACCTGGCGGAAAAACTCGGCGTCGCCCATATGCATGTGACGCTGGCCGATGAACGTCACTACGCCTGCGCCACGGTGATTATTGAAAGTTAGATTTTGTCCGCGTGATGCATCTGGACGAATTTATCCCACAACTGCTCTTCACTCTCTAAATGTGCCGGATCTTTCAAAATAGTATTGGGGATCGGGCACACCTTCTGGCAGGTTGGCGTGTCGTAATGGCCTACGCATTCTGTACATTTGTCGCTGTTAATCTCGTAAATGCTGTCACCCATCGAAATCGCCTCATTCGGGCATTCAGGTTCGCACATATCGCAATTGATACACTTTTTAGTGATTAACAGGGCCATCAGGAAACTCTCAAAACATCACAAATCGGGCGGGCATTATACGCGCATTCTTTGCTCAGACCAGTTTTTTTACCAGCGCTTCGCTGTGACGAATGCGTTCCGGGGCATGCTCCAGATCCTGCTGCACCAGCGCCATAAACAGTAAATCGGTGAGCATCATTTGCGCGTGGGTGGAGGAGATCGCGGCGCTGCGCGTGGCCTGCTCCTCGGCAATCGTATACAGACAATGACTTGCGCGTTGCTGCAGGGCATTGGGCGTAAATCCGGTGATGGCGAGAATTTTGGCCCCGGTACGCAGCGTTTCATCTGCCGCCAGATTAAGTTCGCGGCGCTCACCGGTGTACGAAATAGCCAGCAACAAATCGCCTGGTGAAAGCGCCTGCACCGTCGCCAGCAGGGCGTGCATATCACGTTCGACTACCGCGTTAAAACCTATCTTCAACAGCTTCCAGGCAAAGTTCTGCGCGACCAGACCCGATGCGCCAATACCGGTCAGAATAATACGTCGGGCAGAGCGCAACATCGTGACGCTCTCCAACAGTTTTTCTTCGCTGTTAATATCCAGCGTTGCATGCATCGCCGCCACGTTCTCCTGAATCAGCTTTTCGCCCACCAGACGCATCGGGTCATCACCCCGAATCTGGTTATGCACCGGAACAGAATGGGGGTTGGGATTACTGGCCAGCGCTTCGCTAATCGCCAGTTTCAGTGCCGGAAATCCTTTAAAACCCAATTTTTGCGCGAACTTCACCACGCTGGACTGGCTGACGCCCGCTTCGAAGGCCAACTGCTGTGAGCTGAGATGACGCGCGGTATCTGGTTGAGCAAGGAGATAATCCGCAAGTTTTTTATCGCTTTGCGCGAGATCCGGGTAACGCTGACGAATGCGAATTAAACAGTTCATGCTGTCTCCTGGCGAAAACGTGATGGCGATTACAAAACAAAATTTCCCTCGCCTGGATGAATATAATATTCCATTATGACAGATTATTATGAATTAAAAATTCCTAAGGACCAAAAAATGAATCTCGGTGCATTAGTTTCAGAAACCCGTAACCCTCAGACCATGGATCTTGATGCGCTCTCCACGCTGGAGTTGGTTCATCGTTTTAATCAACAGGATACGCTGGTAGCACAAGCAGTAAAAGCCACTCTTCCTGAAGTTGCGCGAGCGGTCGATGCGGCGGCGGATGCGCTTAAAGCTGGCGGACGCATTATATACATGGGCGCGGGTACCAGCGGGCGTCTTGGCGTGCTGGATGCCTCTGAATGCCCACCGACTTTCGGCGTACCGCACGGTCTGGTGGTTGGCCTGATAGCCGGAGGACCGGGCGCGTTGCTGAAGGCGGTTGAAGGCGCGGAAGATAACCCGCAGTTAGGTGAAGACGATCTGCGTACGCTCAACCTTACCCCAGAGGATCTGGTGGTTGGTCTGGCGGCGTCAGGTCGTACGCCATATGTGATTGGTGGGCTGAAATATGCCCGGACGGTAGGCTGTACGACGGTGGCCATTTCCTGCAATCCGGACTCTCCTATTGCTCATGAAGCGGATATTGCCATCTCCCCTGTGGTAGGGCCGGAGGCCCTGACGGGGTCAACACGACTGAAATCCGGCACTGCGCAAAAACTGGTGCTCAATATGATCTCCACCGGTGCGATGGTGAAGTTTGGCAAGGTGTATCAGAACCTGATGGTGGATATGCAGGCAACCAACGTCAAATTGGTCGATCGGGCGTGTCGCATGGTGGTTGAGGCCACTGGCATTGCGCGTGAGCAGGCGCAAGCGCTGTTAAAGCAGACTGACTTTGAGGTTAAACCCGCCATTTTAATGGCGCTCACCGGCCTGGACGCCGCTGCCGCCCGCGAAAAGCTTGCCGCTCACCAGGGTTTTTTACGCGCGGCGTTAGAACACTAAGAGGTGTATATGGATAAGACGGCGGTGCTGGCCAGCGACATTCTGCTGGGCGTTGGCGGAGAGAAAAATATTCTGCGCCTGGAAAACTGTATGACCCGTGTCAGGGTGGAAGTCCGGGATGAGGCTCAGCTCGATGTATCCCGACTCAAGCAACTGTCCGGCGTCAGCGGCTACGTGAAGCAGGGCGCGCAGCACCAGATCATCGTCGGTCCCGGTAAAGCCGCCAGGGTGGTGGATGCGATGCGCGCCCTGATTGCCGATGGCGGCGAGCGCACCGATGCGCATGATATCGAGCGCACGAAGTCAGCGGCTAAAGCGAAATACAAAGCGCCGATGAGCGATGCGCTGCGTAAGCTGGCGAACGTCTTTATCCCTCTTATTCCGGCGTTTATCGCCTCCGGTTTAATTACCGGCATTATTAACATCCTTAAGCGACCGGATATCGTCGGGGATTTTGCGACCCACTATCCGAATTTACTTGGACTGATGGGCATATTTGGCAGCGCCGTGTTTGCCATTATGAATATTCTGGTCGGGGTGAATACCGCTAAAGTCTTTGGCGGTTCTCTGGCGATGGGCGGAGTGATGGCGGGGATCCTCTCCAGTCCGCAATTGGCGCAAATTACCCTGTTTGGCGAAACGCTGCAGCCGGGGCGCGGCGGGGTAATCGCCGTGCTGTTGGTGGTAGCGTTGATGTGCTGGATCGAACGCAAATTCCGTGAACTGCTGCCGGAATCACTGGAACTGATCCTTAACCCACTGCTGACCACCATTATTACCGGGGCTATTGCGATAGTGGCGCTGCAACCGTTGGGCGGTTGGATTTCCGAATCTATCGCTCACGGCGCATCCTGGGCTATCGATCGCGGCGGTTTTCTGGTCGGCGCTATACTGGCGGGAACCTTCCTGCCGCTGGTGCTCACCGGACTTCATCAGGGGTTAGTGCCTATCCACGTCGAACTGGTGCAGGCGCATGGTTATAACGCGCTCTTCCCAATCCTTGCAATGGCGGGTGTTGGGCAAATCGGTGCTGCGATTGCGGTGCTGATGAAAACCCGCAACGCACGACTAAAAAAGGTGATCAAAGGGGCGTTGCCGGTTGGATTGTTGGGGATTGGCGAACCGCTGATTTTTGGTGTTACGCTGCCGTTGGGTAAGCCGTTTATCGGTGCCTGTCTTGGCGGAGCGGTAGGCGGGGCGCTGATAAGCTACTGGAAAGTGGCGACGGTTATCACCTTTGGTATCTCAGGATTACCGCTGGCATTAACGATTGTTGCCGGAAAAGTGATGTTCTATCTGTTAGGCTATCTGGTAGCAGTTATTGCCGGGTTTCTGTTTACCTGGCTATTGGGGTTCAACGATCCAGAGGAATAAAGTTTGACCAATCACCAGCGCCGCGTTGTCTTTTTTGATTTGGATGGCACGTTACATCAGCAGGATATGTTCGGGAGTTTTATACGTTATCTGCTGCGTCGTCAGCCGCTGAACGTGCTGCTTGTGCTGCCTCTGTTACCGGTGATTGCGCTGGCGTTGTTGATAAAAGGACGCGCGGCCCGCTGGCCAATGAGCCTGCTGTTGTGGGGATGCACTTTTGGTCGTAGCGAGGCGCGTCTGAAAGCGCACCAGGCCGATTTTGTACGTTGGTTTCGCGATAACGTGACGGCGTTTCCGCTCGTACAGCAGCGGCTGACCACTTATCTGTTAAGTTCTGACGCCGACATCTGGCTTATCACCGGCTCCCCACAGTCGCTGGTGGAGCAGGTTTACTTTGATACCCCGTGGCTACCGCGCGTCAATCTGATCGCCAGTAAAATGGCGCGAGGATACGGTGGCTGGGTGCTGCCTCTGCGTTGTCTGGGGCATGAGAAAGTGACACAGCTGGAACGTCAGATTGGCGCGCCGCTGCAACTTTATAGTGGTTATAGCGACAGTAAGCAGGACAACCCGCTGCTCTCTTTTTGCCAGCATCGCTGGCGCGTCACGCCGCGTGGGGAACTGCAACAACTCGAATAGAGTAAACGATAGCGTCTGTGTATAATGCGCCCGCTTTGATTACTGGAGTTACCCCCTTTGTCTGAAGTTGAATTTAGCCACGAATACTGGATGCGTCATGCTTTAACGCTGGCTAAGCGCGCCTGGGATGAGCGTGAAGTCCCGGTGGGCGCAGTATTAGTGCATAATAACCGCGTCATTGGCGAAGGCTGGAACCGGCCGATTGGTCACCATGATCCCACGGCCCACGCTGAAATTATGGCGCTGCGTCAGGGCGGCCTGGTGCTGCAAAATTACCGTCTGTTGGATGCCACGTTGTACGTCACTCTGGAGCCGTGCGTGATGTGCGCCGGCGCGATGGTGCACAGCCGTATCGGCCGGGTGGTTTTTGGCGCGCGCGATGCGAAAACGGGGGCGGCGGGTTCATTAATTGACGTGCTACATCACCCTGGAATGAATCATCGGGTTGAAGTGACAGAGGGAGTCCTGCGGGATGAATGCGCCACGCTGCTCAGCGATTTCTTTCGTATGCGTCGTCAGGAAATTAAAGCCCTGAAAAAATCCGCCAATGCGTAAATGCCGGTCTGATTGCCTGATGTTTATCAGGCCGATAAGACTACTTTTCCTCTTTCTTTTGCGCTGAAAACAGCAGGGAAGGGGAGTGCGTCAGGTAGTTTGACGACGTCTGAGACAGAAACGCGGAAAGCGGGAATTTCTCTTTACCTAATAACTCCGCGGGCGACACCGCCGGGTAATCCTGCGCCAGTTGCTGCGTTTCCTGCGCCTGCTTTTCTTTTTCTTGCAGATATCCCACCAGGCTTATCTGGTATTTACGGATATTTTCCACATAGGCGTAGGCTTCATGACCACGCGCATAGCCATAGGTCAGCTTGTTGTAATACGGCTTTTGGCTGAGCAGCGGTAGCCGCTGTTTTACATCGGACCAGCTATTCGGATTGCCTTTGGTTTTGACCGTCAGCGCCCGCGCGTCCAGCATATGCGCATAACCCATATTGTAGGCGGCAAGCGCAAACCAGATCCGTTCTCCTTCCGGGACGGTATCCGGCACTTTACTCATCATATCCTGCAAATAACGCGCGCCGCCGCTGATGCTCTGTTCGGCATCGGTACGGTCAGTCAGCCCGAGACTCTGGGCGGTATTTTTGGTCAACATCATCAGTCCGCGTACGCCGGTCGGAGAAGTGGCCTGCGCGTCCCAGTGCGACTCCTGATAAGAGATCGCGGCAAGCAGTCGCCAGTCTATTTCCTGCGCATACTTCTCAAACAGCGGCTTGAGGTCTGGCAACACGCTGTCTACGGCGCGCAAAAAGGTGCGGGTGTCGACATAGTCAAAATCATCGCCATGCCCAAGATATTTCTCTTCCAGTCTTGCCAGGGAACCCTCTTCGTTCATGGAATTAAAGAAATCCAACAGGGCAGCGGCCAGCGTATTGTCATCGTCCAGACGACTAAACCAGGTCACCGGCTGTTCGTCGGAGACGTCCAGCGCGACGGCCAGCTCAGGGTGTACGCGTTGGTACAGGCTGATGGCGACGGAATCGGCAATGGTGTAATCCAGCTTACCGGCGATGACATCATCAAGTAGTTCAGTGGTGCCCTTTTTGTCATCCACTTTCCAGCTCAGGTCGGGAAATTTTTTCTCTTTTAGCTGCTGGAGATCGTTAACCACCACATGTCCCGGGGCGATAGTCAACTGATTTTCATTCACGCTAGCCAGGGTTCGAGGGCGATATTGCCCAACCCGATACACCAACTGTTGTGACACCGAGTAATAGGTCGGGCCGGGCTGGTAATTTTTCACCCGCTCGCTGTTATACACCAGACCTGCGGCTAACAGATCGGCATCCCCGTTATCCAGGTCGTCAAACAGCTGGCTGATGTTCTGGCGCACGGTGATTTTTAATTTCACGCCTAAATAGTTGGCGAACGCCTGGGCCAGTTCATAATCCAGACCGAATTTTTTGCCGTTGAGGGTCGCATAAGTTAATGGCGAGTCAATGGTACTGACGCGCAGTTCTCCCCGCGACTGAATGGCGGCGATACGATTTTCGGCTTTACCGAACCAGGGAATAGATGGCCAGAGGGCCGCTGCCAACAACAGCGTTAATATGCCGATGAACAGATAATTAATCTTTAATTTTTTCAATTAGTTAATTCTCTGAACCGTACGTTGTCTCTGCCTGCTGTAGTGTTGTTTAAGAAGTGAAGTCGTCATTAATGAGCGGCATTTTGCTTAAACTTGCGTCAGTTGGCAACTTATTCAGAAAACAGACCGCATTTGATGATAAGACGAGGCCGCGATTTTATTTCGACGCAAACGGTTTCGTCGGCGCGGTAGATTCTTTATAATACCGCCCGTTTCCCCCACTTGGGCACACCGAAAGCTTAGAAGACGAGAGACTTATGATGGAAATTCTGCGTGGTTCACCTGCACTGTCTGCATTCCGTATTAACAAACTGCTGGCACGTTTTCAGGCTGCCAACCTCCAGGTCCACAATATTTACGCCGAGTACGTCCATTTTGCCGATCTGAACGCACCATTGAATAAAGATGAGCACGCGCAGCTTGCACGCCTGCTGAAATATGGTCCTGCTCTTCACAGCCACGCTCCTGAGGGCAAATTGCTGCTGGTCACCCCTCGTCCGGGCACCATCTCCCCGTGGTCTTCTAAAGCGACTGATATTGCCCACAATTGTGGCCTACAACAGATTAGCCGCCTGGAACGTGGCGTTGCTTACTATGTCGAAGCTTCTACGCTGACTGCGGAGCAGTGGCAGGAGGTTGCCGACGTACTGCACGACCGCATGATGGAAACGGTTTTCTCTGCGCTAAACGACGCCGAAAAACTCTTTGCGCATCACCAGCCTGCGCCGGTCTCCAGCGTCGATCTGCTGGGTGAGGGCCGTCAGGCGCTGATTGACGCCAACGTGCGTCTCGGCCTGGCATTGGCGGAGGATGAAATCGACTATCTGCAGGACGCGTTCAGCAAACTGGGGCGCAACCCGAACGACATCGAACTGTACATGTTCGCGCAGGCCAACTCTGAGCACTGTCGCCACAAGATTTTTAACGCCGACTGGGTTATCGACGGTAAACAGCAGCCGAAGTCGCTGTTTAAGATGATCAAAAATACCTTTGAAACCACGCCGGACCACGTGCTGTCCGCCTATAAAGACAACGCCGCGGTGATGGAAGGTTCTGACGTGGGGCGCTACTTTGCCGACCACAAAACCGGTCGCTACGATTTCCATCAGGAGCCAGCCCATATCCTGATGAAGGTAGAAACTCACAACCACCCGACCGCCATCTCTCCGTGGCCGGGGGCGGCAACCGGATCCGGCGGTGAAATTCGTGATGAAGGCGCAACCGGGCGCGGCGCGAAGCCGAAAGCCGGGCTGGTGGGCTTCTCCGTTTCCAACCTGCGTATTCCGGGCTTTGAACAGCCATGGGAAGAAGACTTTGGTAAGCCGGACCGTATCGTTACCGCGCTGGATATCATGACCGAAGGGCCATTAGGCGGCGCGGCGTTTAATAATGAATTTGGTCGCCCGGCGCTGACCGGCTACTTCCGAACTTACGAAGAGAAGGTTAACAGCCACAACGGTGAAGAGCTGCGCGGCTACCACAAGCCGATCATGCTGGCGGGCGGGATCGGCAACATCCGCGCCGATCACGTGCAGAAAGGCGAGATCGTCGTCGGCGCGAAGCTGATTGTCCTCGGCGGTCCGGCGATGAACATCGGCCTCGGCGGTGGCGCTGCATCCTCTATGGCTTCCGGTCAGTCTGATGCCGATCTCGACTTCGCCTCCGTACAACGCGATAACCCGGAAATGGAACGCCGCTGTCAGGAAGTTATCGACCGCTGCTGGCAGATGGGCGATGCCAACCCGATTCTGTTTATTCACGACGTCGGCGCGGGCGGTCTGTCCAACGCCATGCCGGAGCTGGTAAGCGATGGCGGTCGCGGCGGTAAATTCCAGTTGCGCGATATCCTCAGCGACGAGCCGGGTATGAGCCCGCTGGAAATCTGGTGTAACGAATCTCAGGAACGTTACGTGCTGGCGGTGGCCGCTGACCAGTTGCCGTTGTTTGACGAGCTGTGTAAGCGTGAGCGCGCGCCGTACGCGGTGATTGGCGAAGCCACCGAAGAGCAGCATCTGACCCTGAGCGACAGCCACTTCGACAACCAGCCGATCGATATGCCGCTGGACGTGTTGCTGGGCAAAACGCCGAAGATGACCCGCGACGTGCAGACGCTGAAAGCGAAGGGTGATGCCCTGAATCGTGGCGAAATCTCGATTGCCGATGCGGTGAACCGCGTACTGCATCTGCCGACCGTCGCGGAAAAAACCTTCCTCGTAACCATCGGCGACCGTACCGTTACCGGTATGGTGGCGCGTGACCAGATGGTCGGGCCGTGGCAGATCCCGGTGGCTAACTGTGCGGTGACCACCGCCAGTCTTGATAGCTACTATGGTGAAGCGATGTCTATCGGCGAACGTGCGCCAGTCGCTCTGCTGGACTTCGCCGCTTCTGCCCGTCTGGCGGTAGGTGAAGCGCTGACTAACATTGCGGCAACACAGATTGGCGACATCAAACGCATTAAACTCTCCGCAAACTGGATGGCGGCTGCGGGTCACCCGGGTGAAGATGCCGGGTTATACGAAGCGGTAAAAGCCGTCGGGGAAGAATTATGTCCGGCGCTTGGCCTGACCATTCCGGTGGGTAAAGACTCCATGTCGATGAAGACCCGCTGGCAGGAAGGCAACGAACAGCGCGAAATGACCTCGCCGTTGTCACTGGTGATCACCGCTTTTGCCCGCGTGGAAGACGTGCGCCACACCATTACTCCGCAGCTCTCTACTGAAGATAATGCCCTGCTGTTAATTGACCTTGGTCTGGGCCACAACGCACTCGGCGCGACCGCGCTGGCGCAGGTTTACCGCCAATTGGGAGACAAACCGGCCGACGTACGTGATGTGGCGCAGTTGAAAGGCTTCTACGACGCCATGCAGGCGCTGGTCGCACAGCGCAAGCTGCTGGCTTACCACGATCGCTCCGACGGCGGCTTGCTGGTGACGCTGGCGGAAATGGCTTTCACCGGGCACTGTGGTATTGAGGCTGATATCAGCACGCTGGGCGACGATCGTCTGGCAGCGCTGTTTAACGAAGAACTGGGCGCGGTGATCCAGGTTCGCGCCGCTGACCGTGACGCGGTGGAAGCCATTCTGGCGGCCAACGGTCTGGCAGACAGCGTACACTACCTCGGCAAAGCCGTGGAAGGCGACCGCTTCACTCTCTCCGCTAACGGACAGTCGGTGTTCAGCGAAAGCCGTACTACCCTACGTATGTGGTGGGCAGAAACCACCTGGCAGATGCAGCGTCTGCGCGACAACCCGGAGTGCGCCGATCAGGAACACGACGCTAAAACCAACGACGCCGATCCTGGCCTCAACGTTAAACTGACGTTCGATATCAACGAAGATGTTGCTGCCCCGTACATCGCTACCGGTGCACGTCCTAAAGTCGCTGTACTGCGTGAGCAGGGCGTTAACTCCCACGTCGAGATGGCGGCCGCTTTCCATCGTGCGGGCTTCGATGCTATCGACGTGCACATGAGCGATCTGCTGGGCGGACGTATCGGTCTGGGGAATTTCCAGGCGCTGGTAGCCTGTGGCGGCTTCTCTTACGGTGATGTGCTCGGCGCCGGGGAGGGCTGGGCGAAGTCGATTCTGTTCAACAACCGCGTCCGTGATGAGTTTGAAACCTTCTTCCATCGCCCGCAAACGCTGGCGCTGGGCGTGTGTAACGGTTGTCAGATGATGTCTAACCTGCGCGAACTGATCCCGGGAAGCGACCTGTGGCCGCGCTTTGTGCGTAACCACTCCGATCGTTTTGAAGCCCGCTTCAGCCTGGTCGAAGTGACGCAAAGCCCGTCATTACTGCTTAGCGATATGGTTGGTTCGATGATGCCGATTGCCGTTTCTCACGGTGAAGGCCGTGTGGAAGTGCGTGACGACGCGCATCTGGCTCAGCTTGAGAGCAAAGGCCTGGTGGCGCTGCGCTACGTTGATAACTTCGGTAAGGTGACCGAAACCTACCCGGCTAACCCGAACGGTTCGCCGAACGGTATTACTGCCGTTACCACTGAAAATGGTCGCGTCACCATTATGATGCCGCATCCGGAACGTGTGTTCCGCACCGTGGCTAACTCCTGGCACCCGGAAAACTGGGGCGAAGACAGCCCGTGGATGCGTATTTTCCGCAACGCGCGCAAACAGCTCGGTTAATTAGCCCGATAGCCATTAAGCCCCTCCTGCGAGGGGCTTTTTTTTTGCCTGTCTCTTTGTAGGCCGGATAAGGTGTTTACGCCGCCATCCGGCAATAAACTCAGTGCTTATGCCGCAAAATTAAAGTGTCGGGAAATCCCGACATGGGCGGGGTGACGATGTCGTCAAAAAGAGACACTTAATCATATGATTTATAATGGTTTTGTTTTTAAGTGCTACAGGTGTTGCTGATTGGCGACAGAAAGTGCAAAAAACCGGCAGAACCATTTTTTGCATGAACAACGATATTCTTCATATCTATCATTGTGTTAACAAAGTGTTTTGAATATTGGCACAGATGCTGCATAATATTAACCAGTGGCTCATTCACCTTCTTATGTCAGCCCCTTCGGGAAGCGCTACATAAACTTCGAATGACGCACAACAAGGTGCCTGCCGTCCAACATCTGATATTAGCATGGCTCATATCAACCTCCGGGCGAAACGTCGAGTTAGGCACCGCCTTATTCCACAACAAAGCCGGGTTAATCCCGGCTTTGTTGTATCTGGCGTTCCCCTCAGTTAGCATCAAGCTATTCCTGTCCATTGAGAGTAACGCCTTGAAGCGCTGGTCAGTTTTCCCCCGATCTTTACGTCAATTGGTTATGTTGGCATTCTTGCTGATTCTGCTGCCGTTGTTAGTTCTGGCCTGGCAGGCGTGGCAAAGCCTGAATGCCTTGAGCGCGCAGGCGGCGCTGACCAACCGCACCACGCTGATTGACGCCAGACGCAGTGAGGCGATGACCAACGCCGCGCTGGAGATGGAGCGTAGCTACCGGCAGTATTGTGTGCTTGATGACTCAACGTTGGCAAAGGTCTACCAGAGTCAGCGTAAGCGCTATAGCGACATGCTGGATGCGCATGCGGGCGTGTTGCCGGATACCAAGCTTTATCAGGCGTTACGTCAGGATCTCAACGACCTCGCGCAATTACAGTGCAATAACAGCGGTCCAGATAGCGTAGCGGCAGCCCGGCTGGAAGCGTTCGCGAATGCCAATACCGAGATGGTACAGGCGACGCGCACCGTGGTCTTTTCTCGTGGCCAGCAGCTACAGCAGGAAATTGCCGAACGTGGGCAGTTCTTCGGCTGGCAGGCGCTGGTGCTGTTTCTCGTCAGCCTGGCGATGGTACTGCTGTTCACTCGTATGATTATCGGCCCGGTGAAGGGCATAGAAAGGATGATCAATCGGCTGGGGGAAGGGCGCTCGCTGGGCGACAGCGTATTATTTACCGGGCCGCGTGAGCTGAGGTCTGTCGGTCAGCGCATTATCTGGTTGAGCGAACGTCTTTCCTGGCTTGAGTCGCAACGGCATCAGTTTTTACGTCATCTTTCCCATGAGCTGAAAACGCCGCTGGCGAGCATGCGTGAAGGGACGGAGTTGCTGGCCGATCAGGTTGTTGGACCGCTTACGCCGGAGCAAAAAGAGGTGGTCGGTATTCTGGATGACAGCAGCCGTAACCTGCAAAAGCTGATTGAGCAGCTTCTTGATTACAACCGCAAACTGGCGGATGACGAGGTTGAGCTTGAGAGTGTGGACATCGCGCCGCTGGTTGAAAGCGTTGTTTCTGCACATAGCCTGCCTGCTCGCGGCAAAATGATACATACTGAGGTAGCGCTTGAGGCGAACACCTGCCTGGCGGAACCGATGCTGTTGATGAGCGTGCTGGACAATCTTTATTCCAATGCGGTGCACTATGGCGCTGAATCCGGTAACATTTGGATTCGCAGCAGTTTGCATGGCTCAACGGTATACATCGATATAACGAATACAGGCACACCGATTCCAGAAGCAGAACAGACCATGATCTTCGAGCCTTTTTTCCAGGGTAGCCATCAGCGAAAAGGGGCGGTAAAAGGAAGCGGGTTGGGGCTGAGCATTGCCAGAGATTGCATCCGCCGTATGCGAGGCAAACTGTATCTGGTTGATGACCATGCGCAAAGCGTTTGTTTTCGCATAGAATTGCCCCTATCTGCTGCAAAAAATCACTAAAATAAACCTAAGTCTGGTGAGTATGCCACACGTTGTTTTCCGAATGCTTAAACGACATTTTTTCCGTCGAGTCTTGCTTATGAGCCTGCCGTGTCTGGCGCTGGCCGGGTGTGTGCCGAACGCGGTGAATCATGTTACTGGCGATCCCTCTCAGGAGAAAATCCCGCCTTACCAACTGGCGGACTATCTTGCAACCGAGTGTACGGATATCTGGTCCCTGACGAGCCAGCCTACAGAGACAAACCCACTGTACTGGCTGCGGGCTATGGATTGCGCCAATCGCCTGATGCCGGTACAGGCGCGCAGTGAAGCCAGTATGATGATGCCAGATACCTGGCAGGGGGCTTTCAGACGCGGGATTCTGCTTGATAACGCTAACATTACGCCACCTGAAAGGCGGGAGGCTGTTACGCGCCTCGAGGCATTAAGTCCGCAAATTCCGCCGCAAGTCAGACCGCTGTATCAGGTCTGGCTCAGCAGCCAAACGCTACAACTGCAGCTTGCCGAAGAGCGTATGCGCTACAGTAAACTCCAGCAAACATCGGACAGCGATCTGGACACGCTGCGTCAACAGCAGCAGCATTTGCAGTCTCAGCTCGATCTCACAACCCGTAAGCTGGAGAATCTGACTGATATAGAACGTCAGCTTTCCACGCGCAAACCTGCCGGCAGCTACAATCCTGACGCGCCGCACGGGAATGATAAACTCACCACGCCTGATAACGAGGATGGCACTGCGCCATCTGCCGATGAGGTCACACCATGATAAGCCGTAAGCCCGCACATCTGCTGCTGGTGGATGACGATCCGGGCCTGTTGAAATTGCTCGGTATGCGACTGACCAGCGAAGGTTACAGCGTCGTAACCGCCGAAAGTGGGCAGGAAGGGTTACGGGTGCTGAACCGCGAAAAAGTGGATCTGGTTATCAGCGATCTGCGTATGGATGAAATGGACGGCATGCAGCTGTTTACTGAAATCCAGAAAGTACAACCTGGAATGCCGGTTATCATCCTCACTGCTCACGGTTCCATCCCTGACGCCGTTGCCGCGACGCAGCAAGGAGTATTCAGTTTTCTCACCAAGCCGGTTGATAAAGACGCGTTATACCACGCGATTGATGGCGCATTAGAACAGTCTGCGCCAGCCACTGATGACAGCTGGCGTGAGTCTATCGTCACCCGCAGCCCGCTGATGCTGCGTCTGTTAGAACAGGCGCGGATGGTAGCGCAATCGGATGTGAGCGTATTGATTAACGGTCAAAGCGGAACCGGGAAAGAGGTGTTTGCCCAGGCGATTCATAACGCCAGCCCGCGCAGCCACAAGCCATTCATTGCTATTAACTGCGGCGCGTTACCGGAACAGCTGCTGGAATCCGAACTGTTTGGTCATGCGCGCGGCGCCTTTACCGGTGCGGTAAGCAATCGCGAGGGCCTGTTTCAGGCGGCGGAAGGCGGGACGCTGTTCCTTGATGAGATTGGCGATATGCCCGCGCCGTTACAGGTCAAATTGCTGCGCGTTTTACAGGAACGCAAGGTCAGGCCGCTGGGCAGTAACCGCGATATAGACATTGATGTGCGCATTATATCGGCTACCCACCGCGACCTGCCTAAAGCGATGGCGCGGGGCGAGTTCCGTGAAGATTTGTACTATCGCCTCAACGTGGTTAGTCTGAAGATCCCGGCGCTTGCCGAGCGTACGGAAGATATTCCGCTGCTGGCAAACCACCTGCTACGACAGTCTGCTGAACGGCACAAACCCTTCGTGCGTGCCTTCTCGACCGATGCCATGAAGCGTTTGATGACCGCCAGTTGGCCGGGCAACGTACGCCAGTTGGTCAACGTGATTGAGCAGTGCGTGGCCTTGACCTCTTCGCCGGTTATCAGCGATGCGCTGGTGGAGCAGGCCCTGGAAGGGGAGAACACCGCGCTGCCGACTTTTGTTGAAGCGCGCAATCAGTTTGAACTTAACTACCTGCGCAAACTATTGCAAATCACAAAAGGCAATGTGACCCACGCGGCGCGAATGGCGGGGCGCAATCGCACCGAGTTCTACAAGTTGCTTTCTCGCCATGAGCTGGATGCAAACGATTTCAAAGAATAAATCTGCGGATTATGTTAGCTTTATTCGATCAAAAGACAGGCGACCTTTTCAAGGAATAGCATGAAAAAGATTGATGCGATTATTAAACCTTTCAAGCTGGACGACGTCCGTGAAGCGCTGGCTGAAGTCGGCATTACCGGTATGACTGTGACAGAAGTGAAAGGGTTTGGCCGTCAGAAAGGCCATACCGAGTTATACCGTGGTGCGGAATACATGGTGGATTTTCTGCCGAAGGTAAAAATTGAAATTGTGGTTCCCGACGACATCGTCGATACCTGCGTTGACACCATTATTCGTACCGCACAGACCGGTAAAATCGGTGACGGTAAGATTTTTGTTTTCGACGTGGCGCGCGTTATTCGTATTCGTACCGGTGAAGAAGACGACGCGGCAATCTAAGCCGCGCCGTTAATTTGTAGGCCTGATAAGCGTAGCGCATCAGGCAGAGTGATTGCCGGATGTCGGCGTAAACGCCTTATCCGGCCTACTCGCGTAATACATTACAATACTTTATGCGGGCCGAAGCATTCGTAATGAATGTTCTCGTTTTTCACGCCCAGACCGACCAGTTGCTTCGCGGCGAACTGCATAAAGCCGACCGGGCCGCACAGATAAAACTGCATCGCCGGATCGCTGATTGCCCCTTCCAATTTGTTCAGATCCATCAGACCAATGCTATCAAACGCACCTTTCGCGCGATCGGCTTCGTTTGGCTCACGATACCAGGTATGTGCGCTAAAGCGTGGCAGCGTTTTGCCGAGTTCTTTTACTTCATCGGCGAAAGCATGTACATCGCCATTTTCCGCCGCGTGGAACCAGTTAACCTGCGCCGTATGATGAGCTTTTGCCAGCGTATCCAGCATCGCCAGCATTGGCGTTTGGCCCACGCCAGCGGAAATCAGCGACACCGGCGTATCGGTCGCGACGTCCATAAAGAAATCCCCTGCTGGCGCGGCCAGGTGAACCACATCACCGACATTGGCGTGGTTATGTAGCCAGGTTGAAACCTGACCACCGTCCTCGCGCTTCACGGCAATACGGTAGCCTTTGCCATCTGGCTTACGGGTCAGCGAATACTGACGGATTTCCTGATGCGGGAAACCTTCCGGCTTCAGCCAGACGCCCAGGTATTGACCCGGATGGTATTCCGCCACTGCGCCGCCATCGACGGGTTCAAACTCAAAGCTGGTAATCGCGCGGCTTTGCGGCGTTTTCGCCACGATACGGAAAGGACGCGTACCTTCCCAACCGCCGGTTTTGCTGGCGTTTTCGCTGTAGATTTGCGCTTCACGGTTAATAAACACGCCCGCCAGCACGCCGTATGCTTTGCCCCACGCATCCAGCACTTCCTGGCCCGGGCTGAACATTTCGTCCAGCGTGGCCAGCAGGTGACTTCCTACGATGTTGTACTGCTCTGGTTTAATCTGGAAGCTGGTATGTTTCTGGGCGATTTTCTCAACGGCTGGCAACAGCGCTGGCAGGTTGTCGATGTTGCTGGCATACGCGGCAATGGCGTTAAACAGCGCTTCACGTTGGTCGCCATTGCGCTGGTTACTCATGTTGAAAATTTCTTTCAGCTCTGGGTTATGCGTAAACATGCGATCGTAGAAATGGGCGGTCAGCTTCGGACCTGTTTCAACCAGCAGGGGAATGGTGGCTTTCACTGTAGCGATGGTTTGTGCGTCAAGCATACGGTCTTCCTTTATCTGAAACTTTAATGATGTATGTCAAATGCATCTTATAAAAAATACCCCTGCATTGTAAATGGTTCTTTGTAACTTTGCGTTTTAAAGGTTACATCGTGAAAAATCTGCATCACAAACCTGAAAAGAAATCCGTTGAAATTCAGCAGACCTTTGTTCTCCAAAGCCTTGTGTGCCGTGAAGGTAATCGTTTGCGTAAAATCCTTTGTCAAGACCTGTTATCGAAGAATGATTCGGTTATACTGTTGGCCGAAGTCCTGGAAGACTGCCTTTTCAGGCCAAAATTTACTTGTTAGCTGAGTCAGGAGATGCGGATGTTAAAGCGTGAAATGAACATTGCCGATTATGATGCCGAACTGTGGCAGGCTATGGAGCAGGAAAAAGTACGTCAGGAAGAGCACATCGAACTGATCGCCTCCGAAAACTATACCAGCCCGCGTGTAATGCAGGCGCAGGGTTCTCAGCTGACCAACAAATACGCTGAAGGTTATCCGGGCAAGCGCTACTACGGCGGTTGCGAGTACGTTGATATCGTTGAGCAACTGGCTATCGATCGCGCTAAAGAGCTGTTTGGCGCTGACTACGCTAACGTACAGCCGCACTCTGGCTCTCAGGCTAACTTCGCTGTCTACACCGCGCTGCTGCAGCCGGGCGATACCGTGCTGGGTATGAACCTGGCGCAGGGCGGCCACCTGACTCACGGCTCCCCGGTTAACTTCTCCGGCAAACTGTACAACATCATTCCTTACGGCATTGATGAGTCCGGTAAAATTGACTACGAAGACATGGCTAAGCAGGCCAAAGAGCACAAACCGAAAATGATTATCGGTGGCTTCTCTGCCTACTCCGGCGTGGTTGACTGGGCAAAAATGCGTGAAATTGCTGACAGCATCGGCGCATACCTGTTCGTCGACATGGCGCACGTTGCCGGTCTGATTGCCGCTGGCGTTTACCCGAACCCGGTTCCGCACGCTCACGTTGTGACCACCACCACCCACAAAACCCTGGCGGGTCCGCGCGGCGGCCTGATCCTGGCGAAAGGCGGTGATGAAGAGCTGTACAAAAAACTGAACTCCGCCGTGTTCCCAAGCGCGCAGGGCGGCCCGCTGATGCACGTGATTGCGGCGAAAGCCGTGGCGCTGAAAGAAGCGATGGAGCCAGAGTTCAAAGTTTACCAGCAGCAGGTTGCGAAAAACGCCAAAGCGATGGTGGAAGTGTTCCTGAACCGCGGCTACAAAGTGGTTTCCGGTGGGACTGAAAACCACCTGTTCCTGCTGGATCTGGTTGATAAAAACCTGACCGGTAAAGAAGCCGACGCTGCACTGGGTCGTGCTAACATCACTGTCAACAAAAACAGCGTACCGAACGATCCGAAGAGCCCGTTTGTGACTTCCGGTATCCGTATCGGTTCTCCGGCTGTCACTCGCCGTGGCTTTAAAGAAGCGGAAGTGAAAGAGCTGGCTGGCTGGATGTGTGATGTTCTGGACAATATCAATGATGAAGCGGTAATTGAGCGCATCAAAGGTAAAGTGCTTGATATCTGCGCACGCTTCCCGGTTTACGCGTAAGTCATATTGATTGCTGGACCTTATCCGGCCTACAGGTAACTCACCTGTAGGCCGGATAAACGAAGAGACATCCGCCAGTTATAGTGACTTAAGCAAGATTGTTTCATCGACTAAAGCCGCCACTGGCGGCTTTTTCTTAGCCTGAATCCATTTCCGCAATAAGCGCATTTCCCGGCCCTGGTTCAACGTCACTGCGCCGACAATGACGTCATTCTGCAAACTAAACCATATTGCTTTCTGCGCATCAGGATCGCCACGTACGAGCCAACTTTCTCCCTGCATTTCACCAACAAATTGCAGGTTATCACTGTATTGATCGGTCCAGAACCAGCCCGGCGTGGCTTCCGGCAGGGGTAAACCGAGCATCGCGGCGGCGGCGACCTGCGCCTGGAAGTTGGCATTTTCCCAGCTTTCTATGCGTCTTAAGGAGCCGTCCGGCTGGCGAGTGAGCGCCACATCTCCCGCGGCGAAAATCGCCGGGTCGGCGGTCGTGCAGGCGGCATCGACGATAATTCCGTTAGCGGTTTCCAGCCCCGCCTCGCGGGCCAGCGTATCGTTCGCCACGATGCCGATGCCGTAAACGACCGCATCGGCCTTCAGTATTTCGCCGTTTTGCAGCGTGAGCGTGAGAAATTCTCCCGCTTCAGCGTGCTCAATGGCGCTATTGAGCAGCATTCTCACCCCGGCCTGCTGATGGCGGGCTAACAGATAGTCGCGCACCGGCGCAGGCGCATTGCGGCCCATCACCGTTGATGCCAGTTCGACTACCGTCACCCGGCAGCCGCGCTGGGTGGCGCTGGCCGCCAGCTCCAGGCCGATGGTACCCGCACCGACAATCACGATCGATTTTCCTGGCTGTAGCGCAGCCCGGAGACGCTCGGCATCTCTCGCATGACGTAGGGTAAAACAGCGCTCGCCCAGCGCATCCAGCAGCGGTAGCGGTCTGGCGGCGGCCCCGGTAGCCAGCAGCAGCTGAGTCCAGCGGTAGGTTTGCCCATCGGCGAGCGTTAACGTACGCGAGGCGCGATCAATCTCGTGTAGCGTAACGCCCAGATGCAACTGCACGTTGTGTTCCTGCCACCAGCTGGAGGGCAGAACCGGCTGAAGCTGCGGGTTATCGTCCAGCAGCATCGCTTTTGACAGCGGCGGGCGCTCGTAGGCCAGGTGAGCCTCGTCAGAAAAGAGGTGTAACGGTCCGCTAAACCCCTGCTGACGTAGCGCAGCGGCGGCCATCGCTCCCGCCTGGCCGCCGCCGATGATGGCAATAATCTGTTCGTTCATGATGACTCCTTACAGATCCAGACCAGCCGCGACGTGCCGGATCCCACGGATCCCCAGACCGGCGTCGGCATTGATCATCACGCCGCTCAGTGTACGGTTGTTGCGCCGTGACGCCAGCATCACGTACGGGCCGGTAAAATCTGCCGGTTCCGGGAAGAACTGCAGCGGCAGAATGGCGGCGATTTTCTCCGGTGTCAGCGACTGCATAATCGAGGTATCGTTCTGACCGAGCGCCTGCGGGCCACGCAGATCGGTCGCCATGCCGCATGGGCCGACACCGTTCACCCGCACCTTAGGCGCCAGTTCGTAGGCCAACTGGCGAATCAACCCGGTGGCCGCGTGCTTGCTGGCGGTATACAGGGGCCCGCCGCCGCCGGGATACCACGCGGCGTTAGACAGGGTAAAGATGATGCTGCCTTCGCTGGCGATTAATGCCTGGGCGCAGGCTTTGGCGCCCAGCAGATAGCCCAGCACGTTAACGTTAAACAGCTCGTGGAAGCCGCTTTCCAGCGCCTCGGCGGGCGTATTGACCAGCGAAGCGTTGTGATCCCATATACCCGCGTTGCCGATAAAACAGTCCAGCTTGCCGAAGGTGGTGAGGATCCGATCCACCGCGCGCTGGTAGTCGGCATAGCAGGTCACGTTGCCTTCCACCGCCAGTACGTGTTCACCAAAGCGCTGGCGCAGGCTGGCAATCTTCGCTGCGGACAGCTCGAGCGTGGCGACTTTCGCACCTTCTTCAATAAAGCGTTCTACCAGCGCCAGCCCCAGCCCGGAGCCGCCGCCAGTAATAAACACAACGTTATCGCGTAAATCGCTCATCTGGCCTCCTCGGGTAAATCAATAAACACCTCGCCGCCTTCCACATGCACCGCATAGGTGGTGAGCGGATCGGTGGCGGGCAGGCACAACGCTTTGCCGGTTTTCAGGCAGAAGCTGGCGGCGTGCAGCGGGCACTCCACCGTGGCGTCGTCTTCCAGATAACCCTCCGACATCGAGGCGTTACCGTGGCTACAGCGATCGTTAATGGCATAAAACTCACCGCCAACGTGAAACAGCGCGATGACGGGAGAGGTTTCCAGCCGGAGGGCTTCCCCCTCCGGCAGCTCCGTGGCGGAGCAGGCAAATATGCGGCTCATCAGAACAGTACACTCAGGTTGTGGGAGGTGATCACCGCCTGATCGAGCACGATCTCACGCTCCAGTAAGCGCCATTCGTCGCCCGGCAGACGACGGACCTTATCCATGCGCGTGCCGACGTAGAACGTCTCGTCACGCTCTTTTTGTGCGCGGTACAGCAGATAGTTCAGGCGCACGGCGAACACGTCCGGCTGGTCGGTTTCGCTCACCTGCAGGTTGCTGATCATGTGGCGGGTGCGGGAAGGTGGCTCTTCGGCCCACGCCATGCCGGTTTCCAGCCGCGCGATACGGCGTTCAAGCTGGTCTTTATTGTCGTTGAAAATCCAGGTGGTCGGCGGCTGTACGCCTTTACGGCGGTCGCGCGTCTGGGCATTCACCGTGGTGCGCATGGTGTAACGTATGTCGTCATCCAGTTGCGCCAGCCAGCCGCGGAACTGCCAGTCGTCCAGCAGACGCGCTTCTTCATACAGGAACTGGCTGATGCGGTGATGTAGCTCAGGGGAGACTAACGCGCTCATTTCATCACCTCCTGCTGGTATGCGGCGGTTTTTTCCTGCACTTCCTGCCAGCTTTCGCTGCTTAATAAATCGGCCCAACGCTGATACATGCCGCGGGCGGCGGTTTCCGAGAAGATGTAGTTAGTGATCCCCGGAATGCCGTCTTCACGACGTTTTTCCTGGCCGAGACCCATCTCCAGGCACAGGTTGGTGTTGCGTGCCCGGTGGCCTTTGAGCAGTTTTTGAATCTCACACCAGTTTTCCGAGTCGTCCTGCTCAAGGAACCCCGCCGGGCCGAAGGCGCGGGTGGCGCTGTTTTCAAAAGCGGCTTTGACGTCATCAGAGGCGGCTTTATCGGCGATGCAGAACGCCCACACTTCGACTTTGTCCGGCCCACGCGGATGCCAGACGCGCAGCGTGGCGGTGCCGTTCAGCCAGGAGAGCGTGGGGAAAATATTGTTGTGACCGGCGAGACGCAGTGCACGAACCTTACCCAGACGCTGCTCAGCCTCTTCATAGGTATCGCGATAGTAGCTGGAGACTTCGCCGTCGACCCAGACGTTGGCGTCCGGTTTCTCGGTAAAGAAGAAGCCGCTGCCGTGTCCATCCTGGCCGAACTGTAGCGCGTCTTTGGCGGTTTCCCACACCGGGCGGGCGGTTTGACCGTCTCCCAGGCGTTTGTCGCTGCCGTCGTCTTTCGCGCCCAATACCTGTACGGCAGAGGCGTGGCTGAACAACGCGTGATACTGGTCGCTGGCGAACTGTTCAGCGGGGAATTTCCAGTTACAGTCGATGGTCCACTTCTGTACGCCGCCGACGATTTCAGTGCCGCCTTCACGGCGATCCAGCACGCCGTCGAGATACCAGGCGATGTCGCCGAGATAATCGCGAAGATTCGGCGCGGTGGTATCCCAGTTACCGAAAATCAGCCCTTTGTAGCTCTCGACGCATGGCACTTCGTTCAGCCCCCAGTGGGATTTGCACAACCCTTGTGGGTAGGCGCGCGGCTCCAGCGGCACGTCGATCAGCTCGCCGTTAATGCCATACGACCAGCCGTGATACGGGCAGGTGAAGGCGCGGGTGTTACCGCAGTCGGCATAACTCACGCGCATCGCGCGGTGGCGGCACTGGTTGAGAAACGCTTTGATGCTGCCGTCCTTCTGGCGCACCACCACCACGGCGTCTTCGCCCATATAAGTGTTAAAGAAATCGCCCGGTTTGGGGATTTGGCTTTCGTGGGCGAGAAACAGCCAGCAACGTCCGAAGATGCGTTCCAGCTCCAGTTGGTAAATTTCAGGGTCGGTATAAATACGTGGGGTTACGCGACCGTTTTGCGTGTCGATCAGTCGGTAGATGTCTAAATTTGAGGGTATGGTCATATTTTTTAATCCTGAAAGCTAAGATGTATTGACCTTCTTTTTTTGTACCCTAAGGATGTTGCTGGTTAGTTATCAATCTGTGAAATAGTAAATTTCTACCAGTTGAGACATTTTTTCGATAACAAGGAGAAGGGCATGGAACTGAGGCACTTACGCTATTTTGTGGCGGTGGCGCAGGCGCTGAATTTCACCCGGGCGGCAGAAAAACTGCATACCTCTCAGCCCTCGTTAAGCAGTCAGATCCGCGATCTGGAGACCTGTGTGGGGGTTCCCTTGCTGGTGCGGGACAAGCGCAAAGTTGCGTTAACGGCAGCAGGTGAATGTTTTTTACAGGATGCGTTGGTTATCCTCGAGCAGGCGGAAAATGCCAAAGTTCGCGCCCGTAAAACGGTGCAGGAAGATAACCATTTCGCCATCGGCTTTGTCCCTTCCGCAGAGGTAAATCTGTTGCCCAAAGTGCTGCCTTTGTTTCGTTTAAAACAACCGGATACGCATATTGAACTGGTCAGTTTGATCACCACCGAGCAGGAGGAGAAGATCCTGCGCGGAGAGCTGGACGTTGGCTTAATGCGTCATCCGGTTTACAGCCCAGAGCTGGATTATCTGGAACTGATTCATGAGCCGCTGGTGGTGGTGTTACCGGTGAATCATCCGCTCGCTAATGAGAAAGCGATATCGGCACAGCAACTGCACGGCGTCAATTTTGTCAGTACCGATCCGGCCTATTCCGGCGCGTTAGCGATGATTGTCAAAAACTGGTTTCAGCAGCAAAAAAGCCAGCCCAATATCGTGCAGGTGGCGACCAATATTCTGGTGACCATGAACCTGGTCAGCATGGGGTTGGGGGTGACTTTGATACCCGGTTATATGAATAATTTTAATACCGGGCAGGTGGTTTTTCGCCCTATTGTTGGCGATGTTCCAACCATTGCGCTGCTGATGGCGTGGAAAAAGGGGGCGCTGAAACCGGCGCTGACCGACTTTATCGCCACGGTGCATGAACGTTTAGCCGTGAGCGTTGTGGATTAACGACTACAGCTCGCTAAGCTGCGACTCGACATACAGATAGCCGATGCCCATCAGTTGCTGAGCGCGATTAAGCTTACCGAAACCGATCTGCGTTGCCCGGGCTCGTGGGTTATCGCCATGATCGAACGGATTAAATCCGGTTTGCTGCACCAGCGTATTGAGCCAGCTCTCGCCGAAGGCGCAGCTACGACCATACAGCCAGATTTGATTAATATTTAATATATTTAGAAAATTGTACAGACTCAGGCCAATGGCGCTGGCGGCATGTTCGGCCCACGCCTGAATGCGAACATCTCCGTGCCTCCAGGCATCAATAAGCTGGTCGGTCGTCAGCGTTTGGGGATCATACAGGGATGTCGGTTGCGATTTCATCCACACGCGAGCCTGCTTTTTCAGTGCGCTTAATGACGCCACCGTTTCCAGACACCCATAACGGCCACAGTCGCAGGCAACCCCGTCCGGATCAATTATTGTATGGCCAATCTGACCGCTGCCGTACAAACTACCCCGCCAGATGTTATCGTTAATGACAAACGATGAGCCAATGCCGTAATCAACGTTAATCACACAAAAATCACCGTTAGCCGCCGGATTTTGCCACTTTTCCGCCAGCGCCAGCATCACGCAGTCATTGTCCAGCCGGACCAGCACACCAAGCATCTCCTCAAGCAGGTATTTTATTTCCACCGGTGTTTTCCACGGAGCCTGAGGCATGGTTTTTGATGCGCCGGTAATCGGATCAACCTGGCCGTGCACGCCCAGCGCCAGATTAATCGTAACCTCTGGAAATTGCCGACGGTATTCTCGCCAGTGTGCCGCCAATGCTCTCAGCAGCGCTTTTGGCGTATCAGGATTAATGACCTCATGGCGCCAGTCGCCGACGGCCACCAGACGCGCGTCCGCCAGTTGGCTGGTGATGCTGGTGGGGGTGACGTTGATGCAGAGCGTCCAGGCGCCTGTTTCTGGCAAATGATAACTGCCGCTACTCAAACCGCGCTGGCTTAACGTCTCTCGCGAATGGCTGATTCTCCCTTCATCCATCAGCTCTTCAAGAATATTGCTGACCGCCGGGATCGACAGACTGGTCAGCTGCGCCAACTGCGACTTGCTAAGCTGTTTTTCCCGCCATAGATGCGACAAAAAGATCTGTTTATTTGCTTGACGTACCCTGGCGTTATTGAATCCCGAACGCTGCATACACTTAACTCCCTTTACTATATTGCGTGAGCATTGCGCATTTTAACGCCACTTAACTGCCGCAGAATAGCCTCAGGTTAAATTTTTACTTTTGTTTATTGAGTGGAGAGCGGCATGTACGGTTCAGTTAAAGTCTGGCAGGAAACGATCACCCTCCCAACGTGGACGGTGGGTGAAGAAGACGCTAACCCGATGTTTCTGGAGAAAAGGGTATATCAGGGATCCTCTGGTGCGGTTTATCCCTACGGCGTGATTGATACCCTGACCGGCAAGCGTGAAATGCGCGATTATCAGGCGGTGTGGATGGAGAATGACTTCATTCGCATTATGCTGCTGCCGGAATTAGGCGGACGTATCCATCGGGCGTATGACAAAGTGCAGCAACGTGATTTCGTCTACTACAACGAAGTGGTGAAACCAGCGTTGGTTGGCCTGCTTGGGCCATGGATCTCTGGCGGCATTGAGTTCAACTGGCCGCAGCATCATCGTCCAACCACCTTTATGCCGGTTGATTTTACGCAGCAGCAGGGCGAGCAGGGCGAATATACCGTGTGGATGGGGGAGGTTGAACCCATGCGTGGTTTACAGGTGATGACCGGATTCACACTGTATCCAGATCGCGCGCTGATCGAAATAACCGGGAAGGTGTTTAACGGTAACGCCACGCCGCGCCACTTCCTGTGGTGGGCGAATCCGGCGGTGAAAGGCGGCGACGATCATCAGAGCGTGTTTCCGCCGGATGTAACCGCGGTATTCGACCACGGCAAGCGCGATGTTTCAGCGTTTCCTGTCGCTACTGGCACCTACTACAAAGTGGATTACTCGGCGGGTGTGGATATCTCTCGCTACAAAAACGTACCCGTTCCGACCTCTTATATGGCGGAAAAATCGGATTATGACTTTGTCGGCGCCTGGCACCACGGCGAACGCGGTGGATTACTGCACGTGGCGGACCACCATGTTTCGCCGGGGAAAAAACAGTGGACCTGGGGATACGGCGACTTTGGCGTTGCCTGGGATCGTAATCTCACCGATGACAACGGTCCGTATATCGAACTGATGACCGGGGTCTTTACCGATAACCAACCGGATTTCACCTGGCTTGCGCCGTACGAAGAGAAAGTTTTCGTGCAAAACTTCCTGCCCTACAGCGAACTTGGCATGGTGCAAAACGCCAGCACGCAACTGGCGCTTCGGCTGGTGCGTGAGGGAAGCCAACTTTCAGTGGGCGTTTATGCGATAGCGCCGCTACGCGATGTTCAGGTTACGCTTGCGGCACAAGGGGAGCCGTTCTTTGAGAATACACTCACCCTTGAGCCGGGGCAGAGCTGGTTAGCCGATGTGTCTGACAGAGGCCATGCCCGGGTAACGATGACCGTCACTCGCGCCGATGGCTCCACGCTTTTACAGTACGAAGAGCACATGGCGCAAGAGTTACCACTACCCTCGGCGGCCAGCGCGCCAGCTCAGCCAGAAGCGCTTGCTAATACCGATGAACTCTATTTTATTGGTCAGCATCTGGAGCAGTACAACCACGCCAGCCGCTATGCCGAGGACTATTACCGCCGCGCGCTGGAGGTCGACCCGCTTGATTATCGCAATAATGTGGCTTTGGGGACGCTGGCGCTAAACCGCGCGGACTGGGCATTAGCAGCCCATTGCGCGGGCAAGGCGCTGGAGCGGGCGCACAAGCTCAATAAGAATCCACGTGATGGCGAGGCGAGTATGCTGCTGGCCGCCGCGCAGGAACGCCAGGGCGACGATGAAAGCGCCTGGGATAATTATTATAAGGCGAGCTGGAGCGGCAACTGCCGGGACGCGGCTTTCTGGTCGTTAGCGCGCCTGGCGATGAAACGTCAGGACTATGCCGGCGCGTTGGAAAAAGTCGAGCAGAGCCTGCGTTTTAACGGCAGTAATAACCTGGCGATGGGACTGAAAGCGCTGGCGCTGGCTAAGCTTGATCGCAATGCGCAAGCGCTGGAATACATTCGCCAACAGTTGGTTGATTATCCGCTGAGTTACACCCTGCACTATGCGCGCTGGGCTATTTGCCAGGATGAGGCCACTGCACAGGCGCTAATCTCGATTACCGGGCGGCGCGGTACCAACGCGTGTGAACTGGCTGGCTGGTTGATCGCATTGGGGCAAAAAGATGCTGCCCGTGGCGTGCTGGAACTGCTCGACAGCCAGGAAACGCTACCGATGCTGTGGCGCGCTTCGCTGAGCGACAATCCGCAACCTTTCATCGAACGAGCGCGTAAGTGTCTGCAAAATCGCGTCCGTTTTCCTAATACGCTGGATGAAGTACAGATGCTGCAAACCCTTGAGCAGAGCGCTTTTGCCCGCTATTTGCTCGGCTGTTTCTGGTACAGCAAACGCTGCTATGACGAGGCGGTCTCCTGCTGGCAATTTACCCTTGCGCAGGAGCCGGATTTTGCCCCAGTGCATCGCTTATTGGGTATCTATGCCTGGAACAAACAGCACGATGCACAGCAGGCGATGCAGTATCTGTCGCAGGCCGTAGCACTGGAGCCGCAAAATGCCCGTTTCCTGTTCGAACTCGACTATCTCAAAAAGCTGATGGCGCAACCGACTGAACAGCGTTTGCAACGACTGGAAGCCAGCAAAGATATTGTCTTCCATCGTGACGATCTGACGGTGGAACTGCTTAGTCTGTGGAATGGATTGGGGCGCTACGACGAGGCCGCGGCAATATTACGTGAGCGTGTATTTCATCCGTGGGAGGGGGGAGAAGGCAAAGCCACCGGGCAATATTTGCTGAATCAGATGCATCGCGCACTGGAGGCCGTTCAGTCGGGCGACCCGCAAACCGCCATCACGCAACTGCAACAGGCGCTGCACTACCCGCAAAACCTTGGAGAGGGGCGCCTGCCTGGGCAAACGGATAATGACATCTGGTATTTGCTGGGTTATTGCGCCCAGCAGCAGGGGCATTTCGAGGAGTCCCGGCGCTATTTCTCCCGTGCCACGCGTGGCGGTAGCTCACTGGATGCCGGACGTTACTACAACGACCAGCCGGTGGACTATCTCTTCTGGCAGGGGATGGCGCAGAGAAAACTCGGCGATGATGCACAGGCGGACGCTCTGTTCAACAGCTTCCTGCAATGGGTTGAGTCGCATCGCGACAACGTCCCGGATGTCGATTTCTTTGCCGTATCGCTGCCCGATCTGGTGGTGCTGGATACCTCAGCACAAGCAAAACACCAGCAACACTGCCTGTTTATCAATGCGCTTGGGCATCTGGGGCTGGGAAATAGTTCTGCTTGCCAGCGCGATCTTGATGAGCTTCTGCAACTCAATCCGGCACATGACAAGGCGTTACTGCTGCGTCACGCCATTAACGTAAGGCTGTTCCAGTAATACCCGAAACGGGTGGGGGCAACCTCACCCGAAACCTTCTGTCCCCTGCGTTTCCCTGAAAGAGGAATCATAATGAATAACGCGCAGACACATTTAAAGATTGGTTACGTCTGGACTATCTGCCTGGTTGCCGCCTGCGGTGGTTTACTGTTTGGCTATGACTGGGTGGTGATCGGCGGGGCAAAGCCCTTCTATGAAGCTTATTTTTCGATTACCGATCCGGCGCAATCTGGCTGGGCGATGAGCTCGGCGCTGGTTGGTTGTATCTTTGGTGCGCTGATTTCCGGCTGGTGCGCCGATAAGTTTGGCCGAAAGATGCCGCTGATTCTCTCGGCAATCCTTTTTAGCGCTTCAGCCTGGGGAACAGCAGTTGCCAGCAATTTTGACATGTTTGTTGTCTATCGCATCGTTGGCGGCGTGGGGATTGGTCTGGCATCCGCGCTAAGCCCGCTGTATATCGCTGAGGTCAGCCCGGCGGAAAAGCGTGGTCGCTTTGTTGCCGTTAACCAGCTCACCATCGTCATTGGCGTCCTGGCGGCGCAGCTTATCAACCTGATGATTGCCGAACCTGTCGCCACAGGCGCTACGCAGCAGGCGATTGTGGAAAGCTGGAACGGTCAGACGGGCTGGCGCTGGATGTTTGGCGCTGAATTAGTGCCCGCGGTAATTTTCCTGGTGCTGATGTTCTTTGTCCCTGAATCGCCGCGCTGGTTGGTGAAGGCAGGAAAAGCCGAACGTGCGCGCACCATGCTGCAGCGCATTGGTTCGGCGGAATATGCCGGGCAAACGCTGAAAGAGATTGAACATACGCTACAAAAAGATAACCACAAGGTCGCGTGGTCATCACTGTTACAACCGCAGATCAAACCGATAGTGATTATTGGCATGGTGCTGGCAGTGTTCCAGCAGTGGTGTGGGATCAACGTTATTTTCAACTATGCGCAGGAGATATTTGCTTCTGCCGGATTCGACATCAACGGCACGTTAAAATCGATCGTAGCGACCGGGATCATCAATCTGGTCTTTACCCTTGCCGCTCTGCCGCTGGTGGACAAAATTGGGCGTCGTAAACTGATGCTGTTTGGTGCATCAGGGCTGACGGTTATCTACGTACTCATTGCCGGGGCATACGGGTTGGGCATTCTGGGCTGGCCGGTTTTGGTACTGGTGCTGGCGGCGATCGCCATTTACGCCCTGACGCTGGCCCCGGTAACATGGGTGCTGCTGTCCGAAATCTTCCCCAACCGAGTACGCGGGTTAGCGATGTCGTTCGGCACGCTGGCGTTGTGGGTTGCCTGCTTCCTGCTGACCTATACCTTCCCACTGCTGAATGCGAGTCTGGGCGCATCGGGAAGCTTCCTGCTCTACGGTGTGATTTGCGCGATGGGCTTTATCTATATTCTGCGTAATGTGCCGGAAACCAAAGGCGTGACGCTGGAAGCGCTGGAGGAACAGCTGGCGGCGCAGCATACGAAAGTTGGCGCATCAAGCCAACAACGAAGCACCCGCTAATGAATTCTCTGCTGATGCTTCAAAACGCACATCTACGGATGTGCGTAGATCCGCAGGGCGGTTCGCTATTGAGTCTGGTTTCGTTACAACATCAACGGGCAATATTACGTGAAGGTCATGGTCAGCAGCCCGGTGATTGCGGCCTGTTCCCGATGCTGCCGGTGGCAAACCGGGTGGCGGGCAACCGTTTTATGCTACGTGGGGAAGAGGTTGTGCTACCGCACCATGAGGCGGATGAACACTTCTTCCTGCACGGTGACGGCTGGCTGCAGCGCTGGCGGGTTATCACCGCGACACCAAGCGGTTGTTTGCTACAGTTGCGCAGTTGGCATCCCTGTGGCTACGACTATACGGCGCAGATTTGCTACCAACTGGAAGCGTCGAGCCTGCATGCTTCATTGACGCTCACCCATTGCGGGGAACGACCGATGATCTATGGCTGCGGGTTCCATCCGTTTTTCGCCTTTGATACGTACAGTACGGCCCAGTTCACTGCCAGCGGCTACTGGCCGGAGGGGGAACAGCATCTGCCACTGGACTGGCAAAGTGATATTCCACCCGCAGCGGATTTTATGCATGCGCAATACGGTGAAGATGCCTGGTTGAATGTGGGTTATTCTGGCTGGAGCGGGCGGGCCGTTATTCAGCGCGATGTGATGAAAGTCACGATTTTAGCGCAAACTCCGTGGCTGATGCTGTTCAGAATGTCGGGTGAACCATTCCTGTGCCTGGAGCCGCAGACGCATCCGGTGAATGCCCACCACATGCAGGGGCAGCCGGGATTGCAGGTTTTAGCGCAGGGAGAACGCTGTCATTTTGCGATGCAAATTTGCGTCGAATAGGGCGAAAATCATGTTATCTGCCTGTTAATGGTCTCTTGCGCCAGCCAGAGTTTATCGCCAGACTACCGTCTCCAAACGGGAGGGATTCATGGCTTTGCATTCCACGCGCTGGCTGGCGCTCGGTTATTTCACCTATTTCTTTAGCTACGGTATTTTTCTGCCTTTCTGGAGCGTCTGGCTCGAAGGGTTGGGGCTGACGCCGGAAACCATTGGTTTACTGCTGGGCGCGGGGCTGATTGCCCGTTTTCTCGGTAGCTTGCTGATTGCGCCGCGCGTGAGCGATCCCTCTCGTCTGATTACCGCTTTACGTATTCTGGCTCTGTTGACGTTGGTGTTTGCGCTGGCCTTCTGGGCGGGGACCAACGTGGCGTGGCTGATGGTGGTGATGGTCGGATTTAACCTGTTTTTCTCACCGTTGGTGCCGCTGACTGACGCGCTGGCTAACACCTGGCAAAAACAGATAACCATGGATTACGGGCGGGTTCGACTGTGGGGATCCGTGGCCTTTGTGATTGGCTCTGCGCTGACCGGTAAGCTGGTGAGCCTGTTTGACTATCGGGTGATCCTTATTCTGCTGTCGCTTGGCGTCGCCTCAATGCTGCTGGGCATGATGATTCGTCCGAGCGTGCAGCCAGCTGGTGAAAACCGTCAGCAGGAGAGTGCGGGATGGCCCGCATGGCGCGCGTTAATAACGCAAAGCTGGCGTTTTCTTGCCTGCGTGAGTCTGCTGCAGGGCGCGCATGCCGCCTATTACGGTTTTAGCGCCATTTACTGGCAGTCTGCTGGTTATTCCGCTTCGGCGGTGGGCTATTTATGGTCATTGGGCGTGGTGGCGGAAGTCATTATCTTCGCGCTTAGCCACAAGCTGTTCCGCCGCTTTAGCGCCCGCGATCTGCTGTTGCTTTCCGCCGTTTGCGGCGTGGCGCGTTGGGGGCTGATGGGCTGGAGCACCGAACTACCGTGGCTGATTGTGGTGCAGATCCTGCACTGCGGTACCTTCACCGTCTGCCACCTGGCGGCAATGCGCTATATCGCGGCGCGACAGGGCAGCGAAGTGATTCGTTTACAAGCGGTCTACTCCGCGATAGCGATGGGCGGCAGTATCGCCATTATGACCGTTTTCGCTGGCTACCTGTACCAAAACCTGGGCAGCGGCGTATTCTGGGTGATGGCGCTGGTGGCGCTACCGGCTATCGTGCTGCGCCCGAAAGTAGTGGCGCAGCCTGCGACGTTATGATTCGAGGATTTTGCGGATCTGCTGCTGCTGGTGAGACGTCAGCGCCAGATCCGCATGAATCAACGGTGGTGAAAACAGCGGCAGCGGCGTAGTGTACGGTGTGACGATCAGCGTTACGCCGCGCGGCGCACCCTCTTTTTGAAAGTCCTGCATTGGCATATGTTTTACGTTGAGCGGCAGTAGCGTCAGTTCGCGTAGCTGCTGTTCAATATGCGCTTCGAGTTGTTCATTACTGCCGGTCAGCAGGATAATCTGCTTTTCGTGCAAATCCTTCTCCTGCATCAGCCAGGCACCGAAAATCACCGCTACCAGACCGATCTCTTCTTCTGAAAATTGCACTTCGTATTCCGCTTCGAATCCGTGTATCGCCTCGCGGGTGGTGCGAACCAGCCGGGGATAAAGTCGGCTGAACTCCTCCGGCAGCGTGTTATCAATACCAATGGCAAACAAACTGCGGTTCAGAGCCTGGGCAAGGTGGATATACAGTTGGTCGTTCAGCCCTTGTTCATCGCTGAAGCGAACGTTGCCATACTCGCGAAAACGCAGCACCAGCCGCGCGATAGCCAGACGCAAACGGCGATCCTGCTGGTGGTTATCGCGGATGGGATCGGGGATGCGAATCATTGAGAACAGCAATGCCATAAACAGCGATTCGCCCGGCGGCGCACTTTGCATGACGTGACGTTGCCAGTGGCGGGCAATCTCCTCAGCGAGCGCATACTCCGCGCAGGATTGCGCCCAGCGCTGCTGGAGCGGATTAAACTCCGGGGTGATCCCCGCGTGATGTTGCAGCAGGCAGTATTGTAAAAACAGCCGCAGGAACTGGATATCACGGCACTCAAAGGGCTTTTGCAAGCGTCGGGAGCAGAGATTAATCAGCGCATGCAGATTGGTGTCATCATACAACGTGCGCGCTATGCCCTGCTGTTTAAGCGCCATTTTCAATGTGGGTGTGAAATGTTGCGTGATAAACGTCGGGCAGATCCGCAGGCCACGGCGCAGCCAATGCAACAGGCACAGCCGCTGGTTCAGCGGGGCGCCTTCGATCGTATAGCCGCCATTCTGGGCGGAAGTAATGGCGAGCCGATGATAGCGCTGGATTTCGAGCCCCGCGCCAATGATATCCTCCTGAACGGTGGCATCATCGACGCCATTGAGACTGCTGAAGGTCTGCGCGGTAGCAATCTGCCCCGGCAGAAAAAGCGTCAGCAGTACCTGGCAACGGCGTTGGGGAGCGGAAAGTACAGATGGCGGGGCGAGCGTTGACATCATCTGTAGAATCTCCCGTGAGTATGTTTGATAAGAATAGTTAAAGTTTGCGCATAGATTTGCGGAATGGAAAGCTTTACACCAGGAATGCTGGGGAGCGTCACAGAATTTTTAACGTGCGGAACAGATAGCGGTAGTGAAACGCAGCGCGTTAATCCACTTTTTCACGGTTTTATCTTTAGTTTACATATAAAAGAACTGGTAGAGATGTACTGCATGTCTGTTAAACATTATGGAGAACATGTGATTCCGGACGGGGGGCGCTTCAGCGCTCTTGCTTTCAGCTATATCGGTTTTGCTGTTCAGATATTTTCAAATAAAAATACAGGTGGTCAGGTGTGGCTGGTCCGGCTGAAAATTGCCGACGTGTTTCCGTAAGGCCGGGAGAGCCAGCATGGATGCTGGCTCAGGGCGCGCTTTGCAAGGACGCTACCTCGCGCCCGGCCCGGTAGCCTGGAGGAATAAAGCGGAGGGAACCACGAAGTGGCAATTTTCCCGCCGGGAGCCGGGATTGTTAAGGGTACGGCGATAGTACCCTTAACACGTTCACAGGCAGTATCGTTTCAGAGAAGTGAATAACATAAGGTGAACGTAACAATACACCGGATGCCGTTACTGCCCACGGCTCAGCGTTAATCCCACATCGCCGCCGGGATGCACCGCCAGCAGCGTCTCCTTTGAGTAGCCGCTTTCACTCATCAGACAGGCGCAGGCGGCGTCAAAGATAGCCAGAACCAGCAGAATTGAGGTCGTCGCCAGCATGTTCAGCGGGTCGGCCTCACGCTGTACGCCGGTGGAAATCACCAGCCTCGACGCTTTAGCGATGGCTGAATCGGCGTTTTCCGTCACGCTCAGGATCGGCACATTTCTCGCCGCCAGCCCAGGCAGCAGCCGGGTAAGTTCATCCGAATTGCCACCGCGCGACAGCATAATAACCAGGTCGTCGGCGCGTAAAAAACCCAGATCGCCGTGCGCCGCATCGGTGGCATTGAGATAAATCGCCGGGCGCTCCACGCAGGCGAGCATATGCGCGACTTTACGCGCCGCAATGCCGGAGGTACCGACGCCGGTAACGACGATTTTCCCCTGGCATCCGCGCAGTTCCGCCATCAGCGACTGCCAGACCGGCTCAGTCAGATGCTGTCCCAGTCCCGCAAGGGCATCGCTGTAGATCTGGAATACGCCGGTGGCTTGAGACCATGAATTACTCATGCCTCCTCCTGCATCAACTGGCGATATTTCATATGATCCTGATACATCTCGTGGAATACCCGATATTTGCGATCGTAGTACTGCTTAATACGGTTGGTTTGCGGGGTGACCGTTTTACCAATCCGGCTCATCGCCGACATCGCTTCCGGGAAGGAGTCAAAAACGCCTGCGGCGATGGTTCCCATCATGGCGCCGCCCAGCAGCATGGCTTCACTCTCTTCCGGCAATAGCATCGCGCAGCCAGTGGCGTTGGCATGCTCCTGAACGAAGATCGGGTTTTTCGTGCCGCCGCCGCTGGCCATAATCGTATCGATGGTGTAGCCGCTTTGATTCATCGTTTCAATAATATGCCGGGTACCGAGGGCAATGGCCTGGATGGTCGCCAGATACTGTCGCGCCATATCTTCCGGCGTGCGCGACAGCTTAAGTCCGGTGATTGCACCCGTAAGCGTTGGGTTGGCGCGCGGCGAGCGGTTGCCGTGGAAATAGGGCAGGATATGCATATCGCGGGTCAGGAAGGCGATATCTTCCGGCTCACCGGCCATTTTACGCAGCAACGCATTCAGCACTTCATAAATGGTCTGCCCTTGGGACTTAGCCTGCGCCAGTAGGGTGTCGTAGCACGGATGCGACTGAATTACGTGGTCGATTAACGCCCCCGTAGCCGACTGTCCGCCTTCGTTGAGCCAGTATTCCGGTAACACGGCAGAGTAGTAAGGCCCCCAGACGCCGCCGATAAAACGCGGCTCTTTGGAAATCGCCATGTGTCCGGTGGAGGTACCGCCAATCAGTGCGATACGACGGTCGAAATCCGGCACCTCGCCAGAAACGCCGCTGGCGCCGAGCGTGCCGAGCGTACCGGCGTGGGCATCAATAATTGATACGCTGACCGCGGTGCCGGGGATGAGTCCCATTTCGCTGGCGGCGCGCGCTGACAGCCCATGGCCGAGCGGTTCGCCCATGGTCTTCACGTAACGGCCAATTTTGGCGGCATCGTGCTCCAGCAAATCTTCCAGCCCAATCTGGCGGAAATAGCTGGCATCCCATTTATCTTCATGACCCATATAGGTCCATTTACACACCGTCGAGCACAATGAGCGCGTGTCATCGCCCGTTGCCCGCCAGGTGAGGAAATCAGGCAGGTCAAAGTAGTAACCGGCGTTAGCCCAGGTATTGGGCATATGCTGCTTCAGCCACAGCAGTTTTGGCGTTTGCATTTCCGGGGAGATAATACCGCCCACATAGTCCAGCACCCGATGATGCAGGGCGTTAATGCGATCGGCCTGAGTAATGGCGCGGTGGTCCATCCATACAATAATGTTCTGTTCACTACGCCCGGAAGGGCTGATGGTCAGCGGGTTGCCTTCTTTATCCAGCACCACCAATGAACAGGTGGCGTCGAAGCCCAGACCTTTCACCTGGATAGGATTGATATCCGACTGGTTAATCGCATCGCGTACCGCGTTACACACAGCCTGCCAGATGTTATCGGAAGACTGCTCAACAAAATCGGCCTGCGGACGGTAAATTTCGATGGTCCGACTGGCCTGACCGACCATTCTGCCGTTGAGATCAAACACGCCAGCGCGGGCGCTTCCGGTTCCGACATCCACACCAATAAAGTAACTTGCCATAATTTTTTCTCCTGAAATCAGGCTTTACGATTCTGTAATGCGATAAAGAGGATCAGCACCGCGCCCCACAGCGCCATCGTCAGATAGCTGCTGACCCCCAGCAAGTTAAGGCCGCTTTCCAGCATTTGCAGCACAATCAGCGCCAGTACCAGGCCGATAATGCGTCCGAAGCCGCCGTCCGGATTGATACCGCCGAGCACGGAGGCAAGGATGGTGACCAGCAGGTAGGATTCACCGTATCCGGCTTTTGCCGAGTTGAATTTCGCCATCATCAGAATGGCGGCGACCCAGCCGAGCAGGGCAGAAATAACGTACACCGAAATTTGTACCCGTACGGTATTCACACCGCTGTAGCGGGTAGCCTGCTCATTGGAACCGACGAGATACAGGCTGCGCCCAAGCGTGGTGTGCTCCAGCAGCACCCACAGCAGGATTGCCACGAGGAAAAAGAGCAGCAGTGCCACCGGAATACCGGCAATCGTCGCGTTACCAAGGTATTGAATGGCGGTCGGGAAGCCGGAAATCACCGTCCCGTTGGAGAGCAAAATATTCAGCCCGGAGATCAGCGTCATCGTGCCGAGGGTGGCGAGAATAGGCGAGACGCCGACCCAGGCAATTAAAGCGCCGTTGAGCGTGCCGATAGCCACCGCCACCGCTGCGCCTGCAATCAACGCCAGCGCCAGAAACAGCGGGTTATCCGGGTGGGTGACGATAATCGCCGCCATCACCAGCGAGCAGGCGTTCGCACCGGCAATAATCGACAGGTTAATGCCGCCGGTCAGCATGGTCATACCCATCCCGAGGGCCAGCATGCCGAGGATTGGCAACTGCGAGCCGATCGACTGGAAGTTAGCGACGCTGAAAAAACGGCTGCCGAGCAGGGCCGAGAAGACCAGGGCGACGACCACAATAATGACGCATTGCAGACGAATGATGGCATCACCGGGTAAAAATCTGGCGATTGTTTTCATCTCAAAGCTCCCTTGCCAGTTTACGTTTTTCGTTCCAGGCCGTGGCGCTAATGCTGACCAGGATAATGGCGCCGCTGAACACGGTGTGCCAGTAAGAGGAGACGCTCAGCAGCGTCAGACCATTTTGCAAGAACGCCAGCAGCACAACACCCAGTAGCGTTCCGGTTAACGTACCGCGCCCGCCGCTCATGCTGGTGCCGCCGAGCACGACCGCCGCCAGCACCGTTAACTCAAAGCCGAGCAGGGAATTGGGGGCAACAGACTGGGTGATTTGCGCCTGAACCACGGCGGCAACGCCTGCCAGAATGCCCATATAGCCATAGACGTAGAAATGCAGCTTCAGCAAATTCAGCCCCAGGCGCGAGGCCGCGTCGCGGTTGCCGCCCATGGCGTAAACCTGACGGCCAAGACGGGTATAGTTCATCAGCACGGCGGTAAAGATGATCACCGCCGCCAGGCACAGCAGGGGCAGGGTTAAACCGTAGTCGTAGCCGTCTGTCGCGGTGAACGACAACCAGTTGATACCGTTCATAAACCAGTCCGGGAAGCCGTACAGCCAGGTACCCTTGGTGGCATAAACCAGCAGGCCGTAGTAGACGTTTAGCGTGGCGATGGTAATGATGATCGCCGGAACGCGCAGCCAGTACACCAGGAAGCCATTAATCAGCCCAAGCAGCAGACCTACCGCCATTGCGATGGTTAAAGCCAATATGAAGTTGCCGCCGTGAGCGATCACCCAACTGGCCATCGCATACTGGGCAATCGCGGTCATCGCCGGAAATGAGATGTCGATCCCGCCGGAAATAAGCACCACAAACAGCCCGCAGGCGAGAATGCCGAGAATCGCGTAACTGGTGGCGACATCTGTGAGATTGCCCAGCGACAGGAACTCATCGGTACTGACGCTCAGCCCGACGGCGAGCGCCACGACCAGCAGGCCCAGCCAGAATTCATGTTGCCCGATTAAACGGGAGAGACGCAGACTATTCATTGATTACCTCGACCACTTCAGCAATCTCCTCTTCACGGCAGTGATGAGGATTAAATTCCGCCACCAGTTTGCCGCGGCGCATCACCAGCACACGATGGCTGTTGTAATACGCTTCCGGGATTTCATCGCAAATCATTAGTACCGCCATTCCCTGTTCCGCCAGATCGCGGGCTATCTGGTAAATCCCCTCTTTGTTGGCGATATCCACGCCGACGGTAGGGGAGTCGAGGATCAGGATGCGCGGATGGGTTGCCACCCATTTGGCAATGGCAATGCGTTGGGCATTACCGCCGGAGAGCGTTTTGACCGGCAGATGCGGATCGGAGACTTTAATGTTCAACTCACGGATCAAATCGGCGACCAGCTTTTGCGCTTTACGATGATCGAGCAGACCGCTGCCGGTATGCAGTTGGTCAAACACCGTGACGATGGTGTTGTCATAGATCGACTGCTCCATGATCAACCCCTGCGTCAGGCGATCTTCTGAGACATAGCCGATCCCGTGTTTGATGGCGTCATGGTTATTGCGCAGAGTAACCGGCTGACCGTTAATGCGCATTTCGCCGCTTTCCGGATGGGTCATGCCGAACAAACTGAGGCAAAGCTCGGTGCGACCGGCACCCAGCAGACCGACAATGGAGACAATCTCACCGCTATGTAGCGATAAATTGATGTTCTGGTATTTCCCCCGGCGGCTGAGGTTGCGTAGCTCGAGCAGCGGCTCTTGCTCAATAGCGGGTCTTTCCGGCAGCGGGCTGTAGTGGAAGCGTTGTCCGGTCATCAGGAAGGCCAGTTCGTGACTGTCGAGTTCGCTGGCTGGGTATGTTCCCACCAGTTTGCCGTCGCGCATCACGCTGATACGGTCAGCCACTTCCATCACTTCATCCAGACGGTGGCTGACAAACACCACGCAAATCCCGGCCGCTTTCAGTTCGTTGACGACCCGCAGCAGACCATTGACCTCCTGGCGGGTTAACGAAGCGGTGGGTTCATCCATAATCACCAGACGCGCATCGGCGGCAATAGCGCGGCAAATAGCGACCAGTTGCCGGTCGGCAATCGACAGTTTTTCGACTTTTTTATCGGGATCGATGTTCACGCCGATGCGTTTCATGGCGGCCAGCGCCTGCTGTTTCATCGCGCCACGGCGTACCCAGATATCGCCACCGGGCAGATAGCGGTTGACCGCGATATTTTCAGCGACGCTAAAGTTAGGGAATAACGACAGGTCCTGATAAATAACCTGAATACCATAATGGGAAGAAAGCTGCGGCGTCAGGTGATGGAATAATTTACCATCGAGTAAAATCTGCGCGCCTTTTTCCGGATGATACACCCCAGAGATCACTTTAATAATGGTGCTTTTACCACAGCCGTTTTGACCTGCCAGACAGTGAACTTCGCCTTTTCTCAGCGTCAGATTCACGTTATCCAGCGCCAGCACGCCCGGGAATTGTTTGCTGATATTCTCAAGAGTGATAAATGCGGTGGTGTCTGTCATGGACAATACCCCTGCGCACGTCCGCATGGACGCTAAGTGTTAGTTTGGTTGATAGCGCCGACCAGACGGTCGGCGTTAAGGTTCCCTGGTGTCGGCTAAAGCCTTAGAAACCGAGTGATTGTGCGTTGTCTTTGGTGACTTCGAGGATCTTGTTAAAGCGGATCACTTTCTTCTCCGTGTCGATATCGGCTTTCCCTAAACCATCAATACTCAAATCGGCGTTCACTTCTTTACCCTGCAACAGCTGGTCGGCCACCGTTACCAGAGCGTATCCGGCGTCTTTTGGATCCCACAGCAGCGCTTTTTTGATATCGCCGCGCATCAGGTACGGCGCAGCCTGTGCTGGCATGGCGATCCCGACGACGGCGATTTTATCTTTGGCGCGTTTTTTCTGCACCGCCTGACCCGCACCGATTGGACCCAGCGATCCGAAACCAATAATGCCCTTCATCTGCGGATAGGTTTTCATCAGGTCCAGCGTGGTGGCGTAGGATTTATCGATGCTTTCCGCGACCGGCAGACGTGAAGTGACCTCGAACATTTCGGGATATTTTTCTTTTTGGTACTTAATCGCAAAATCGGCCCACGCGTTATGCAACGGTACCGTCAGTGAACCGACATAGATGGCATAACCCCCTTTACCGCCCATGCTTTTCGCTAATTCATCGACGTTAGCCTGCGCATATTTTTCACTGTCGATGGTTTCAATATCCCATTGACCAATCTGCTCGTCCGGGGATTCGTGCGTCAGCACCACGATGCCTTTATCGCGCGCTTTTTTCAGCACCGGCTCAAGGACCTTGGCATCATTCGGCACCACGATGATCGCGTTAACGTTTTTGGCGATCAGATCCTCAATGACTTTCACCTGCTGAGCCGGATCCGGCGTGGAAGGCCCGGTCTGGTAAGCATTCACATCCAGTTTTTTTGCTGCTTCATTAACGCCGGTTTCCATCCGGTTAAACCACGGAATCCCGGTGACTTTGGCAACCACAGCAATTTCATATTTTTCCGCCGCAAAGGACGTGCCGGACAACATGCATGCAGAAACCAGGGTTGCACTGAGTAATGCGAGTTTGAATTTCATAGTTGTACCTTTCGTAGGGGGCAGGACATGTCACGGGGTGAAGTTAACTACGAATGGAAGAGGGAATGAATCATAAGTTCCGTGAATGTGATCTATGTCCGTTATTGTAAATTTAAAGAAAATTAATGGTTAAATATTGGTTAAATTAATGGGATTTTATATCCATACCAGCAAAATTATTGTTAATAAATAATTAAAATAAAACTTTTAATTAACAATTTATTATCATTTTGCATAAATTGTGGCCACGAAAAGGGATTCCGATGGGTGTTGCTGGAGAAAGAATTGTCGAAATTGAGAACTGAATCGATACCGGAAAAGGGGGCTCAACATTTTTTCGTTCAATGTTATCCTCAGCACTCTTTCGCCAAACACACCATTATTTCTGGCGGCCTGGATTTTTATCGTGGAGAAGTCATGCTGCGTGTTAAGCACATCATTGTAACGTTGTTTCTTGCTGTCCTGTCCTTTGGCGCAGGCGCGCATCCCCACAGCTTTATCCATTTGAAAACCGAGATAGTGAGCGAGAATAATCAGTTCGTGGCGCTGAAAATGCGCTGGACGATGGATGAAATCACCTCGGCAGATCTGCTTTACGATGCGGGGAATGCTAAACCTGGCTCGGAGATCTGGAAAAAACTGGCGGCGGAAGTGATGGCGAATGTGCTTGGGCAGCATTATTTCACTGAAGTGTGGCATGAAGGGCAAAAGGTAAAGTTTAAAAACAGGCCGACGGAATACGGCATGGAACGTGAGGAACATCAGGCGGTGCTGACGTTCGTTCTACCCTTAGCTGAACCACAGCCGCTGAGTGGTCAAAAATATACCATTTCAACCTTCGATCCGACCTACTACGTGGACATGAGCTATGACCAGGACAGCGATGCCCGGCTGTCGCAGGCGATCAGCCAGCAATGCCGTATTTCAGTACACACCCCGACGCCGAATGAACAAACGCTGATCTTTGCGCAGTCGCTGGATAAAGAAGACGCCCCGCCGGAGGATATGGAGTTGGGTAAACAGTTCGCACAAACGGTAACGCTGCAATGTCAGTAGTTTATCAACCACGACCCACCGGACGTCGCTGGCTCACGCTGTGGCCGCTGGCGCTATTTTTGCTGCTGGCGGCAGGCGGCATACTGTGGCTATGGCTGGCCTGGCCGCAGGTGATGATGAAAAGCATCGTCTGGCAGCGCGAAGTAAACCAACAGATGAGCGGATTGCTGAAAGCGGTTGCTGCCAGTCCGACCCAGGCAGGGGGATCGCTGCTGCTGTTTAGTTTTCTCTACGGTGTTCTGCATGCGCTGGGGCCGGGACATGGAAAAGTGGTGATTACTACCTGGCTTGCGACGCACCCGTCAAAACTCAAATCCAGTATCGGCCTGACGCTGGCGTCGTCTTTATTACAAGGACTGGTCGCGATTGGTCTGGTGATTATCGTGCTCACCGTCTTGCAGTTGCCTGCGCGGCAACTGCATATGAGCAGCTTCTGGCTGGAGAGAGGGAGCTATGTGCTGGTGGGCGTGTTAGGCCTGCTGCTGTGCTGGCGGGCGCTGAAAAAACTGCGCTTATTGCTAAAGCGGCCAACGTTTATCGCCTTCACGCCTCGCCATGTGCATCACGACGGCTGTGGCTGCGGGCATCAGCACCTACCGAACCCTGAACAGGTGCAAAGCGGTGATGACTGGCGCGCCCGGCTGATGATTATTCTGTCTATGGGGATGCGCCCATGCTCCGGGGCCATCATGGTGCTGCTGTTCAGCAAAGTGATTGGCGTCTTTTACTGGGGTATGGCGTCGGCGCTGGCGATGGCGGCGGGCACCTCTTTGACGATTACGTCACTGGCTTTATTGGTACACAGTTTCCGCACGCTGGCGGTGAGACTTAGCGGGCATAAAGCGCCGGTGCTGTGGCGACAGATTGGCTGGACGACGCTGGCGTTAGCCGGGGGCACGGTATTAATTGCGGCAGCGGTGGTGATGTGGATGAGCGCGGTGCCGGTGGGGCGAGGGATAAGACCGTTTTAGCACTGTTGTAGGATGAATGCCTGATGGCGCTTCGCTTATCAGGCCTACGGGGAACTTCCCTGGTAGGCCGGATCAGGCGCTAGCCGCCATCAGGCATCAAACAATTAGCGCTTCAGCGCGTCGCTCAGTTCGTCACGCATGTTAGCCAGCATGGCTTTCACTACGCGCGGGTTACCTGCAACGATGTTGCCGGTCGCCATGTAGTTATGCCCGCCGGTGAAGTCGCACACCAGGGCGCCAGCTTCACGCGCAATCAGCTCGCCTGCGGCGAAATCCCACGGGCGCAGACCAATTTCGAAATAACCGTCAACGCGGGCTGCGGCAACGTAGGCCAGATCCAGCGCGGCAGAGCCGGTACGGCGGAAGTCAGCGCATTCGGTAAACATGTTGCCAAGGATTTTCATGTAAGAAGCGGCGTGTTGTTTCGCTTTGAACGGGAAGCCGGTGGCAATGATGGTGCCGTCCAGATCGCGAGCCGTGCTGCCACGCAGACGGTAACCGTTAAGCTGCGCGCCCTGACCGCGGGTTGCGGTGAACAGTTCATTACGCATTGGATCGTAAACAACGGCAACCTCAGTACGGCCTTTAATGCGTACTGCGATAGATACCGCGAAGTGCGGCAGGCGTTTTACGAAGTTGGTGGTGCCATCCAGTGGATCGATAACCCATTGAACATCCAAATCTTCACCAACATGTTCACCGCTTTCTTCGGTGATGATGGTGTGCTGTGGGTAAGATTTGCGAATCGTTTCGATAATAATCGCTTCGGCGGCTTTATCGACGTTAGTCACGAAATCATTGCTGCCTTTCTGGCTGGTTTCTACAGAGTCTGGCGTTTCGTAGTGTTTGGCAATTACATTACCCGCCTTGCGCGCTGCGCGCACGGCGATGGTCAGCATCGGATGCATCGGTCTCTCTCACTGGATGTTAAAGAACGGGAAAACGGCGCAGAGTATAGCAGCGAGTTCGGAATATGTCTTCGTTTTATGATAATATGCCCGAATAATCTTTAGCCGAAGAAATACAATGCTGCAAAATATTCGAATTGTGCTGGTGGAAACCTCTCACACTGGCAACATGGGCTCTGTGGCCCGCGCAATGAAAACCATGGGTTTAACCAATCTGTGGCTGGTTAATCCACTGGTCAAACCGGACTCGCAGGCCATCGCCCTGGCGGCAGGCGCCAGCGATGTGATCGGCAGCGCGCAGATCGTCGATACCCTCGATGAAGCGCTGGCGGGTTGTAGTCTGGTAGTAGGCACCAGCGCGCGTTCCCGTACGTTGCCGTGGCCGATGCTGGACCCGCGCGAATGCGGCTTAAAAAGCGTCTCTGAAGCGGCGAATACGCCGGTGGCGCTGGTATTTGGTCGTGAACGCGTTGGCCTGACCAACGAAGAACTGCAAAAATGCCATTATCACGTCGCCATTGCTGCGAACCCGGAATACAGTTCGCTCAACCTGGCGATGGCGGTGCAGGTTATCTCTTATGAAGTCCGCATGGCCTGGCTGGCGACGCAGGAAGGTGATAAGAGCGTCGAATACGAAGAAGCTGAGTATCCGCTGGTGGATGATTTAGAGCGTTTTTACGGTCATCTGGAACAAACGCTGCTGTCGACCGGGTTTATTCGCGAAGGCCATCCGGGACAAGTGATGAACAAGCTGCGCCGTCTGTTTACGCGTGCGCGTCCTGAGAGTCAGGAGCTGAATATCCTGCGCGGGATTCTGGCATCTATCGAACAGCAGAATAAAGGCAAGTAAGCGAAACGCCTCCTGTAAGTGAAAACGGCACTGAAGGTTAAATACCTGACTAAATTAGTCAAGTAAATAGTTGACTGATTTAGTCGGGAATGTCAGACTTGCCCCTGCTATGCAATACCCCCATTTTACAATAAAAAACCCCGGGCAGGGGCGAGTTTGAGGCTAAGTAAGACATGAGACTGACATCAAAAGGGCGTTATGCCGTGACCGCAATGTTGGACGTTGCGCTCAACTCAGAAACGGGCCCGGTACCGTTGGCTGATATTTCTGAACGTCAGGGAATTTCCCTGTCATATCTGGAGCAGCTGTTTTCCCGTTTGCGTAAAAACGGTCTGGTTTCAAGCGTACGTGGACCAGGCGGCGGGTATCTGCTGGGTAAAGATGCCGGCAGCATCGCAGTAGGTGAAGTCATTAGCGCTGTCGACGAGTCTGTAGATGCGACCCGTTGCCAGGGCAAAGGCGGTTGTCAGGGCGGCGATAAATGCCTGACCCATGCGCTGTGGCGCGATCTGAGCGATCGTCTGACCGGGTTCCTCAACAACATTACGTTGGGCGAACTGGTGAATAATCAGGAAGTCCTGGATGTGTCTGGTCGCCAGCACACGCATGACGCTCCACGCACTAATCGTGCTCAAGACGCGATCGACGTTAAGTTACGCGCATAATAAAAGTATTTTAGAATCAGGCCGGGGTGTTAAACGCCCCGTTAACTCGGTCGTACATCCAGCCGGTTGCCTGGTTCCTTGCATTGAAGCGATGTACGGAGTTTATAGAGCAATGAAATTACCGATCTATCTCGATTACTCCGCAACCACGCCGGTGGACCCGCGTGTTGCCGAGAAAATGATGCAGTGTCTGACCCTGGACGGAAACTTTGGTAACCCAGCTTCCCGTTCACACCGTTTTGGCTGGCATGCTGAAGAGGCGGTAGATATCGCCCGTAATCAGATCGCTGAGCTGGTCGGTGCCGATCCGCGTGAAATCGTCTTTACCTCCGGTGCGACGGAATCCGATAACCTGGCGATTAAAGGTGCAGCCAACTTTTATCAGAAAAAAGGCAAGCACATCATCACCAGCAAAACCGAACACAAAGCCGTGCTGGATACCTGCCGTCAGCTGGAGCGCGAAGGGTTTGAAGTCACTTACCTCGCCCCACAGCGTAACGGTATTATCGACCTGAAAGAACTTGAAGCGGCAATGCGTGACGACACTATCCTCGTGTCCATCATGCACGTGAACAACGAAATCGGCGTGGTGCAGGATATCGCGACTATCGGTGAAATGTGCCGTGCGCGCGGCATCATCTATCACGTTGACGCCACTCAGAGCGTGGGCAAACTGCCTATCGACCTGAGCCAACTGAAAGTTGACCTGATGTCCTTCTCCGGCCACAAAATCTATGGTCCGAAAGGTATCGGCGCGCTGTACGTGCGTCGTAAACCGCGTATTCGTATCGAAGCGCAGATGCACGGCGGCGGTCACGAGCGCGGCATGCGTTCCGGTACTTTGCCTGTCCACCAGATCGTTGGCATGGGTGAAGCGTACCGTATCGCGAAAGAAGAGATGGAAACCGAGATGGCGCGTCTGCGCAGTCTGCGTAACCGTCTGTGGAACGGCGTGAAGGACATGGAAGAAGTGTACCTGAACGGCGATCTCGAACAGGGCGCACCGAACATTCTCAACGTCAGCTTCAACTTTGTTGAAGGCGAGTCGCTGATTATGGCGCTGAAAGACCTGGCGGTATCCTCCGGTTCTGCATGTACTTCAGCAAGCCTGGAGCCATCCTATGTGCTGCGCGCGCTGGGTATGACCGACGAGCTGGCACACAGCTCAATTCGTTTCTCTTTAGGTCGTTTCACTACCGAAGAAGAGATTGACTATGCCATCAATCTGGTTCGCAACTCCATTGGCCGTCTGCGCGACCTTTCTCCACTGTGGGAAATGTTCAAACAGGGCGTGGATTTGAACAGTATTGAATGGTCACATCACTAATTCGGCACCAATAAGGAGAATTCAACATGGCTTACAGCGAAAAAGTTATCGATCACTACGAGAATCCACGTAACGTGGGCTCTTTTGACAACAGCGACGAGAACGTGGGTAGCGGCATGGTCGGCGCACCGGCCTGTGGCGACGTGATGAAGTTGCAGATCAAAGTCAACAATGAGGGTATCATTGAAGACGCGCGTTTCAAGACTTACGGCTGCGGTTCCGCCATTGCCTCCAGCTCTCTGGTTACCGAATGGGTAAAAGGGAAATCGCTGGACGAAGCACAGGCGATTAAAAACACCGATATCGCCGACGAGCTTGAACTGCCACCGGTGAAAATTCACTGCTCTATCCTGGCTGAAGACGCGATTAAAGCCGCGATTGCGGATTACAAAAGCAAACGTGAAGCAAAATAATTAAGAGTTGAGGTTTTATTATGTCGATTACCTTAAGCGACAGTGCAGCAGCGCGTGTAAATACCTTCCTGGCGAACCGCGGTAAGGGGTTTGGCCTGCGTCTGGGCGTGAGAACCTCCGGCTGCTCAGGTATGGCCTATGTACTGGAATTTGTTGACGAGCCGGCGGCTGAAGATACCGTGTTTGAAGACAAAGGCGTTAAAGTTGTGGTCGACGGTAAGAGCCTGCAATTTCTCGACGGTACGCAGTTAGACTTCGTCAAAGAAGGTCTGAACGAAGGGTTTAAGTTCACTAACCCGAACGTGAAAGACGAATGTGGATGCGGCGAAAGCTTCCACGTATAACGCGCTCACCGATAACCCCACACGCATGATTTTACGTGTGGGGTTTGTTCTAACAGGCTACCCCTGAGATAGTTATGGATTACTTCACTCTCTTCGGATTACCCGCTCAATATCCTATTGATCTCCAGGCCCTGACGATCCGTTTTCAGGATCTCCAACGTCAGTATCATCCTGATAAATTCGCCAGCGGTTCTCAGGCGGAACAACTTGCTGCGGTTTCGCAGTCCGCCACTATCAACCAGGCCTGGCAAACGCTGCGTCATCCCTTGATGCGCGCCGAATACTTATTGTCTTTACACGGTTTTGATATTCGCAATGAGCAGCACACGGTGCGTGATACCGCGTTCCTGATGGAGCAACTGGAACTGCGAGAAGAGCTTGACGAGATCGGGCAGACGAAAGACGAATCGCGACTGGAAAGTTTTATCCAGCGCGTGAAAAAAATGTTTGAAAGTCGCCATCAACTGATGGTTGAACAGCTGGATAACGAGATGTGGGACGCGGCGGCGGATACCGTGCGTAAGCTGCGTTTTCTCGATAAACTGCGAAGCAGTGCAGAACAACTCGAAGAAAAACTGCTCGATTTTTAATTTCCGGAAGCGAAAATGGCCTTATTACAAATTAGTGAGCCTGGTCTGAGCGCCGCGCCGCACCAGCGTCGTCTGGCGGTAGGTATCGATTTAGGCACTACCAACTCCCTGGTTGCAACCGTACGCAGCGGCCAGGCCGAAACGCTGGCAGACCATGAGGGTCGCCACCTGTTGCCGTCAGTGGTTCACTATCAGCCGCAGGGCTACTCTGTCGGTTACGATGCCCGCGCCAATGCCGCGCTTGACCCGACCAATACCGTGAGTTCGGTAAAACGCATGATGGGCCGCTCTCTGGCGGATATCCAGGTGCGCTATCCGCATCAGCCTTATACGTTTCAGGCCAGTGAAAACGGCCTGCCGATGATTGAAACCGCTGCCGGTTTACTTAATCCGGTGCGCGTATCTGCTGACATTTTGAAAGCGCTGGCCGCGCGGGCAACCGAATCGCTGTCCGGTGAACTGGACGGCGTCGTGATCACCGTTCCGGCATATTTTGACGATGCACAGCGTCAGGGAACCAAAGACGCCGCGCGCCTGGCTGGTCTGCACGTATTACGTCTGCTGAATGAGCCGACCGCTGCGGCGATCGCTTATGGCCTGGACTCCGGTCAGGAAGGCGTGATCGCAGTCTATGACCTTGGCGGCGGTACCTTTGATATTTCTATTCTGCGCCTGAGCCGCGGCGTGTTCGAAGTGCTGGCGACCGGCGGTGATTCCGCGCTCGGCGGCGATGATTTTGACCATCTGCTCGCCGATTACATTCGCGAGCAGGCGGGGGTTGCCGATCGCAGCGACAACCGCGTACAGCGTGAACTGTTGGATGCCGCCATTGCGGCGAAAATTGCACTCAGCGACGCCGATTCTGTAACGGTTAACGTGGCGGGATGGCAGGGTGAAATCACCCGTGAAACCTTCAATGAACTTATTTCCGCACTGGTTAAGCGTACGCTGCTGGCCTGCCGTCGCGCGCTGAAAGATGCGGGCGTTGAGCCGCAAGATGTGTTGGAAGTGGTGATGGTCGGTGGTTCAACCCGCGTGCCGCTGGTACGTGAACGCGTTGGTGAGTTTTTTGGCCGTACGCCGCTGACCTCTATCGACCCGGATAAAGTGGTCGCTATCGGCGCGGCAATCCAGGCGGATATTCTGGTCGGGAATAAACCAGACAGCGAAATGCTGCTGCTGGACGTCATTCCGCTGTCCCTGGGCCTTGAAACCATGGGCGGTCTGGTGGAGAAAGTGATCCCGCGTAACACCACTATCCCGGTGGCGCGTGCGCAGGACTTTACCACCTTTAAAGACGGCCAGACCGCGATGTCCATCCACGTGATGCAAGGCGAGCGTGAGCTGGTGCAGGACTGTCGTTCACTGGCGCGCTTTGCGCTGCGCGGTATTCCTGCGCTGCCAGCAGGCGGCGCGCATATCCGTGTGACCTTTCAGGTGGATGCCGATGGGCTGCTGAGCGTCACCGCTATGGAGAAATCCACCGGCGTTGAGTCCTCCATTCAGGTCAAACCGTCCTATGGTCTGACCGACGGTGAAATCGCCTCCATGATTCAGGATTCGATGAGTTTTGCCGAGCAGGACGTCAAAGCCCGTATGCTGGCAGAACAGAAAGTCGAAGCGGCACGTGTACTGGAAAGCTTATCCGGTGCGCTGAACGCTGATGCCGCGCTGTTAAGCGCCGCAGAGCGTCAGGCTATCGACACCGCCGCCGCGCACTTGAGCGAGGTTGCGCAGGGTGACGATGTTGACGCGATAGAACAAGCCATTAAAAACGTAGACAAACAAACCCAGGAATTCGCCGCTCGCCGCATGGACAAATCCGTCCGTAGCGCGCTGAAAGGCCATTCCGTGGACGAGGTTTAATATGCCAAAGATTGTTATTTTGCCTCATCAGGATCTCTGTCCTGATGGCGCAGTTCTGGAAGCTGAGACCGGCGAAACCATTCTCGACGTTGCCCTGCGTAACGGTATCGAGATTGAACATGCCTGTGAAAAATCCTGTGCCTGCACGACCTGTCACTGCATCGTACGTGAAGGTTTTGATTCTTTGCCGGAAAGCACGGAAGAAGAAGACGACATGCTGGATAAAGCCTGGGGCCTGGAGCCGGAGAGCCGTTTAAGCTGTCAGGCGCGGGTAACCGAGGACGATTTAGTGGTCGAAATCCCACGTTACACAATCAATCATGCACGTGAGCATTAACAGAGGGTAGTATGGGACTGAAGTGGACCGATAGCCGTGAAATCGGTGAAGCGCTGTACGACGCCTTCCCCGATCTCGATCCCAAGACCGTTCGTTTCACCGATCTGCACCAGTGGATCTGTGACCTGGAAGAGTTCGATGATGATCCACAGGCATCGAACGAAAAAATCCTTGAGGCCATTTTACTGGTCTGGCTGGACGAAGCCGAATAAGTCAACGGGCTGCCCACGGGTGGCCCGTTTTCCTGTATGCGCGAAAATAAGGATAAATAAAATGACAGAAGCCATGAAAATTACGCTTTCCACGCAACCTGCCGATGCCCGCTGGGGTGAAAAGGCAACATACAGCATTAATAATGAAGGCATTACCCTGCACCTGAACGGAAAAGATGACCTCGGCCTTATCCAGCGCGCCGCGCGTAAAATCGATGGCCTGGGTATTAAACACGTGCAACTGGACGGTGAAGGCTGGGATACCGAACGCAGCTGGGCTTTCTGGCAGGGTTATAAAGGACCGAAAGGCAGTCGCAAAGTTGAGTGGGCTGCCCTGGACGAAGCACAGCGTAAAGAGCTGGATAACCGTCTGAAGATTATTGACTGGGTGCGCGATACCATTAACGCCCCGGCGGAAGAACTGGGCCCGGAACAACTGGCGCAGCGCGCGGTCGACCTGCTGTGCTCTGTTGCCTGCGATAACGTCTCTTACCGCATCACCAAAGGAGAAGATCTGCGTGAGCAGAACTACATGGGACTGCATACCGTGGGGCGCGGTTCTGAGCGTCCTCCGGTGCTGCTGGCGCTGGACTACAACCCGACTGGCGACAAAGAAGCCCCGGTTTACGCTTGTTTGGTTGGCAAAGGCATTACTTTTGACTCCGGCGGTTACAGCATCAAGCAAAGCGCATTTATGGACTCAATGAAGTCCGATATGGGCGGTGCGGCAACGGTCACCGGCGCGCTGGCGTTTGCCATCACCCGTGGTCTGAACAAGCGTGTGAAGCTGTATCTGTGCTGCGCGGATAACCTGATCAGCGGCAACGCCTTTAAGCTGGGCGATATTATTCACTATCGCAACGGCAAAAAAGTGGAAGTGATGAATACCGATGCGGAAGGACGCCTGGTGCTGGCGGATGGTCTGATCGACGCCAGCGCGCAAAAACCGGAGCTGATTATTGATGCAGCTACGCTGACCGGCGCCGCGAAAACCGCCCTGGGTAACGATTATCACGCGTTGTTCAGTTTTGACGACAAGCTGGCTGCCCGTCTGCTGGCAAGCGCGGCACAAGAAAACGAGCCGTTCTGGCGTCTGCCGTTGGCTGAGTTCCACCGTAGTCAGCTGCCGTCTAACTTTGCCGAACTGAATAACACCGGCAGTGCGGCCTATCCGGCGGGTGCGAGCACTGCAGCAGGCTTCCTGTCTCATTTTGTGGAAAACTACCAGCAAGGCTGGCTGCACATCGACTGCTCTGCAACTTATCGCAAAGCGCCAGTTGAGCAGTGGTCTGCGGGCGCAACCGGTCTGGGTGTGCGCACCATCGCGAATCTGCTGACCGCATAATTCATGACTGTATTGCCGGATGGCGCTACGCTTATCCGGCCTACATGTATTCATCCAATTTGTGATCCTTATGTCCGAAACAAAAAATGAATTAGAAACGTTGCTGGAACAAGCGGCGACAGAGCCTGCGCATCGACCGGCATTTTTCCGTACTTTACTTGAATCCACCGTCTGGGTGCCGGGTACTGCTGCAGAAGGCGAGGCGGTGGTTGAAGACAGCGCCCTCGACCTTCAGCACTGGGAAAAAGAAGACGGCACAACCGTGATCCCGTTCTTTACTTCCCTTGAGGCCCTGCAGCAGGCGGTTGAAGATGAGCAAGCATTTGTCGTCATGCCGGTGCGTACGTTATTTGAAATGACGCTCGGCGAAACGCTGTTTCTCAACGCGAAGTTGCCGACCGGCAAAGAGTTTATGCCGCGTGAAATCAGTCTGCTGATCGGTGAAGAGGGGAGTCCGCTAAGCACCCAGGAAGTACTGGAAGGCGGCGAATCGCTGATCCTCTCTGAAGTCGCTGAACCGCCAGCGCAGATGATCGACTCGCTGACCACGCTGTTTAAAACCATCAAGCCGGTAAAACGTGCGTTTCTCTGCTCAATCAAAGAAAGTGCGGAAGCTCAGCCAAACCTGTTGATCGGGATTGAAGCTGACGGTGATATTGAAGAGATCATCCACGCTGCGGGCAGCGTCGCGACCGACACATTGCCGGGCGATGAACCGATTGATATTTGCCAGGTGAAGAAAGGCGAGAAGGGTGTCAGCCACTTTATCACCGAGCATATCGCACCGTTCTACGAACGCCGCTGGGGCGGCTTCCTGCGCGACTTTAAACAGAACCGGATTATCTGAGTGAAGGAAAGCCGCCCCGAAGGGCGGCTACCAGGCTTACTTGCCCTGGGTGCTGAGCGTCACGTGTATGGAATTACCTGGGTAATCCCGATCCCCGTGAAGACACAACGCGCCAGAAACAACAAGCACGATACAGAAGTATCGTATCTTCATTGCGCGGTCCATGCGAAGACCGCATCACGACAGCACCACTGGCGATAATGCCGCGATAGCAAGCGCTGAGACGCGCTTGCATAAACGGCCATGGGACATCCTTTCCTGAAGCCAGCGCCCGTTTGCGAGACGGCGGAAAGGGCCGGGGAAGATAATACGCTAAATATTGAATAGTTTCCCTGCTAATCAACTTGACTTTCGCTCCCTTAAAAGGGAGTATTTGTTTGCTGAGACGCGCTTGCATTGCTATGGTGACATAGCCTGCTGGAAAGGCCGCGAACCGGACTGGCACAAAAAAACCGCTCATTTGGGCGGTTTTTTTGTGGGCGAAAAAGATGAGTAAATCAGATTTTATTTAGCCTCAGATGGTTCTACCGGTAAATCGTTGCGCGCTCCCCATTCGCTCCACGCCCCGTCATACAGTGCGACGTTCGAAACATCCAGCGCGGCAAGCGCCAGTACCACCACGGCAGCCGTTACGCCGGAGCCGCAGCTGGCGATAATGGGGCGGTCAAAGCTCACGCCGTGGCTGAAGAAAATAGCATCCAGCTCATCGGTAGTTTTGAGTTCGCCGTCACGAACCAGCTCTGTCCACGGTACGTTAAGCGCACCGGGTACATGACCACGCTTCAGGCCTGGACGCGGCTCGTCAACTTCGGCATTAAAACGCGCAGCCGGGCGGGCATCGACGATCTGCGCCGTTTTTTCATGACTGGCCAGCAGCACATCGGTGACGCGCACCACGGCTTCAGGCGTAAATGCGACGTTAAATTCGCCTTCGGGTAACTCCTCGTTTCCTTCCTGCAGCATGAGCTCATCGCGCTGCCAGCCAGCAAGACCACCCGCCAGAATGGAGACATTTTCGACGCCAAAAGTCCGCAGCATCCACCATGCGCGCGGCGCCGAAAACAGATTGCCGTCATCGTAGACAACCAGATGTTTATCCTGATGAACACCCAATTCGCGCATCGCGACAGCGAAGGCTTCCGGGCGCGGCATCATGTGCGGCAACGGCGAGGTATGGTCGGAAAGCGCTTCAATATCAAAAAAAACGGCGCCAGGAATATGACCTGCGCGATACTCCTCGCCAACATCGCGATCTTCCTGACCTGGAGGTGCCATCCGGGCATCAAGGATTTGTATTTCCGGGTCGTCAATGTGTTCGGCAAGCCAGTCGGCAGCGACAAAGAAGGCGGTGGTCATAGGCATCTCCATTTTTACCAGGTTTTGGCAAATTGTCGGACGTTTAGTGCAAAGCGACAAGTAAAAGAGGCTGATTTGTCAGGCGAATCCACATTAATCACGAAAATTAGGACAACGTTGTTTATTTACTGGCTTCCACAGCCTGAAAACTAACGCATAATAGTTGTTCTACGTAGCTAACGGGCCACTACGGCCAGGGATGAAAAATGAAACATTTACGCGTAGCGGCCTGCATGCTGATGCTGGCACTTGTCGGGTGTGATAATAATAACGAAAAATCGACGACGGCTGCGAAGCCGGATGCACCTGCTCCGCAGACTGCGCCCGCAAAAGACAAGACCCAGTTAGAGAAGCTGATGCAACAAAGTCAGGGCAAGTCGCTGACGCTGTTAGATGCCTCAGAGGTCCAGCTCGACGGCGCGGCAACGCTCGTGTTGACCTTCTCCATTCCCCTCGATCCGGAACAGGATTTTTCCCGCGTAGTGCACGTTGTCGATAAAAAAAGCGGCAAAGTCGATGGTGCCTGGGAGCTGGCGCCAAACCTGAAAGAGCTACGCTTACGGCACCTCGAACCTAACCGGGAACTGGTGGTTACCATTGAGCGTGATTTACTGGCGCTGAATAAAGCGACGTTTGGTATCGATTATGAAAAAAATATCACCACACGTGACGTCCAGCCGAGCGTAGGGTTCGCCAGTCGCGGTTCGCTACTGCCGGGAAAGGTGATTGAAGGGCTGCCGGTGATGGCGCTCAACGTTAACAGTGTGGATGTGAATTTTTATCGCGTGAAGCCAGAGTCGCTCGGCGCGTTTGTCAGCCAGTGGGAATACCGCAATTCGTTGTCGAACTGGGAATCCGATAATCTGCTGAAAATGGCGGAACTGGTCTATACCGGACGCTTTGACCTCAACCCTGCGCGCAACACTCGCGAAAAGCTGTTGCTGCCGCTGAGCGAAATCAAACCGTTGCAGCAGGCTGGTGTTTACATCGCGGTGATGAATCAGGCCGGAAAATACAACTACAGTAATGCCGCGACGCTGTTTACGCTCAGCGATATTGGTGTGTCAGCGCATCGTTACCATAATCAACTGGATATCTTTACGCAGAGTCTGGAAAACGGCGCAGCGCAGCAGGGCATTGACGTCACATTACTCAACGAAAAAGGGCAGACGCTGGCGCAAGCCACCAGTGACGCGCAGGGGCATGTACAGCTTAAGACTGATAAAGAAGCTGCCTTATTGCTGGCCCGCAAAGACGGGCAGACTACGCTGCTTGACCTGAAACTTCCGGCATTGGATCTGGCTGAGTTTGATATTGCCGGCGCGCCGGGATACAACAAACAGTTCTTTATGTTTGGTCCGCGCGATCTCTATCGCCCCGGTGAAACGGTGATCCTCAATGGATTACTACGTGACAGCGACGGTAAAACGTTGCCCGACCAGCCGGTGAAGCTGGAAGTGGTCAAGCCCGACGGACAGGTTTTACGCTCGGTTGTCAGCCAGCCGGAGAACGGTCTGTACCGCTTTAGCTGGCTGCTGGATAGCAGCGCGCCAACCGGTATGTGGCATATTCGCGCCAATACTGGCGACAACCAGTCGCGGATGTGGGATTTCCACGTTGAAGATTTTATGCCAGAGCGGATGGCGCTCAATCTCACCGCCAGCAAAATGCCGGTAGCGCCAACTGATGAAGTGAAATTCTCGGTGGTGGGTTACTACCTGTACGGCGCGCCCGCCAACGGCAACGCTCTGCAAGGCCAGCTTTTCCTGCGCCCGTTACGCGAAGCGGTGCAGACACTGCCGGGGTTTCAGTTTGGTAATATTGCCGAAGAAAACCTTTCCCGCAGTCTCGATGAAGTTCAGCTCACGCTGGACGATCACGGTCGCGGTGAAGTGACCGCCAACAGCCAGTGGCAGGAGACGCATTCCCCGTTACAGGTGGTGTTGCAAGCCAGCCTGCTGGAGTCGGGTGGCCGCCCGGTGACGCGTCGGGTTGAACAAGCCATCTGGCCTGCGGATACGCTGCCGGGGATTCGACCGCAGTTTGCGGCGAAAGCTGTTTATGATTATCGCACTGACACCACGGTGAATCAGCCTATCGTCGATGAAGACAGCAATGCCGCTTTCGATATCGTTTATGCCGATGCGCAAGGCGATAAAAAAGCGGTGTCCGGCTTGCAGGTGCGTTTGATCCGCGAACGTCGTGATTATTACTGGAACTGGACTGAAGGCGAGGGCTGGCAATCGCAGTTTGATCAAAAAGATCTGATCGAAGGTGAGCAGACTCTGGATCTTAAGGCCGATGAAACCGGTAAAGTGAGCTTCCCGGTTGAGTGGGGCGCTTATCGTCTGGAAGTAAAAGCGCCGAATGATGCGGTGAGCAGCGTGCGCTTCTGGGCGGGTTATAGCTGGCAGGATAATAGCGACGGCAGCGGCTCTGTTCGCCCCGATCGTGTGACCCTGAAACTGGATAAACCCGGCTATCGTCCTGGCGATACCATGAAGCTGCATATTGCCGCCCCCGCGGCTGGCAAAGGTTATGCGATGGTAGAATCCAGCGAAGGACCGTTGTGGTGGCAAGAAATAGACGTGCCTGCGAATGGCCTGGACCTCACTATTCCAGTCGATAAAACCTGGAATCGCCACGATTTGTATCTCAGTGCGCTGGTGGTTCGTCCTGGCGACAAATCCCGTTCGGCGACGCCAAAACGGGCGGTTGGGTTGCTGCATTTACCGCTGGGCGATGAAAATCGTCGTCTGGGACTGGCGCTGGAAACCCCGGCGAAAATACGCCCAAATCAGCCGTTAACCGTCAAGATTAAAGCCAGCGTTAAAAATGGCGACGTGCCAAAACAGGTTAACGTACTGGTCTCTGCCGTTGACAGCGGGGTGTTGAACATCACTGATTACGTTACGCCCGACCCCTGGCAGGCGTTTTTCGGGCAAAAACGCTATGGTGCGGATATTTATGATATCTACGGTCAGGTCATCGAAGGGCAAGGTCGTCTGGCGGCGCTGCGCTTTGGTGGCGATGGCGATGAGTTAAAGCGTGGCGGTAAGCCTCCGGTTAATCACGTCAATATCGTGGCGCAACAGGCGTTACCGGTCACGCTTAACGAGCAGGGCGAAGGTACGGTGACGTTACCGATTGGTGATTTCAACGGCGAGCTGCGGGTCATGGCGCAGGCCTGGACGGCGGATGACTTTGGCAGCAGCGAAAGCAAAGTGATTGTCGCCGCGCCGGTGATTGCTGAACTGAACATGCCGCGCTTTTTGGCCGGGGGAGATACTTCGCGCCTGACGCTGGACGTGACCAACCTGACCGATAAACCACAGACGCTGAATATTAACCTCGCGGCCAGCGGTTTACTGGAACTGATAGGGCAAGATCTTGCGCCTGTGAATCTGGCGCCAGGCGTACGGACTACGCTGTTTATTCCGGTGCGCGCGCGGGAAGGCTTTGGCGAGGGGGAAATTCAGGCGCAGATTAGCGGTCTGTCTCTGCCAGGGGAGACGCTGCCTGTGCAGCACAAACAGTGGAAGATTGGCGTGCGCCCGGCGTTTCCCGCGCAAACTGTCAATAATGGCGTTGCGCTCCAGCCGGGGGCAACCTGGCAGCTGCCAGGCGAAGAGTTGGCTAATTTCTCTCCTGTGACAATGCAGGGACAATTGCTGTTCAGCGGTAAACCGCCGCTGAATCTGGCGCGCTACATCCGTGAACTGAAAGCTTACCCTTACGGTTGTCTTGAGCAAACGGCGAGCGGGTTGTTCCCCTCTTTATACACCAATGCCGCGCAACTGAAGGCATTAGGTATCGCGGGCGACAGTGATGAAAAACGCCGTGTGGCAGTAGAGATTGGCATTTCCCGTTTACTGCAAATGCAGCGCGATAACGGCGGTTTTGCGCTGTGGGATAAGAACGGGCCGGAAGAGTACTGGCTGACCGCGTACGTAATGGATTTCCTCGTCCGCGCGAACGAACAAGGCTACAGCGTCCCGGTTGAGGTGATTAACCGGGGGAACGAGCGGCTGCTGCGTTATTTGCAGGATCCGGGGATGATGTCGATTCGTTATACCGATGACTCGTCTGCAAGCAGGTTTGCTGTACAGGCCTACGCCGCGCTGGTGTTGGCTCGTCAGCAAAAAGCCCCGCTTGGCGCACTGCGTGAAATCTGGGAGCGCCGCGCTCAGGCGGCTTCTGGTTTACCGCTGTTGCAACTGGGGATCGCGCTGAAAAACATGGGCGATGCTAATCGCAGTGAACAGGCGCTTACGTTGGCGCTGAATACACCGCGTCGCGATGCACAACAGTGGATGGCGGATTACGGCAGTCAGCTACGCGACAACGCGCTGATGCTGGCATTGCTGGAAGAGAACAAGCTCAAACCTGAAGAGCAGAATACGTTGCTGAACACATTGTCAGAACAGGCCTTTGGTCAGCGCTGGCTCTCTACTCAGGAAAATAATGCGTTGTTCCTTGCCGCGCGTACGTTACAGGATTTACCTGGCACGTGGCAGGCGCAAACATCACTCTCTGAACAACCGTTAGCAGGTGATAAATCGCAAACCCGGAATCTGGATGCCGACGAGCTGTCCACGCTGAGCGTCACGAATACCGGTAATCTGCCGCTGTGGCTGCGTCTGGATGTCAGCGGTTATCCGCAAACCGCACCGACGCCTGCCAGCAACGTCCTGCATATTGAACGTCAGATCCTGGGACTCGACGGGAGCAGCAAATCACTGGATTCTCTGCGCAGCGGCGAACTGGTGCTGGTCTGGCTGGACGTTAAAGCCAGCCAGAACGTGCCGGATGCGCTGGTCGTCGACTTACTGCCTGCCGGACTGGAGCTGGAAAACCAAAATCTGGCTAACGGCAGCGCCAGTCTGCAGGATAGCGGTAGCGAAGTGGCGAACCTGCTCAATCAGATGCAGCAGGCGGATATCCAGCATATTGAGTTCCGTGACGATCGCTTTGTCGCTGCGGTGGCGGTCAATGAAGGACAGGCGGTTACGCTGGTCTATCTGGCGAGAGCAGTAACACCGGGAACGTATCAGGTTCCCGTCCCGCAGGTGGAATCAATGTATGTTCCGCAGTGGCGGGCAACCGGTGCGGCAGAGGGGCTTTTGATTGTCAGACCATAAATGATGCGCGGGTTGGGTAAACGCGGCTGCTGGCTCTGGCTGGCAGTCGTTGCGCTAGTGTTTGTGATGGCGATTTGGGCGGCAGACAAAATCTGGCCGCTGCCGCTTCATGAGGTGGATCCCGCGCGTGTCGTGGTGGCGCACGATGGTACGCCTCTCTGGCGCTTCGCCGACGCGGACGGTATCTGGCGTTATCCGGTGACGATTGATGAGGTATCCCCCCGCTACCTTCAGGCCTTAATTAACTACGAAGACCGTTGGTTCTGGAAACACCCCGGGGTCAATCCGTTTTCAGTACTGCGCGCCGCGTGGCAGGACCTCTCATCCGGGCGTGTCGTCTCGGGCGGCAGTACGCTCACCATGCAGGTGGCGCGTTTACTCGATCCCCACCCACGCACCTTTGGCGGCAAGTTTCGCCAGCTCTGGCGCGCGTTGCAACTGGAATGGCATCTGTCCAAGCGCGACATTCTGACGCTGTATCTTAACCGTGCGCCGTTTGGCGGCACGCTGCAAGGCGTGGGCGCAGCGAGCTGGGCCTATCTTGGCAAATCGCCTGCACAACTGAGCTACTCTGATGCAGCATTGCTTGCTGTGCTGCCACAGGCGCCGAGCCGTCTGCGTCCGGACCGTTGGCCGGAGCGCGCTGAGGCGGCGCGTAATAAAGTGCTCGAACGTATGGCAATTCAGGGCATTTGGTCCGCAAAACAGGTGCAGGAGTCACGCGAAGAGCCGGTCTGGCTGGCCCCCAGGCAGATGCCGCAGTTAGCGCCGTTATTTTCGCGCATGATGCTGGGAAAAAGCCGCAGCGATAAAATCGTGACTACCCTTGACGCCGGGTTGCAGCGGCAACTCGAAGAGCTGGCGCAAAACTGGAAAGGGCGATTGCCGGCGCGCAGTTCGCTGGCGATGATTGTGGTCGATCACACCGATATGAGCGTGCGTGGCTGGGTGGGGTCGGTGGATATGAATGATGACTCCCGCTTTGGTCATGTGGATATGGTGAATGCGATCCGCTCGCCGGGATCGGTGCTGAAGCCGTTTATCTATGGTTTGGCGCTGGATGACGGATTAATTCATCCTGCTTCGTTGTTGCAGGATGTACCACGGCGAACCGGTGATTATCGACCGGGGAATTTTGACAGTGGTTTTCACGGACCGGTAAGCATGAGCGAGGCGCTGGTTCGTTCGCTGAATCTACCTGCGGTCCAGGTTCTGGAAGCCTATGGCCCGAAGCGTTTTGCCGCATCGTTACGTAACGTCGGTTTACCGTTATATCTGCCCGCAGGGGCTGCGCCGAATCTGTCGCTGATTTTGGGCGGGGCGGGGGCAAGGCTTGATGATATGGCGGCGGCGTATAGCGCCTTCGCCCGCCACGGGAAGGCGGGTAAATTGCGCCTGCAGCCGGCAGACCCGCTACTGGAGCGTCCGCTGATGTCGGCAGGCGCGGCGTGGATTATTCGCCGGATTATGGCTGACGAAGCACAACCGCTACCGGATAACGCACTGAGCAGAGTGGTTCCTCTGGCGTGGAAAACGGGTACCAGCTATGGCTATCGCGATGCGTGGGCGATTGGGATTAACGCCCGTTATGTGATTGGCATCTGGACCGGCAGGCCCGACGGTACGCCGGTGGTGGGGCAGTTTGGCTTTGCCAGCGCCGTACCTGTGCTCAATCAGGTCAACAATCTGCTGCTCTCTCGCGGGACGAATCAGCCGGAAGACCCCCGTCCTGAATCCGTTAGCCGCGGCGTGGTATGTTGGCCGGGCGGGCAATCTCTTGCGGCTGGAGACAGTAACTGTCGCCGCCGTCTGGCAACCTGGCTACTGGATGGCAGTCAGCCGCCAACACTGTTATTACCTGAGCAGGAAGGCGTTAACGGCATTCGTTTCCCTGTCTGGCTGGACGGAGAGGGCAAACGCGTGGCGGCGGATTGCCCGCAGGCGCGCGAACAGACGCTTATCGTCTGGCCCTTGCCGCTTGAACCATGGCTGCCGGAAGCAGAGCGCCGTGGGGCGAGATTACCGCCTGTTTCTGCCACATGTCCGCCGTTGGGGCAGGATCCCGGGTTACCGTTGCAGTTGACAGGTCTGCGCGATGGCGCGATTGTGAAGCGTTTACCTGGTTCTCCAGAGGCTTCATTGCCGGTGCAAACCAGCGGTGGAACAGGCGATCGCTGGTGGTTTCTTAACGGACAACGTCTGGACGAGCGCGGGCGTCACCTGACGCTACGTCTGACGGTCAAAGGGGATTACCAACTGCTGGTGATGGATGACGCCGGACAGGTGGCGACGGTGAGATTTTCGGTGCAGTAGACCAGTTGGTGAGTATTTGTTGCTAAAACTCATCTTATTTTAAAGAAATGTTACCTTCATCAATAGTCAATTGCCGGGATGCTCTTTATAATCCGCGCCAGGTCGTACATCTATATAGACAACAACAGAACATATTACAGAGGTTATCAATGGCTATTGAACGTACTTTTTCCATCATTAAACCAAACGCGGTGGCAAAAAACGTTATTGGGAGCATCTTTGCGCGCTTTGAAGCTGCAGGGTTCAAGATTGTAGGGACTAAAATGCTGCACCTGACCGTTGAGCAGGCGCGTGGCTTTTATGCTGAGCACGACGGCAAACCGTTCTTTGACGGTCTGGTTGAATTCATGACCTCCGGTCCGATCGTTGTTTCCGTTCTGGAAAGCGAAAACGCCGTACAGCGTCATCGCGATCTGCTGGGCGCTACCAACCCGGCGAACGCGCTGGCCGGTACCCTGCGTGCCGACTACGCTGACAGCTTCACCGAAAACGGGACTCACGGTTCTGATTCCGTTGAATCTGCCGCTCGCGAAATCGCCTATTTCTTCGGTGAGGGCGAGGTTTGCCCGCGTACGCGCTAATAAGCTCGTCCTGTAGGCCGGATAAGCGTTTGCGCATCCGGCTCTGCTTTGCCTGATGGCGACGCGAGGCGTCTTATCAGGCCTACGTTCTTTCTTTACATATTATTTTCGCTAATGCTTCGTGCAAACGTGGCATCCCTGCGCCAGACTTTGTACAATGTAACGCCCCGGAAGAGCAGACCGCTTGCCGGGGCGTTTCTTTTTAACCCTCCACGGGCCACAACGTGTAACAACGAGGCCGGAAAAAATTATGTCTGAATTAGTTAACACCTCTGAAGTCGTCATTCCTGCGGTTCCAAATAAAAATGGAAAAATTAACCTGCTGGATCTGAACCGTCAGCAAATGCGCGAATTCTTCAAAGAAATGGGCGAAAAGCCGTTTCGTGCCGATCAGGTCATGAAGTGGATGTACCACTATTGCAGCGACAACTTTGATGACATGACTGACATCAATAAGGTGCTGCGTAACAAGCTGAAAGAAGTCGCTGAAATTCGCGCCCCGGAAGTGGTGGAAGAGCAGCGTTCCTCTGACGGCACGATCAAATGGGCTATCGCGGTTGGCGATCAGCGCGTTGAAACCGTTTATATTCCGGAAGACGATCGCGCGACCCTGTGTGTTTCTTCACAGGTTGGTTGTGCATTAGAGTGTAAATTCTGCTCTACGGCGCAACAGGGATTTAACCGTAACCTGCGAGTGTCGGAAATCATTGGTCAGGTTTGGCGTGCGGCGAAAATCGTCGGCGCGGTAAAAGCAACGGGTGTTCGTCCTATCACCAACGTGGTGATGATGGGGATGGGCGAGCCGTTGCTCAACCTGACTAACGTGGTGCCGGCGATGGAAATCATGCTGGATGACTTCGGTTTCGGGCTGTCCAAGCGTCGCGTTACGCTTTCCACCTCAGGGGTTGTACCTGCGTTGGATAAGCTGGGCGATATGATTGACGTTGCGCTGGCGATCTCTCTGCATGCGCCGAACGATGAAATTCGTGACGAAATTGTGCCTATCAACAAAAAGTACAATATCGAAACGTTCCTCGGGGCAGTGCGTCGTTATCTGGAAAAATCCAACGCCAACCAGGGTCGTGTGACCATTGAGTATGTCATGTTGGATCACATCAATGACGGTACCGAACACGCGCATCAACTGGCTGAACTGCTGAAAGATACGCCGTGTAAGATCAACCTGATCCCGTGGAACCCGTTCCCTGGCGCACCGTATGGTCGTAGCTCTAACAGCCGTATCGATCGTTTCTCCAAAGTGTTGATGAGCTATGGTTTCACCACCATCGTGCGTAAAACACGTGGCGATGACATCGATGCAGCCTGCGGCCAATTGGCAGGCGACGTTATCGACCGTACCAAGCGTACTCTGCGCAAGCGTATGCAGGGTGATGCTATCGACATCAAAACCGTTTGATGTCGAGCGCACTACGGTATAATTCTTGTACCGTAGTGCAATGTAAGCCAGGTGAGGTTCTTTGGTTGTTGTCGTCAGGTCAATAATAACGGTGCGTTTTTGTCGACTTTAAGGCAGTATGTAACGGCGCAACAAGAGTTTAGCCCTCAGGTTTACGCTTTTTTGTCATTGGTAGTCTGACCGTTTTATACTGTCTGACGAAGGTTAACTGACCAGATGTTTCGCGGTGTGGGTGAGCATTGTGACTCGCCGGCGCCAGAACCCAAATTTACGCAGCTGTAGCGAATGAATACTGAAGCCACGCACGACAAAAATGAAGCACTCTCCACCGGCGTTCGTCTGCGCAATGCCCGTGAACAACTCGGATTCAGCCAACAGGCAGTCGCGGAACGACTGTGCCTGAAGGTCTCCACGGTACGCGATATTGAAGAAGATAAGGCACCAGCCGATCTCGCTTCAACATTCCTGCGTGGGTACATCCGTTCTTATGCGCGTCTGGTGCATATTCCTGAAGAAGAACTGTTGCCAGGGCTGGAAAAACAGGCTCCAGTTCGCCCTGCTAAAGTCGCGCCGATGCAGAGCTTCTCGCTCGGTAAGCGTCGTAAAAAGCGCGATGGCTGGTTAATGACCTTCACCTGGCTGGTGCTGTTTGTCGTTGTCGGACTGACAGGCGCCTGGTGGTGGCAGAACCATAAAGCGCAGCAGGAAGAGATCAGCACCATGGCCGATCAATCTTCTGCTGAGCTGAATGCCGGTAAAGACACTGCGCAGAATGTACCGTTAGATACCAGCGCCGCAGCAGGTCAGGAGACGACGCCGACTGCAGATGATGGCGCAGTGGCGGACGCCGCGCCATCGACGGATGCTCCGGCAACCCCGGCGCCAGCCGCGGATGCGCAACAGAATGCTGTTGTAGCGCCGTCTCAGGCCAATGTCGATACCGCAACCGCAGCACCAACAAATGCGGCCCCGCTGCCGACTGACCAGGCGGGTGTAAGTACCCCAGCAGCCGATCCTAACGCACTGGTAATGAACTTTACCGCCGATTGCTGGTTGGAAGTAACCGATGCGACCGGTAAAAAATTGTTCAGCGGTATGCAGCGTAAAGACGGTAATCTGAATTTGACCGGTCAGGCGCCGTACAAACTGAAAATTGGCGCTCCGGCGGCAGTGCAGATTCAGTTCCAGGGTAAACCTGTCGATCTGAGTCGTTTTATCAGAACTAACCAGGTTGCACGTCTGACCGTTAATGCCGAACAATCACCGGCTCAGTAACAGACGGCAATGCGGGAGATTTTTTAATGCATAACCAGGCTCCAATTCAACGTAGAAAATCGACACGCATTTACGTTGGGAACGTGCCGATCGGCGATGGCGCGCCCATCGCCGTACAGTCTATGACCAATACGCGCACCACTGACGTGGAAGCGACGGTTAATCAGATCAAAGCGCTGGAACGCGTAGGCGCAGATATTGTTCGTGTCTCTGTACCGACAATGGATGCTGCAGAAGCGTTCAAGCTTATCAAACAGCAGGTTAATGTCCCGCTGGTTGCCGATATTCACTTCGACTACCGTATCGCGCTGAAAGTGGCGGAATACGGCGTTGACTGTCTGCGTATCAACCCAGGCAATATCGGTAATGAAGAGCGCATCCGTATGGTAGTAGACTGCGCTCGTGATAAAAATATTCCTATCCGCATCGGCGTAAACGCCGGATCGCTGGAAAAAGATCTGCAGGAAAAATACGGTGAACCGACGCCGCAGGCGCTGCTGGAATCCGCTATGCGTCATGTGGATCACCTCGATCGTTTGAACTTCGATCAATTCAAAGTCAGCGTTAAAGCCTCTGACGTTTTCCTCGCCGTAGAATCCTATCGCCTGCTGGCGAAACAGATCGATCAACCGCTGCATCTGGGGATCACCGAAGCCGGTGGCGCACGTAGCGGGGCGGTGAAATCCGCGATCGGTTTAGGATTGCTGCTATCAGAAGGGATCGGCGATACGCTGCGTGTTTCTCTGGCTGCCGATCCGGTGGAAGAGATCAAAGTGGGCTTCGATATTCTGAAATCGCTGCGCATTCGCGCGCGCGGGATCAATTTCATCGCTTGTCCAACCTGCTCACGTCAGGAATTCGACGTTATCGGTACGGTTAACGCGTTGGAGCAACGCCTGGAAGATATCATTACGCCAATGGATGTTTCGATCATCGGCTGTGTGGTAAATGGTCCTGGCGAAGCGCTGGTTTCTACGCTGGGCGTGACGGGCGGTAACAAGAAAAGCGGCCTGTACGAAGACGGTGTGCGTAAGGACCGACTCGACAACGACGATATGATCACACAGCTTGAAGCCCGTATTCGCGCTAAAGCGAGTATCCTGGACGAAGCGCGCCGTATCGACGTGCAGCAGCTTGAAAAATAACAACGTGATGGGAAGCGGCGTGCTTCCCGTGTATGATTGAACCCGCATGGCGCCCGCATTGTTCGGGTTAGCGCTGAGGGTTCATTTTTATATTCATAAAGAGAATAAACGTGGCAAAAAACATTCAAGCCATTCGCGGCATGAACGATTATCTGCCTGGCGAAACCGCCATCTGGCAGCGCATTGAAGGCACACTCAAAAACGTGCTCGGTAGCTACGGTTACAGTGAAATCCGCTTGCCGATTGTAGAGCAGACCCCGTTATTCAAACGCGCGATCGGTGAAGTTACCGACGTGGTTGAAAAAGAGATGTATACCTTTGAGGACAGAAATGGCGACAGCCTGACTCTGCGTCCTGAAGGGACTGCGGGCTGCGTACGCGCCGGCATTGAACATGGTCTCCTGTACAATCAGGAACAGCGTCTGTGGTATATCGGGCCGATGTTCCGCCACGAACGTCCGCAGAAAGGACGCTATCGTCAGTTCCATCAGTTGGGTGTCGAAGTGTTTGGCCTGCAGGGGCCGGACATTGATGCTGAACTGATTATGCTGACCGCTCGCTGGTGGCGCGCGCTGGGTATTTCTCAACATGTTAGCCTGGAGCTGAACTCAATTGGTTCGCTTGAAGCCCGCGCTAACTACCGTGATGCGCTGGTCGCCTATCTGGAACAGCATAAAGAGAAACTGGACGAAGACTGCAAGCGTCGCATGTACACCAACCCGCTGCGCGTGCTTGACTCCAAAAACCCAGAAGTGCAGGCGCTGCTCAACGACGCACCTGCGCTGGGTGATTATCTCGATGATGACTCTCGCGAGCATTTCGCGGGTCTGTGCAAACTACTGGAATCCGCAGGGATTGCCTACACCGTTAATCAGCGTCTGGTTCGTGGTCTTGATTACTACAACCGCACCGTATTTGAGTGGGTTACCAGCAGTCTGGGCTCGCAGGGCACCGTGTGTGCCGGTGGTCGTTACGACGGTCTGGTAGAGCAACTGGGCGGTCGTGCAACGCCAGCTGTGGGCTTCGCCATGGGCCTGGAACGCCTTGTTTTATTAGTTCAGGCAGTGAATCCGGAATTTATTACCTCCCCTGTTGTCGATATATACCTGGTTGCTTCAGGCACAGACACGCAGTCGGCGGCAATGCGGCTTGCGGAACGTCTGCGTGATGAAGTTCCTGGTGTGAAACTGATGACCAACCACGGCGGCGGCAACTTTAAGAAACAGTTTGCCCGTGCCGATAAGTGGGGCGCCCGCGTTGCACTGGTACTGGGTGAGTCCGAAGTGGCTGACGGTACTGTTGTAGTGAAGGATTTGCGCTCTGGTGAGCAAACGGCAGTAGCGCAGGATGGCGTTGCCGCGCATTTGCGCACTCTACTGGGCTAAGGAGAAGGACAGCGTGGAAATTTACGAGAACGAACACGACCAGGTTGATGCGGTAAAACGCTTCTTTGCCGAAAACGGCAAAGCGCTGGCGGTTGGGATAATTTTAGGGGTTGGCGCACTGGTTGGCTGGCGTTACTGGACCAGCCATCAGACGGAGTCCGCACGCTCTGCTTCTCTGGCATACCAAAATACGGTGACCGCGGTTAGCGCGGGTAAAGCGGATAGCATTCCTGCGGCAGAGAAATTTGCAGCAGAGAATAAAAATACCTACGGCGCGTTAGCTTCACTGGAACTTGCGCAGCAGTTTGTTGACCAAAATGAACTTGAGAAAGCTGCAAGCCAGCTGCAACAAGGCCTGGCTGCAACCAGCGATGAGAATCTCAAAGCGGTGATTAACCTGCGTCTGGCTCGTGTTCAGGTGCAGCTTAAACAGGCTGATACCGCGCTGAAAACACTCGACACCATTAAAGGTGAAGGGTGGACGGCCATTGTTGCCGATCTGCGCGGTGAAGCGTTGCTGAGCAAGGGCGACAAACAAGGTGCGCGTAGCGCATGGGAAGCGGGTGTGAAAAGCGATGCCTCTCCTGCTCTGAGCGAAATGATGCAGATGAAAATCAATAATTTGTCCATCTGAGAGGGACCCGATGCAATTGCGTAAATTACTTCTGCCAGGGCTGCTTTCCGTTACCCTATTGAGCGGCTGTTCACTGTTTAGTGGCGAAGAAGATGTCGTTAAGATGTCCCCATTACCGGTGGTTGAAAATCAGTTTACTCCGTCTACGGACTGGAGCACTTCCGTGGGCAACGGTATTGGTGATTTCTATTCCAATCTTCATCCTGCGCTGGCGGATAACGTTGTCTATGCAGCCGATCGCGCAGGTGTCGTGAAAGCGTTGAACGCAGACGACGGCAAAGAAGTGTGGTCTGTTAATCTGGGTGAGAAAGACGGTTGGTTCTCCCGTGCATCTGCACAGCTTTCTGGCGGCGTAACCGTGTCCGGTGGTCATGTTTACATTGGCAGTGAAAAAGCGCAGGTTTATGCGTTGAATACCAGCGACGGTACCACCGCATGGCAAACGAAAGTTGCCGGTGAAGCGCTGTCCCGTCCGGTTGTGAGCGATGGCATGGTATTAATCCACACCAGCAACGGTCAATTGCAGGCGTTGAACGAAGCTGACGGCGCCATCAAGTGGACCGTTAACCTCGACATGCCATCCCTGTCTCTGCGTGGCGAATCTGCCCCTGCGACGGCCTTTGGCGCAGCAATTGTTGGTGGTGATAACGGTCGCGTAAGCGCCGTGCTGATGCAGCAGGGCCAGATGATTTGGCAGCAACGTATTTCTCAGGCGACAGGCCCAACGGAAATCGATCGTCTGAGTGACGTTGATACCACGCCGGTTATCGTCAATGGCGTTGTTTACGCGCTGGCTTATAATGGTAACCTGACCGCGCTGGATCTGCGCAGTGGCCAGATTATGTGGAAACGTGAACTGGGCTCGGTAAATGATTTCATCGTCGATGGAAACCGTATCTACCTGGTCGATCAGAACGACCGCATACTGGCGCTGACCACCGACGGCGGCGTGACGCTGTGGACGCAAAGCGATCTGTTGCACCGTCTGCTGACGTCTCCGGCATTGTATAACGGCAATTTGGTTGTGGGCGATAGCGAAGGCTACCTGCACTGGATTAACGTTGAAGATGGTCGCTTTGTTGCCCAGCAGAAAGTCGACAGCTCCGGTTTCCTGACCGAGCCAGTCTCTGCGGATGGTAAACTGCTGATCCAGGCGAAAGACGGTACGCTGTACTCCATTACGCGTTAATCGTCTTGGCCGCTCGCTTTGAAAAACGGCTCCTGGTGCAGGGGCCGTTTTACTGTTTTTAACAACGGCGCAAAAATGTGCGCGTTGTCTGATGATTTTTTAAATGAGGCTTTAAACATGGTACCTGTGGTCGCGCTTGTCGGGCGCCCTAACGTTGGCAAATCCACGTTATTTAACCGTCTAACTCGCACCCGAGATGCGCTGGTTGCGGATTTCCCGGGTCTGACTCGTGACCGTAAGTACGGTCGTGCGGAAATTGAAGGCCGCGAGTTTATCTGCATTGATACCGGCGGTATTGATGGCACCGAAGACGGTGTTGAAACCCGCATGGCTGAACAGTCTCTGTTGGCTATCGAGGAAGCGGACGTTGTACTGTTTATGGTGGATGCGCGTGCTGGCCTGATGCCAGCGGATGAAGCCATTGCTAAACATCTGCGTTCACGCCAGAAACCGACGTTCCTGGTGGCCAACAAAACGGACGGACTGGATCCCGATCAGGCGGTTGTTGATTTCTACTCGCTGGGTCTGGGTGAAATTTATCCGATTGCTGCCTCCCATGGTCGCGGCGTTCTCAGCCTGCTGGAGCATGTTCTGCTGCCGTGGATGGATGACGTTGCGCCGCAGGAAGAAGTCGATGAAGATGCGGAATATTGGGCGCAACTGGAAGCCAAAGAAAACGGTGAAGAAGAGCCTGAAGACGACTTCAACCCGCAGGATCTGCCGATCAAGCTGGCGATTGTCGGGCGTCCGAACGTAGGTAAGTCCACACTGACTAACCGTATTCTCGGCGAAGACCGCGTGGTGGTTTACGACATGCCAGGGACCACGCGTGACAGCATTTATATTCCGATGCAACGCGACGAACGTGAATATGTGCTGATCGACACCGCTGGCGTGCGTAAGCGCGGGAAAATTACCGAAGCGGTAGAAAAATTCTCAGTCATCAAAACGCTGCAGGCGATTGAAGATGCCAACGTGGTCATGCTGGTGATTGATGCGCGGGAAGGTATTTCCGATCAGGACCTGTCGCTGCTGGGCTTTATCCTCAATAGTGGGCGCTCACTTGTTATTGTCGTCAACAAATGGGACGGCCTGACGCAGGAAGTGAAAGAGCAGGTCAAGGAAACGCTGGACTTCCGTCTGGGCTTTATTGATTTTGCGCGCGTACACTTTATCTCTGCGCTGCACGGTAGCGGTGTCGGTAATCTGTTTGAATCGGTCCGCGAAGCGTACGACAGCTCCACTCGTCGCGTTAGTACCGCGATGCTGACGCGTATCATGACCATGGCGGTAGAAGATCATCAGCCGCCGCTGGTACGTGGTCGTCGCGTGAAGCTGAAATATGCCCATGCCGGTGGTTATAACCCGCCGATCGTGGTGATTCATGGCAATCAGGTGAAAGATCTGCCGGATTCATATAAGCGCTATCTGATGAACTACTTCCGCAAAACTCTGGACGTGATGGGGACTCCGATCCGCATTCAGTTCAAAGAAGGGGAAAACCCGTTTGCGAATAAACGTAATACGCTGACGCCGACCCAGATGCGTAAACGTAAACGTTTGATTAAGCACATTAAAAAAAGCAAATAATCATTGCTGATGTTGATAAAAACCCGCGCTTGTCGCGGGTTTTTTTTCGGTATTCCATCGCCAGCTTCTGACCGTGCGATGTCAATCACTATTCGTTTTTTACCAAGTTTAAATCTAAGAAAGTAGACATTTGTCGAGTTTTCATCTTAAAGTCCGGGGGTTGGTACTAGACAAAACTAGTCTTAGGTTATCAAATGGTTAAATAACTTTTCGCCGCATGTAAAAAATCGGTCAGATACGTAACTGGCTGGCGTACATGCGGTGTATACACGCACGACGACATAACTTTCGGGAGAATTATGCAATCCTCTGTTAATCAAAAAGAAAGCCGAACTTTCTTCGGTCATCCTTATCCGCTCGGCTCGCTGTTCTTCACAGAGATGTGGGAGCGTTTCTCGTTTTATGGCATTCGCCCATTACTGATCCTGTTTATGGCGGCTACCGTCTATGACGGCGGCATGGGGCTGGCGCGTGAAAACGCCTCGGCGATTGTGGGTATTTTTGCCGGTACGATGTATCTCGCCGCGCTGCCTGGTGGTTGGCTGGCGGATAACTGGCTCGGCCAACAGAAAGCCGTATGGTACGGTTCCATCCTGATTGCGCTTGGTCATCTGTCGATTGCGCTTTCGGCCATTATGGGTAACAACCTGTTCTTTATCGGCCTGATGTTTATCGTGCTCGGTTCCGGTCTGTTTAAGACCTGTATTTCGGTCATGGTTGGCACATTGTATAAAAAAGGCGATGCGCGTCGTGACGGCGGTTTCTCGCTGTTTTACATGGGCATCAATATGGGGTCATTCATCGCCCCCTTGATCTCCGGTTGGTTGATTAAAACCCATGGCTGGCATTGGGGCTTTGGTATCGGTGGTATCGGCATGCTGGTGGCGTTAATCATCTTCCGTGTGTTTGCCGTTCCGTCGATGAAACGCTACGACAGCGAAGTGGGACTGGACTCGACCTGGAACAGCCCGGTAGTGAAGCGTAACGGTGTGGGCGCATGGCTACTCGCGCTGGCTGTCGGTGTGGCGATTATCGTTACGCTGATTGCGCAGGGCGTGATTGTGATTAATCCGGTCGCGGTTGCCAGCATACTGGTGTACGTGATTGCCGCCTCTGTTGCGCTCTACTTTATCTACCTGTTCATCTTTGCCGGCCTGAATCGCAAAGAGCGCGCCAGACTGCTGGTTTGCTTTATCCTGCTGGTTTCCGCCGCATTCTTCTGGTCGGCGTTTGAGCAAAAACCCACCTCGTTCAACCTGTTCGCCAACGACTACACTAACCGTATGATCGGTGATTTTGAAATTCCGGCGGTTTGGTTCCAGTCGATAAACGCCCTGTTTATCATCCTGCTGGCGCCGGTATTTAGTTGGGCGTGGCCGAAGCTGGCGAGTATGAACATTCGCCCGAGCAGCATCACTAAGTTCGTTATCGGTATTTTGTGTGCGGCGGCAGGCTTTGGCCTGATGATGCTGGCGGCGCAAAACGTTCTCAGCAACGGCGGAGCGGGCGTTTCTCCATTCTGGCTGGTAGGCAGTATCCTGATGCTGACGCTTGGCGAGCTGTGTCTGAGCCCGATCGGTCTGGCGACCATGACGCTGCTGGCGCCGGAAAGAATGCGTGGGCAAATGATGGGCCTGTGGTTCTGTGCCAGTGCGCTGGGTAACCTGGCCGCAGGTCTGATTGGCGGTCATGTGAAGGCTGACCAACTGGATATGCTGCCGGATCTCTTCGCTCGCTGCTCGATTGCGCTGCTGATCTGCGCCGCGGTCCTGATTGTCCTTATTGTTCCCATTCGTCGCATGCTGGAAAATACGCAAACTAAACCGGCAACCAGCGCCTGATAACACCTCGATTATGCCGGGGCAGAAACTATGCCCCGGTCATTCAATTGATGAGGTATGACGTTTTGTTGGACCTGGGCGACATTCAGCGCAGCGTGTTAAACTCAACGCAAGAATCGATCCCTGTACTGGAGTTGCAATGTCTATCATTTGTCCGGATTGCCACGCTGAACTGGAGCCACAAAACGGTGCGGCGCGCTGTGAGAGTTGCCAAAAAGATTTTCAACTGGAAGCACGTTGCCCAGAGTGCCATCAACCACTCGAAGTACTCAAGGCTTGTGGCGCGGTGGATTATTTCTGTCAGCATGGCCATGGGCTGATTTCGAAAAAACGCGTGGAGTATGTGCCGGTTTAAACCGGCTTTTTCTTCCGCGTTTTTTTCGCCGCCGTTACGCCCCTCACTTCGCTTTCCACCCAGCCATCTGCTAGTCGGGTGGTGATGACATCGCCTGCGCTGACCTGTTTGATCTGTTTCAGTACGCCGCCGCCCGTGGTGGTAGAAACGCTGTAGCCGCGCGCCAGCGTCGCCAGCGGACTGACCGCTTCGAGATGGGTAACCGCGTTGCCGAAACGCTCTCGCTGTTCGCTTATACGTGTGCGTACATTCTCCATCAGACGATATTCCAACTGCTGAATACGGGCTTGTGCGCGATAAATGCGGGGCTGTGGATTTTGTTGATTCAGTCGCTGCAGCATACGTTGCTGGCGCTGATTCGCCTGCTTTATTTGGTTTTCCAGCGCGCTGCTCATGCGCTGACGCAGCCGTTCCAGAGAAGTTTGCTGGCGCGCCAGACGCAACTGCGGGTGCTGCTGCTGGAGGCGGTGGAAAAGCTGCGTGAAACGACGGGTGCGGTTGGCGAGGTAGTAATCCATCGCCATGCCCAGACGCTGCTGGGCAGATTGCACCTGACGCAGCAGCTCTTGCTGGTTACGGCTGACGATTTCCGCCGCCGCCGACGGCGTCGGCGCGCGCAGGTCTCCGACAAAATCGGCGATAGTGACGTCGGTTTCGTGGCCGACAGCGCTAACCACTGGAATGCGGCTGGCAAATATTGCGCGCGCCACGCGTTCGTCGTTAAAACTCCATAAATCTTCCAGCGAGCCGCCGCCGCGCCCGACGATTAACACGTCGCACTCGCCGCGCGCGTTTGCCAGTTCAATGGCGCGAACGATTTGCCCCGGCGCGTCGTCGCCCTGTACAGCGGTAGGGTAGATAACTACCGGCAGCGACGGATCGCGGCGTTTAAGAACGTGGAGAATATCGTGCAGCGCCGCGCCGGTTTTCGAGGTAATCACCCCGACACAGTGGGCCGGGGAGGGCAGCGGCTGCTTATATTGCTGATCGAACAACCCTTCCGCCTGCAGTTTGGCTTTCAGCTGTTCATACTTCTGCTGTAATAGCCCTTCGCCCGCGGGCTGCATGCTCTCAACAATTATCTGGTAATCGCCGCGCGGTTCGTACAGCGTGATGTTGGCGCGTACCAGTACCTGCTGACCGTGCTGCGGACGGAACGTCACCCGGCGGTTGCTGTTGCGGAACATCGCGCAACGCACCTGGGCGTTATCGTCTTTTAAGGTGAAGTACCAGTGGCCGGAAGAGGGCTGGGTGAAATTCGATATTTCGCCGCTGATCCACACTTGTCCCATCTCCTGCTCAAGCAGCAGACGAACCGTCTGATTCAGGCGGCTTACGGTAAAAATTGAGGAGGTCTGAGAGGATAACATGTGAGCGGGATCAAATTCTAAATCAGCAGGTTATTCAGTCGAAAGTAACATGCTCACAGAGGAGCGCAAGGTTTTTTTGCAAAAAAGTGTGGATGCAATCGGTTACGCTCTGTATAATGCCGCGGCAATATTTAATAACCTCCCAGGTGAGATATTGCCCATGCTACGTATCGCAAAAGAAGCCCTGACGTTTGACGACGTCCTCCTCGTTCCCGCTCATTCTACCGTTCTGCCGAACACGGCTGACCTTAGCACTCAGCTGACCAAAACGATTCGCCTGAACATTCCTATGCTCTCCGCAGCAATGGATACCGTGACGGAAGCGCGCCTGGCTATTGCCCTGGCACAGGAAGGCGGCATCGGTTTTATCCACAAGAACATGTCTATCGAGCGCCAGGCTGAGGAAGTCCGCCGCGTGAAAAAACACGAATCTGGCGTGGTAACCGACCCGCAGACGGTGCTGCCAACCACCACCCTGCGTGAAGTAAAAGAACTGACTGAGCGTAACGGTTTTGCGGGTTACCCGGTAGTGACTGAAGACAACGAGCTGGTTGGCATCATCACCGGTCGTGACGTGCGCTTTGTGACTGACCTGAACCAGCCGGTTAGCGTATACATGACGCCGAAAGAGCGCCTGGTGACCGTTCGTGAAGGTGAAGCGCGTGATGTCGTGCTGGCCAAAATGCACGAGAAGCGCGTTGAGAAAGCGCTGGTTGTTGATGACAGCTTCCACCTGCTCGGCATGATCACCGTTAAAGATTTCCAGAAAGCAGAACGTAAACCGAACTCATGTAAAGACGAGCATGGTCGTCTGCGTGTCGGCGCGGCTGTAGGCGCAGGTGCAGGTAACGAAGAACGTGTTGACGCGCTGGTTGCTGCCGGCGTTGACGTACTGTTGATCGATTCCTCTCACGGTCACTCTGAAGGCGTGCTGCAACGTATCCGTGAAACCCGTGCTAAATATCCTGACCTGCAAATCATCGGCGGTAACGTCGCCACTGGCGCTGGCGCTCGCGCACTCGCCGAAGCTGGTTGCAGCGCGGTGAAAGTCGGTATCGGCCCTGGCTCCATCTGTACTACCCGTATCGTCACTGGCGTGGGCGTTCCGCAGATCACTGCCGTTTCTGACGCGGTTGAAGCGCTGGAAGGTACCGGTATTCCAGTTATCGCCGACGGCGGTATCCGTTTCTCCGGCGACATCGCTAAAGCGATTGCCGCTGGCGCCGCTGCCGTCATGGTTGGCTCTATGCTGGCGGGTACCGAAGAGTCTCCGGGCGAAATCGAACTGTATCAGGGCCGTTCTTACAAATCCTACCGCGGTATGGGCTCCCTGGGCGCGATGTCCAAAGGTTCCTCCGACCGTTACTTCCAGAGCGACAACGCCGCTGACAAACTGGTGCCGGAAGGTATCGAAGGCCGCGTAGCGTATAAAGGCCGCCTGAAAGAGATCATTCACCAGCAGATGGGGGGCTTGCGTTCCTGTATGGGTCTGACCGGTTGTGGTACCATCGACCTGCTGCGTACGAAGGCTGAATTCGTGCGTATCAGCGGTGCGGGTATCCAGGAAAGCCACGTTCACGACGTGACCATTACCAAAGAGTCCCCGAACTACCGCTTGGGCTCCTGATAAGTTTCCGCGCCCGGTTTTAAACCGGGCGTTTTGTTATTGTTTCACTTGCCTCGGAATTATCGTCAAATGACAGACAATATTCATAAACATCGCATTCTCATCCTCGATTTCGGATCGCAGTACACCCAACTGGTTGCACGTCGCGTACGTGAACTGGGCGTCTACTGTGAACTGTGGGCATGGGATGTTACTGAAGCACAAATCCGTGAGTTTAACCCGAGCGGCATCATCCTCTCCGGTGGCCCGGAAAGCACCACCGAAGCAAACAGCCCGCGTGCGCCTGAGTATGTCTTCAACGCCGGTGTGCCGGTCTTCGGCGTCTGCTACGGTATGCAGACCATGGCAATGCAGCTGGGCGGCCACGTTGAAGGTTCTAACGAGCGTGAATTCGGCTACGCCCAGGTTGAGGTACAGACCGACAGCGCGCTGATTCGCGGTATCGAAGATTCTCTGACCGCCGACGGCAAACCGCTGCTTGACGTATGGATGAGTCACGGCGACAAAGTAACCGCGATCCCGGAAGGTTTCGTCACCGTTGCCAGCACCGAGACCTGCCCGTTCGCCATTATGGCGCACGAAGAAAAACGCTTCTACGGCGTGCAGTTCCACCCGGAAGTAACCCACACCCGTCAGGGTATGCGCATGCTGGAGCGCTTCGTACGCGATATCTGCCAGTGTGAAGCGCTGTGGACTCCGGCGAAAATCATCGACGATGCCGTTGTCCGTATTCGCGAGCAGGTTGGCGACGACAAAGTGATCCTCGGCCTTTCCGGCGGCGTGGATTCTTCCGTAACCGCCATGCTGCTGCACCGCGCAATCGGTAAAAACCTGACCTGCGTGTTCGTGGACAACGGTCTGCTGCGTCTGAACGAAGCCCAGCAGGTGATGGACATGTTCGGCGACCACTTTGGTCTGAACATTGTTCACGTGGAAGGCGAATCGCGCTTCCTGGAAGCGCTGAAAGGCGAGAACGATCCGGAAGCTAAACGTAAGATCATCGGCCGTGTGTTCGTTGAAGTATTCGACGAAGAAGCGCTGAAGCTGGAAGATGTGAAGTGGCTGGCGCAGGGGACTATCTATCCTGACGTAATCGAATCTGCCGCTTCCGCGACCGGTAAAGCACACGTCATCAAATCTCACCACAACGTGGGCGGCCTGCCGAAAGAGATGAAGATGGGGCTGGTTGAGCCGCTGCGTGAGCTGTTCAAAGACGAAGTGCGCAAAATCGGTCTGGAATTGGGCCTGCCGTACGACATGCTCTACCGTCACCCGTTCCCGGGCCCGGGTCTCGGTGTTCGTGTGCTGGGTGAAGTGAAGAAAGAGTACTGCGACCTGCTGCGTCGTGCGGACGCTATCTTCATTGAAGAGCTGCACAAAGCTGACCTGTACAACAAAGTCAGCCAGGCGTTTACCGTGTTCCTGCCGGTACGTTCCGTTGGCGTGATGGGCGATGGCCGTAAATATGACTGGGTTGTCTCTCTGCGCGCGGTCGAAACTATCGACTTTATGACCGCACACTGGGCGCACCTGCCGTATGACTTCTTAGGCCGCGTCTCTAACCGCATCATCAACGAAGTGAACGGCATTTCTCGCGTGGTGTATGACATTAGCGGTAAGCCACCAGCCACGATTGAGTGGGAATAAGCCGATAACCTTTCCTGAGTTTTCATGAACAGGTAAAATTGCAATCAACCCTCTGTTTTTACAGGGGGTTTTTATTTGTGTACATTCATGAATTTTCTATGCGGCGCACAGTTCCTGACGGTAAATTTGACGTAATCGTCGAACCAGGTCGAGTCATAAAGAAAGTCATTTAATAATAATGAATATCCATATTGATTACTTCGGGGACTCCATGTCCTGCTTATTACTAAAACTGGATATATTCTTTGCGGAATTTACAGCGTATATTTCAAGTTGATTGTCATTAGAATGAGATTGCCAAATATCAATAATTTGTGGAAATCTCAACCAGCACGCCTTCACCCGCTTGGTTGGCGAGATGCCGCTGCTTCCAGCCGCGACATCTCGTATTGTATAGCCAATTCAGGACGGTTAGTTAGCGCCGGTGCGCTAACGCAAAAAGCGACCTCTCAGCACCTTATTATCCACAATCTCTAACAATACCTGCGGTGATTGGGCTGCCTGGATGCGTTCGCCGAGTTGTGTAAGTAAAACGTTATCAGTGTTAAGCAGATTATCCGTTTGATTTAGCTTGCGTTCTACCTGTAAGGCATTTGCCTGGGTGCTGCTTGCTCGTTCAAATAACGGCTTCATCTTGCTGAGATGATGGGCGACTTTACGTTTTATTTTTTCCCATTGCTGAAATATGCCGTTGCTGGCATTCAGTTCTTTTAAATATACTTCGCTTGTCAGGACAAATTCTTGGTTGCCGTCATGCTTGATGAACAGGATGAGATTAGCCACCAACAAACATTGCATACCCGTCAGATACTCACGCTGCAACCGTTCAACATTGCTTATTTTCAGTTTGAGCGCTTCCCGGAGATCGTCAGATCCAAACCAACTGGTTGGTTCAAATTGTTCAATTTCTCGATATGCCTGAGTGATATCCTTTTCAAGATGCTTAACCTGCGAGCGTACTTCCTGCGCGCTTTTGGCCAGGTTGAGTAGTGACTCTTTGGTGATAATGTCATTACGGCTCAGTAATAAACCGATAATATTGAGATGTTCATGGAAAGCCTGGATCTTCGCGAGGCGCGATTGTTCAAGATGGCTTTTAATCGAATCGATCTTTTGTTCGATGATCCGCAGCCTCTCATTAATATCGGCAAGATGTTTTTGGGCCAGAAGTTGTGACGCGATATTAAAAACCAGGCTGGCATTGACCAGCGACTTCAGATTTTCAGCTTCGTGAAATCGGGCTTGTGCGCCAATTTTGTTGGTGTCTGGATTAAGTACCGCGCCGATTGCTCCGCTGCCATCTTTCGCCTGTACCAGTTGGCTGTATTCGAAAGAACAGGTCATTAATTGTGTCGCGTTACCTGCAACGGCAGTGGCGACGGTGGGTACGCTACTGAGCCAGTGGTTAAAGAGTGAAATGCTGCTGGGATCAAGTTCCGTCTGCGAGTCCTGTTGCGCAATATCTTGCCAGTATCCAGGCTGGCTGTGTATTTTCACCAGGGCATTATTTTGCGCGTCGACGATGTCCACCTCGAAGGCCGCTTCTTGCTCAGCTATCTGATTGTTGTTCGCTAAAGTTGACATAGGGTGAATTCTGCTGGGTTAGTTACGGTATTTTTACTGCGCTACTTTGGGCGAGTAAAGCATGTTGAGCATCGCGATATGGGCAATGAAAGGAATTGTTACCCGGTATGCCTCCCCAAGCGTTTGGTTAGCAAGGCCAATCGTACTGACGATAGCAGTGACGGGATGTAAGCGGAGTGCGGCAAATGCCGCTACGCTTGCCGCAGTTGACAGGCCGATAACAACCCCTTTATCGTTGATGCGCAGATTATCCTGCATCTTGAAAAAACCGGAGACAACTTTCGTTTCTGTGCAGCGCTCCCAACGTTCATGATCGGCTAATGACTGCCAGTCATCACCAAACAAACTTAGGACGATTTCCCGCTCTTTTGTGGCGTTATTTTTTTTCTTGCTGTCTTTGCCATTGAGCTTTTTATGAACATCGGTTAATAACTCAGAATAAGGCAACGGCTCACTGCGGAAAATATTAACGAGCGAGTGTCCGCCATATTCCTGCAATTCATGTAGCAGATGCCGCAGTCCATGCTCGCTGTAGTCCCGTTCTGCCTTCTCTTCGAGTAGTAAGTCCTTAACGGACGATGATAATGCTACCCGGCCCTTGCCGTTGTCTGTCAGAACGTCGACCAGATAGTCAATGTGATTGAGGGAGGTTTTTTTCAGTAACGACAGGATATGTGGGTCACATTTGACCGGTTGTTCCATTTTTATGGATTCCTTCATCATGAATAACGCATAGAAAACGATAGAGAGTATTGTACAGATATGTTGGGGAGGGGGGGAGGTTGTTTTTTGTAGCCTGTAATGTGAGACATGGAAACATGTAACGATGATGATATTTACGGTCTCCTTTTTAGCATTTAATTTTCAAATTTTATTTAAGAGTGGGTTTTTAAGCTATTAATCAACGCTAATGCGGCCCAGCAGAGGAAATACCCCCCGGTCAGCGTATTTTCATCGACAATCGACCTGGTCGGTGCGGCGAAACGGGGGGCAATATTGTCAGCGATAATTTTGCCGTTAGGGATCACCACCTTTTTACTATCAGCGGTGAGTAGGGTAGTTGAGAAAAGATGCACTTTTTCAACTGTCCCGGTGACAGTGCCAATCTGCACGATTTCTTCGGCGCGGAAAGGTCGCAGGGAAACCAACAATACACCAGCGGTGATGTTGGATAGCATCGCTGTGCCCAGTGAGTCATTCAATACCGCTTCGAATTTTCGGGAATAATGTAAAACCCTGCATCGTATTACCTTGTTGAATATAAAAAGCCAAAATCTTATATATATGTAATTACATTTTAAATATTAATGTGGGCGTTATTTATATTAACTAATGCTATTGGTGTGTGACTATTTGAACTGTATTTACGTTTATTATCTCCAATACACAGAAACATAGTAACTCAGTGCGAATATTGTGGTGACGAGGAGCGAAAATATTGTGCAATTGTACGGAAATCAAAAAATGATTTGCTGGGGTAGTATGCGGCATTATAAAAGTAGTGACGGGAGGGAACACAAATCCCTTACCGGATGGTTAACTGTCAGACGATTAGCCATCCGGTAAGGAATCTTGAGGGTCAGGACATCAACGCGGTCTGCGAGCGATTAACGTGGGGCTGTTTGTGCTGGGGAGGTCTGTTGCGGCAGGGTTAGCTGCTGAGATTCTTTTTTGTCCTGGTGGTGATGCCACGCACCAATGGCGGAGTAGACGAAGCGTCCGAAGAAGAAGAGGAAGCTGATAAGCAGTACGATCCGGATCATGCGACTGTTAAATCGGTGTCGTTTGCGTAGGCTGGTAACCTGGCTCACAAAAGGTTCCTTGTAGTGTACCCGACATGGGCGATACTCACATTAAGGCATACTGCGAGGGAATGGTCAATTCTTCGTTATGTAAAATTGCTTCAGTTGTTTTATCCCCTTATGTTATGGAAATTAATATGATTATTTGCGCGAATAATGAATTAACGATAAAAAATAATGAAAAGAGTAATAATTGATTAATGAGGGGCATTTTTTTTGATATGTATCAAACGTCGGCCTTTGCTGACAACTAGAATTGATGAATCAATATGATGTATTACTTTAACGATTTAAAGTCAGGTGGGATGCCTGTCTGAATACCCCCTACAGGATGTGTGGGATTCTACTGAGCATCTATGAAACTCAATAAAAAATATATTGGTATTAGAGATAGATGGTGGGCGTTACCTCTCATCTTGCCTTCTTTGCTGTTGCCTATATTGAGCACTGCCAACACCTATGCCCATATTAGTACGGGGACCGTAATACTTTTCTATCTGCCATTGGCGCTGATGATTAGTCTGATGCTCTTTTTTGGCTGGGCGGCATTGCCAGGAATTATCATTTCCATAATCTGGTATAAATATCCGCAGGTTGGACTATTTGAAACACTCTCAATAATTTCTCACTTTATAGTTACGCTAGTGCTTAGTTGGGGCGGGTATAAGGTATTCGTTCCCCGACGCAACAATGTTTCCCACGGCGATTCTCACCTGATGTTTCAGCGAATGTTCTGGCAGGTGTTCTGCCCGGCAACGCTGTTTCTGATTCTCTTCCAGTTTGCCGCCTTTGTGGGCGTCTATGAGAGCAAATCAGGCATGGTGGGCGTAATGCCCTTTAACACCGGCACGTTAATCAATTATCAGGCTATGCTGGCGGGGAATTTGGTTGGGGTACCACTGTGCTATCTTATTATTCGAACGATTCGCAATCCATTGCACCTGAGAGGCTATTTTTCTCAGTTAAAGCAGCAGTTTGACAGCAAAGTTACCAAAACAGAGCTTGCAGTCTGGTCGATTATATTGGCCGCATTTATGTCAATGTTGTGTATGCCGCTAAATGAACAAAGCTCAATATTTAGCACGAATTATACCTTATCACTGTTACTGCCCGTTATGCTATGGGGCGCAATGCGTTACGGTTATAGATTTATTTCGTTGATATGGTCAGTCGTACTTATTACTGCAATTCATTATTATCAGCGCTATATGCCCTGGTATTCGGGCTATGATACCCAGCTTGCCATTACCTCATCGAGCTATCTGGTTTTCTCCTTTATAGTGAATTTCATTGCCGTACTGGCAACGCGCCAGCGGTTTGTTACCCGACGGAACCATCGTCTGGCATTCTATGATCCAATGGTACATATTCCAAACTTGCGTGCGTTGAATCGGGATTTGAAAAAAGCGCCCTGGTCAGTGCTCTGCTTTTTGCGCGTGCCCGGCATGGAACTGCTGGTGAAAAATTACGGCATTATGCTGCGTATCCAGTACAAGCAAAAGCTCGCTCAGTGGATAACACCTCTGTTAGAACCGGATGAGCATGTCTATCAATTATCGGGTAATGATCTCGTTTTGCGTTTTAACACAGAGGCTCATCAGGAGCGCATTGAAGCCCTGGACAGGCATATTAAGCAATTCCGCTTTATCTGGGATGGCATGCCTTTACAGCCGCAGGTTGGCATCAGCTTTTGCTATGTTCGCGCTCCGGTTAACCACATTTATTTATTGCTCGGTGAGTTAAGCACCATTGCCGAAATATCTCTGGCGACCAATTCTCCAGAAAATATGCAGCGACGCGGCGTGATGCACTTGCAACGTGACCTGAAAGATAAGGTTGCGATGATGAACCGTCTGCAGCAGGCGCTGGAGCACAATCGCTTTTTCCTGATGGCGCAGCCGATCGCTGGCGTGCGTGGCGATGTCTATCATGAAATTCTGCTGCGACTTCATGGGGATGATGGTGAAACTATCGCTCCGGATAATTTCTTGCCGGTAGCGCACGAGTTTGGTTTGTCATCCAGCATCGACATGTGGGTGATTGAAAACACGCTGAAATTTATGGCGCGGAATCGGGAACAAATGCCTGCCCGTCGGTTTGCTATTAACTTATCACCTACATCGGTATGCCGTGCCCGGCTTCCGCATGACATCAATCAGTTACTGACAAAATACAAAGTTGAAGCCTGGCAACTCATCTTTGAGGTGACGGAAAGCAATGCCTTAACCAATGCGGAACAGGCACAGGCGACGTTACTACAGCTGCAATCTTTGGGCTGTCAGATTGCGATTGATGATTTTGGCACCGGATATGCCAGCTATGCGCGACTGAAAAATGTGAATGCCGATATCCTGAAAATTGACGGCAGTTTTATTCGTAATATCGTTTCGAACAGCCTCGATTACCAAATCGTGGCCTCCATTTGTCATCTGGCGCGGATGAAAAGAATGCTGGTGGTTGCGGAGTATGTCGAAAGCGAAGAAATACGCAGCGCGGTGATTTCGCTGGGAATTGATTACCTGCAGGGGTATTTGATTGGCAAACCGTTGCCGCTGCGCGAAACGCTGGAAGAGCAGGTGCCAGACGAGCCGGCACCTGTTAAGAGCTTATGCTGCGATATCGGGTGAGCTTTCTTCTTCAATTTTGAGACGCCAGCCGGTTACCGCTTCCCAGTATTGCTGCTCTTTTTCCAGATCGAGCAGTACCAGCGCATTTTGGCTGAACCAGTCATGTGGGAAGCGTAAGGTCCAGTGGTTGTCTTCGGTTAGCAGGGTCAGGGTCGGCGGCGTGGTTGTCGCCTGACGCTGATTATTCAGTAATACCCCCAGACGCAATAGCTGGATTAACGGCAGAAACTGTTTTTTCTTAAACAGCGTAAAGCGGGGTAAATCATCAAGTTTCACCGCTTTACGATGGTAACGAACTAATGTTGCCATCATCAGTTGCTGTTCCTGATTGAATCCCGGTAAATCGCTATTTTGTAAAATGTAAGCAGAATGGCGATGCAGGCCGCTATGGTTAATATTCAGCCCAACCTCATGCAGCATCGCAGCCCAGCGCAGTAACGCTTCCAGCTGGGGATTGGCCAGTTTTGGCTGCTGAATATGCCACTGGTCATACATCTGCATGGTGGTTTCCAGCACACGCCGGGCTTGCTCACTGTCAATGTTGTACTGATTCGCCAGGCTGCTGGCGGTGCGGCTACGTACATCCTGATGGCGAAAACGGCCTTCCATCTCATACAGCACGCCTTCACGTAGCGCGCCATCGGACAGCCGAAGCTCGCGAATCGCCAGCGCATCAAAAACGCCGCACAAAATAGCAAGCCCAGGTACAAACACCGCTTTTCGTTCTTCTGACAGTCCCGGCAAACTGAGCGCATCGAATGACGCGTGCTTCAGCACTTCAGCGGTCAGTTTTTCCAGACGTTCGGGGGTGATAAAACCATCTTTCTCCCCCATCTCCAGCAGCACTTCGTGTGCCGCTTTAATGGTACCCGACGCGCCCAGCGCAACGTTCCAGCCCTGAATACGAAACTGCCAGGTTAGCGTTTCAAGTTTTTGTGCTGCCGCCATGCGGGCGCGCTGGAAGTTTTCCCGACTGATAGCGCCGCCCGGGAAATACATCTGAGCAAAACTAACGCAGCCCATACGGCGGCTTTCGACCAGTTTGGGTTCGAAATCTTCGCCGATCACCAGTTCCGTTGAACCGCCGCCGATATCGATAACCAGCTTGCGGCCTTTTTCCGGCTGGGTGTGTTCAACGCCCATAAAAATCAGACGTGCTTCTTCATTGCCAGAAATAATCTCAATCGGGTAGGGGATAACTTTTTCTGCGCGCTTGAGAAAATCGGTCGCGTTCAGCGCCTGACGTAGAGTATGGGTTCCCACGATACATACGCTCGACGGGGGAAAACCTTGCAGTCGTTCGGCGAAAAGCGACAAACAGCTTAACCCGCGCTCCATTGCTTCTTCGCTCAGCTTGTTGTCTGCGCCGAGTCCATCCGCCAGATGTACGCGTTGTTTCAGTCGTCCGATAATTTGCATTGCACCATCAACCACGCGGGCAATGACCATATGAAAACTGTTTGAACCCAGGTCGACCGCAGCAAATTCCTGCGGTCGTGGTGACTTGTCGTGTATTGGCATATCGTTAGTCAGGTTGCTCGAGTGATTTGATGTAGTCGTAAATCGCCAATTGTGACTGAACCTTACGGCGGTTTCCACGTGGCACGTAGCGATTACTCAGTTCTTTATCGATGAAGCGGGCCTTCACCGTATCGCTAAACAGAATATCAATGATATCCAGCACGCGTTGCTTGAGGCGTGGATCAAGTAGCGGGGTAGCGACTTCGATACGATAGTCGATATTTCTTGTCATCCAGTCAGCCGAGGAGAGATACACCTGCTTATCGCCGCCGTTCTCAAAGATATAAACCCGGTCATGTTCGAGGTAGCGGTCAACAATGCTGATAACGCGAATATTATCGCTGATGCCTTCAAGGTTCGGGATCAGAGAACACATACCGCGAATCAATAAATTGACCGGCACGCCCGAGCCTGAGGCTGCATAGAGACGATCCACCAGACCTTTGTCGACCAGGTTATTCAGTTTTAACGTAATTCCTGAAGGTAACCCTTGCTGTGCGTTAGCGATCTCTTTGTCGATCATGGCGTACAGCAGGCGACGTGAGTTCTGCGGAGAAACCAACAGATAATCAAATGTTACCGGACGATATGGGTTTTCAATGAAGTTGAACACCCGGCGAACTTCGTTAGTAATGCGTGAATCGGCGGTAAGCAATGAGTAATCGGTATAGAGGCGCGCCGTTTTTTCGTTGAAGTTACCGGTCCCGATATGCGCATAGCGCACGACGTCATCGCCTTCTTTACGTGAGATAAGAAACAGCTTGGCGTGAATTTTCAGGCCTGGGGCGGAGAAGATGACGTGAACGCCCGCTTCGGTAAGACGTTTGGCCCAGTGAATGTTGGCTTCTTCATCGAAGCGTGCCTGCAGTTCCACGACGACAGTGACTTTCTTACCGTTATGCGCGGCATGGATCATCGCGTCGATGATGCGCGAGTCTTTTGCCACACGGTAGATGTTGATTTTTATCGCCAGTACGCTTGGGTCGAAGGAGGCCTGACGCAGCAGTTCCAGCACATGTTCAAAGGTGTGATACGGATAATAAAGCAGTACATCACGCTCGCGGATTGCATCAAATCCGTTACGGAATTTCTCGTTATCGAACCAGATGTGACGCAGACGGGGCAGTGGTTTATTCACCAGGTTAGCTTTGCCAACATTGGGGAAGTTAATAAAGTCTTTGAAGTTATGGTAACGCCCGCCGGGAACGATGGAGTCGTAGCGAGAAATGGTCAGTTTTTCACGCAGCACCTCGACCAGCGCATTAGGCATATCTCGCTGATAAACAAAGCGCACAGGCTCGGCGGTCAGACGCTGTTTCAGGCTGGATGACATCAGCTCCATCAGGCTGGATTCCATCTCGTGCACTAAATCGTATTCCGCGTCGCGGGTCATTTTCATCGAATAGGCGTTCAGCGCATCGTAATCAAAGAACCCTTTGAAAATATCGTCAAGGCAATAACGTAAAATGTTGTCCAACAGGATCATCGGCTTACGACGACGCGGGGTCTCCGGCGGCAAATTCACAAAACGGGGAACCTTGTCAGAAGGGATTTCCAGTAGCGCGTAGCGGATCGTATCACCACGGATAATCTCCACCGCCAGATAGGTATAGTCATCTTTCAGAAACTGGACTAAATCCGTCTCACGGTTAATCAGAATCGGCGTAATGTGCTGGCGAAGATATTGCTTGAAGTAATGGCGTAACCAGCTCTGCTGATTCACCGACAATTGGCGTTCGTTGATTAAGAAAATCTGGTTACGCGCCATCTCCAGCAGTAATTCGTTATACAGGCCGTCAAATTCCTGATCGGCTTTTAATACGCGGGCCTGGATTTTGCCGAGCAGATGGCGGGAGTGAGAGTTTGAACCCTGTTCTTCGCTAATGATGATTCGGCGCTTCAGTTCGGCAAAACGAACCTTGTAAAACTCGTCGAGGTTATTGGAATAGATGCCTAAAAAACGCATCCGTTCGATCAACGGGTTTGATTTATCAGCAGCTTCCTGGAGTACACGTTCGTTAAACGCTAACCAGCTGAGTTCTTTCTCGATATATAGCTTTTCCTGACCCATTACCACTTTTACTCCGTTTCATTCACGGGACACTACCGATTTATTATGGCGAGCATTGCTCTCAGATGTCCAACTGTGCCAGAAAAATATGACAATAAACTGTCTGATAGCAAAGAGAAAGGGGGGAAGAATAGTAGGCCGGATAAGCGAAGCGCCATCAGGCCTACCGGAAGATGTGATTATTCGTCGGCGGCGTAGCCTTGCGGCGGCAGGCGAACGCCGTCCAACCATGCTGCGTTATCGCGCATCTTCAGGCGACCATCGATAAACCAGCTTACCACCAGCGGGTAAATCGCATGTTCCTGGGCCTGAACCCGGGCAGTGACGTCATCTTCGCTGTCGCCTTCAAATACCGGAACCTTGGCCTGGAGAATAACCGGTCCACCGTCCAGTTCATCAGTAACAAAATGGACGGAGGTTCCATGCTCTTCATCGCCGTTATCCAGTACCTGACGGTGCGTGTGCAAACCGGGATACTTCGGCAATAAAGACGGGTGGATATTCAGCAACCGTTCCGAATAGTGAGCGACAAACGCCGGGCTGAGGATGCGCATATAACCGGCCAGCACCACGACATCGGGGCCGTAGGCGTCAATCTCTTGTATCAGTTGGCGGTCAAATGCGTCGCGGCTGGCAAACTGAGCGGCCTCCAGCGAATGTGCCGGAATATTCGCTTCTCGTGCACGTTCAAGGCCGAACGCATCGGCCTTGTTACTGAATACTGCCCGTATGGTGCCATTGATTTTTTTCTGTTCGCAGGCGTCGATGATCGCCTGCAAATTGCTTCCGTTACCGGAAATGAGCACCACAATGTTTTTCATTCAATGACCACACGCTGTTCGGAATCAGAGGCTTTGATGATACCGATTTTCCATGCGTTTTCACCTTTCTCATTGAGCAAAGCGAGGGCGTTGTCCACTTCCGAAGCTGGCAGGGCGATGACCATGCCTACGCCGCAGTTGAAGGTACGGTACATCTCGTGCTGGCTGACGTTACCCGCCGTTTGCAGCCAGGTGAAGACGGCTGGCCACTGCCATGAGGATTCGTCGATCACTGCCTGCGTGTTGTCTGGCAGGACGCGCGGAATATTTTCCCAGAAGCCGCCGCCGGTCAGGTGGGCGATGGCATGCACATCAACCTTCTCGATCAGCTCCAGAATGGATTTTACGTAAATACGGGTCGGGGCCAGTAAGTGATCGGCCAGCGACTTGCCTTCAAGCTCGGTGGTTTCAGGGTCACAACCGCTGACTTCAACGATTTTACGTACCAGGGAGTAGCCGTTGGAGTGCGGGCCGCTGGAGCCGAGCGCAATCAGCACGTCGCCGTCAGCCACTTTTGAACCGTCGATAATCTCGGATTTTTCGACGACGCCAACGCAGAAGCCAGCCACGTCGTAATCTTCGCCGTGGTACATGCCCGGCATTTCAGCCGTTTCACCGCCCACCAGCGCACAGCCTGACTGCAGACAGCCTTCGGCAATACCATTAATGACGCTGGCTGCGGTATCCACATCCAGTTTGCCAGTCGCATAGTAGTCGAGGAAAAACAGCGGCTCAGCACCCTGAACCACGAGGTCGTTGACGCACATCGCGACCAGGTCGATGCCAATGGTGTCGTGGCGTTTCAGGTCCATCGCCAGACGCAGTTTTGTGCCTACGCCATCTGTGCCGGAAACCAGTACCGGTTCACGATATTTTTGCGGCAATGCGCACAGCGCACCGAAGCCACCCAGACCACCCATTACTTCCGGGCGACGCGTTTTCTTTACTACGCCTTTGATTCGATCAACCAGAGCATTACCTGCATCAATATCAACACCGGCATCTTTGTAGCTAAGAGAGGTTTTATCGGTCACTGCCTGCTTCCCCACATGTTTACTTGCAGTAAAAGTTAAATTCGGCGCAATTCTAACAGGGAAAGCAAACGTTTGCGAGCCTGCTCTGCATCAAGTTTTATCTGCTGATTTTTTCAGCATTTTACAGTCATTTATCTATTTGTTTGAATCGCGCCACGAAAATGAAACCGGGTACATTCTTGTGCTTGAAACCAGCCAGCCAAATGCGCAGTATCGTACTGAAACCGGTTTCTGTTTTCTGTTGCGGACCTCACCGAGAGTGTTTTGAACAGGGTAATCATGATAGGGGGAAGGTATGTCTGGATTTAAAGCAGATTTCATGTGGGGGGGCGCTGTAGCCGCTCACCAACTGGAAGGTGGCTGGCGGGAAGGTGGAAAGGGAATTAGCGTTGCTGATGTGATGACGGCGGGGGCGCATGGTGTGGCGCGTGAAATTACTGACGGTGTGATCGCCGGTAAAAATTACCCTAACCATGAGGCGATTGATTTTTATCACCGCTATAAAGAGGACATAAAGCTGTTTGCTGAAATGGGCTTTAAATGTTTTCGTACTTCCATTGCGTGGACACGTATTTTCCCATTAGGCGATGAAGCGCAACCTAATGAAGCCGGCCTGCAGTTTTATGATGATCTGTTCGACGAATGTCTGAAACATGGCATTGAGCCGGTAATTACGCTGTCGCATTTTGAGATGCCTTACCATCTGGTGACGGAATACGGCGGCTGGCGCAATCGTAAACTTATCGATTTCTTTGTCCGTTTTGCCGGGGTGGTTTTCACGCGTTATCAGCACAAAGTGAAGTACTGGATGACGTTTAATGAGATTAACAACCAGGCGAATTATCACGAAGACTTCGCCCCTTTTACTAATTCTGGTCTGAAGTACCAGCCTGGTGAAGATCGCGAGCCGGTCATGTACCAGGCGGCGCACTATGAACTGGTGGCAAGCGCGCTGGCGGTGAAGACCGCGCGTGAAATTAACCCCGCGTTGCAGGTAGGGTGCATGATTGCCATGTGTCCAATCTACCCGCTGACCTGCGCGCCAGACGATATGATGATGGCGATGAACGCCATGCACCGTCGTTACTGGTTTACCGACGTGCATGTGCGTGGTAGATACCCGCAACATCTTCTCAACTACTTTGCTCGCCGTGGCTTTGAACTCGATATCACCAAGGAAGACCGTCAGGCGCTGGCCCTGGGCTGCGTTGATTACATCGGTTTTAGCTACTATATGTCTTTCGCGACGCAGGCTACGGCGGATAACCCCCAGTTGGATTACGATGAGTCGAAAAGCCTGGTACCTAACCCGTACGTGCAAAAATCGGACTGGGGCTGGCAGATTGATCCGGTCGGTCTGCGCTATTCGCTGAACTGGTTCTGGGATCATTATCAACTGCCGCTATTTATTGTCGAAAATGGATTTGGCGCCATCGACGTGCGCGAGAGCGATGGTACAGTCAACGACCAGTACCGTATCGACTACCTTGCCGCCCACATACGTGAGATGAAAAAAGCGGTGGTGGAAGATGGCGTGGAACTGATGGGATATACCCCGTGGGGGTGTATTGATTTAGTCTCGGCCGGGACGGGGGAGATGAAAAAACGCTACGGGTTTATCTACGTCGATAAAAATAATGACGGTAGTGGGACATTAGCACGCTCGCCTAAGAAATCTTTTTCATGGTATCAACACGTCATCCAGACTAATGCTGAATATCTTTAAAATTCATAGCATTGATAACAAGCTCCGCCATGAGTACGGGGCTTGTTTTATACTCATCATCCAGACGCAAACGACTTTGGTTGATCCATATCAAGCGGATGCAGTGTTGCGCCAGAGACGAAAAGCGGTATAATCCGGCGATTTTTTTTGTGGTTGCCACTCGTCTGAGGAAAGGAGAAGAGTATGAAGATCGTGGAAGTCAAACACCCACTCGTCAAACACAAGCTGGGACTGATGCGTGAAAACGATATCAGCACTAAACGCTTTCGTGAACTCGCCTCGGAAGTTGGCAGCCTGCTGACTTATGAAGCAACCGCTGATCTGGAAACCGAAAAGGTGACCATTGAGGGCTGGAACGGTCCGGTTGAAGTAGACCAAATCAAAGGTAAAAAAATCACCGTTGTGCCAATCCTGCGTGCCGGTCTGGGCATGATGGAAGGCGTACTGGAAAACGTTCCGAGCGCGCGTATCAGCGTTGTCGGTATGTACCGTAACGAAGAAACGCTGGAGCCGGTTCCGTATTTCCAGAAGCTGGTTTCTAACATCGATGAGCGTATGGCGCTGATCGTAGACCCGATGCTGGCGACCGGCGGTTCCGTTATCGCCACCATCGACCTGCTGAAAAATGCTGGCTGCACCAGCATTAAAGTGCTGGTGCTGGTTGCTGCGCCGGAAGGTATCGCGGCGCTGGAAAAAGCGCACCCGGATGTTGAGCTGTACACGGCCTCCATCGATCAGGGACTGAACGAGCACGGATACATTATTCCGGGGCTTGGCGATGCTGGCGATAAGATTTTTGGTACCAAGTAAACGAATAAGTGAAAAGAAGCCGACTTTAAGAGTCGGCTTTTTTTTGAATACAACAACCTAATCGCTAATAACAAACAACACTCAGAGGAAAACACTATGACGCGCCGTGCTATCGGGGTAAGTGAAAGACCGCCGCTTTTACAGACAATCCCGCTTAGTTTGCAGCACCTGTTCGCCATGTTTGGCGCTACGGTACTGGTGCCAGTTCTGTTCCACATCAACCCGGCTACCGTTTTGCTGTTTAACGGCATTGGTACGTTGCTGTATCTCTTTATCTGTAAGGGTAAAATTCCCGCGTATCTCGGTTCCAGCTTTGCGTTTATTTCTCCGGTGCTGCTGCTGCTGCCGTTAGGTTATGAAGTGGCGCTGGGCGGTTTCATTATGTGCGGCGTCCTGTTCTGCCTGGTTTCTTTCATCGTTAAGAAAGCAGGCACCGGCTGGCTGGATGTGATGTTCCCTCCGGCGGCGATGGGCGCAATCGTTGCCGTCATCGGCCTGGAGCTGGCAGGTGTTGCTGCGGGCATGGCGGGATTACTGCCTGCTGAAGGGCAATTACCGGATTCGAAAACCATCATCATCTCGATGGTGACGCTGGCGGTGACGGTATTTGGCTCCGTACTGTTCCGCGGTTTTATGGCGATTATCCCGATTCTGATTGGGGTGCTGGCCGGTTATGCGCTCTCTTTCGTGATGGGCGTTGTGGACACTACGCCGATTGCCCAGGCGCACTGGTTTGCGCTGCCGACTCTCTACACGCCGCGTTTTGAATGGGTTGCTATTCTGACCATCTTGCCTGCTGCGCTGGTGGTTATCGCTGAACACGTCGGACACCTGGTAGTGACGGCAAATATCGTGAAAAAAGATTTGATTCGCGATCCTGGTTTGCATCGTTCTATGTTCGCCAACGGCCTGTCTACGGTTATCTCCGGTTTCTTCGGCTCTACGCCGAACACCACGTATGGCGAAAACATCGGCGTAATGGCGATTACCCGCGTTTACAGTACCTGGGTTATTGGCGGCGCCGCGATTTTTGCCATCCTGCTCTCCTGTGTAGGCAAGCTGGCGGCGGCGATCCAAATCATCCCGCTGCCAGTCATGGGCGGCGTATCGTTGTTACTGTATGGCGTGATTGGTGCTTCCGGTATTCGCGTACTGATCGAATCAAAAGTTGACTACAACAAAGCTCAGAACCTGATCCTGACCTCGGTCATTTTGATCATTGGCGTGAGTGGCGCGAAAGTTCACATTGGCGCCGCAGAGCTGAAAGGCATGGCGCTGGCGACCATCGTCGGTGTCTGCCTGAGCCTGATTTTTAAAGTCATCAGCCTGCTGCGTCCGGAAGAAGTGGTGCTCGACGCAAAAGATGCAGACAGCCCGCAACAGTAAGTCTCTGACCGGGCGGCATCGCTGCCCGGTTCTATCGCGACGCATTTCTGTGTTAAACTCAACGCGATTTTATGAAATCCTGGGTTGAGGTATCTCTGAACACACCGGCACAGCTCTCTTTGCCACTTTATCTTCCTGACGACGAAACGTTTGCAAGTTTCTGGCCGGGGGATAACTCCTCTTTACTGGCTGCACTGCAAAACGTGCTGCGTCAGGAACATAGCGGGTATATTTATCTCTGGTCGCGTGAAGGCGCTGGCCGTAGTCATTTGCTGCATGCAGCCTGTGCGGAACTGTCTGCGCGCGGCGATGCGGTAGGCTACGTGCCGCTCGATAAGCGCACCTGGTTTGTTCCCGAGGTGCTCGACGGTATGGAGCATTTATCGCTGGTATGCATCGATAATATCGAATGTGTGGCCGGTGATTCGCTGTGGGAAATGGCAATCTTTGATCTCTACAACCGTATACTGGAGTCTGGGAAAACGCGTCTGCTGATCACCGGCGATCGCCCGCCAAGGCAGCTCAATCTGGGGTTACCGGATCTCGCCTCGCGCCTGGACTGGGGACAGATCTACAAGCTGCAGCCGCTTTCCGATGAAGATAAGCTGCAGGCGCTACAATTACGCGCCAGGCTTCGTGGGTTTGAACTGCCGGAAGATGTGGGACGTTTCCTGCTTAAACGTCTGGATCGGGAAATGCGTACGCTGTTTATGACGTTGGATCAGCTTGATCACGCATCGATCACCGCCCAGCGTAAGCTGACCATTCCGTTCGTAAAAGAGATTTTGAAACTGTAAACGCCGCAGCCGAAAAGAGTGTGGCGATTTCAGGTTAACCGACGATTTCCAGTACCTGCTCCGGCGGACGTCCGATCCGCGCCTGGCCTTTGGCAACCACAATGGGGCGCTCCATCAGTTTCGGATTTTCAACCATGGCCTGAATCAGCGCATCTTCACTCAAATTCTTGTCCGCCAGGTTAAGCGACTTGTAGAGATCTTCTTTCTGGCGCATCAGTTCGCGCGCGCTGGACATGCCCAGCATCTGCAGCAGTTCACGCAAGGTTGCGGCGTCTGCTGGCGTTTCCAGATACAGTACTACTTCCGGGTCCACGCCGTTGGACTTCAGCAATTCCAGCGTTTCGCGGCTCTTGGAACAACGTGGGTTATGGTAGATTTTAATCGCGTCTGACATGACTTCTCCTTGCATAACAATACTGCCGGATGGCGACGCTACAGCATCGCCATCCGGCAAGAGTTCGATAATTACATCTTCGTATACGGTTTAAAACGTTCTTGCAACTGGCGCAACTGGTCGATACGGGCATCGTATCTGGCCTGCTGCTGGCTTCCCAGTTTGACCTGCGAACTTGCGCTGCTGAGCATCGAAATCGCCTGGTCAAGACGCCCTGCAAGGGCATACCCTTCCGCACGGGCAGCCAGTTCCTGATCGCGGTTACCGAGAGCAGCCTCCGTTTGCGCTAACAAATCCCAGCCGTTAGGGTCATCCTTATGGTTAAACGTATAACGATTCAGGATATTGGCTGCTTCTTTGGCTTGTCCGCCCTGTAAATACGCATTTGCCAGATTGAGCTGCAGTACCGGGTTGACTCGCAGGTCTCGAGCATTTTTAAGGCGATTAATCGCGTCGCCGGTTTTCTTCTGGCCGAGATCGATATCCGTTGCCAGGTCAAGATACCAGGCATTGTTTGGTTCGGCCGTCAGCAATGGTTGCAGCGCTTTACGCGCCTCGTCGTATTTACTGGCCTCCATTGCCTGCAACGCCCGGCCATACTGCGCCGCACGTTGCTCGCGTACGTTGCCTTTCGACCAGTTACTCAGCAAGTCATCGGTCAACTGGTTGCGACCAGAGTTATACATGCCTAAGGTTCGCGCCTTGGCCAGATAAAAATCTTCTGAAGACTGGACGACGACCGGGCGCATCTGGTTGGCGCGGTTACGCGCATCTGCCAGACGGCTTTCTGGCAGGGGGTGGGTCAGCAAAATTTCCGGTGGACGCGAAGAGTAACGGGCCTGATCGAGCAGTTTTTCCAGGAACGTCGGCATGGCCTGGGGATCGAATCCCGAACGTTGCAGTACCTGAATACCGATGCGGTCCGCTTCCTGTTCGTTTTGCTGCGTAAAGCTGATCATTCCCTGGCGCGTACCCGCCAGCGTACCGGTCAGCGCCGCCATACCCGCCTGGGGACTGGCCATCGCCAATAAAATGGATCCTAACGCACCGACCCACGTTAGCGGGGCGCTGCGTTTCTGATCTTCCATCGCTCGCGCCAGGTGACGCTGCGTGACGTGGGAAATTTCGTGCGCCATAACCGATGCCAGTTGGCTTTCGTTATCGGAATAGCGGAACAGTGCGGAGTGCAAAACAACGTTACCGCCAAAGAAGGCAAAGGCGTTAATTTCATCGTTGTTGATTAAAAAGAAGGTGAAGGGCGTTTTTACCGAGTCGGCGTGTGCAACTAAACGCATCCCCAGACTATTAATATATTGGGTCAGCAACGGATCGTTAATTAACGGCGCGCTGCCCCGCAGCTGGCGTACATAAAAATCGCCCATCTGCATTTCCTGTCCTATGGAAAGGGTACTCCCTGCCGAGGTTCCCATATCAGGCAGGGTGTCCGCGGGGTCAGCAAATGCGGGCGCAACCTGACCGATGGTCAGTGCGGCAATGAGGGTAGCAACCAGGTTTTTTTTCAACTGCCTGAACATAACCTCTGTCCTGTATTCTTTTTTGAGATAGCCATTTGACCAATGCCGTGAAGTATCGTTCACACTCCGCAAGCTTAGGGAGTGTAACTGTGAAACCTGACGATGAACACCCAGGAAAAATGTCTTTTCACTTTGCGTAATCAGCCATAAAAAGCGAAGTCTTTTTTGTGACATTTCGATACAATTCGGGATCGCAATCCCGCTATTGGGTTCATGGAAGGGTTTTATGCTCGAAATGTTGATGCAATGGTATCGCCGCCGCTTTAGCGACCCCGAGGCCATCGCCCTGCTAATTATTCTGGTTGCCGGTTTTGGCATCCTGTTCTTCTTTAGCGGTCTTTTGGCGCCGCTGTTGGTCGCCATTGTGCTGGCGTACCTGCTCGAATGGCCGACTGTACGGCTGGAACATATCGGCTGTTCACGGCGCTGGGCGACATCAATCGTGCTGGTGGTGTTTGTCGGTATTTTGCTGCTGATGGCGTTTGTGGTGATGCCCGTCGCATGGCAGCAGGGGATTTACCTGATCCGCGATATGCCCGGTATGCTCAATAAATTATCTGATTTTGCCGCCACTTTGCCACGACGTTATCCGGCGCTGATGGATGCGGGCATTATTGATGCGATGGCGGAGAATATGCGCTCGCGGATGCTCACCATGGGCGATTCGGTGGTGAAATATTCGTTAGCCTCTCTGGTCGGATTGCTGACGCTGGCGGTCTATCTGGTGCTTGTCCCGTTGATGGTATTCTTCCTGATCAAAGATAAAGGTCAGATGCTGAACGCCGTGCGTCGGGTACTGCCGCGTAATCGCGGACTGGCGGGACAGGTATGGAAAGAGATGAATCAGCAAATCACCAACTATATCCGCGGAAAGGTGCTGGAAATGGTGGTGGTTGGCGTGGCGACCTGGCTCGGCTTCCTGCTGTTTGGCCTCAACTATTCTCTGCTATTGGCGGTGCTGGTGGGGTTCTCGGTTTTGATCCCGTATATCGGCGCTTTTGTGGTGACGATTCCGGTCGTCGGAGTGGCGTTGTTCCAGTTCGGGCTTGGCACCGAGTTCTGGAGCTGCTTTGCCGTGTACCTGATAATCCAGGCGCTGGACGGTAATCTGCTGGTCCCGGTACTGTTCTCCGAGGCCGTTAATCTGCACCCGCTGGTGATTATTCTGTCGGTCGTTATTTTTGGCGGGCTGTGGGGATTCTGGGGCGTATTCTTTGCGATTCCTCTGGCGACGCTTATCAAAGCCGTCATGCATGCCTGGCCTGATGGTCAGGCCGTTGACGAACCTTAATCTGCAAACTCCGGCGATGCAATGTCGCCGGAGCTGAACTTGTCTGACCTCTATCCACACTTTCTGAATAATCTCCTCTGGTGTCGTTTTTCTCCGCGTTTGTCTTTAACTTGACCCGCGTGATGTCTTTTCGTCACGCAAGGAATAAGACCAACAGGAGAACAACATGGGTCACAACACACACACGCAGCAAAAGGTGGGATGGGGCGATTATCTCGCTTTTTTTATTACAATTATTCTTTTTTCCGGCATGTTTGCGAAAAGTACCGAATGGTGGCGGGTATTTGACTTCACCGTCCTTAACGGTGCGTTTGGGAAGGTTAATGCGGCAGGCGATACGGCGATCTCTTTTCGCGGCACGGGTGGCATGGGCGCTAAAGATGGCTTTTTATTCGCACTGGAGCTGGCGCCTTCCGTCATTCTTTCTCTGGGGATTATCTCCGTCACCGAAGGGTTAGGTGGATTGCGCGCCGCACAACAGTTAATGACGCCAGTCCTGCGCCCGTTGCTCGGAATTCCAGGTGTTTGTTCGCTGGCGCTGATTGCGAATTTGCAAAATACCGATGCCGCAGCCGGGATGACGAAAGAAATGGCTGAAGAGGGCATTATCACTGAACAGGAACGTGCCGTTTTTGCCTGCTGGCAAACCAGCGGCAGCGCCTGTATTACCAACTATTTTTCCTCAGGGGCCGCGCTGTTTACGATGGTTACCGTTCCGGTGATTACGCCGCTGGCGGTGATCCTCGTGTTCAAATTTGTGGGGGCTAACCTGCTGCGCTTATGGATTGCGCAGTTGGAAAATCGCCGTACGCAGCAGGAGGCCTGAGATGACAACGCAGGTACGTAAAAACGTCATGGATATGTTTATCAATGGCGCACGGCGGGGGTTTACCATAGCAACAACCAGCCTGTTACCGAACGTGGTGATGGCGTTTGTGATTATCCAGGCGCTGAAAGTAACGGGGCTGCTCGAGATTGTCGGGTGGGTATGTGAGCCCGTGATGGCGTTATGGGGGCTGCCGGGAGAATCTGCCACCGTCCTTCTGGCGGCGGTCATGAGTATGGGAGGCGGCGTCGGTGTTTGCGCCAGCCTGGTTGTTGCCGGTACGCTTTCGGGACATGATGCCACGGTATTATTACCCGCTATCTACCTGATGGGTAATCCGGTGCAAAATGTGGGACGTTGTTTGGGGAGTGCGGGGGTCCATCCTCGTTACTATCCGCTTATTATTGCGGTGTGCGTCATTAATGCACTGCTCTCTATTTGGGTCATGCAGGTTATTGCCTGACAAGGAAGGTTATGAACTGTTCAATTCTTAATTTGACATTGTTCCAGCAGGGACATGTGTACGCGCCGGAAGATTTAGGGCGACAGGATATACTGGTATCCGGCAGCAAAATTGTTGCCATCGCGCCGTCGATTTCTCCTGAAGACTTTCCCGGCTGCGAGTGCGTCAATCTGGACGGCGCGATTGTGTGCCCGGGGTTTATCGATCAGCACGTCCATTTGATTGGCGGTGGCGGTGAAGCGGGGCCGCACACCCGCACGCCGGAAGTGCGTTTGTCACGGCTGGTTGAAGCTGGCGTCACTTCGGTGGTGGGATTACTGGGTACAGATGGTATTACCCGTCATCCGGAGTCGCTGCTGGCGAAAACCCGCGCGCTGGAGTTTGAAGGTATCAGCGCCTGGATGCTGACCGGAGCGTATTCTCTGCCTTCCCCGACTATCACCGGCAGCATCGATCGCGACGTGGCGCTGATCGATAAAGTGATTGGCGTGAAGTGTGCGATTTCGGACCATCGTTCTTCAGCACCAGATACCCAGGCACTGGCGAACATGGCGGCGCAGTCGCGCGTCGGTGGATTGTTAGGACGCAAACCGGGGATCAGCGTTTTCCATATGGGCGACAGCCCGCACATGCTGGAACCGTTATATCAGATCCTTGAAAACTGCGACGTGCCGATAACTAAACTGTTGCCGACTCACGTTAATCGTGCGGAACCCCTGTTCCAGGCGGCACTGGAGTATGCCCGCAAAGGCGGTTTTATCGATATTACCAGCAGCATTGATGAGCCTGTTGATCCGGCCACGGCTATTGCCACGGCGCTGCGCCAAAATGTGCCGCTGTCGCGCATTACCCTGAGCTCGGACGGCAACGGCAGCCAACCGGAATTTGATGAGTCAGGTAATCTCACCGGGATTGGCGTCGCGGGGTTTGAATCACTGGCGGAAACGGTGCGCCAGTTGGTGAAGGTTCATGCTATACCGCTGGAACAGGCGCTGTGTCCGCTGACGCGTACGGTGGCAGAATTTTTAGGGCTGGAGCATAAAGGGCGTCTGGCTGTGGGATGCGATGCGGATATTCTGGTGCTGAACGACGCGCTGGAGGTGAATCACCTGTGGGCGAAGGGAAAAGCGGTAGTCAGAGAGAAAAAAGCCTGCGTCAAAGGGACGTTTGAATAACCGAGGTTGATGCCGGATGGCGGCGTAAACGCCTTATCAGGCCTACAAAGTGTGCAAACTGTAGGCCTGATAAGCGAAGCGCCATCAGGCTTTTTTTCAGAAAAACGTGAATCAGGCGTTCTCTTTCAGCCAGTTCATTACCACGTCGTGGTGATTGCTGGTTTTGAAGTTATCAAACACATGCTCAATTTTCCCTTCAGCATCAATCAGGAAGCTGATGCGGTGGATGCCATCGTAGGTTTTGCCCATAAATGACTTCTCACCCCAGACGCCGAACTGCTCGCAAACCTGATGATCTTCGTCGGACAAGAGCGTGAAGTTAAGAACTTCTTTCTCCGCGAATCGGGAAAGTTTTTCCGGTTTATCGGTGCTGATTCCCAGCACTTCAACACCTGCTTTTTTTAACTCATCCATGTTATCGCGCAGGCCGCAGGCCTGTACGGTACAGCCGGGTGTCATGGCTTTCGGGTAAAAATAAACCAGAACACGCTGTCCCTGGAAGTCGGTTAAATTTACTTGTTCTCCGTCTTGATCCGGCAAGCTAAATTTCGGTGCGATATCACCGGCTTTCAGTGGGTTCATTACTTAACTCCATCCTGTTCATCATGCTGTGAGTAATTGACGACGTTAATACTGCCTTGCGCATTGAGTTCTGTACAGAGTGCTTTAAACGCATCTTCAATATTTGCCGCGTCATGTGACGCAGGACTATGTGCGGTAATTTGAATAAACAACTGCGCCGTCTTTCCATTCTCAGCCGGTTGCGTGCGTGAAACCAGTTCCGCAATATTCATTTGGTGGCTATCAAACAGGGCGGTAAAGCGTTCAATCAAATGTGGAGAATCGGGGACATCGACCTGCACCCATACCGTGGCGGGCATTGCTGGGCGGGGACGCGCAGTCGTGCGCTTCATCACAATCAATAAATCCAGCTCAGCGCCTTTCAACGGCAAGGTTGATTCAATCAGGGTGATGGCATTCCAGGTGCCTGACAGCAGCATGATAAATGTGAATTCGTCACCCAGCATCGCCAGTCGGCTGTCTTCGATATTACAGCCGCAACTGCTGACATGACGCGTGATGGTGTTCACAATTCCTGGGCGGTCGGCACCCAGCGCAGTAATGACCAGATAGTGTTGCGATGACGATGTCAAACCTGTTCTTCCTTTGAGCGGTGAGGTAATCATAAGGAAAGCATAAAAAAAACATGCATACAACAATCAGAACGGCTCTGGTCGCTTGCTTTTATTGTCGTACCAAACGTACCATTGAGACACTTGTTTGCACAGAGGATGGCCCATGTTCACGGGAAGTATTGTCGCGCTTGTTACGCCGATGGATGAGAAAGGTAAAGTCTGCCGGTCGAGCCTGAAAAAACTGATTGATTATCATGTCGCCAGCGGCACCTCGGCGATCGTTTCGGTTGGCACCACCGGTGAGTCTGCCACCCTGAGTCATGATGAACATGGCGATGTGGTGATGATGACGCTGGAGCTGGCCGACGGGCGTATTCCGGTAATTGCCGGAACGGGCGCCAATGCGACCGCAGAAGCCATTAGTCTGACGCAGCGTTTCAACGATAGCGGTGTTGTCGGCTGCCTGACGGTGACGCCGTATTACAACCGCCCAACCCAGGAAGGTTTGTTCCAGCATTTCAAAGCCATCGCTGAACATACTGACCTGCCGCAAATTCTGTATAATGTGCCGTCCCGTACTGGCTGCGATATGCTGCCAGAAACCGTTGGCCGTCTGGCGAAAGTAAAAAATATTATCGCTATTAAAGAGGCCACGGGGAACTTAAGTCGCGTTCACCAGATCAAAGAGCTGGTTTCAGACGACTTCATTCTGCTCAGCGGTGATGACGCGACCGGACTGGATTTTATGCAGCTCGGTGGTCATGGCGTGATTTCCGTAACGTCTAACGTTGCGGCGCGTGACATGGCTGAAATGTGCAAACTGGCGGCTGCAGGGCATTTTGCCGAGGCGCGGGTAATTAACCAGCGTCTGATGCCGTTACACAACAAACTTTTTGTCGAACCCAATCCTATCCCAGTGAAATGGGCATGTAAGGAGTTGGGACTTGTGGCGACCGATACGCTGCGTCTGCCGATGACGCCAATCACGGACAATGCTCGTGAAATCGTCAAGGCGGCGCTTAAGCATGCCGGTTTGCTGTAAAGTTTAGGGAGATTTGATGGCTTACTCAGTACAAAAGTCGCGCCTGGCCAAGGTTGCGGGTGTTTCGCTTGTTATGTTGCTCGCGGCCTGTAGTTCTGACTCGCGCTATAAGCGCCAGGTGAGCGGTGATGAATCCTATCTGGAGGCCGCACCGCTTGCTGAGCTTCATGCGCCAGCTGGGATGATTCTGCCGGTTATGTCAGGTGATTATAATATCCCGGTAACCAACGGTAGCGGTGCCGTGGGTAAAGCGCTGGATATTCGCCCACCGGCCCAGCCGTTAGCGTTAGTCACTGGCGCTCGTACCCAGATCGCAGGTGATACGTCGACATTACTGGTGGAAAATGGTCGTGGCAACACGCTGTGGCCACAGGTCGTTAGCGTCATTCAGTCTAAAAACTACACGATCGCTAAGCGTGATGATGCCAGCCAGACGTTGACCACCGACTGGGTTGACTGGAACCGTCTGGATGAAGACGAGCAGTACCGTGGACGTTATCAAATCTCGGTTAAACCGCAGGGCTATCAGCAAGCGGTAACGGTGAAACTGACTAACCTCGAGCAGGCGGGTAAACCTGTAGCCGATGCGGCATCTATGCAGCGTTACAGCGCTGAGATGATGAACGTCATCTCTGCTGGTCTGGATAAGAACGCCACAGATGCTGCGAATGCCGCGCAGAACCGCTCTGCAGCAACCATGGATGTTCAGAGCGCCGCCGACGACACTGGTTTACCAATGCTGGTGGTGCGTGGACCGTTCAACGTGGTGTGGCAGCGTCTGCCGGCAGCGCTTGAGAAAGTGGGCATGAAAGTGACCGACAGCACCCGTTCTCAGGGTAGCATCGCCGTGACCTACAAACCACTGTCTGATAGCAGCTGGCAGGAACTGGGCGCAAGCGATCCAGGTTTAGTGTCTGGCGACTATAAACTGCAGGTCGGTGATTTAGATAACCGCAGTAGTATGCAGTTTATCGATCCGAAGGGGCATACCCTGACGCAAAGCCAGAACGACGCGCTGGTCGCCGTCTTCCAGGCAGCGTTCAGTAAGTAAAAATGAAGGGCTGGATAACTCCAGCCCTTTTTTTCTGATATGATACGCAAACGTGTGCGTCGGCAGAAAAACGCAATATTTATCGTTAATTCACACCCAGGAGTAATAAAGATGCAAAAGCAAGCTGAGTTGTATCGTGGTAAAGCGAAGACCGTATACAGCACGGAAAACCCGGACCTGTTGGTGCTCGAATTCCGCAATGATACGTCAGCAGGGGATGGCGCGCGCATTGAACAGTTTGACCGTAAAGGCATGGTGAATAATAAGTTCAACCATTTCATTATGACTAAACTGCAAGAAGCGGGCATTCCTACCCAGATGGAGCGACTGCTTTCCGATACCGAATGTCTGGTGAAAAAACTGGAGATGGTACCGGTTGAATGTGTGGTGCGTAACCGCGCGGCGGGCTCACTGGTTAAGCGTTTAGGCGTTGAGGAAGGTATTGAACTGAATCCGCCGCTGTTTGATCTGTTCCTGAAAAACGATGCTATGCACGATCCAATGATTAACGATTCCTATTGCGAAACTTTTGGTTGGGTGAGCAAAGAGAATCTGGCGCGTATGAAAGAGCTGACCTACAAAGCTAACGACGTGCTGAAAAAGATGTTCGATGATGCGGGCCTGATTCTGGTCGATTTCAAACTTGAGTTTGGCTTGTATAAAGGTGAAGTGGTGCTGGGTGATGAATTCTCACCGGACGGTAGCCGTCTGTGGGACAAAGAAACGCTGGATAAAATGGACAAAGATCGCTTCCGCCAGAGCCTGGGCGGTCTGATCGAAGCCTATGAAGCCGTCGCGCATCGCCTGGGTGTCAAGTTAGACTAATTCCCCTTTGAGCCGGCGATCGCTCACCGGCTCATCAATCTCGCCGATTTTGATTACTGTTTCTTATGGTAATCCTGTTCCGAACCGCCTACGATCATCATCATAATGAATAAAAAGTTGAGGTGATTATGCGCTGGCAAGGGCGTCGTGAAAGTGACAATGTAGAAGACAGACGAAACAGCTCTGGCGGCCCTTCTATGGGCGGGCCTGGTTTTCGTTTGCCCAGTGGTAAAGGCGGCATCATCCTGCTGATAGTGGTGCTGGTCGCAGGTTATTATGGCGTGGATCTCACCGGATTAATGACCGGTCAACCCGTTTCCCAACAGCAATCATCACACTCCATCAGCCCAAATGATGATGAAGCGGCAAAATTTACCTCGGTGATTCTGGCCACCACGGAGGATACCTGGGGACAGCAGTTTGAAAAAATGGGCCGGACCTATCAACAGCCGAAGCTGGTGATGTATCGGGGCGCTACGCGTACCGGATGCGGCGCAGGCCAGTCCGTGATGGGCCCGTTTTACTGCCCGGCGGATGGCACCGTGTACATCGACCTCTCCTTCTACGACGATATGAAAAACAAGCTGGGCGCCGATGGTGATTTTGCTCAGGGCTATGTTATCGCCCATGAAGTGGGCCACCACGTGCAGAAACTGCTGGGTATTGAACCGAAAGTTCGTCAGATGCAACAGAATGCCTCACAGGCTGAAGTGAACCGTCTTTCCGTGCGTATGGAACTGCAGGCGGATTGCTTTGCCGGCGTCTGGGGCCATAGTATGCAGCAGCAGGGCGTGCTGGAGTCCGGCGATCTGGAAGAGGCGCTGAACGCCGCGCAAGCTATTGGTGACGATCGCTTGCAGCAGCAAGGACAAGGCCGCGTTGTACCGGACAGCTTTACCCACGGAACCTCTGAACAGCGCTTTACCTGGTTCAAACGTGGCTTTGACAGCGGCGATCCGGGGCAGTGCAATACTTTTGGAAAAGGCATTTAAGAGACAGAGGCAGGGATGTCTGATAACACGACGCTGAGGGCGTTAACTGAACAGATGACCCGCGAAGGCATCCGCCGTCTGTTGGTTATCAGCGGCGAGAATAGCTGGCGTCAGGCGCAAGCGTTAGCGCTACGCAACGCGTTACCCGGTGACTGGCTATGGGTAGGGGCGCAAGCCCCTGCTGAACCGAACTGTACGCCGCAGGCGCTGCAAACGTTACTAGGGCGCGAATTCCATCATGCGGTTTTTGACGCCGGGCGGGGATTTGACGCTGCGGCGTTTGCCGCCTTAAGCGGCACGCTGATCGCCGGCAGCTGGCTGGTGTTGCTGACTCCCCCCTGGCATAGCTGGCACACGCATCCTGACGCGGATTCACTGCGCTGGAGTGACTGCGCTGACCCGATTCCAACGCCGCATTTTGTTGAACACGTCAAACGGGTCATTTCCCGTGATGGACAGGCTTTGCACTGGCAGCAGCATCAGCCTGCTACATATCCCCATTTTGCTGCTCGCGCCGACTGGCACGCGGCAACCGGTGAACCTCAGCCTGAACAGGCGCTGATTTTAGCGCAGTTACTGACTATGCCTTCTGGCGTGGTTGTCGTGACGGCGGCGCGTGGTCGGGGAAAATCTGCGCTGGCGGGGCAACTGATTGCACGTATCAACGGGACTGCTATTGTTACCGCGCCAGCCAAAGCGGCAACCGATGTGCTGGCGCAATTTGCCGCAGAACGTTACCGCTTTATGGCCCCGGACGCGTTGTTAAGCAGTTCTGCAACCGCAGACTGGCTTATCGTTGATGAAGCCGCCGCAATCCCCGCGCCGCTACTGCATCAGTTAGTCGCGCGTTTTCCCCGCACGCTATTAACCACCACCGTTCAGGGCTATGAGGGAACCGGCAGAGGCTTCTTGTTGAAATTCTGCGCCCGCTTTCCCCATCTTCGACGTTTTGAGTTACAACAGCCCGTACGCTGGGCGCTGGGATGTCCGCTGGAGAAAATCGTCAGCGATGCGCTGCTGTTTGACGACGAAACGTTTACGCATGCCCCGTCGGGCGATCTCCATTTCAGTGCATTTGGACAACAGTCCTGGCATGACAACCCGGCGCTGCCGGTTGCGGTATATCAACTGCTTTCCGGGGCGCACTATCGCACTTCGCCACTGGATCTGCGGCGAATGATGGACGCGCCTGGCCAGCATTTCCTTCAGGCATCGTGTGCAGACTCGGTGGCGGGCGCCGTCTGGTTGGTGGATGAAGGGGGACTGTCTGCAGAATTAAGCCAGGCCGTTTGGGCAGGATATCGCCGACCACGAGGAAATCTGGTTGCACAGTCACTGGCGGCGCACGGCGGTGATCCGTTGGCGGCAACGCTCATTGGACGGCGGGTAAGCCGAATTGCGGTTCATCCTGCTCGCCAGCGAGAAGGTATCGGGCAGCAGTTGATAATGCAGGCCCGGCGTTACTCCACGCAGTGTGACTATCTGTCCGTCAGTTTTGGGTATACGGTCGAACTCTGGCGTTTCTGGCAGCGCTGTGGTTTTGTTCTGGTGCGAATGGGCAATCACCGCGAAGCCAGCAGCGGGTGCTATACCGCCATGGCGTTACTGCCTATTAGCGAAGCGGGAAAACGCCTCGCCGGGCGCGAACACCTGCGTCTGCGTCGCGATGCGGAGATCCTTACGCAGTGGAACGGTGAGGGCATTCCGCTGGACCCGTTGAAAGAGTCTACGCTTAATGAAGATGACTGGAATGATCTGGCGGGATTTGCCTTCGCCCATCGGCCATTACTGACGTCGCTTGGCTGTCTGACTCGTCTGCTTCAGCACAGCGAGTTACCTCTCCCGGCCTTGCGGGGGCGCTTACAGGCTAAACGCAGCGATGTCGAATTGTGCCAGCAGTTGAAGATCCCCGGGCGTAAAGCACTGCTGGTCGTTCAACGGGCCGAGGCGGCGCAGGCGCTGAAACAGTTGGATGCTGAACGTATACAGCGGCTACAAAATCGCATTATGCAATGGCAAAATTTTCACTAACTTCTTCAATTTACTGACATGGTCATTGCGGTTAAGCGGCGTAGAATGATTCTCATCAGTTAAGGAGATCGCCATGAAACATGACCATTTTGTTGTTCAAAGTCCTGATAAACCCGCTCAACAGCTACTGCTGCTGTTTCATGGCGTCGGCGATAACCCGGTTGCCATGGGCGAAATCGGCTCCTGGTTTGCACCGCTGTTTCCGGATGCGCTCATCGTCAGCATTGGCGGGGCTGAGCCTTATGGTTCTCCTTCCGGACGTCAGTGGTTTTCGGTTCAGGGTGTAACGGAGGAGAACCGGCAGGCGCGTGTTGACGCCATTATGCCGGTCTTTATTGAAACCGTGCGCTACTGGCAAAAACACAGCGGCGTTTCACCGCAGGCTACCGCGCTGATTGGTTTTTCTCAGGGGGCGATTATGTCGCTTGAGAGTATTAAAGCCGAGCCGGGGCTGGCATCGCGGGTCATCGCCTTCAATGGTCGCTACGCCACCTTACCAGAGGTTGCAACCACGGCTACGACGGTACATTTGATTCACGGCGGTGAAGACCGGGTGATTGAGTTATCTCACGCCGTTGCTGCGCAGGAAGCGTTAATTCGCGCCGGTGGAGATGTGACGCTGGATATCGTCGAAAATCTGGGGCACGCCATTGATGAACACAGCATGCAGTTTGCGCTCGATCATCTGCGTTTTACCGTACCGAAACACTACTTTGATGAAGCGCTGAGCGGTGGTAAGCCTCACGATGATGATGTGATTGAGATGATCTGATTGATCACAGTAGGCCGGATAAAACGCGAAGCGTTGCCATCCGGCACTTGATACCCGGTAGCGCTAATGCTTACCGGGCCTACGGAACTTATCGGCCTGGAAATTATTTCTTCGGTTGATCCTTGTTTGGCCAATCGTCGTCGTCGTCCCACTTATCGTTAAAGTCACGATGCGGGGGAAGCTCCGGCTTATTGGCGAGATATTTCTTAGGGTCGACACGCTTGAGATCTTTAATCACGTTCAGCAATACGCCTACCAGAAACACCAACACTAAAATCCACCAGTATTTTGCCAGCCAGTCCATGCTCATTTCCTCTTACAGGAACACTCATCAGGCGACGAGTTGCTCCATGATACGTTGATACATACGGGCCAGCAGTTGCAGGTCGGCGGCATTAACGCATTCATTAATTTTATGAATGGTCGCATTGACCGGCCCAAGCTCTACTACCTGTGCCCCCATGCGGGCAATAAAACGCCCGTCGGATGTCCCGCCTGTAGTCAGTAACTGCGGTTTAATTTCATTATAGTGCTCAATGGCGTTCACTACTGCATCCACCAGTTTACCGCGTGCGGTCAGGAACGGCTGACCGGAGAGCCACCAGTCGACGGTATAACGCAGTTGGTGTTTATCCAGCAGTTCCAGCACCCTGGCTTTAATCATTTCATCGGTTAATTCGGTGCTGAAACGGAAGTTGAACTGAATAAAGAGCTCACCCGGGATAACATTGTTGCTGCCGGTTCCTGCCTGAATATTGGCAATCTGCATGCTGGTCGCCGGGAAGAACTCGTTACCCTGATCCCACTCGATCGCCACCAGTTCATTGAGCATAGGCGCTGCGCGGTGTACCGGGTTATCAGCCAGATGCGGGTAGGCTACGTGCCCCTGCACGCCGTGAATGGTCAGGTTGCAGGTCAGTGAACCACGACGACCATTTTTCACCACGTCGCCAACGATTTCCGTGCTGGACGGCTCGCCAACCAGACAATAATCGAGGCGTTCGTTCCGCGCCATGAGCGCTTCAACCACCTTCACGGTGCCATTTTTGGCGCTGGCCTCTTCGTCAGAGGTTATCAGGAATGCCAGGCGGCCCTGATGATTAGGATGTTGGGCGACAAAGCGTTCTGCGGCCACGACCATCGCCGCCAGTGAACCTTTCATATCGGCAGCGCCACGCCCAAACAACATGCCATCGCGAATGGTCGGTTCAAACGGCGGATTAATCCAGCGATCGACATCGCCGGCAGGCACTACGTCAGTGTGACCGGCAAATGCCAGGGTCTCACCTTTACCGCGCCATGCCCAAAAATTCTGCGTGTCACCAAAATCCATTCGCTCAACGGTAAAACCTACCGCGCGCAGGCGTTCAATCATTAACGCCTGGCACCCGGCATCATCCGGGCTCAGAGAAGGACGGCGAATAAGCTGCTGAGTCAGCTCAATAACCGGGCACGACATAGATTACACCTCATTAAAAAACTGCGTATAACTGGAATCACTGAAACCAAGCAGCATAGGCTTACCCGGCGCGCAGAGCAATGGGCGTTTGATAATTGCAGGCATTTCAATCATCAACGCGGCGGCTGCGTCCGCAGTAGTGATTTGGCTACGCGTGGCTTCATCCAGTTTTCGCCAGGTGGTTCCACGCGTATTGAGCAGCGGCTCCCAACCTAATTCGCTGATAAAGGACTGTAATAGCGTGTTGTCCAGGCCGTCGACGCGATAATCATGGAAGCGGTAGTCGATCCCTCGTTCTTCTAACCAGCGTCTGGCTTTTTTAATCGTATCGCAATTCTTAATGCCGTAGAGAGTAATCATCTGAATCCTTATTGATGGAATTTGAATATTTATGCCTATGTTTTGTGAACATGAATAATACATATTGTCATTCAGGCGTTATAGAGAAATATAACATTGTTGAACAAGGGTGAATAATGATTCCTGAAAGTTCCAAAACTATCGTATAAATGAAAATCAGAATTTGCCTGTTTGCATCAGCCTGTTTTTCCATCAGAATTGTCAAAGTAGTAGATGATGTATGAATATTTCAAAATGTTGCAGTAAGTCACATAAAATTTATGGGTTTAGCGCATAGTGATCACATATACCCAAACACGGGAGGATGTAATCACAACCATCGGTTAAATGATCTTCTTTTGATGATGATGATTTCGTAGAATGCTCATAATAATAAGAGAGGTTGTTATGATTGAACGTGAACTGGGGAACTGGAAAGACTTTATCGAAGTCATGCTTCGTAAATAATTTTCTGGAAGAAATTCATATCCTGCAAAGGATAAAAAAAGGCGACTCAACGTAAGTCGCCTTTTTTGTGTCCGATTATTCTGGGCGTGGCTTCAATGGGAAACGTCGACGGACCAGCACAAAGAACAGGGGAACGAAGTAAATAGCCAGGATTGTGGCTGAAATCATCCCGCCCATTACACCGGTCCCCACCGCATGTTGACCGCCGGAACCTGCGCCATTGCTGATGGCCATCGGCAACACCCCAAAGATGAACGCCAGCGACGTCATCAGAATCGGGCGTAAGCGCTGGCGACAGGCATGCAGCGTGGCATCAAGCAAATCGTGTCCTTTCTCGTTCATCTCATTGGCGAATTCAACAATCAATATCGCGTTCTTCGCTGAGAGTCCGATAACGGTTAATAACCCGACCTGGAAATACACATCGTTTTCCAGACCGCGCATCCAGGTGGCCAGCAGCGCGCCAATAACCCCCAGCGGCACGACCAGCATGACGGAGAAGGGCACCGACCAGCTCTCGTACAGCGCCGCCAGACACAGGAACACCACCAGCAGAGAGATAGCGTACAGGGCGGGGGCCTGAGAACCCGACAGTCGTTCCTGATAAGACATCGCCGTCCATTCCAGGCCAAATCCGGTCGGCAATTGGCGGACCAGCGACTCCATCACGTCCATCGCCGTACCGGTACTGACGCCGGGCGCGGCTTCACCGACAATCTCGACGGCAGAATAGCCGTTATAACGCTCCAGACGCGGTGAGCCGGTTTCCCAACGCGAGGTGGCAAAGGCCGAGAAAGGCACCATGCCGCCGCTATTATTGCGGACGTACCACAGGTTGATATCGTCCGGGAGCATGCGGTATTTTGCCGCCGCCTGGACGTAGACTTTCTTCACGCGGCCGCGGTCCATAAAGTCGTTAACGTAGCTGGAGCCCCAGGCCGTTTGCAATGTGTCGTTGATGTCGTCAATGGACACGCCCAGCGCCTGGGCTTTGCGCTGATCGATATCAATTTGCAATTGTGGACTGTCGTCGAGTCCGTTATGACGAACGCGGGTGAGGGACGCGTCTTTCCCGGCCAGCTCAATCAGCTTGTCGCGTGCGGCCATTAACGCGTCATGGCCCGCGCCGGCGTGATCCTGCAGTTCCATATCAAAACCAGCCGAACTTCCGAGGCCGCTAATGGCTGGAGGGCTGCTGGCGAAGACGCGAGCCTCTTTAATCTTATTAAACGCTTTGGTCGCGCGTTCGATGATGGCGAAGGAGGTCCCGGTGGTGGTGTCACGCTCATCCCAGTCTTTTAAACGCACGAACATACGCGCCACGTTTTGTCCGTTCCCGCCGGGGCCGGATCCTACCGTGGAAAAGACCGACATGATGTTGTCTTTTTCGTGGGTGAAGTAATACTTCTCTACTTCCTCTACCACTTTCAACGTTTGTTGTTGGGTGGAGCCGCTGGGGAGCTGTATCGAGGTGGTAAACATTCCGCGGTCTTCCAGCGGCAGGAAGGAAGTCGGCAGACGCAGGAACAGAAAGACCATACCGCCGAGCAGCAGAACGTAGATCAGGATCCAGCGCAGGCTGCGATGCAGGATCCGGGCAACGCCTTTTTCGTAGCGTTCGGCATTGCGGTTAAACATGCGGTTAAACCAACCGAAGAAACCGGTCTGCCCGTGTTGTTCGCCTTTATGCAGCGGTTTAAGCAGCGTGGCGCACAGCGCAGGGGTGAGGATCATCGCCACCAGAACGGACAGCACCATCGCGGAAACAATGGTAATCGAGAACTGGCGATAAATAGCCCCGGTAGTGCCGCCGAAGAAGGCCATTGGGATAAACACCGCCGACAGTACCATGGCGATACCGACCAGCGCGCCCTGGATTTGTCCCATCGATTTTCGCGTGGCTTCACGCGGTGAGAGGCCCTCCTCACTCATAATACGCTCGACGTTTTCCACTACCACAATGGCGTCATCCACCAGCAGGCCGATCGCCAGCACCATCGCAAACATGGTTAACGTGTTCACGCTATAGCCAAAGGCGTAGAGCACGGAGAAGGTACCCATCAGCACGACGGGAACGGCGATAGTGGGAATCAGCGTGGCGCGGAAATTTTGCAGGAACAGGTACATGACCAAAAATACCAGCGCGATCGCTTCCAGCAGCGTTTTTACCACGTCGATGATTGAGGCTTTTACGAAGGAGGTGGTTTCATACGCTACCTTATATTCCAGCCCGTGCGGAAAATATTGCGACAGCTCGTTCAGGCGGTTAATAACCAGCGTTGCCGTTGCCATTTCATTGGCGCCGGAGGCCAGCTTCACGCCCAGACCGGAGGCGGGATTACCGTTAAAGCGGCTGAGATAATCATACTTTTCAGCCCCCATTTCGACCGTCGCCACGTCGCCCAGTTTAACTTCCGAACCATCCTGGTTAACGCGCAGAGTAATATCGCGGAATTGATCCGGAGTCTGCAGCAGCGACTGGGCATTAATCGTCGCATTCAGCGCCTGTTTGTCCACTGAAGGCGTGCCGCCAAGTTGCCCGACGGCAATCTGCGCATTCTGTGACTCGATAGCGTCGGTCACATCTTTGGCGGTCATCTGGAAGCTGTTAAGTTTGGCCGGGTCGAGCCAGATACGCATGGAGTATTGTGAACCGTAGGCGTCGATATCCCCCACGCCGTTTATACGACTGAGCGGGTCCTGAATATTACTCGCCACATAATCGGCGATGTCCTGCTTATCCATGGAGCCATCGGTAGAGACGAAGGCGATGGTCAGAATATTGGTATCCCCGGTTTTGCGTACCGTGACCCCTTGATCCTGTACCGCCTGCGGCAGCTTACGCATTGCCGATTGCAGTTGGTTTTGCACCTGCTGTACGGCTTCATCAGGATCGGTCCCGGCGACAAAACTCAGCGTAACCGTCGCCTGGCCTGTCCCGCTGCTCTGTGATGACATATACATCAGATTATCGAGACCGGTCATATTCTGCTCGATGACCTGGGTCACGGTGTTTTCCAGCGTTTGTGCAGATGCACCAGGATAGTTGGCGGTTACCCGCACGTTGGGCGGGGCCAGATCGGGATATTGCTCAACGGGTAGCGAAAAAATAGCCAGGGCTCCTGTCAGACACAACAGGATAGCTAACACCCAGGCAAAAATGGGGCGATCGATGAAAAAATTCGCCATTAAAAGGGGACCTCGTGTTTCTGCGTATCGTTATGGGTATGACTTGCTTCACTTTAGCGGCAAGGTACGGGGCAAACGTGGAGAAAAAAAGAAGATAATGTAAATTATCATGCCCGTTTACAGCATACCTTTTGTGCCAGCGCCGTCAGACCTGGATCCAGACCCGACGGCGCTTTGCGGTTCTTTACGTTAGCTTACTGTCGGATTCAGCCGAACGAAAACTGATGCTTACCAGCGTTCCCCCGCCGGAGGGCTGCGAGAAGGTCAATGTGCCGCTCAGTCTTTCCGCTCGTTCACGCATAATATTTAATCCATAGTGCCCGGTGGGCTCATGCGGTTCGCCAATGCCGATGCCGTTATCGCGAATATAAACCGTATGATTGCCATCCGGCGCGGTGACGCAACTGACGGCAATTTCGGTTGCGTTAGCATGCTTAATTGCGTTCAGTACCGCTTCACGAACAATCTGCAGCAGATGCACCTGCATTTGCGCATCCAGCGCCAGCGTAGGCAACCGGCAATCGAGCACCAGTTTAGCTGAGGTCTGATTTTGCAGCGTTTCCAGCATTTCATGCAGGGCGGAGGGTAAATCAGCCTGCTGTAAGGTCAGACGGAAGGTGGTCAGCAGCTCGCGCAGTTGACGATAGGCATCATTCAGCGCCTGAGAGAAATCCGCCATAATACTTTGCGCCGGAGCGTTATCCTCTGGAATCGAGCGCTTCAGCAACGTGAGCTGAATGCGTAGATAAGAGAGCACCTGCGCCAGCGAGTCGTGCAGTTCACGTGCAATGGTCGCGCGCTCTTCCATTAACAACAGCTGCTGAAAATGTTTTTGCGCCTGGTTGAAGTACAACCCGCGTCCCAGCATAGAAGATACGCTGTTGAGCAGCGGGGTCGAGGCATTGACGTTTGGACTTTGCCAGTGCAGTTCGCCGTAGACGGTTTCCTGCATCGTGACCGGCAGGATTTGCATTGGCAGCTCGGGGCTTTTGCTCCCTTCACTAATCCGCCAGTTATCACCGACGGTAAGCTCCAGGAAATACGCGGCGTCATGTTCGCGGACAATCTGTAAAATATGGCGGAAGCAGTACACATCAATCTGACTGGTATTGAGCGCCTGAGAGCACTGATACAGCACCTCCAGACGGCGATTGGCTTCGTGGAGATCGTGGGTTTTCTCTGCGACCGAGGCTTCCAGTGAACGGTACAGCTTGTGTAATTCACTCGACATCTGGCTAAAGGTCTTGCCCAGCAGCCCCAGTTCGTTGGGTAAACCGGTATCCAGCGGTGGGATATCAAACTGACCGTGCTCAATATGCTGGCTGGCCATTACCAGCTTATTTAGCGGCCGCACCACCTGCTGGCGAATGCGCCGCAGGGTAAAGAAGACGAGCGTGAATATGCCAATCCCGCCTGCCAGCGAAATACCAAAAACCAGCATCACTTTGCGTTCGGCGTAATGTTGCAACGCCAGCACGAAGAGATCGATTTGATCGACATAGTTATTGATATTGGCCTGGTACCATTTTAAATCGCTATCGATCAGACGGGCGTTCATTTCCAGCCAGTTTGCATGCAGTCGTCCATAGCGACTTTTCACCGCTTGCGGTACATACCACGCATTCAGATTTTGTAATGCCGACGAGTTTAGCGCCTGCTGGAAAAGTTGGCGGTGGGCGTTGAGCTGCGGGCTTTGGCTTTGCAGATCGTAACCCAGACGGTAGCTTTGCATGCGCAATGAGCCAGCAACGTTGATGGCTTCAGCATCCCGCAAGCTGCTGGTCAGCGTGAGCAACGCAATACCCGTTGAGAGAATCGACAACAGCACGATGTAGAAAAAAGCCTTGGCCAGGCTGGCCGAGACCGGACGCTTTACCGTCACTTGCGCATCCTCACACAATACACGTCGCGCCTTGCTACAGCCCGAACGATACGGTGTATTTGATAAATGTTAATAAAACGCCATGAAACTGGATGGTAACTGAAACACAATTTCATATGCGATGAAATAAATTGATCTGCCACAGGTTCTGGATAAATAGTTGTGCTTCCTGGGCAAATGAACATTGCCGCTTCCTTCCGTGTCGGTTAATAACAACAGTCATATAAAGAATAAGGTTTTTGCAACCAAAAAAGAAGGAAGCCATGAATCGTTTTATTATGGTCAATAGCCAGCAGTGCCTGGGTTGCCATGCCTGTGAGGTCGCTTGCGTCATGGCCCACAATGGCGAGCAGCATGTCCTGAGCCCGCGGCATTTTCAGCCCCGAATTACCGTCATCAAGCATCAGCAACAGCGCAGTGCGGTGACCTGCCACCACTGTGAAGATGCCCCCTGCGCCAGAAGTTGCCCAAACGGGGCAATCAGCCATGATAACGACAGCGTGCAGGTGAACCCGCAAAAGTGTATTGGCTGCAAATCGTGCGTCGTGGCCTGTCCCTTTGGCACGATGCAGATCGTACTCACTCCCGTGGCTAAAGGAAAGGTGAAAGCGACTGCGCATAAATGCGATTTGTGCCAGGGGCGTGAAGAAGGCCCCGCCTGCGTGGAAAACTGTCCGGCACAGGCGTTACAGCTGGTGACGGAAAACGCGCTTACCGGCCTGTCAAAAGCGCGCAGACTGCGTACAGCCAGTCTGGAGAGTCAGCCCTGGCACAGTAGCGCTACCGATTTTGTTCAGGATGCCATCACCAAACGTGAGCAAATGCAGGCGACGCCTGCGCGTGGTGAGCCAGATAAGCTGGCGATTGAAGCCCGAAAAACCAGCTTTGAAGAGATCTATCTGCCGTTTCGCACGGCGCAGGCGGAACGGGAAGCATCCCGCTGCCTGAAATGCGGCGACCACAGTATTTGCGAATGGACCTGCCCACTGCATAACCATATTCCGCAGTGGATAGAACTGGTCAAAGCCGGGAACATCGACGCGGCGGTTGAGCTTTCTCATCAGACCAACTGCCTGCCGGAAGTGACCGGGCGCGTGTGTCCCCAGGACCGGCTCTGCGAAGGGGCATGCACGGTGCGTAACGAGCATGGCGCGGTGACTATCGGTAATATTGAGCGTTATATTTCTGACCGGGCGCTGAGCAAAGGTTGGCGACCGGACTTAAGCCACGTACAGAAAGTGGATAGGCGCGTCGCGATTATCGGCGCGGGTCCGGCAGGCCTGGCCTGTGCGGATATGTTAGCGCGAAACGGCGTTAGCGCCACCGTATACGATCGCCATCCTGAAATCGGCGGTTTGCTGACGTTTGGCATACCGGCCTTCAAGCTGGACAAAACGCTGCTGGCGCGTCGCCGTGAAATCTTCAGCGCCATGGGCATTCATTTCGAACTTAACTGTGAAGTGGGTAGGGATGTGGCGCTGGCGACGCTGCTGGAAGAGTACGATGCCGTATTTGTGGGCGTGGGGACCTATCGTTCCATGAAGGCGGACCTGCCGAATGAAGACGCACCGGGCGTTTATGATGCGCTGCCGTTCCTGATTGCCAACACCAAACAGGTGATGGGGCTGGATGAACTGCCTGAAGAACCGTTTATCGATACCGCCGGGCTGAACGTTGTGGTGCTGGGCGGAGGCGATACGGCGATGGACTGCGTGCGTACCGCGCTGCGTCACGGGGCAAGCCAGGTTACCTGCGCCTATCGTCGTGATGAAGCCAACATGCCGGGTTCGAAAAAAGAGGTGAAAAACGCGCGCGAAGAGGGGGCGAACTTTGAGTTTAACGTCCAGCCGGTTGAGCTGGTGTTGAATGCCGATGGACGAGTCAGTGGCGTGCGTTTCTTACGTACCCAGCTTGGCGAGCCGGACGCGAATGGGCGTCGACGCCCGGTGCCGATCGCCGGGAGTGAGTTTGTTATGCCCGCAGACGCGGTGATCATGGCGTTTGGTTTCCACCCGCACGGTATGCCGTGGCTGGAGGCGCATGGCGTTAAGGTCGATAACTGGGGACGCATTGCCGCCAACGTTGAGAGCGCGTACCGTTATCAAACCAGTAACCCGAAAATCTTTGCCGGCGGAGATGCGGTACGCGGTGCGGACCTGGTGGTCACGGCGATGGCTGAAGGGCGGCATGCTGCCCAAGGGATCGTCGACTGGCTGGGCGTAAAATCAGTCAAATCTCACTAGCCGAAGGTCAAGACAAACCCGGTTTCACGGCGTAGTATTATTTCTCCCTTCTCGCCGTGGAGCCGGTATGTCGCAAAAAATTACCCTCATCAAAGATAAAGTCCTTTCTGATAACTACTTCATCCTGCGCAATATTACCTATGATCTGACCCGAAGTGACGGTGAGGTGATTCGTCACAAGCGCGAGGTTTACGATCGCGGCAACGGCGCCACAATTCTGCTGTATAACGCGGAGAAGAAAACCGTGGTGCTCATCCGTCAGTTCCGCGTCGCGACCTGGGTCAACGGTAACGAAGACGGCCAACTGATTGAAACCTGCGCCGGACTACTGGATAACGACGAACCAGAAGCGTGTATTCGTAAAGAGGCGATTGAAGAGACCGGCTATGAAGTGGGGGAAGTGCGTAAACTGTTCGAACTCTACATGTCGCCGGGCGGCGTAACGGAGCTGATCCATTTCTTTATCGCGCAATACAGCGACAGTCAGCGGGCAAATGCAGGCGGCGGTGTTGAAGATGAAGATATTGAGGTTCTGGAGTTGCCGTTCACGCAGGCGCTGGAAATGATTAAAACGGGTGAGATCCGTGACGGCAAAACGGTGCTGTTGTTGAACTACCTGCAGTCGTCGCACCTTATGGATTAACCCTGAGTATTAATATTTCTTTACAAATAGACGGCCAATCCGACGATTCTTATTGAGCCACATCAGTCGCGCAAGGAAGATACCGCTTAGGCTGTGTGTTTTAATTCCGGGGTTGTACCGTCCATGCGCTATCGCGTCATTTTCATTTTTCTGCTCGGGCTGATTCCCGTCCGTTTGCTGTGGGCCGCGCCCGCGCAGCAGGCGTTTTCTGACTGGCAGGTGACGTGTAATAACCAGAATTTTTGCGTGGCGCGCAATACCGGAGAACATCACGGCCTGGTCATGACCCTCAGCCGCAGCGCCGGGGCGCACACCGATGCGGTGTTGCGTATTGAACTGGGAGGGCTGGAGCCTTCCCATGCTAAAGAGAGCGAAATTGCGCCGCGCCTGTTGCTGGATGGCGCACCGCTTTCGCTTAGCGGTGAGCACTGGCGTATTACGCCCTGGCAACTGATGACCGATGATCCGGTCACTATTAGCGCATTTTTACAAACCGTACAGGACGCGAAGGCAATAACCCTGCAAAAAGGCGCGCAAAATCTTTCACTGATCGGATTAAAAGCCGCATTACTGTTTATCGACGCCCAGCAAAAACGCGTGGGGAGCGAAACCGCCTGGATCGAAAAAGGTGATGAGCCGCCGCTCAGCGTACCGCCAGCACCGGCCCTGAAAGGTGTGGCTGTCATTAACCCAACGCCAACGCCCTTAACGCAACAAGAGCGCAGTGAGCTGCTGGATTATGGTAACTGGCGCATCAATGGTATTCGCTGCTCGATCGATCCACTGCGTCGCGAGATGCGCGTCACGGCCCTGACGGATGACAAAGCGCTACTGATGATCGGCTGTGAAGCCGGGGCGTATAACACCATCGATCTGGCGTGGATTGTTTCACGCGCAAAACCGTTAACCTCCAGTGCCGTCCGTTTGAGTCTGCCATTTAAAACGGATGCCGAAAGTCGGGATATGGAACTGACCAACGCCACGATTGACGAGAAGTCGCGGGAACTGGTCACCCTCGCCAAAGGACGAGGGTTGGCTGATTGCGGTATCCAGACGCGCTGGCGCTATGACGGACAGCGGTTTCGCCTGGCGCGTTATGCCCAGGAACCAAGTTGCGATAACTGGCATGGGCCAGATGCCTGGCCCACATTGTGGATCACGCGTTAAGCACTTTATGCGCTTTGGCGACGATGTTATCTACCGTAAAGCCGAAGAACGGGAACAATTTATCTGCCGGAGCTGATTCTCCATAACCGGTCATGCCGACAATTGCCCCCTTTAGACCGACATATTTGTACCAGTAATCGGCAATGCCTGCTTCCACCGCCACCCGGGCGCTGACGTTTGCCGGTAAGACCGATTCCCGGTACGCCTCATCCTGAGCGTCAAAAATATCGGTCGAGGGCAGAGAAACCACACGCACGTTACGACCCTCACCGGTCAGTTTTTCCGCCGCCAGCAGCGTAATTTCCATTTCTGAACCGGTAGCAATCAAAATAACATCCGGTTTACCGCCGCTGTCCTTCAGCACATATCCCCCGCGGGCAATCTGCTGCACCTGTTCAGGTGTACGCTCAACCTGCGCCAGATTTTGTCTGGAGAGGATTAGCGCCGTTGGCCCGTCATGGCGTTCGACCGCCAGCTTCCAGCCTACTGCCGCCTCAACCTGATCGCACGGTCGCCAGGTGCTGAAATTAGGCGTCAGACGCAGGCTGGCGAGCTGTTCGACGGCCTGGTGCGTAGGACCATCCTCCCCCAGACCAATCGAGTCGTGGGTATAAACCATGATTTGTCTGGCCTTCATCAACGCCGCCATGCGCGCGGCATTACGGGCATATTCGACAAACATCAGGAACGTGGCGGTGTACGGCACAAAGCCACCGTGATGGGCGATACCGTTGGCAATCGCGGTCATGCCAAACTCCCGCACGCCATAGTGGATGTAATTTCCGGCGGGATCCTCTTTAAGCGACGTAGATCCTTTCCAAATGGTCAGGTTGCTCGGCGCCAGATCCGCTGAGCCGCCAAGCAGCTCAGGCAGTATCGGACCGTAGGCGTTCAGGGTATTTTGCGAGGCCTTACGGGTGGCGATTTTGGCCGGATTAGCCTGTAAGTCGGTAATGTACTTCTGGGTCGTCTCTTCCCACTGTTCCGGTAGCCCGCCGCTCATTCGACGGGTAAATTCAGTCGCCAGCTGCGGGTGTGCTTGTTGATACGCCGCGAATTTCTCGTTCCAGGCCTGTTGCGCTTTCTCACCTTTTTCCCGTGCATCCCACGCCCGGTAAATCTCTTTGGGGATCTCAAAAGCAGGATGGTGCCACCCCAGCTTCTGTCGGGTTAGCGCCACTTCTTCTTCGCCCAGCGCGGCGCCGTGCGCTTCTTCTTTCCCGGCTTTATTCGGTGAGCCAAAACCAATCACCGTGCGGCAGATAATCAGCGATGGCTTATCGGTAACAGCCTGCGCTTCCTGAATCGCTTTTTTCACCGCCTCAGGATCATGACCGTCAATCTCATGCACCACATGCCAGTGATAGGCCTCAAAGCGTTTCGCGGTATCGTCGGTAAACCAGCCGTCGGTTTCGCCATCGATCGAGATGCCGTTGTGATCGTAGAAGCCGATCAGTTTGCCCAGTCCCAGGGTTCCCGCCAGGGAACAAACCTCGTGGGAAATCCCTTCCATCAGGCAGCCGTCGCCCATAAACACCCAGGTATAGTGGTTAACAATCTCATGATTCGGCTGGTTAAATTGCGCCGCCAGCGTGCGTTCGGCAATCGCCAGGCCAACCGCGTTGGCTAAACCCTGACCCAGCGGGCCGGTGGTGGTTTCCACGCCCGGCGTGTAGCCGATTTCCGGGTGCCCTGGCGTCTTCGAATGCAGTTGGCGGAAGTTCTTCAACTCCTCTAACGGCAAATCGTAGCCGGAAAGATGCAGCAGACTGTAAAGCAGCATTGAAGCGTGACCATTGGACAGAATAAACCGGTCACGATCGTACCAGGTGGGATCGGTCGGGTTATGGCGGAGGAAATCATTCCACAGTACTTCGGCGATATCGGCCATTCCCATTGGTGCGCCGGGGTGGCCTGAGTTAGCTTTTTGTACGGCATCCATACTTAGCGCACGAATGGCATTGGCAAGCTCTTTACGGGTCATAGGAAATACTCCTTGAAAAGTAAAGCGTTAGATGCGTGTGTTAATTCACACTTTTGGGAAAATTGCGGGCTGCACACGCAAAAAGCATAGCAGACAAGCATGGCATTGCTGGATTAAGCAGGTAACATGGCTGTTATAAGTTGATAACAAATTCTTTCTTTGAATGGCGAGAGTTTGGGGACCTTCAAAGTTTGGGCCGCTGACTGAGGTGATAATGTGCGGCTCGTAGCATGGTTACCCGCGCCACTTTTTTGATCGACACGTGAAAGGAACAACAAGATGGATGACCAGTTAAAACAAAGCGCCCTCGATTTCCACGAATTTCCAGTACCAGGTAAAATTCAGGTTTCTCCGACCAAGCCTCTTGCAACACAGCGCGATCTTGCTCTGGCCTACTCGCCAGGCGTTGCAGCGCCGTGTCTGGAAATTGAAAAGGACCCGCTGGCGGCCTACAAATACACCGCGCGCGGCAACCTGGTTGCGGTTATCTCCAACGGTACAGCGGTGCTGGGCCTTGGCAATATAGGCGCACTGGCTGGCAAACCGGTGATGGAAGGAAAAGGCGTTCTGTTTAAGAAATTCGCCGGGATTGACGTGTTCGACATCGAAGTGGATGAGCTTGATCCGGATAAATTTATCAATGTCGTGGCGGCCCTGGAGCCAACGTTTGGCGGCATCAACCTCGAAGACATCAAAGCGCCGGAATGCTTCTACATTGAGCAAAAACTGCGCGAGCGTATGAATATACCGGTATTCCATGATGATCAGCACGGCACGGCGATCATCAGCACCGCCGCAATTCTTAACGGTCTGCGGGTGGTAGAGAAAAATATCTCTGACGTACGCATGGTGGTGTCCGGCGCAGGTGCGGCGGCGATTGCCTGTATGAACCTGCTGGTGGCGCTGGGGATGCAGAAACACAATATTGTGGTCTGCGACTCCAAAGGCGTGATTTACAAAGACCGCGAACCGAACATGGCGGAAACCAAAGCGGCTTACGCGGTAGTGGATGACGGTAAACGTACGCTGGATGACGTGATTGACGGCGCAGACATTTTCCTCGGCTGCTCCGGTCCCAAAGTGCTGACCCAGGAAATGGTCAAGAAGATGGCGCGTGCGCCGATGATCCTGGCACTTGCCAACCCGGAACCGGAAATCCTGCCGCCGCTGGCAAAAGAGGTGCGCTCGGACGCTATCATTTGTACCGGTCGTTCCGACTATCCGAACCAGGTTAACAACGTTCTCTGCTTCCCGTTCATCTTCCGTGGCGCGCTGGACGTCGGCGCTACCGCCATCAACGAAGAGATGAAACTGGCCGCGGTACACGCCATTGCTGAGCTGGCGCACGCCGAGCAGAGCGAAGTGGTGGCCTCCGCCTATGGCGACCAGGACCTGAGCTTTGGCCCGGAATACATCATCCCTAAACCGTTCGACCCGCGTCTGATTGTTAAAATCGCCCCGGCGGTAGCAAAAGCGGCGATGGACTCCGGTGTGGCAACGCGTCCGATTGCTGACTTTGACGCTTATATCGATAAGCTGACCGAATTTGTCTACAAAACCAACCTGTTCATGAAGCCGATTTTCTCCCAGGCACGTAAAGCGCCGAAGCGTGTGGTGCTGACGGAAGGGGAAGAGGCGCGTGTGCTGCATGCGACTCAGGAGCTGATCACCTTAGGTCTGGCGAAGCCGATCCTGATTGGTCGTCCGAGTGTGATCGAAATGCGTATCCAGAAACTGGGACTGCAGATCAAAGCCGGCGTCGATTTTGAAATCGTTAACAATGAGTCCGATCCGCGCTTTAAAGAGTACTGGAACGAGTACTACCAGATCATGAAGCGCCGTGGTATTACCCAGGAGCAGGCGCAGCGTGCGGTGATTGCCAACACTACGGTTATCGGCGCGATCATGGTGCAGCGCGGTGAAGCCGATGCGATGATCTGCGGTACGATTGGTGACTATCATGAGCACTTCAGCGTGGTGAAAGAGGTGTTTGGTCACCGTGATGGCGTGCATACAGCCGGGGCGATGAACGCACTGCTGCTGCCAAGCGGTAACACCTTTATCGCCGACACCTACGTCAACGATGACCCAACGCCGGAGCAACTGGCTGAAATCGCCGTGATGGCGGCAGAAACCGTGCGTCGCTTTGGTATCGAACCGAAGGTGGCATTACTGTCACATTCCAACTTTGGCTCATCAAATTGTCCGTCTGCCAGCAAAATGCGTGAAGCACTGGCGCTGATTAAGGCGCGTGCGCCAGAATTGATGATTGACGGTGAAATGCACGGTGATGCCGCGCTGGTGGAAAGTATCCGTAACGACCGTATGCCGGATAGCCCACTGAAAGGCTCAGCCAATATTCTGGTGATGCCGAATATGGAGGCTGCTCGTATTAGTTACAACTTACTACGTGTTTCCAGCTCCGAAGGCGTAACGGTCGGCCCAGTGTTGATGGGGGTAGCGAAACCGGTGCACGTATTAACGCAGATCGCCTCTGTTCGTCGTATCGTTAATATGGTGGCGCTGGCCGTTGTAGAAGCTCAAACACAGCCGCTGTAATTTCACTTTAATTATTTCTGGCGCGGGTCTCTCCCGCGCCTTTTTATTTTCCTTTTCTTAGTGATCCACTTCACCTTTTAAACCTGGTTGCCGAATTTTGTTATTTACTCTGACAAAAAATTGCCACGATGAGGGCAGTTTCAGCGGAGGCGGTGAGCAATGGAAAAAGAACGCATCATTCAGGAATTTGTGCCGGGGAAACAGGTCACGCTGGCGCATCTCATTGCGCACCCTGGCGAAGAACTGGCGAAAAAGATCGGTGTTCCCGAGGCGGGCGCCATCGGCATTATGACGCTGACGCCAGGCGAAACCGCGATGATTGCCGGTGACTTAGCCATGAAGGCGGCGGATGTACATATCGGCTTTCTCGATAGATTCAGCGGGGCACTGGTGATTTATGGCTCGGTAGGCGCGGTAGAAGAAGCGCTATTACAGACGGTGAGCGGTCTGGGTCGGTTATTAAATTTCACGTTGTGCAACCTGACAAAAAGTTAATCAGAGGCGGCGATGAAACGTATTGCGTTTGTCGGTACGGTGGGCGCGGGGAAAACAACGCTCTTTAATGCGCTACAGGGGAATTATTCCCTCGCCAGAAAAACACAGGCCGTTGAGTTTAATGAAAATGGCGATATCGATACGCCGGGAGAATATTTTAGCCATCCGCGCTGGTACCACGCCTTAATTACCACGCTGCAGGATGTCGATACGTTGATTTATATACACGCGGCAAATGATAAAGAAAGTCGCTTACCTGCCGGGCTGTTGGATATCGGCGCCAGTAAACGACAAATCGCCGTTATCAGCAAAACGGACATGCCGGATGCCGACGTCGCCGCAACGCGACAATTACTTCGCGGGATGGGGTTTCAGGAGCCGATTTTCGAGCTCAATAGCCATGACCCGCGCAGCGTGCAGCACCTGGTGGATTATCTGACTGAGCTCAGCCAAAAGGAGGAAAGGGCAGGTGAAAAAACTCATCACAGCTAACGATATTCGTGCGGCCCACGCACGCGGCGAACAGGAAATGTCGGTTGTTCTGCGCGCCAGCATCATCACCCCAGAGGCACGCGAAGTGGCGGAGCTGCTGGGCGTCACTATCCGTGAATGCGACGAATCCGCGCCAACTGCCGCCGCTGCTGCACCGGCTGCGGCGGATGATGGCAAAACGGAGAGCCAGCGCATTCGTGAAACCATCATTGCGCAATTGCCCGAAGGGCAATTTACCGAAAGCCTGGTCGCGCAGCTGATGGACAAAGTCATGAAGGAGAAACAGTCGCTGGAGCAGGGCGGAATGCAGCCGAGCTTTAAATCGGTCACCGGCAAAGGTGGTGTCAAAGTCATCGACGGTAGCAGCGTGAAGTTTGGGCGTTTTGACGGCGCGCAACCGCACTGCGTTGGCTTAACCGACCTGGTGACCGACCAGGACGGTAGCAGCATGGCCGCCGGGTTCATGCAGTGGGATAACGCCTTTTTCCCATGGACGCTGAACTACGACGAAATCGACATGATTCTGGAAGGCGAGCTGCACGTTCGTCACGAAGGCGAAACCATGATTGCTAAAGCCGGGGACGTCATGTTTATCCCGAAAGGCTCCAGCATTGAATTTGGTACGCCATCGACGGTGAAGTTTCTGTATGTGGCCTGGCCTGCGAACTGGCAGTCCTGCTAAGGCGGATGTATGAAGGATTTCATTACCGAAGCATGGCTCAGAGCGAATCATACGCTCAGCGAAGGGGCTGAAATTCATCTCCCCGCTGATGCTCGCCTGACGCCGTCTGCCCGGGAATTACTGGAAAGCCGACATCTGCGCATTAAGTTTATCGACGAGCAGGGCAGCCTGTTTATTGATGACGAAGAACAGCAGCCGCAGCCGGTGCATGGTTTAACCAGCAGCGCTACCCATCCCCAGGCCAGCTGCGAACTGTGTCATCAACCGGTGGCGAAGAAACCAGACACGCTGACGCATCTGACGGCAGACAAGATGGTAGCCAAAAGCGATCCGCGTCTGGGATTTCGCGCCGCGCTGGACAGCACTATCGCTCTGGCCGTGTGGTTGCAGATCGAGCTGGCGGAACCGTGGCAGCCATGGCTGGCGGATATTCGCTCACGTCTGGGCAATATTATGCGCGCCGATGCTATGGACGAGCCGCTGGCCGCACAAGCTATCGTCGGTTTGAGCGACGAAGATTTACACCGGCTTTCACATCATCCGCTGCGCTATCTGGATCACGATCATCTGGTGCCTGAGGCCAGCCACGGACGTGATTGCGCGTTGCTGAATCTGCTGCGTACCAAAGTCCGTGAAACGGAGACGGTGGCGGCGCAGGTCTTCATCACCCGCAGTTTTGACGTTATGCGACCGGACATCATGCAGGCGCTTAACCGCCTTTCCAGTACAGTCTACGTGATGATGATTCTGAGCGTGGCGAAGCATCCGCTGACGGTTAGCCAAATTCAACAGCGACTGGGGGAGAAGCCATGATCATTGAACGTGCTCGTCAACTCGCCCAACGCTCACCTGCCCGGGTGGTGTTCCCGGATGCGCTGGATGTCCGGGTGCTGAAAGCGGCGAATTATCTGCATCAGCACGGTCTGGCGCGCCCCATTCTCGTCGCCAGTCCATTTGCCTTGCGCCAGTTTGCTCTCAGCCATCGGGTGGCGATGGATGGTATCCAGGTTATCGATCCGCAAAGCAATCTGGCAATGCGCGAAGAGTTTGCGCTGCGCTGGCTGGCCCGCGCGGGAGATAAAACGCCAGCCGATGCGCTGGAAAAACTCAATGACCCATTAATGTTCGCCGCCGCAATGGTCAGCGCGGGAAAAGCGGATGTCTGTATTGCCGGCAATCTTTCGTCGACGGCAAACGTGCTGCGCGCCGGGTTACGCATTATTGGGCTACAGCCTGGCTGTAAAACGCTGTCGTCAATTTTCCTGATGCTGCCGCAGTATCTCGGACCGTCATTAGGATTTGCCGATTGCAGCGTCGTACCCCAGCCCACCGCCGCACAACTGGCGGATATTGCGATTGCCAGCGCGCAGACCTGGCAGGCAATTACGGGGGAAGAACCGCGCGTGGCCATGCTGTCGTTTTCAAGTAATGGCAGTGCCCGTCACCCCAACGTCGCTAACGTGCAGCAGGCCACGGAGATCGTTCGTGAACGTGCGCCGCAGCTTATGGTGGATGGCGAACTGCAATTTGATGCCGCCTTTGTTCCGGATGTCGCCGCGCAAAAAGCGCCTGCAAGTCCGTTAAAGGGCAATGCCAATGTGATGGTCTTCCCGTCGCTTGAAGCAGGCAATATTGGTTACAAAATCGCCCAGCGTTTGGGAGGTTATCGTGCAGTCGGGCCACTGATCCAGGGGCTTGCCGCACCGCTTCATGACCTCTCTCGCGGCTGTAGCGTACAGGAAATTATCGAACTGGCGTTGGTGGCAGCAGTGCCGCGCCAGACTGACGTGAGTCGTGAAAACGCCTCGCACACACTGGTTGTATAAGGTCCCGTTCTGGACCCCTTTGACTTAAGAGGAAAGCATAATGGAAGCATTAGGAATGATTGAAACCCGGGGCCTGGTTGCACTGATTGAGGCTTCTGACGCAATGGTTAAAGCGGCACGCGTGAAACTGGTTGGCGTGAAGCAGATCGGTGGCGGTCTGGTCACTGCCATGGTCCGTGGCGACGTAGCGGCATGCAAAGCCGCAACGGACGCAGGTGCTGCGGCTGCACAGCGTATTGGCGAGCTGGTTTCCGTACATGTGATCCCGCGTCCGCATGGCGATCTGGAAGAAGTATTCCCGATCAGCTTTAAAGGCGACAGCAACGACATGTAAGTCGTCCATGTGACGCCACAGACTGCATTGCTGGCGTCACCCTCTCTCCTTTTCACATTACCTTCTGCGGAGGGTAGGGGGAGGTTTTACCTGAAATATGCCACGGAGGCGCGTATGAAACTGGCAATCGTCACAGGACAAATTGTTTGTACCGTACGCCATCAGGGGCTCGCGCACGACAAGTTGCTGATGGTGGAAATGATTGATGCCCAGGGTAATCCCAACGGGCAATGTGCTGTTGCTATCGACAGCATCGGGGCGGGAACCGGAGAGTGGGTGCTGCTGGTCAGCGGAAGCTCAGCCCGTCAGGCGCACCGTAACGAATCATCACCTGTCGATCTGTGCGTGATTGGCATTGTCGATGAAGTGGTGGCAGGTGGTCAGGTGATCTTCCATAAATAAGGCAGAAAATCATGAATCAACAGGATATTGAACAGGTCGTGAAAGCGGTACTGCTGAAAATGAAAGACAGCAGCCAACCCGTCAGTGCCGTTCAAGAAATGGGCGTTTTTGCCTCCCTGGATGACGCAGTGGCGGCAGCAAAACTGGCCCAGCAAGGGCTGAAAAGCGTCGCCATGCGCCAACTGGCTATCGCGGCGCTACGTGAGGCGGGCGAAAAGCACGCCAGAGAATTAGCGGAGCTTGCCGTTACAGAAACCGGCATGGGACGCGTAGAAGATAAATTTGCCAAAAACGTGGCGCAGGCGCGCGGCACGCCGGGAGTGGAATGCCTGTCTCCACAGGTCCTGACCGGCGATAACGGCCTGACGCTGATTGAAAACGCACCGTGGGGCGTGGTGGCTTCGGTGACACCGTCCACCAACCCGGCCGCAACCGTTATTAACAACGCCATTAGCCTGATCGCCGCTGGCAACAGCGTGGTCTTCGCGCCGCATCCGGCGGCGAAAAAAGTTTCTCAGCGCGCAATCACCCTGCTTAACCAGGCGGTGGTCGCTGCAGGCGGTCCGGCAAACCTGCTGGTGACCGTTGCTAACCCGGACATCGAAACCGCCCAGCGGTTGTTCAAGTACCCAGGTATCGGCCTGCTGGTCGTCACCGGTGGCGAAGCCGTAGTAGATGCCGCGCGTAAACACACCAACAAACGTCTGATTGCCGCCGGTGCGGGTAACCCGCCGGTGGTGGTCGATGAAACGGCCGACCTGGCCCGCGCGGCGCAGTCGATCGTCAAGGGTGCTTCGTTTGACAACAACATCATCTGCGCCGACGAAAAAGTGCTGATTGTGGTCGACAGCGTCGCCGATGAGCTGATGCGTCTGATGGAAAGCCAGCATGCGGTGAAACTGACCGCGGCCCAGGCTGAACAGCTGCAACCAGTGCTGCTGAAAAATATCGATGAGCGCGGTAAAGGCACGGTCAGTCGTGACTGGGTAGGGCGCGATGCAGGAAAAATCGCAGCGGCGATTGGTCTGAACGTACCGGAGCAAACCCGGCTGTTATTCGTCGAAACCTCCGCGACGCATCCGTTTGCCGTCACCGAACTGATGATGCCGGTTCTACCGGTCGTGCGAGTCGCTAACGTCGATGACGCCATTGAACTGGCGGTCAGGCTTGAAGGCGGTTGTCACCATACGGCGGCGATGCACTCACGCAACATCGACAACATGAACCGCATGGCGAACGCCATTGATACCAGCATTTTCGTTAAGAACGGGCCGTGTATTGCCGGTCTGGGACTTGGCGGCGAAGGCTGGACCACGATGACCATTACCACGCCAACCGGGGAAGGGGTGACCAGCGCGCGTACGTTTGTGCGTCTGCGTCGCTGTGTGTTGGTGGACGCCTTCAGAATTGTATAAGGAGTAAAAGAGATGGCGCACGACGAACAACGTTGGCTGACACCCAGACTGCAAAAAGCAGCCACGCTATGCAACCAGACGCCTGCTGAGAGCGAATCACCGCTATGGCTGGGCGTTGATTTGGGGACGTGTGATGTGGTGTCGATGGTCGTCGACGGTGACGGGCAGCCGGTAGCGGTTTGCCTCGACTGGGCCGATGTCGTGCGCGATGGCATCGTCTGGGATTTCTTCGGCGCAGTAACCATTGTTCGTCGCCATCTCGATACGCTTGAGCAACAACTGGGTTGTCGATTTACCCATGCGGCAACCTCATTCCCACCGGGAACGGACCCACGTATCTCCATCAACGTGCTGGAGTCAGCCGGACTTGAAGTGAGTCATGTGCTCGACGAGCCGACCGCCGTGGCGGATCTGTTGCAGCTCGATAACGCTGGCGTGGTGGATATCGGTGGCGGCACCACCGGGATAGCCATTGTTAAGCAGGGCAAAGTGACGTATTCCGCCGATGAAGCGACCGGCGGGCACCACATTTCTCTGACGCTGGCCGGGAACCGCCGTATCCAACTGGAAGAAGCCGAACAGTACAAACGCAGCAACGGTCAGGAGATCTGGCCGGTGGTGAAGCCAGTCTACGAAAAAATGGCGGAAATCGTGGCTCACCATATTGCCGGGCAGGGTGTCACCGATTTATGGCTGGCTGGCGGTTCCTGCATGCAGCCGGGCGTGGGTGAGCTGTTCCGTAAGCGCTTTCCGGAACTGCAGGTGCATTTACCTCAGCACAGCCTGTTTATGACCCCGCTGGCGATTGCCAACAGCGGAAAAGAAAAAGCGGAAGGAATCTATGCAAGCTGAATTGCAGACCGCGCTCTTTCAGGCATTCGATACCCTGAATCTGCAACGCGTAAAAACGTTTAGCGTTCCACCGGTCACCCTTTGTGGGCTGGGAGCGCTCAGTACATGCGGACAGGAAGCACAAACGCGCGGACTGACGCACATGTTTGTCATGGTCGACAGCTTCCTGCATCAGGCGGGAATGACCGCCGCACTGGAACGCAGCCTGGCGATGAAAGGTGTGGCGATGACGCTGTGGCCGTGCCCGGTGGGCGAACCGTGCATTACGGATGTCTGCGCCGCGGTCGCGCAACTGCGTGAATCGAAGTGCGACGGCGTGGTGGCCTTTGGCGGAGGTTCCGTACTGGATGCCGCTAAGGCAGTGGCGTTGCTGGTGACTAATCCCACGCAGACCCTGGCTGACATGAGCGAGCACAGCGCGTTACGACCGCGTTTGCCGCTGATTGCCGTACCGACTACCGCCGGAACGGGGTCGGAAACCACTAATGTCACGGTGATTATCGACGCCGCGAGCGGACTTAAAAAAGTACTGGCGCATGCGTCTCTGATGCCGGACGTGGCGATTCTTGATGCAGCGCTAACGGAAGGTGTGCCCGCGCACGTCACGGCGATGACGGGTATTGATGCGCTGACGCATGCCGTTGAAGCGTACAGCGCCCTGAACGCGACGCCGTTTACCGACAGCCTGGCGATTGGTGCGATTGCGATGATCGGTAAATCGCTGCCGAAGGCCGTCGGCTATGGGCAGGATCTGGCGGCGCGGGAGAGTATGCTGCTGGCCTCCTGTATGGCCGGGATGGCGTTTTCCAGCGCCGGGCTGGGCCTGTGTCATGCGATGGCGCACCAGCCGGGCGCTACGCTGCACATCCCGCACGGACAGGCTAACGCCATGTTGCTGCCCACGGTAATGGGGTTCAACCGCATGGTGTGTCGCGAGCGTTTCAGCCATATCGGGCGGGCGTTAACCAACAAGAAGGCGGACGATCGCGATGCCATCAATGCCGTCAGCGAGCTGATTAGCGAAGTGGGCCAGACCAAACGGCTCTCTGACGTTGGGGCAAAGCCCGAGCATTACAGCGCATGGGCTGACGCCGCGCTGGAGGATATTTGTATTCGCAGTAACCCTCGTACCGCCACGCAGGCGCAGATTATCGACCTGTACGCGGTTGCCGGGTAATGCCTGTAGGCCGGATAAGGTGCTCGCACCGCCATCCGGCAATAACACGGCGTTAATGCCGGAGGCGACGGAAACGTCTTATCCGGCCTACAAATCACAAATGACAGGGAGTAGGGGCTATGGGAATTAACGAAATCATCATGTACATCATGATGTTCTTTATGCTGATTGCCGCCGTGGACAGGATCCTGTCGCAGTTCGGCGGTTCAGCGCGCTTCCTCGGTAAATTCGGTAAGAGTATTGAGGGATCGGGCGGTCAGTTTGAAGAAGGTTTTATGGCGATGGGCGCGTTGGGCCTGGCGATGGTCGGTATGACCGCACTGGCGCCGGTACTGGCGCATTTGCTCGGACCGGTGATTATTCCGCTGTACGAAATGCTGGGCGCGAACCCGTCGATGTTTGCCGGAACGCTGCTGGCGTGCGACATGGGCGGCTTCTTCCTGGCGAAAGAACTGGCGGGCGGCGACGTTGCGGCGTGGCTGTACTCTGGCCTGATCCTTGGGGCGATGATGGGGCCGACTCTGGTGTTCTCTATTCCGGTTGCGCTGGGGATTATTGAACCGTCTGACCGTCGTTATCTGGCGCTGGGCGTGCTGGCCGGTATCGTCACCATTCCGATTGGCTGTATCGCGGGGGGATTGGTCGCGATGTACTCCGGCGTCGAAATCAACGGGCAGCCGGTGGAGTTTACCTTCGCGCTGATCCTGATGAACATGATCCCGGTGATCATCGTTGCTGTGCTGGTGGCGCTGGGGCTGAAATTTATCCCGGAAAAAATGATCAACGGTTTCCAGATCTTCGCGAAATTTCTGGTGGCGCTGATCACCCTCGGTCTGGCTGCGGCAGTCATCAAATTCCTGCTTGGTTGGGAGCTGATCCCGGGTCTGGACCCTATCTTCATGGCGCCGGGCGACAAGCCGGGTGAAGTAATGCGCGCCATCGAAGTTATCGGTTCTATCTCCTGCGTGCTGCTGGGTGCGTACCCGATGGTGCTGCTGCTGACCCGCTGGTTTGAAAAGCCGCTGATGAGCGTCGGTAACCTGTTAAAAGTTAATAATATTGCGGCTGCTGGCATGGTGGCGACGCTGGCCAACAACATCCCAATGTTCGGCATGATGAAGAATATGGATACCCGCGGGAAAGTGATCAACTGCGCCTTTGCGGTCTCCGCGGCCTTCGCCTTGGGTGACCACTTAGGTTTCGCCGCCGCCAACATGAACGCCATGATCTTCCCGATGATTGTCGGCAAGCTGATTGGCGGCGTAACGGCGATTGGCGTGGCTATGCTGTTGGTACCGAAAGATGAAAACGTGCCAGCAGAAGTAGAAACCAACCCGGAGGCGCAATCGTGAACACTCGCCAGCTACTGAGCGTCGGTATTGATATCGGCACCACCACGACTCAGGTGATCTTCTCGCGCCTTGAGCTGGTTAACCGTGCGGCTGTGTCGCAGGTGCCGCGCTATGAATTCATCAAACGCGAAATTAGCTGGCAAAGCCCGGTGTTCTTTACCCCTGTTGATAAGCAGGGCGGGTTGAAAGAGGCCGAACTTAAGGCACTGATCCTTGCCCAGTATCAGGCGGCAGGCATCGCACCTGAGACCGTTGATTCCGGCGCGATCATCATCACCGGAGAAAGCGCCAAAACCCGTAACGCCCGCCCGGCGGTAATGACGCTCTCCCAGTCGCTGGGGGACTTCGTGGTTGCCAGCGCCGGTCCGCATCTGGAGTCGGTGATCGCCGGTCACGGCGCGGGGGCGCAAACGCTGTCTGAGCAGAAGTTGTGCCGTGTACTGAATATCGACATCGGTGGCGGGACGTCGAACTATGCGCTGTTCGACGCCGGAAAAGTCAGTGGTTCGGCCTGTCTGAACGTCGGCGGGCGACTGCTGGAAACCGACGGTCAGGGGCACGTGGTGCACGCGCATCAGCCGGGACAGATGATTGTTGATGACGTATTTGGTCCTGGCTTTGACGCCCGAACCCTCAATGCGGCGCAACTGGTTGCGGTGGCGCGGCGCATGGCGGCGCTGATTGTGGAGGTGATTGACGGCACGCTTTCACCGCTGGCGCAGGCGCTGATGCAAACCGGTCTGCTGCCTGCGGGCGTGAAGCCGGAAGTGATTACGTTGTCCGGCGGGGTAGGCGAGTGCTACCGCAACCAACCTGCCGATCCGTTCTGTTTTTCCGACATTGGACCGCTGCTCGCCACGGCGCTGCATGAACATCCGCGCCTGCGTGAGATGAACGTGCAGTTCCCGGCGCAAACCGTGCGCGCCACGGTGATTGGCGCCGGGGCGCATACGCTGTCGCTTTCGGGCAGCACCATCTGGCTGGAAGGCGTGGCGCTTCCGCTGCGCAATCTGCCGGTGGCGATTCCGGTTGATGAGGCTGATTTGGTGGCCGCCTGGCAACAGGCGTTAATGCAGCTCGATCTGGATCCGCAAACGGACGCCTACGTGCTGGCGTTGCCCGGTTCTCTGCCGGTGCGCTATGCCGCGCTGTTAACGGTAATTGATGCGCTGCTGGCTTTTGTCGCGCGCTATCCGAATCCGCATCCCCTGCTGGTGGTAGCCGAGCAGGATTTTGGTAAAGCCCTGGGCATGCTGTTACGCCCACAGTTACAGCAACACCCGCTGGCGGTCATCGATGAGGTGGTTGTCCGGGCGGGGGACTATATCGACATTGGTACGCCTCTTTTTGGCGGATCGGTTGTGCCGGTGACGGTGAAATCACTCGCATTTCCTTCCTGAGGGAACGACTTATGAAACTAAAGACCACATTGTTCGGCAATGTTTATCAGTTTAAGGATGTTAAAGAGGTGCTGGCTAAAGCCAACGAACTGCGTTCGGGGGATGTGCTGGCAGGGGTAGCTGCAACCAGTTCACAGGAACGCGTGGCGGCCAAGCAGGTATTGTCGGAAATGACGGTAGCGGATATCCGCAATAACCCGGTGATTTCCTATGAAGAGGACTGCGTGACGCGTCTGATTCAGGATGACGTCAATGAAACGGCCTATAACCGCATCAAAAACTGGAGTATCAGCGAGCTGCGCGAGTACGTGCTGAGCGATGAAACCTCCGTTGATGACATCGCGTTTACGCGCAAAGGGTTAACGTCGGAGGTGGTCGCTGCGGTAGCAAAAATCTGCTCCAACGCGGACCTGATCTACGGCGGCAAGAAAATGCCAGTGATCAAAAAGGCTAACACCACCATCGGTCTGCCGGGCACCTTTAGCTGCCGTTTGCAGCCGAACGACACCCGTGACGACGTGCAGAGTATTGCGGCGCAAATCTATGAAGGGCTGTCTTTCGGGGCGGGCGATGCGGTGATCGGCGTAAACCCGGTAACGGATGACGTGGAAAACTTAAGCCGCGTGCTCGATACCGTGTACGGCGTTATCGATAAATTCAATATTCCGACCCAGGGCTGCGTACTGGCGCACGTTACCACCCAGATTGAAGCGATTCGTCGCGGCGCGCCGGGTGGATTGATCTTCCAGAGTATCTGCGGCAGCGAGAAAGGTTTAAAAGAGTTCGGTGTTGAGCTGGCAATGCTCGACGAAGCGCGCGCCGTAGGCGCTGAATTCAACCGTATCGCCGGGGAAAACTGCCTGTACTTCGAAACCGGACAAGGGTCGGCGCTCTCCGCTGGCGCAAACTTTGGCGCCGATCAGGTAACAATGGAAGCGCGTAACTACGGGCTGGCGCGGCACTACGATCCGTTCCTGGTGAATACCGTCGTGGGCTTTATCGGGCCGGAGTATCTCTACAACGACCGTCAGATCATTCGCGCCGGTCTGGAAGATCACTTTATGGGCAAGCTGAGCGGCATCTCAATGGGCTGCGACTGCTGCTACACCAACCATGCTGATGCTGACCAGAACCTTAACGAAAACCTGATGATTCTGCTCGCCACCGCTGGCTGTAACTACATCATGGGCATGCCGCTCGGCGACGACATCATGCTCAACTATCAGACCACCGCATTCCACGATACCGCGACCGTCCGCCAGTTGCTGAACCTGCGCCCGTCGCCGGAATTTGAACGCTGGCTGGAAACCATGGGCATTATGGCAAACGGTCGCCTGACCAAACGGGCGGGCGATCCGTCACTGTTCTTTTGATGATGCGGGGATGAAACACGATGGATCAAAAACAGATTGAAGAAATTGTACGCAGCGTAATGGCGTCAATGGGGGAGTCTCAACCGCAGGCTCAAGAACCGTCAGCACCAGCAAAATGCAGCACCACGCAGTGCGCCGCGCCGACTGGTGAAAGTTGTGTGATGGACTTAGGTTCAGCCGAAGCCAAAGCGTGGATAGGCGTTGAGAATCCGCACCGCGCAGAGGTGTTGACTGAACTGCGGCGCAGTACCGCGGCGCGTGTATGTACCGGTCGCGCCGGTCCTCGTCCGCGTACCCAGGCGTTGCTGCGCTTCCTGGCCGACCACTCGCGTTCAAAAGATACGGTATTAAAAGAAGTGCCGGAAGAGTGGGTAAAAGCGCAGGGGCTGCTGGAAGTACGCTCGGAAATTAGCGACAAAAACCTGTATCTGACGCGCCCGGATCTTGGCCGTCGTCTGAGCGCGGAAGCCATTGATGCGCTGAAATCGCAGTGTGTGATGAACCCGGATGTGCAGGTGATTATCTCTGATGGCCTGTCTACCGACGCTATCACCGCCAACTACGAAGAGATTCTGCCGCCATTGTTGTCGGGCTTAAAACAGGCCGGACTGAAGGTTGGGACCCCGTTCTTCGTTCGCTATGGTCGCGTAAAAATCGAAGATCAGATCGGCGAGCTGCTGGGCGCGAAAGCGGTGATCCTGCTGGTGGGTGAACGTCCGGGCCTCGGTCAGTCGGAAAGTCTCTCCTGCTACGCCGTCTATTCGCCGCGCGTTGCGACGACCGTAGAAGCTGACCGTACCTGTATCTCGAACATTCACCAGGGCGGTACGCCACCGGTTGAAGCTGCGGCGGTAATTGTGGATTTGGCCAAGCGCATGCTGGAGCAAAAAGCTTCCGGCATCAATATGACCCGTTAAGGAGGCATCATGCCAGCATTAGATTTGATTAGACCTTCAGTCACCGCAATGCGCGTGATTGCCTCGGTAAATGACGGTTTTGCCCGCGAGCTTAAGTTACCGCCACATATCCGTAGCCTCGGACTCATCACAGCAGACTCTGATGACGTGGCGTATATTGCCGCAGACGAAGCGACAAAACAGGCGATGGTGGAAGTGGTTTATGGCCGCTCGCTGTATGCCGGGGCGGCGCATAGTCCCTCTCCAACCTCGGGCGAAGTATTGATTATGCTCGGTGGACCCAACCCGGCTGAAGTTCGCGCGGGTCTGGACGCGATGGTGGCCAACATTGAAAGCGGCGCAGCGTTCCAGTGGGCGAATGACGCAGAAGATACCGCTTTCCTGGCGCACGTGGTTTCGCGTACCGGTTCGTATCTTTCCGCGACGGCGGGATGCCGACTTGGCGATCCGATGGCGTATCTGGTGGCGCCGCCGCTGGAAGCAACATTTGGTATTGATGCGGCGCTGAAATCTGCCGATGTACAACTGGTGACCTACGTGCCGCCGCCGTCAGAAACCAACTATTCAGCAGCGTTTTTGACCGGTAGCCAGGCCGCTTGTAAAGCCGCATGTAACGCCTTTGCCGATGCCGTTCTGGATATTGCCCGTAATCCAATCCAGCGCGCGTAAGAGAGGTTGTGATGATCAATGCACTGGGATTACTGGAAGTGGATGGCATGGTGGCTGCCGTAGACGCGGCGGATGCCATGCTGAAAGCCGCGAACGTACGCCTGCTGAGCCACGAAGTGCTCGATCCTGGCAGGCTGACGCTGGTGGTGGAAGGCGATCTGGCGGCGTGCCGCGCAGCGCTTGATGCCGGCAGCGCCGCCGCAGCGCGTACGGGCCGTGTTATCAGCCGTAAAGAGATAGGCCGACCGGACGATGACACCCAGTGGCTGATCGGCGGTTTTAAGCGCCAGCCGAAGAAACCAGAACAGAAGCCAGATGTAAAAACAGACGTAAAAGCAGAGAAGACGCAGGACGCCCCGTTGACGTCTGAATCCTCTGCACAACTTCTGACGCTGTTGGCATCGGTCCGTCAAGGAATGACGGCAGGGGAAGTGGCTGCCCACTTTGGCTGGTCACTTGATGAAGCCAGAAAGGCGCTGGAACAGCTCTTTTCTGACGGAGCGTTGCGTAAACGTAGTAGTCGCTATCGCTTAAAAAATTAACCTGTCGGAGGGCCGGGGGCTTCCCTGAAGCTTCCGGCTTAAAAGATCATGAAAAAGAACCGTACTGCAAACTTGCACCATCTTTATCATGAAGCACTACCCGAAGACGTTAAACTTACGCCGAAAGTAGAGGTGGACAACGTTCACCAGCGGCGAACAACGGATGTATATGAACACGCGCTGACGATTACCGCCTGGCAGCAGATTTACGACCAGCTGCATCCGGGAAAATTTCATGGCGAGTTCACGGAAATCCTGCTCGACGATATTCAGGTTTTCCGTGAATACACCGGACTCGCGCTGCGCCAGTCATGCCTTGTCTGGCCGAACTCGTTCTGGTTTGGTATTCCGGCCACGCGCGGCGAACAGGGATTTATTGGCGCCCAATGTCTGGGAAGTGCTGAAATTGCCACCCGTCCAGGCGGGACGGAGTTTGAACTGAGTACGCCGGATGATTACACCATTCTGGGGGTTGTCATTTCGGAAGAGGCGATTGCCCGTCAGGCCAACTTCCTGCATAACCCGGAAAGGGTGCTGCATATGCTGCGCAACCAGTCGGCGCTGGAAGTCAAAGAACAGCACAAAGCCGCGCTATGGGGCTTTGTGCAGCAGGCGCTGGCGACGTTTAGCGAGAATCCGGAAAACCTGCGTCAACCTGCGGTACGCAAAGTGTTGGGCGATAACCTGTTGCTGGCGATGGGGACTATGCTGGAAGAAGCGCAGCCGATTATAACCGCTGAGAGCATCAGCCATCAGAGCTATCGTCGTCTGTTGTCACGTGCGCGCGAATATGTGCTGGAAAACATGTCAGAGCCGCTGACCGTGCTCGATTTGTGTAACCAACTGCACGTTAGTCGCCGGACGTTGCAAAACGCCTTTCACGCGATACTGGGTATTGGTCCGAATGCCTGGTTAAAACGTATTCGCCTGAACGCCGTGCGTCGCGAGTTGATAAGCCCGTGGTCGCAGAGTACGACGGTGAAAGATGCCGCCATGCAGTGGGGATTCTGGCATTTAGGGCAGTTTGCTACCGACTACCAGCAGTTGTTTGCGGAAAAACCGTCGTTGACGCTGCATCAGCGTATGCGGCAGTGGGCGTGATAAGATTATGGTGCCGGATGCGACGCTTTGCGTCTTATCCGGCCTAAGGGCTGTAGACCGGATAAGCGTCGCGCCATCAGGCAATCACACCCAGTCGCGGACCTGAATAAACTTGCTAAGGGCAGCTTCCGGGCTGTTCGCTTCCGGCTGCCAGTCATACTCCCAGCGCACCAGCGGCGGCATCGACATCAGAATTGATTCCGTGCGCCCACCGGTCTGTAGACCGAACAATGTGCCGCGATCCCACACCAGGTTAAATTCGACATAGCGCCCGCGACGATAAAGCTGGAAATCACGCTCGCGCTCGCCCCAGTTCATCGCTTTACGTCGCTCAACAATGGGCAGATACGCCTCGGTGTAACCTTGCCCCACCGCCTGCATAAAGGCGAAGCAGTGGTCAAAATTCGGCGTATTCAAATCATCGAAAAACAACCCGCCAATGCCGCGCTGCTCGTTGCGGTGTTTAAGGAAGAAGTAGTCATCGCACCACTTTTTGTAACGGGGATAAACGTCATCACCGAACGGCTGACACAGATCCCGCGCCGTACGGTGCCAGTGTACCGCATCCTCTTCAAAGCCGTAGTAGGGCGTTAAGTCAAAGCCGCCGCCAAACCACCAGACTGGGTCGGCACCCGGTTTTTCCGCGATAAAAAACCGCACGTTGGCATGACTGGTCGGAATGTAGGGATTGAGTGGATGCACCACCAGCGAGACGCCCATGGCTTCAAAGCTGCGTCCGGCAAGCTCTGGTCGATGGGCGGTGGCCGAGGCCGGCATCGCGTCGCCGTGGACGTGAGAGAAATTGACGCCCGCTTGCTCGAAAATACCGCCGTTACGCAGCGCCCGACTGCGCCCGCCGCCGCCCGCTTCACGCTGCCAGCTATCTTCACTGAACTCGGCGCCGTCTACGGCGGATAATCGCTGGCAAATATCGTCCTGCAGGCTAAGTAGGAACTGTTTTACGCGCTGTGCATCGGGCTTCATGATTAACGTTTCTTCGAGTGTGCTTTCTGGTTATCAAACCAGTGGAAATAACTGATGATGCCATTGGCGATAGCGGTAGCAATTTTTTGACGAAATGCCGCCGTACCCAGCAGACGTTCTTCTTCCGGATTAGTAATGAACGACGTTTCGACCAGTACCGAAGGAATTGAGGGTGATTTTAGCACCACGAAGGCGGCCTGTTCCGTGCTGCGACTGTGCAGACGGTGTACTGGTTTGATCTTCTTGAGAATATGCGAGCCTAACGTCAGGCTGTTTTTAATGGTATCGGTTTGCACCAGATCAAATAGCACCTGCTGCAACAAGTGATCTTTATCGGTGGTTTTTTTCCCGGCGACTTCATCGGCGCGGTTTTCGCGATCGGACAGATACTTTGCCATAGCGCTACTGGCGCCGCGATTGGACAGCGCGAAGACCGATGCACCCGCGGCGCTTGGGTTGGTAAAACCGTCGGCGTGGATCGACATAAACAGATCGGCCCCGTGTTTGTGGGCGATCTCGACGCGATCGTAAAGCGGAATAAATGTATCGCCAGAGCGGGTCAGGCGCGCATCAATCCCCTGATTGCGAAGAATAGAGCGCACGTTTTTGGCAATCGCCAGTACCACGTGCTTTTCTTTCGAACCGTTGCGTCCAATTGCGCCGGTATCTATCCCTCCGTGACCCGGATCAAGGACAACCACGCGTTTAGCGCCTGATTTTTTCGCTTTCGGTTTGCTGTGTCCATTATTGGTTTTTAGCGCTTCTTCTTTAGCGATGGCTTGCGACATGCCTGACAGCGTCAGGGCGGCCAGCCCGGCTTTCAGCACCTGGCGGCGCGATGTGAGTGTTTTTAGTGGTTTAAAAGTGCTCATACGGCCTGAGTTGTAAAAAAAGGTTCCAGACGTTATATCGTATCGCGTAGTCCGTTGCGACGGATCGGGATAAGAATTGTTTTACTTTTCATTTCAATACGTGACAATTCCGTATTATGCCATTTTTTCCGCCGCTTCGCGTCAGATATTGGCTAAATCAGCCGTTCGCGCCATAATCGCTTTTTAACGTCCGGAAAAGGTAACCAATACCATGGAAATACGCGTTTTTCGCCAGGAAGATTTCGAAGAGGTGATCACCCTCTGGGAGCGCTGTGATTTGCTGCGTCCATGGAATGACCCGGAAATGGACATTGAGCGTAAAGTAAATCATGACGTCAGCTTGTTCCTGGTCGCTGAAGTGAACGGCGAGGTAGTCGGTACGGTGATGGGCGGTTACGACGGCCATCGCGGCTCGGCCTATTACCTGGGCGTGCATCCTGAGTTTCGCGGTCGCGGCATCGCCAATGCGCTGCTTAACCGACTGGAGAAAAAGCTCATCGCCCGCGGGTGTCCGAAGATTCAAATCATGGTGCGTGAGGATAATGATCTGGTGTTGGGGATGTATGAACGCCTGGGCTATGAACATGCGGATGTACTCAATCTCGGTAAGCGCTTGATCGAAGATGAAGAGTACTGAATTTCACCCCGCCGACTATGACGGTCACGGACGTCTGCGCCTGCCTTTTCTGTTCTGGTGCGTACTGCTGCTGCAGGCACGCACCTGGGTACTGTTTGTGATTGCCGGCTCTTCCCGGGAGCAGGGCAATACGCTACTGAATCTGTTTTATCCCGACCATAACGCGTTCTGGCTGGGGTTGCTTCCCGGCGTTCCCGCGGTGGTGGCTTTTTTACTCAGCGGGCGGCGTTTTGCGTTTCCTGTTTTGTGGCGCTGGCTGCGCGGATTGCTGATTCTCGCGCAACTGGTGCTGCTTTGCTGGCAACCGGCGATGTGGCTGGCAGGCGATCCTGTCAACGGCATCGGACTGGCGCTGCTGGTTGCGGATATCGTCGCGCTGGTCTGGCTGTTAACCAATCAACGTCTGCGCGCCTGTTTTTCCCTTGAGAAAGAATAACGGCACTTTTTGGCGAAACCGGACTCCAAGCAACGTTGATAAATAAGGAAGGAAGTGAAATGAAATCACTGCGTTTGACTTTATGCGCGATGCCGCTGCTATTGACCGGGTGTTCCACGCTGTCGTCGGTGAACTGGTCTGCCGCCAATCCGTGGAACTGGTTCGGTTCTTCAACGCAGGTCACTGAGCAGGGCGTCGGCGCGTTAACTGGCGCTACGCCGCTGGATGAAAAAGCTATTGCTGATGCGCTGGACGGTGATTACCGCCTGCGCAGCGGGATGAAGACCGATGACGGTAATGTGGTGCGCTTCTATGAAGCGATGAAAGATGACAAGCTGGCAATGGTCATCAATGGCAGTCAGGGAACTATCAGCCGTATTGATGTCCTGGACAGCGATATTTCATCAGACGCGGGTGTCGAAATCGGTACACCGTTTAGCGACCTTTACACCAAAGCCTTTGGTAATTGCCAGAAAGCAACCGGCGATGACAGCGCGAACATTGAATGTAAAGCTGAAGGAAGTCAGCATATTAGCTATATTTTTTCCGGCGAATGGAGCGGGCCTGAGGGCTTAATGCCGTCGGACGACACGCTGAAAACGTGGAAAGTCAGCAAAATCATCTGGCGGCGTTAATTTGCGTCTGAACAAATCGACTTGCTAAAAAAACAGGTAGAATAGCGCCAATCAATGCCACGAGGTCGTGGCATCTTTTTTTCAGGAGGAACAATGTCTCAGGTTCAGAGTGGCATTTTGCCAGAACATTGCCGTGCGGCGATTTGGATTGAAGCCAATGTTAAAGGCGACGTTGAGGCCCTGCGTGCGGCCAGCAAAATCTTTGCCGATAAACTGGCGACCTTTGAAGCGAAGTTCCCGGATGCGCATCTGGGCGCGGTTGTGGCTTTCGGCAACAACACCTGGCGTGCATTAAGCGGCGGCGTTGGGGCGGAAGAGTTAAAAGACTTTATCCCTTATGGTAAAGGCCTGGCGCCGGCTACCCAATATGATGTGCTGATCCATATACTCTCTCTGCGTCATGACGTGAATTTCTCCGTCGCGCAGGCGGCAATGGAAGCATTTGGTGACTGCATTGACGTTAAAGAAGAGATCCACGGTTTCCGTTGGGTTGAAGAACGCGATCTCAGCGGCTTTGTTGACGGTACGGAAAACCCGGCTGGTGAAGAAACGCGCCGTGAAGTCGCGGTGATCAAAGATGGCGTGGATGCTGGCGGCAGCTATGTGTTTGTGCAGCGTTGGGAACATAACCTGAAGCAGCTTAACCGCATGAGCATTCATGACCAGGAAATGATGATTGGTCGCACCAAAGAAGCTAACGAAGAGATCGACGGTGATGACCGTCCGGTTACCTCTCACCTGAGCCGCGTTGATCTGAAAGAAGACGGTAAAGGGCTGAAAATTGTGCGCCAGAGTCTGCCATACGGCACGGCCAGCGGCACGCACGGTCTCTATTTCTGCGCTTACTGCGCACGTCTGCATAATATTGAGCAGCAACTGCTAAGCATGTTCGGTGACACTGACGGTAAGCGCGACGCCATGCTGCGTTTCACCAAGCCGGTAACCGGCGGCTATTACTTTGCTCCGTCGCTGGACCGACTGATGGCACTGTAATGTCGCACTATTCTTAGCAGCAGCCCGCGGGCAATGCTGAACAGATTAAAACGGTGATACCACAACGGCTTCTGTAATAAGGAGCCGTTTTTTTTTTACACCCCATAAACTGCGTTTTCTTACATAAATAATATTAATGATTCTTGGAATTGCTTTTACATGAACGGATTTTCTTTCATCTAAAAAACAAGCGTGCGGCATGTTTTATATTATTTAGAATTCAAGTGGGTAAATTAAAGACGTCGCTCGGGGATGAGTATTGTTTTTGTTGGCGATATTATTTTGATGAATGAAAATGAATTTATTTATATTGTTTGGTGTATTGGTTTTTTCTTAAAATATAATTTGCGAGTATTTTTCTATTTTTTGATGAATATAATGTCCGCTGAGGAATGATTAATTTATTTTATATGGTGCTTTTATGGAAGAGAGTAACCCATGGCCAACATTCGTTGATGCATTTTCAACGGTTTTATGTATTTTTATATTTCTGATGTTAGTTTTCGTACTTAACAGTATGTTAATCATGTATGAAAGCTCTAAAAAACGTTATGAAGCCCCTTTACTGGCTGAACAAACTGTTCAGCCAGTAGCCTCCTCGGTAAGTGGTAGCGGAGCCAGCAGTGGTGCTGTCAGCACAACACCCAATCAAACCCGTACGGGTGATCAAACACAGCCAGTTGAAGCAACTGCGGCAGACGATAATAAAAATCGTAGCCAGGATGCTGAGGCTGATATGTTGGCCGCTGCTTCTGCTTCTGCTTCTGCTTCTGCTTCTGCTTCTGCTTCAACTGATGCTGGCGCTGCTACCGGTGCAGATTTCGCCACCGCCTCTGATTCTACTGCCGCTTCAGCAGCATCTCCTGCAGACGAGTCAGAGCAAGCGGGCCGTGAAGATAAAAAAAGTGAAGTGATTAGACTGGCCGACAACCAAACTGCCACCTCGATTAAAGGGCAAACTTCCGGTCAATTCGATACCTCGAAAGCGAACCCATCTTGGGAGACTCAGGGCAATCAGTTCATTGTTCATTTCAAATCAATGGAGCAAGGCTATCCGCAAGAAATCATTGATGAGATGGCTAAATGGTTTGGCAAAGATAAGCCGGTCAGCATTGTGGTTTATGCCTATGTCAGTCCCTCCATCGCTATTTCAGATGCGATGCGTCTGGCCTACGAGCGCGGTGTGATCCTGCTAAAGGTTGTCAAAAGCAAATATCCTAACACGGAAGTTTCTATCTCAGTCGTTAATGATGCAACAACGTTGACGAATAGTGCCGTCATTACCAAGAGTGAATGATAAATAATGAATAACTTAAAGCGGTATCATGCATTTATTATTGCATTAGTGTTCGCATTTCTGCCTGTTATTTTGCTGTGCATTCCTGGCTTACGCGCCTATGTTTTTGAAACATGGCATGTCGCGGCATTCTACAGTTCCATCATTATTATTATGTATCTGACCGGTTCATTTATTGTTATTTTCTCATTTATCGAAATAAGTAAGTGTGTAAGCGTATTACGTAATAAGAACGCGCAGAAACACTCTTATTTACTTGGTGATGCCAACAAGATTGTTTTCTCAGCAAGTCATGGCCTTGATGATGATACTGTTGCCACGCTGTATGAAAGCATGGATAACAGCGTGAATCGTAAGCAGAACCAGAGTCTGGCAGGAGTTATGACCTGCGCAAACCTGTCTACCATGATTGGTCTGTTGGGAACCTTCGCGGGTTTATCTATGACGATTGCCTCGGTCATCTCGTTGCTGGAGAAATCGCAAATCACCGGCGGTAACGAGGCGGATACGTTAGGAATTATCGTCAGTGTGGTCTCCTCGCTTGCTGAACCACTGAAAGGAATGAATACCGCATTCGTTTCATCAATCTATGGGGTGGTGAGCGCTATTTTACTTAATGTGATGTGTTCTTTCCTGCGTGGGGAATTCACCCGTTTAGCCATCGATTTACGCAATGCGCGCCTTGATTTCGTCAGAGAATGTCATGAGCGCAGTAAAACCTCTGCGATCGGAAAAACGAAAACTCTGCGTCTGATAACCGATCTGGACGATGTGATCAAAGAGTTCAAAGCGGGCATGTTTGGCTTTCAGGAACGCCTGACTAACGCATTTGACGCCAGCAACAACATGCTGAATTCACTTCTTAGCTGCACTGTAGAGGGGGCGAGCAAAACGGAGAAATTTAATGATGCCCTTATTGCTGCGGTTCATCAACAGGTTGAACAGTTACAGCATATAGACCAGTGCATCACGTCGAATCATTCCGCTTTACTCGGGATTGAGAAAGAGATCGGCGCATCTACGCAAGCTCTGGTCAACCAGGGAACACACCTTGCAGCGCTAACCGAAAGTCAATCTTTGCTGCAGAGCAGTCAGCTACAACTGATGGCTACGGTTGAATCTCAGCGCGGTACGTTGGACGAATTACTGGCCTCGCAAGCGCAGACCCATCATGCCGTCCTGGAGGTCAATGATGGTATGGGACACCTTGATGCAAACGTGGGAGAACTACATAGCGTTGCAGAGCGCCACTTTAGCGAGCAGGCTTCACTTCTGGATGGCATCTCCAACGCTGTAGACACCGCCGAACGCGTCAACCTCGATCGCCACCATGAAACCGTCGCCACGCTGGATAGCCAGTCACAGACGTTTGAACCCCTGCTTGGACAAATTGCCGGAATGCACCGCAATCTGCAAAAAGAAATTAATGTCCTTAAGGAGAAAAAAAGCCATGAATAAATCCGTCATCGCTTTGCTTATCCTCGGGAGTTCGCTGCCGTTGGCCATCTGCGCTCATGCAGAAACGGGAGACCATACGTTGCCGCTGCGGACGTTAATTGTAGATGCGTTAAACACGCAACCTTCTGTGGCCATTGCCTCCTGGGAGACCGAAATGCGTCACCAGGAGACAAACATGAGCAAAGCTTCTCTCTATCCGACGTTGGACGTTTCGTCAGAAGCCATCCATAAAAAAACGGACGAACATGATAATGAGCAGAACGTAGAGAATAAATTAACCCTCGCTTACCGAATTGCGGATTTTGGCGTCAGAAGCAGCAATATTTCTAAGTCTGAGCAGCAGGAAGAGGCCAGTAAGTACGATTTCCAACAAGAGTTGCTTACAACCGCACAAAAAACGGCCGATGCCTATTTGTCAGTGGAAAAAACCCGGCAGATACTTGCGGTGATCGACGACGAGAAAATCTTTTACAAGCAGATGCTGAATGATTTTTCCGAACTCATCGCCGCAGGCGCAGCAATGCAATCGGATATTCGTAAAGTTCAGGTATCTATCGACTCTTTAAGCACTCAGGAGTTGAATTTCCGCGCGCAACTGGATACGCAGTTAATGATGCTGCGTAATCTTACGGGAGACAATGTCACCGCTGAAAACCTGGGTAAGCTGCCTGATTTTTTCAATAAATACCCTTTTAATGCTGATAAAGATGCCGTTTATAAAAAAATCATGCAGGATAATCCGACGTATCTTTCTTTGACGAAGGCAATATCTGCAGCAAATGCTGAATATTCGGCGGCAAAATCAGCTAATTATCCGGTTGTAGATTTCAACGCCCACTACACGGACAATAATCCTTCCAAAGATGCGCAGCAGGATGATTATGAGGATGAACTCCAGGTTGGCGTTAAAGTAGGCTTTAACATTTTTAATGGCTTTAAGAACCAATCTGAAGCTGCCAAATTTAGTGCAAAATATACCCAGGCAAAACTGGGGCTTGATGATTTTATTTTTAAAACTCGCAATAGTGTTGATGCTTCTGTCTCTAAATATATGACAGGAAAAGATTCATTAGCAATATCTAAACGCTCCTATGAAAATGCCGGGAAACTCATTGAACTGTATAAAGAAGAGTTCAAATTAGGTCAAAAATCGCTACTCGATTTTATTTCCAGCAGGAATGAACATTATCAAGCTAACCTGACAATGATTGAGTCACAATTCTCTATCTATCAGGCGAAGCTTGAACAGATGGCTCAACTCGCCGATCTGTTACATGAACTGTATCTGGAACCTGGCCAGATACAGCCTAAAAGCGGTTCTATGTCGCAATGAACAGGAAACAGTGTGACCATCTGATGATGGTCATCGTCGTGATGACCCTCGTCATACTCCTACTTTTTAGCCTGATAAAGATAAATTCGGTGGTACATGGCAGCGGTGTCATTATCACCAAGGATAATACTCAGGTCGTTTCTCTCTCTAAAGGTGGAACGATTGATGCGATTCATGTCGCGGAAGGGGATTTTGTTACCAAAGGCCAGGTCCTTGCCGAAACATCAAACTTTGATATTCAGAAAGAAAACGAACGTACCCAAGCTCAGCACCGCTATCTTGCCTTATATATCAAAGAAATGATGTCCATTTTGGCCTGGAGGCAAGATTATACTCTCTTTGATATTAGCAATATCACGAATCAGGATTTGATTGGTAATATACAATTGTTAATTAGCCAGACCAAAACGAAGGATAATAAAATCAACAGCCTCAATTCTGAAATTGAGCGTTTAGGTATTTCTAAAATCAGCAAGAACAGCGAGCTAATGCTTGTTCAGGAAGAGGTTAATCTTCTTTCTCCTTTGGTTAAAAAGGGTATCAGTTCTTATACCACTCTGTTGGCAAAAAAACAGGCAGCAGAGCGTCTCAAGTCTGAACTTATCGATCTTGAAAGCCAGGTAGTAGCGAAATCAGAAGAGATAAAGGTGATCCATAGCGAAATTAATGATGATGTCTTTACTTTTCGTAATACCTTGTCGAAAAACCTGGTCGATGCTCAACATGAAGCTGCGCTTAATGACTCTGCCATGAGTGTATTACAAAAGCAGATGAAAGAATCTCGCGTCCGATCGCCCATTGATGGCGTGATTTATCAAATTAACAAAAATGCCTTCACCAAAGGCGGTGTGATACAGGCTGCTGACTCGCTGTTTGAGATTAAACCAATGTCAACCAAAATGCTCGCGGAAGTAAAAATTCAGCCTAAAGATCGCGATCAAATTTATGTTGGTGGTTCGGTTAACGTGAAAATTCTCTCATTTATTCTCTCGGGTTCAAAACCTTATACCGGTGTAGTCGAGCAAATCAGCCCTGACTCCTACGAAGATACGGTTAATGGAAATACGGTGAGGTATTACAAAGCTATCGTAGAGTTCACTATCGGTACAAAAGAACGTGATGTTATCAAACCTGGAATGACGGTAGATGCTTTCATTATTACAGGTAACCACAGCATATTAAAATACCTTGCCTCGCCATTGCTGCGTGGCCTTCAACAAGTTTTCAGTGAGCCGGTCATCACTGACAGTAAATCAACTCATTAATTCAGGGTGATAATATGAGTAATACTATTTTTGCAAGCAATGATTCAATTGTCGACTTACAGCAGTATGGTGCTATGGATAGTGCCAAAGTCGTCATTAGTGGGACCGACTTTAAATTTATTTTTCCGGGTAATGTGGTGGTTAACGTTATTAACGGTGCTCTTTATTCAAGCCTTGAAAATAACCACGTTCACTTCAAATTCCAGGGGCAGGATGTTTCAGGTCAGCAACTGCTGAAAACGATCGACTTAAGCAATCTTCAACTTGAACGGCTTGACTCTGCACTATCAGATCAGCGTCAGGATCGCGTGCTGAAAGATAATATTAATAAAATCAGCGAGATTAATGCAAAAGACCTTGAGGAAGCTAAAAAAGAGGCTGCTGATCTGAAGCATGAAGCAGAAAAAATGCGTGCTGAAGCTGAAGAGGCGCAAAAAGCTTCTGCAGAAGTTCAAAAGCAGCTTGAGGAGTTCCTCAATGATAAAGCGCAGAGCAATGGCCAAAATGGCGCAGCCTCTCAGAACCAGGGAGAAGAGCAGCTGGATGCCAGCCTTTACCATAAGAAATATGACGAGGACTCTGTGGCTGAGGCCAGTCGACTCGTTTTCTCTGATTACTCATCCAGTTCGTCCAGTTCTTCAAGTTCATCAGAATCTGATGAAACGCCCATCGACGTAAAACCTATTGATGTGGCTCTTAAGCTTGATGACGGCAGTGATTCTGGGGTAAAAAACGATAATATTACCAACGTCACCACGCCGCAGTTTGTTGGTTCTACCGATCCCGGATTGACAGTTTCACTGCGCATTGATGGTGTGGTTGTCGCCGTCACGACCTCCGATGCGATGGGCAACTTTTCATTCAATAGCGGCACGGTGCTGGCTGACGGACAACACAACGTCCAGGTCGATGTGACGGACGGGCAGGGGGGAAGCGGTAGCGCGAAAATTATCGTAACCATTGATACCGTCATCGCGGCTCCCACTTTCGAACTCGACGATCAGTACGCCATTCCTGCAGCCGATCGCATTGAGGGTGAAAATCTTACCCGTTTTACCGATGCGAAAATTATTGGTGAAGCCGAAGCAGGATCGCAGGTTGCTATCTATGCTAATGGCGTTCTGCTTACCACAGTCACCGTAGATTCTGATGGCGCCTGGTCGTATCAGTTTAGTGGTTCAGAATTAAATGAAGGCATTAATAATATTGAGATTGATGCTACGGATAAAGCGGGAAACACGGCATCAACGACCGGCGTTATTACGCTGGATACGATTCCCCCAGAAACACCCGTTATTATTCTTGATGAATCCAGTGATACGGGGATGTCCTCGACCGATAGCCTGACTAATGATAAAACGCCTTCTCTGCATGGTAATGCTGAACCGAACTCAACGCTCGAGTTATATCTTAATGGCTACAAAGTGGCCGATATCAGCGTGGATTCCATGGGGAACTGGCAATATACACTGCCGGAAAATAAAATTACCGCTGATGGTATTTATACTTTTGAAGTGGTCTCTTCCGATCGTGCGGGTAATACCTCAACCGCACAAATAGATGTGACTGTCGATACCGATATTGATGCATTCACACTGGCAATGACTAGCCAGTCAGACAGCGGAGTTGCCGGGGACAATTATACCAACGATATTTATCCAGCGTTTACCGGTAAAACTGACCCAAATAGTCATATTGTGATCACTAACCTGACGACCGGGGAAAAGATTGAAATTGATGCTTCACAGAGTGGTAATTTCAGCTTTAACCTGGCGCAGGCTTCTGCAGAAGGGCTGAACGAACTCTCAATCACCGTAACCGATTATGCGGGCAACCAGCAAACCTTCAGCTACGAATATACTATTGATACGGTTGCTCCCGTATCGCCCGATATTGAACTGGATAAATACACCGTTTCAAAATCAGGCGATATTCTGACAAACGACGCCACGCCAGCCTTTACCGGTACAGCAGAAGCGGGCAGTACGGTGACGATTTATATTGATGGCAAGGCCTGTGGCACGGTGACGGCAAACCACGATGGTATCTGGTCGTTTACCTTGCCAAGCGATCTGGCTGATGGTAGCTATACTGCAGTGGCTTATGCGACTGACCTTGCGGGAAACGTTTCTCCATCATCTGCCGATTGTACTTTCACTGTCGATACCAGCACGACGTCACCGGTTGCCACGTTGCAGGCTGAAGATGATACGGGGATAAGCCAGACTGACTGGATCACCCGGCAAAATGATAATTTAACAATTGACGGGACCGCTGAAAAATACGCCACCATTACAGTGATGGTTGACGGTAAAGCCGTGGGCACTACCCAGGCTGATGCTAATGGCAACTGGCAGTTCGAATATGACCCTAATCCGGCTCTTTCCGATGGCGATTATACGCTGACTATTCAGGCTCAGGATGAGGTCGGGAACACATCGAGCAGTAGTTACGATCTGGTCATTGATACCGTCACCGTCACGCCGTCGCTTAAATTAGACACGGGTTCAGATACGGGATCGTCGAATGATGATGGTATCACCAAGGAAACGCAGCCGTTGTTAACCGGAACGGCTGAAGCCAACGCGACGATCGAGATCTTTATTGATGGTACCGTAGTCGGTCAGGTTGTCTCTGATAAAAATGGCGTCTGGAACTATCGTATCCCGGAAGAGGCGAGCTTAGCTGATGGCGAGCATGCCGTCGTTGTACGTGCAACAGATGCCGCCGGCAACAGCGCAAACTCGACCACGCTGGATATTGTGGTCGATAGTACGATGGAAACACCCACAATCCATCTTGATAGCGATAGCGGCATAAGTGATGCCGATCGCATTACCAATAACGCTTCCCCGATTTTCTCTGGTTCAGCCGAGGCTTATTCCAGCATCACTATTTATCAGGACGGGAAGGCCATCGGGAAAGTCAGCGCGGATGCTAACGGAAATTGGTCTTATAGCTTCACGGGATCGCAGGCGTTGACCGATGGAAGCTACATTTTTTATATCACGGCAACAGATGTCGCCGGCAACTCAGCGACATCAGAAAAAATTCAGGTCACCATTGATACCCAGGTTTCTATCCCTACGCTGGATCTGGCGGATGCGTCAGACACCGGCAGCCTCAACAGCGACAACATCACGAACGACACCACGCCGGCGTTCACGCTGGGCAGTATCGACGCCGACGTGACGAAGGTGCAGGTCATTATCAACGGCACCGCCTATGACGCCGTGCAGTCTGAGGGCAGGTGGACCTTTACCGCCCCGGAGCTGGCGGACGGCGACTACAGCGTCACGGTGCAGGTCACCGATGACGCGGGGAACGTGCAGACCTCCACGGCGCTGGCTGTGACGGTGGACACCAGCCTGGCGGCGCCGGTGATCGCCCTGAGTGACGACACCGGCACGGCAGGGGATAACCAGACTAACGACACCACGCCGGGCTTTGCCATTGCCACGGATAACGACGCCGTCAGCGTGATGGTGAGCATTGACGGCGGCACCCCGGTGGCGGCGACGAAGGACGCGGACGGGCAGTGGCATATTGACAGTAGCGCGCTGGCCGACGGCGACCACACCATCGTGGCCACCGTCACCGACCTCGCCGGTAACACCGCAACGTCCTCACTGACCTTCACCGTCGACACCACGCTGTCGGTGCCGACCATCGATCTGGCGGATGCGTCAGACAGCGGCAGCAGCAACAGCGACAACATCACCCGCGACACCACGCCAGCGTTCACGCTGGGGAATATCGACGCCGACGTGACAAAGGTACAGGTTCTTATCAACGGCACCGCCTATGACGCCGTGAAGGCTGAGGGCAGGTGGACCTTTACCGCCCCGGAACTGGCGGACGGCGACTACAGCATCAGCGTGCAGGTCACCGACCTGGCCGGCAACACCGCGACCTCGGCGGCGCTGGCTATCACGGTGGATACAGAGGTTCTGCCAGTCAATATTGTGCTGGATAAGACGTCTGACACGGGAGAGAGCTCGACAGATAATTATACTGCGGACACAACACCGACGTTTAAGTTCAGCAATATTCCGGACGATGTCGCCACTATTACCCTGACGTTGAGCACCGGGCAGCACTACACAATAGATCTGAGCAAGAGTACTTCTTTCACCCTACCTGATGAGTTGCAAGATGGCAGTTACACTGCAACTGTGACGGTGACTGACGTGGCAGGTAACAGTGCTGACAGTAAGATTAGCTTTACTATCGATACCATTGTCGATAAACCGACAGTCGAACTTGCGACGGTATCTGATTCGGGTGACAGCCAGACCGATGGGCTGACTAATGAGACGAAGCCGCAATTCCAGATTAGTGGCGTGGATACTGATGACGTCAATACGATTACGATAGCGATTGTGAGTAGCGATGGCAGCTATAAAGATAGTTGGACACTGGACAGTGAAACCTACGAAAGCGGAGCCTGGGCCTGTCCGGTTGCGCTGGACGATGGGCAATATACGATAACGGTCACGGTTGAAGACATGGCGGGTAATCAGAGCACCTCTGACGCTGCCAGGTTTGAAATAGATACTGTCACTCACATCGACTCTATCGTGCTTCTGGATGATACCGGTTCAAGCACTACCGATAACCAAACCAATGTGAATACACCTGAGTTTGCGATCGGCGTGCCGGATGATGTCACGCATGTCAGCATAATGATTGATGGTAAAGCGGCTGGTGAAGCTTCTAAGCAGACCGATGGAAAGTGGCATTTTTCCACCGCGGTGCTCGCCGATGGAGCACATACTGTGTCGGTTACCGTAACAGATGAAGCGGGTAATACCAGTAATAAAGATCTCAATTTTACGGTTGATACGACCCTTTCTGTGCCGAAGCTGCAGCTTTCAAGCGATAGCGATACGGGGCACAGTGATTCAGATAATGTCACTCAGGATGTGCGCCCAACGTTTGTGATCGGCAATATCGATAGCGACGTTGTCAGCGTTTCACTGACGATTAACGGTCAGACATGGCCTATTACGGTTGAAAATGGCAGTGCTACCTTTACCGTTCCCGCCGATCTGCCGGATGGGATTTGGCAGGCCCAATTGACGGTTGTTGATGATGCAGGTAATGAAAAGACGACCTCACTCTCCGTGACCATTGACACCTCCACCAGCGTGGACGGTATTACTCTGCAAAGTGATACCGGCGTGCAAAACGACTGGATGACCAACGATTCCACCCCAACGTTTGCGATCACCGCGCCTGCTGATGCGCATGCTGTCACTGTCAGCATAGGCTCACTGACTCAGGATGCCATTTTCCAGGAAGGGAAGTGGGTGGTGACTCTGCCATCTGCCCTTGCGGACGGTGAATATACGCTTACGGTGACCGTTACGGATGACGCAGGCAATACGGCAAATCGCGCGCAAACATTCACCATTGACACCACCCTGGAGCCGCTCACCGTCAAGATGATGGCGGCGGATGACAGTGGTGTGGTAGGCGACAATGTTACCAACGATACAAAACCTACGTTTGAACTAGGCAATGTGCCGGCAGATGTTTACAGCATCGAAGTGACGCTGAACGGCGCGACGACAACCGTTAAGAAACAAGCGGATGGCAGTTGGACCTATACTCCAGAAACCGCCCTTGTTGAAGGGAAATATACGCTGGATGTACGCGTTACTGATGAAGCAGGAAACCAAAGAACGTCGACATATGATTTCACCGTGGATACCTCGGTGGATATTAATTCCATCACTCTGACGACAGATACCGGGGATTCGTCCTCCGATGGCATCACGAATGCTGCCCAACCGATATTTAACGTCACCACCTCTGATGATGTCGTCAGCCTGACGGCAACGATTAACGGTCTTGCCTGTACCGTGGTGAAAAATGCCAACGGTGACTGGACCGTCACCTCGCCGATACTCTCTGTCGCTGGAGATTACACGCTGACCGTTACCGTTGAAGATGCCGCAGGGAACACCACCAGCGACACGAAAACGATCACCTTTGATAACCAGCTTTCCGTACCGACTATTGCGTTCGACGCGGGTGATGACACGGGTTATGACGCTACCGATCATTTGACGAGTAACAATAAGCCCACGTTCCTGATAAGCAACATGGACAGCGACGTGACGCATGCCGTCATTACGCTTGATGGGGTGCCGATTACGCTGACGCAGGATGGCAGCGGTAACTGGAGCTTTACGCCTCCATCTGCACTTTCGGATGGCAATCATAAAATGATCCTGGAAGTGCAGGATCGGGCGGGAAATACCTCAACGCAGACCTTCTCCTTTACAGTAGATACTACATTATCGACGCCAACTATCGATCTCAGCAGCTCATCCGACTCGGGTGATAGCGACGACGATAATCTGACGTCGAAAACGCAGCCCGAATTTGTTATCAACAATGTTGATGGTGATATCTATTCAGTTATCGTCACCCTGAACGGTGTCGACTATGACGTCACCAAAAATGCCGACGGCGAGTGGGTATTCCTGGCTCCTAAACTGGCCGATGGGGACTATACGATAACGGTCACGGCAACTGATAAAGCGGGGAACGAACGGACGTCCGATCTCGATTTTACCATTGATACCACGGTGGCAATCGATCAGATTACCATGTCTGATGATACCGGTTTTTCTTCGGATGACCATTTAACGAACGATACCATCCCAAGCTTTGATATTAGCGTTGCCGCAGATGTTACGCATGTCTCGGTGGCACTGGACGGCGGTGATGCTCAGACGCTGACGAAAACCAATGGCAAGTGGACCTACACCGCCAGCTCGGCGTTGTCCGATGGTGAGCATTCGATTGTCGTCAACGTGATGGATAAAGCGGGCAACACAACCCAGGAAACTTTCACCTTTACTATCGATACAACGCTTACACCTGTGACGGTGGATCTTAAAGACGAGGACGACAGCGGCAGTAGTTCCGCCGATAATTACACTAACAATACCCAGCCGACGTTTGAGTTTGGTTCGCTGGATAAAGATGTTTATAGTCTGACGGTGAACCTGAACGGCAAAGATATTCCTGTGGATTTGACCAGTCAGCCGGTGAGTTTTACGCCGGATGAAGCGCTGGCAGACGGCACTTACACCTTAATTGCCACGGTGACGGATAACGCCGGAAATACCAAAGAAACTCCGCTGACCTTCACCATTGATACGCAAACGTCGGTATCGGTGGACTTTGTCGTCGGTGACGACACGGGCTATTCCGACAGCGATAACATAACGAAGAGCAATGCCCCTGAATTTGAAATCAGCGTTCCGGCGGATGTGGAGTCGGTGAGCGTAACCCTCAACGGCACGGTGACTTCGTTGACGAAGGATGAGTCCGGCCGCTGGATCTACTCGGCTCCGGCACTGGCAGATGGCAACTACACTCTCGACGTTTCAGTAGTGGATAAAGCGGGTAACACCGCCAGCACCGAACTCAAATTTGTCGTGGATACCACTCTTAGCACGCCAACAATCGATTTAGCGGCTGCAAGTGATACGGGGACCTTGTCAAACGATCACCTAACCAACGATACGACGCCATATTTCACGCTCGATAATATCGATAGCGATGCTTATAGCGTCACTGTCACTATCAACAATAAAACCTATAACGCGACGGAAAAGAACGGAGTATGGGGCTTGCAGTTACCCGATGCTGATGCCCTCCCGGATGGAACTTATACCGCAACTGTTAAGGTTGAAGATGATGCAGGCAATACCAAATCATCCTCAATGAGCTTTACCGTTGATACCATTTGCTCAGCACCGATTCTGGCGCTGGATAATGGCAGCAACAGCGGCAGCACTGATGATAACATCACCAACGTGACGAAACCGGTTATCAGTATCAGCGGCGTACCTGCCGATATCGCCAGTATAACGGTAACTCTTGGTGACACGACGCTGTCACTGGATCCGTCGACAACGAGCTGGCAGGTACCGCAAAGCCTGGCGGATGGCGCATATAGCGTGGTCGTGACCTTTACGGATAATGCGGGTAACAGCGCATCGACAACCTATAACTTTACCGTTGATACGGTGGTTGACTCTCCTGCCGTGCTGCTGCTGGATGATACCGGGCAGAATACCACCGATAACCTGACTAACGTCTCAGTGCCGCGTATCCAGATTAGCGCGGCGGAGGAACTCACCTCCGTCACCGTCACGCTCAATGGGCACACGCAGACGCTGGAGAAAAACGCCCAGGGCGAGTGGATTTATACCGCTGACATGCTAGCGGATGGTACTTACACCGCCACCGTGGAGATGGTCGATGTCGCGGGCAACCACCAGACAGAGACCCTGACTTTTACGATTGACACTCAGATCCCGCAGCCAACCATTTCGATGGATAGCGCCAGTGATTCTGGCGATAGCTCAAGTGATTCGTTAACCAATGATACGCAGCCGACGTTCATAGTTTCCGGCGTGCCGGACGATGTTGATACCGTGTTTGTTGTTATAAACGGTGCGAAATATACGGCGACACAAAATGAAGCTGGGGAATGGACGGTTACCTCAGCCAATCTGGCGGATGGTAACTACACCGCAGAAGTGACCGTTACGGATAAAGCCGGTAATACCGCTGAAAGCAGCATGAATTTTACCATTGACACACACGTTGCGCTGTCGGTGGAGCTGCTGGCCTCTTCTGATACAGGCTCTTCGCAGACGGATAAAATCACCAAAGATACGTCACCTACGTTCGGCGGTCTGACGGACAAAGACGCAACGCTAGTGGTGACCGTGCTGGATGAGAGCGGTAATGCGATTCAGACCCAAACGATCTCTCCTGCCTCGGACGGGACCTGGTCTATTACGCTGGGTGATTTGACTGATGGCAACTATACCATCTCGGTTACCGCGACCGATAAGGCCGGAAACACCCAGGCAAGCAACATTGATTTTGTTATCGATACAGTGGTTAACGCGCCGGGTGTTGCATTGAGCGAGTCCGATCCCGGGAATAACCATGAAGCCTTAAGCCTGGCGCCAGAATTCAGCGGTACTGCGGAAGCAGGATCGACGCTGGTGATAAGTATTGATGGCGTTACTGTCGCCAGTGTTGTGGCGGACAGCAACGGAACATGGTCATGGACGCCGCCGAGCGCCATTAACTCTGGCGATCATATTATTAGCGTCGTCGCGACCGACAAAGCGGGTAACGTCTCTGATGCCACTAACTTCGCCTTTATCATTCCGCTGATCGACGTCGATCCACCGACACTGCAGCTACAAACCGCATCGGATAGCGGCTCCATTGGTGACTTTGTCACTAATGATACGACGCCATCAATTACCGGGACATCGCTGCCGGGCAGCACCGTGACGATCTATGTTAACGGTGAGGTGGTTGGTACCGCGGCAACGGACTCAACCGGACGCTACAACTTTAACCTGCCAGAAATGGCTGAAGGGACCTACAGCATAGAGGTGAGCGTCATTAACCCGAACAACGGGGAGGAGGTAAAATCTGACCCTGCAAGTCTGGTCATTGACACGCATGTGGTTCCTCTTGACTGGGATATTAACGGATTAAATGATGAAGGGTATCTGAACACCAATACCCCGGTAGTGAGCGGAATCTCTGAAGCCGGCGCGCATATCAAGGTGATGATTGACGGTCGTGTAGTGGTGGAAACGGTCGCCGCCAGTGATGGTAAATGGCTGGCATCGATTACAAACATTGGCGCTGACGGAGAGCATGAGATTAGCTTCTCGGTAACAGATGTGGCGGGTAACACAGAAACCTTCGGCCCGGAGAGTTTTGTTCTCGATACCTATATTGCGCCACTGACCGTTGATTTACGCGATACGGATGATACCGGCACCAGCGATACCGACAACATCACCCAAAAAACCAGCGTTCACCTTGACGGTACCGCAGAAGCGGGCTCAACCGTTACGATCGCCAATACGCAGGGCGAGATTCTGGCTACCATTGCCGTGGAGAGCGATGGTGCATGGAGTACGGAAATTACGCTGCAGGAGGGGATGCAAACCTTTGTGGTGACTTCCACCGATGCTGCTGGCAATACCGTCTCCAAAAATATCGATATTACCCGCGATACGCAAAATAGCATCACTGACGTAGTCCTGAGTCGTGATTCCAACAGTGCGGACACGCTGGACGCCATCACCAACGTGACTACGCCAACCCTGACGGCAGTCACCGATCCTAATGCGACGGTCGATGTTTATGTCAATGGCGAAAAAGTTGCCACGGTAACCGCCGATGCGGCAGGGACAGTGAGCTGGACGATGCCGGAAAGCGCCGACGGTTCTTATGATATTAAAATGGTGTCGACGGATGCGGCAGGCAATACCGCAACCAGTGCAACGACTACCGTTGTTATTGATACCGTGGTTGACAATTTTAGCGTCGATACGCTGCCGGACCTGACCAATAGTAAAGCGCTGAGTGTCACAGGTACCGGTGAAAGCGGCGCTACGATTACCGTCTATTTGAATGGCGTCGCGGCAGGCCAGGTTACCGTAGCGGCTGATGGCAGTTGGACGGTACCGCTGATCCTCAATGATGATGGCGAGTACAGCCTGACGGTACAGATCACGGATGTGGCCGGAAACAGCCAGACCAGCGATCCATTTGTCTTCACGCTGGATAGCCATACCGATTACCCGACCATCAACCTGGATGACGCGTCTAACTCAGGCTCGCTGGATGACAACATAACCAGCGACAATACGCCAGCCTTCCATGGTACGGGAGAGCCGGGGGCGACGATTTCTATTCTGGTGGATGAAAAAACGGTCGCAACGGTAACGGCGGATGCCGAAGGCAACTGGACGTGGCAATACCCAACTACGTTGGCTGACGGTGAATATTCCATCCGCGTAGTGGCGGAAGATACGGCGGGCAATACCGCAGAGTCGGCACGCATTCTGGTTACGGTCGATACCAGCACCTGGATTGAGCTGGATAAAATGAATCCTGATGGTGGCCTCTACTCTAACGATTATGTTACCGCCCGAACGACGCCGACGTTCCAGATCAACGGTGAAACGGGTCAGCCCGTCAAGGTTTATATTGATGGTAAGTATGTGGAAACCATCACGATCTCCGGGAGAAATTATCAATATACCGTTCCGCAAGCGCTGGACGACGGTAGCCATACCATCCGCTTTGATATTGCCGATGCCGCCGGCAATACGGCCTCCACTGGCGATCAGAAGTTCACGATCGATACGGTTAACGATACTCCCGTCACGCTGGACAATATTAACGGAGAGAGCGTCGCTGACCACACCGTTGATGGTACGATTTACATCAATGATATTTCTGCAGGTATTAAGCTGAGCGGTATGGCTGAGGCTAACAGCTATGTCACTGTCAAAATTAATGGAATGACCGTTAGCAACGTCTGGGCAGACGGTACAGGAAAATGGAGCGTAAACGTTAATCCTATGTTGCTTAGCGATGCGACATGGACCGTCCAGGTGAGTTCAGAAGACCGCGCGGGGAACGACAGTACCGTCTCAACCTTCACGATAGTGATTGATACCTCCATCAGCCAGTTCACCGCCAACGTGCAGGACGACAAAGACAGTTCGGCCGATAAATGGGTAGTTAACAACCGCACGCCTGTCTTTAATGGCGTCGGTGAGGCGGGGGCTACTGTCACCCTGATGGTGGCAGGGATGGTGGTGGCTACCACCACAGTTGCCGCCGATGGCACCTGGAGCATCAAGGCCAGCGCGTTGCCTGAAGGGACCAGCAACTTAACCTTCACCATTAAAGATACTGCCGGCAATACCCAAACCATTAACCATGACATTCTGGTCGATAGCGTTGCGCCAAATACGCCAACGGTAGAGATCTCTTCCTGGAACGAAGAGGGGAACCTGTGGATCCTCTCAGGCAAGGCGGAAGCGGGAACGACCATTGTTATCAAGGATGAGTCCGGCAACGTTATCACCACAGTTAATGTCAACAGCTCCGGAAGTTGGAGTACCGCGATTAACTATCCTGATGGCGGTAAAGTCAGCATTCAGGCAGAGGATTCTGCCACCAATATCAGCGTGCCTGTCGACCTTGATGTGATGTTCACGACGCCAGCCGTGGCGCTGGATGTAACCTCAGACGGTGGTGCGCTGGGCGACAACCTGACCAATGACTCAACCCCGACGCTGGTTTTGAGTAACATCGAGAAGGATGTCGTTGCGGTGAGCGTAACGATTGATGGAACGACGGTGCAGGCAACGAAGATCAGCGATGGCGTCTGGACCGTAACATGGGGAACTCCGCTAAGTGACGGCGAATGTGACGTTCAGGTGAGCGCAACGGATGCGGCAGGAAATACCGCAACGCAATCCTTTAGCTTTACTATTGATACTGTGCTCAGCGCGCCGGTCATCGCCATGGATGCGGCAAGCGATACTAGCACGGTGGGCGATAACATCACGCAAACCGTTAAACCGACGTTTGTCGTGACTAACGTTGACGCTGATGTGACGAAGGTCGAGGTGACCTTAAACGGCAATACGCAAACCCTGACCAAAGACGCTTCGGGTAACTGGATCTATACGCCGGAAACCCCGCTGGCAGACGGTAACTGGACCGTTGAGGTGAAAGTAACCGATGCGGCAGGAAATACTAAGCAGTCCAGCCTGGATTTCACCGTCGACACTAGTATCAGTACGCCGACGGTGGCTCTTGATGCCAGCAGCGATACCGGTGATGTCGGTGACAACCTGACGAATGAGACGACGCCAACCTTTATCCTGAGCAATATTGACCCGGACGTCACGTCGGTGATGGTAACGCTGAACGGCGAAACACACAGCGCAACCAAAGATGAGCAGGGTAACTGGACGTATACGCCGGAAACTGCGCTGTCAGACGGTAGTTGGACCCTGAAGGTGAAAGTCACGGATGGCGCAGGTAACACTGCGGAATCTTCACTGGATTTCACCATTGACAGTACGCTAAGCACACCAACAGTAATGATGGATACGGACAGTGACACCGCAACGGCAGGGGATAATATCACCAGCGATACGACGCCAACCTTTATCCTGAGTAATATCGACCCGGACGCCACGTCAGTGATGGTGACACTGAACGGTGAAACGCACAGCGCAACCAAGGATGAGCAGGGTAACTGGACGTATACGCCGGACACCCCGCTGGCGGACGGCAGCGGAACGTTGGTGGTGACCGTGACCGATGCGGCGGGCAATAGCGCGGATGCGTCCCTGGATTACACCATCGACACCACTATCAGCACGCCGACGATCGCCCTGGATGCGGGCAGCGATAGCGGTACGGTGGGTGATAATCTGACGAAGGATACGACGCCAACCTTTATCCTGAGTAATATCGACCCGGACGTCACGTCGGTGATGGTAACGCTGAACGGCGAAACACACAGCGCAACCAAAGATGAGCAGGGTAACTGGACGTATACGCCGGACACCCCGCTGGCGGACGGCAGCGGAACGTTGGTGGTGACCGTGACCGATGCGGCGGGCAATAGCGCGGATGCGTCCCTGGATTACACCATCGACACCACTATCAGCACGCCGACGATCGCCCTGGATGCGGGCAGCGATAGCGGTGCCTCAGGGGACAACATTACTAAGGACGACACCCCAACGTTTATCCTGAGTAACATCGATCCTGATGCAACTACCGTAAGGTCAGCACGCCGACAGTTTCCCTGGATGCGGGCAGCGATAGCGGTGCCTCAGGGGACAACATTACTAAGGACGACACCCCAACGTTTATCCTGAGTAACATCGATCCTGATGCAACTACCGTAACGGTGACCATAAACGGCGAAACCCACAGCGCCACGCAGGATGAATCAGGCCACTGGACCTGGACACCTGAAGAGGCGCTGGCTGAAGGCACCTGGACGTTGGTGGTGAATGTCAGTGATGCGGCAGGTAATACCGCCAGCCAGTCGGTTGAGTTCACGGTCGATACCCATGTCGATAATTTTGATGTGACTTTCGATGGTACGAGTAGCCAGGAACAAACCTGGCAGACCGATGAGTCAACCTTATCGTTTAGCGGGCATGGCGAAGCGGGAGCCCTGGTTAGCGTTTCACTGGATAATGGCGATGTGCTGACGGCAAACGTGGATAAAGACGGTAACTGGAATCTCCAGCTTGAGGATGTGGCGCAGGGCGAGCATCAGCTTACCTTCACCATTACCGACGTGGCGGGTAATACCAGCACCGTGACGCACGATGTGGATGTTGGAACCGATGACCCGGTGTCGCTACGCAGCAGTCTGTACAGTAGCGAGCAGGACACCAGGGACACCATAGAAGTGGAGTCGTCGCATCCGGTCTTTGAGTTCAACCTGGACGCCAGCATTACCCATGCCAGCGTTGAACTGGACGGTGTCACGCATCCGCTGGTGCCTTCGCCGTCTGGCCCTACGCAGTTCGACGTGCCTGTGGCGCTGGAGGATGGCCCACATTCTCTGGTGTTGCGCACGCAGGACAGTGCCGGGAATAGCGAACGTCAGGATATCGCCTTTACGGTGGATACCAGTAGCCGCAGCGTCGTTGCAGGCATGGACGACACCCGCAGCGATGAAAGTGACGCGCCGCATTCTGCAGCGGATCAATCCTCTTCGCATGAAGCAGCCAGCTTCGCGGCACAAGTGATGAGCATTAGCCAGAGCGTCGAAGATAATCAGGACGATCAGCAACATCACCATCAATAAATAACCGTTTCCCCCGTACAGGACGTGCGGGGGAATGAGTGCAAATTCTATGAATGATTTTACGCTATATGATTTAGGCCTGGCTGGCGTTATGCAATACATCGCCAAAAACCACGACTCACGTATCGAAATAGATGAAGCGAAAATACCGGTCACGCTGTCGCAATATGATAAAAACGATCCGAACCATGAAGCGCAGATTAAAAACTATTTTCTATCATTAGGTCTGATGATCCACGAGGTGAAATTCTCGCGCCCCGACGATTTGCTGAATGAAAATATGCCGCTGATTATATTAACCTCCGACATGCAATGGATGGTGTGTGTCGGGTGCCAGGAAGGGGGGCTACAGCTGGTCAAGCGTAACAACGAGTTGGGTGTCGTTGCGTGCGCCAGAGAAAACATCCAGACGATTTCGGTCTTTCTGATCCAGCCTTTAAGCGGGATGACTGAATCGATAAAAATAAGCTCGATATTAAAATCCGGACTGCAAAATAATAAAGTTTTTTACAGTAAGTATTTTTTTACCTCGCTGTTTATGGCCTTGTTTGCCCTGACTATCCCTGTTTTCAGTAACATTTACTACGATAAGCTTGTACCGGGGTCATCGACCGCCTCTCTGTTTGGGGTGGTGGGTATCGTACTGGTATTTATCGTCTTTGAATTTTTACTGCGATCCTCGAAAGATATCTATCAGTCGATTGTCTCGCGCCAGGAGGATGTCAATATTGATGTCTCTTTTGTGGAGGCATTGATCTACAACACCACCAAAAGCAGCTCTATGTCCTCCGTGTTTGTTCTGTGGACAGAATTTCAAAAAATAAAGCCCGTGCTGTTAAATTCCGTTTTCCAGCGCGTGTCGGATATTCCGGTATTTATTATTTTTTGTGTGATTATTTACATTAATCTCGGTGCCCTGGTGTTAGTGCCCGTGATGATGATGGTGGTGTCGCTACTGTTGGCGTGGGGATACTTCAAGTATACGGAAGTGCTGATGGATAAAATGAAGGAGAGCCAGTCAAACCGTAACGTTTTCATTACTGAATTGCTCTATTCCCTACGTACCATCCATACCTTAAACAACAAAAACCTGATGCTTGATTGGGTTAATAGCAGTAACAATCAGTCATGGCTTAGCTTAAAGTTGCGTAAGGCTGGGGTCTATTATCAGTCTGCGCTTAGCGCGATGTCGAACCTGAACCAGATCCTGCTGATGGTTTTCGCTTTTTTCCTGGTCATCAAAGGTGAAATCACCACGGGGGCGATTGTCTCTTCCGTTATTGTCTCCGGGCGGATGTCGGGGATCATCTCGGGGTTATCATCAACGCTCTCTACTATTTTTACGACCAATAAAACCATTACGGATTTAATGAAAATGTTTATGCCGGCAGGGCAGGAACATGAGCAAAAATTGCTGCAATCGATTGTTAACGTGCGCGGTGATATCTCTCTACGCGCTCTGAGCTATCAGTACGATCCGCAATTACCAAAAGCGCTGGATACGCTGACGCTGGATATTCCTCATGGGCAGCGGGTGGCAATTATTGGCGAATGTGGTTCCGGGAAAAGCTCGCTGGTTTCCCTGCTCTCTGGCTACTGTCCACCGACTGAGGGCAGTATTATGTACGATGGCTACAATACCCGACATCTGGCGCAGAACTTTTTCAGCCGCTTTATCAGTATGGTGACCAATAACGACACGTTGTTTACCGGCAGCATTGAAAGTAACTTTGCCCTTAAAGATTGCGACAACCGCAAGAAGGTGATCGAGGCGCTTAATCTGGCGAACTGTACCTTTGTGCTCCAGCATCCCATGGGGCTGCGTTACCCAGTGATGTTTATGGCGCGTAACTTATCCTCAGGGCAAAACCAGCAGCTGTTATTAGCGCGTAGTTTGAGTAGCGATGCTCAGATTTACTTATGGGATGAGCCAACCTCGAATATGGATGAAATGACCGAACAGCGAATCTTCGATCATCTCGATCACTTTATCAGCGGTAAGACACTGATCATGGTGACGCACCGTCGTTATTTGCTGAAGTATTTCGATCGTGTGCTGGTCATGAAAGGGGGCAAAATCATTCGTGACTGCACGCCGGATAAACTATTAGGGCCAGCAAAAGTTGATCAGACAAAGCCGCCTGTTCGCATAACGGTTGCGTCAGCGAACGAAAAACAAGCGCGTTGACGATATTTTTTCATTGACCGGACTGATTAGTGAGCCGTTTCGCAGCACCGATTTGTTATTGCTGTATCTTCTGCGTGAATGAAGCGAAGGCTTCATATTCAAAAGGAGAATATTGAAATGGGAAAACTCACGGGCAAAACAGCATTGATTACGGGCGCATCTCAGGGTATTGGCGAAGGGATCGCCAGAACGTTTGCCCGCCATGGCGCGAACTTAATCCTGCTGGATATCTCCGATGAGATTGAAAAACTGGCGGATGAGCTGGCTGGACGCGGTCACCGCTGCACGGCGGTTCACGCGGATGTCAGAGATTTTGCTTCAGTTACGGAAGCGGTGAAACGCGCGAAGAAGGTTGAAGGCAAAATCGATATTCTGGTCAACAACGCCGGCGTATGTCGCCTCGGTAACTTCCTTGAGATGAGCGATGACGATCGCGACTTCCATATTGATATCAATATCAAAGGCGTCTGGAACGTAACGAAAGCCGTACTGCCGGAGATGATTGATCGCAAAGACGGGCGCATCGTGATGATGTCCTCAGTCACTGGCGATATGGTGGCCGATCCGGGCGAAACGGCCTACGCAATGTCAAAAGCGGCGATTATCGGCTTAACCAAATCGCTGGCGGTGGAATATGCGCAGTCCGGCATTCGCGTGAACGCCATTTGCCCTGGCTATGTTCGTACGCCGATGGCGGAAAATATTGCGCGTCAGTCCAATCCGGACGATCCGGAATCTGTATTAACTGAAATGGCGAAAGCGATTCCAATGCGTCGTCTGGCCTGCCCGCTTGAAGTCGGCGAACTGGCCGCGTTTCTCGCCTCGGATGAGTCCAGTTATTTAACTGGCACGCAAAACGTCATTGATGGCGGCAGCACTTTGCCTGAAAGCGTAAGCGTTGGCGTCTGATTGATGCCGGTCTCCTCCCCGCGCGATGGGGAGGAGGTACCCCTTATTCTCTTTTCAACTTTCAAATCATCAAACGGTATATAAAACCGTTACTCCTTTAGCACTGGTTATAAATATGATGACCATAAGAAAGTCATTAAATTTATAAGGGTGCGCAATGGCCGTTAACTTACTGAAAAAAAGAACCCTGACGCTGGCAGCAATGCTGTTGCTGGTGGGGCAGGCGCAGGCAACGGAACTGCTGAACAGTTCATACGATGTCTCCCGCGAGCTGTTTGCCGCCCTTAACCCGTCGTTTGAACAGCAATGGGCGAAAGATAACGGTGGCGATAAACTGACGATTAAACAATCTCATGCCGGGTCATCAAAACAGGCGCTGGCGATTTTGCAGGGACTGAAAGCTGACGTTGTGACCTATAACCAGGTCACCGATGTGCAGATCCTGCACGATAAAGGCAAACTGATCTCTGCCGATTGGCAAAGCCGCCTGCCGAATAACAGCTCGCCATTCTATTCCACCATGGCGTTTTTAGTGCGTAAGGGTAACCCGAAGAATATCCACGAATGGAACGATCTGGTTCGCCCGGACGTGAAGCTGATTTTCCCGAACCCGAAAACCTCCGGAAATGCGCGTTACACCTATTTAGCGGCATGGGGCGCGGCGGACAAAGCTGACGGCGGCGATAAAGCCAAAACCGAACAATTTATGACCCAGTTCCTGAAAAATGTCGAAGTGTTTGATACCGGCGGTCGCGGTGCAACGACCACCTTTGTTGAACGCGGTCTGGGTGATGTGCTGATCACATTTGAATCAGAAGTGAACAACATCCGTAAACAGTATGAAGATCAGGGCTTCGAAGTCGTGGTGCCGAAGGTCAACATTCTGGCGGAATTCCCGGTAGCCTGGGTCGATAAAAATGTGCAGGCCAACGGTACTGAAAAAGCGGCGAAAGCGTACCTGAACTGGCTGTACAGCCCACAGGCGCAAACCATCATTACCGATTTCTACTACCGCGTGAACAACCCGCAGGTGATGGACAAGCTGAAAGATAAATTCCCGCAAACCGAACTGTTCCGCGTGGAAGACAAGTTTGGCACGTGGCCTGAGGTGATGAAAACGCACTTTGTCAGCGGCGGCGAGCTGGACAAACTGTTGGCGGCGGGGCGTAAGTAAATGTTTGCTGTTTCCTCCCGACGCGTTCTGCCCGGCTTTACCTTAAGCCTGGGCACCAGCTTACTGTTCGTTTGCCTGATATTGCTGCTGCCGCTTAGCGCGCTGGTCATGCAACTGGCGCAAATGAGCTGGGCGCAGTATTGGGAAGTGATTACCAATCCGCAGGTGGTAGCGGCTTATAAAGTGACGCTGCTGTCGGCGTTTGTGGCATCGATTTTTAACGGTGTGTTCGGTCTGCTGATGGCGTGGATCTTAACCCGCTATCGCTTTCCGGGCCGTACGCTGTTGGATGCGCTGATGGATCTGCCATTTGCGCTGCCTACGGCGGTAGCTGGCCTGACGCTGGCGTCGCTGTTTTCAGTCAATGGCTTCTACGGCGAATGGCTGGCAAAGCTGGATATTAAGGTGACCTACACTTGGCTGGGCATCGCGGTAGCGATGGCCTTTACCAGCATTCCGTTTGTCGTGCGCACCGTACAGCCGGTGCTGGAAGAGTTAGGCCCGGAGTATGAAGAAGCGGCGGAAACGCTTGGCGCCACGCGCTGGCAGAGTTTTCGTAAAGTGGTGTTGCCAGAGCTGTCTCCTGCGCTGGTGGCGGGCGTAGCGCTCTCGTTTACCCGAAGCCTCGGTGAGTTTGGCGCGGTTATTTTTATCGCCGGGAACATCGCATGGAAAACAGAAGTGACCTCGCTGATGATTTTTGTTCGTTTGCAGGAGTTTGACTACCCGGCTGCCAGCGCGATTGCTTCTGTGATCCTCGGGGCGTCGTTGCTGCTACTGTTTTCAATTAACACCCTGCAAAGTCGCTTTGGTCGACGCGTGGTAGGTCACTAATGGCAGACATTACCCAATTGAAACGCTATGACGCACCCCGCATTAACTGGGGTAAATGGTTTCTGATCGGCACGGGCATGTTGGTATCGGCCTTTATTTTGCTGGTGCCGATGATTTATATCTTCGTGCAGGCGTTCAGCAAGGGATTAATGCCGGTGCTACAGAACCTGGCTGACCCGGATATGCTGCATGCCATTTGGCTGACGGTGCTAATTGCGCTGATTGCGGTGCCGGTGAATCTGGTGTTCGGCGTATTGCTGGCCTGGCTGGTGACTCGCTTCAACTTCCCTGGACGCCAGCTGTTGCTGACGCTGCTGGATATTCCCTTTGCCGTCTCGCCAGTGGTCGCTGGTCTGATCTATCTGTTGTTTTACGGTTCTAACGGCCCGCTGGGTGGTTGGCTGGATGAGCACAACCTGCAAATTATGTTCTCCTGGCCGGGGATGGTGCTGGTGACGGTGTTCGTGACCTGTCCGTTTGTGGTGCGCGAACTGGTGCCGGTGATGCTAAGTCAGGGCAGCAATGAAGACGAAGCGGCGATTTTGCTTGGTGCCTCCGGCTGGCAGATGTTCCGCCGCGTCACGCTGCCGAATATCCGTTGGGCGTTGCTGTATGGCGTAGTGCTGACTAATGCCCGTGCGATAGGCGAATTCGGCGCGGTGTCGGTGGTTTCCGGCTCGATTCGCGGCGAAACCTTATCTTTACCACTACAGATTGAATTACTGGAGCAGGACTATAACGCCGTTGGCTCCTTTACCGCCGCCGCGCTGTTGACGCTGATGGCGATTATTACCCTGTTTTTGAAGAGCATGTTGCAATGGCGTCTGGAGAACCAGGAGAAACGCGCGCAGCAGGAGGAAAATCATGAGCATTGAGATTGCCAATATTAAGAAGTCTTTTGGTCGCACCCAGGTGCTGAACGATATCTCGCTGGATATTCCTTCAGGTCAAATGGTTGCTCTGCTGGGGCCATCCGGTTCGGGCAAAACTACGCTGCTGCGTATCATTGCCGGGCTGGAGCATCAGTCCAGCGGGCATATTCGTTTTCACGGCACCGACGTCAGCCGTCTGCATGCGCGCGATCGCAAAGTGGGGTTTGTGTTCCAGCACTATGCGCTATTTCGTCATATGACGGTATTCGACAATATCGCCTTTGGTCTGACAGTTCTGCCACGGCGTGAGCGTCCGAATGCGGCGGCGATCAAAGCCAAAGTGACCAAACTGCTGGAGATGGTGCAATTGGCGCATCTGGCGGATCGTTTCCCGGCACAGCTTTCCGGTGGGCAAAAGCAGCGTGTGGCATTAGCGCGTGCCCTGGCGGTAGAACCGCAGATCCTGCTACTCGACGAGCCGTTTGGCGCGCTCGATGCTCAGGTGCGTAAAGAACTGCGCCGTTGGCTACGTCAACTGCATGAGGAGCTGAAGTTTACCAGCGTGTTTGTTACCCACGATCAGGAAGAAGCGACGGAAGTTGCAGACCGGGTGGTGGTGATGAGCCAGGGTCATATCGAACAGGCCGACGCGCCGGATCAGGTCTGGCGTGAACCGGCTACCCGTTTTGTGTTGGAGTTTATGGGCGAGGTTAACCGCCTGCAGGGGACGATTCGCGGTGGGCAATTCCACGTGGGCGCACACCGTTGGCCGTTGGGCTATACGCCTGGCTATCAGGGACCGGTCGATCTGTTCCTGCGTCCATGGGAAGTGGATGTGAGCCGCCGTACCAGCCTGGATTCGCCGCTGCCGGTTCAGGTGCTGGAAGCCAGTCCGAAAGGGCACTACACCCAATTAGTTGTACAACCCCTCGGGTGGTACAACGAACCGCTGACGGTCATCATGCAGGGCGATGATTCCCCGAACCGCGGTGAACGGCTGTTTGTTGGACTGCAAAATGCACGTTTGTATAACGGCGACCAGCGTATTGAAACGCGTGAAGAGGAACTTGCCCTGGCGCAATCAGCCTGATAGGTTAATTTGCATAGTTATCGCCCGGTGGCGCTACGCTTACCGGGCTTTTTTACGAGCTGAAAACGTGAACACATTAGAACAAACAATTGGCAATACGCCTCTGGTGAAATTACAACGCCTGGCGCCGGATAACGGCAGCGAAATTTGGGTCAAGCTGGAAGGGAATAATCCTGCGGGTTCGGTGAAAGACCGGGCGGCGCTGTCGATGATTGTTGAAGCGGAAAAGCGTGGGGAAATTAAGCCGGGTGACATATTGATTGAGGCCACCAGCGGCAATACTGGCATCGCGCTGGCGATGATCGCCGCGCTGAAGGGCTACCGCATGAAGCTGCTGATGCCGGACAACATGAGCCAGGAACGCCGGGCGGCAATGCGTGCCTATGGCGCGGAGCTGATTCTGGTCACTAAAGAGCAGGGGATGGAGGGAGCGCGCGATTTAGCCCTCGCTATGTCTGAGCGCGGAGAAGGTAAACTGCTCGATCAGTTTAATAATCCCGATAACCCGTATGCGCACTACACCACCACCGGACCCGAAATCTGGCAGCAGACGTCAGGTCGCATCACGCATTTTGTCTCCAGTATGGGGACGACCGGTACCATTACCGGCGTGTCGCGTTTTCTGCGTGAGCAGGAAAAAGCGGTCACTATCGTTGGCCTGCAGCCGGAAGAGGGCAGCAGTATTCCGGGAATTCGCCGCTGGCCAGCGGAATATATGCCGGGTATTTTTAACGCCTCGCTGGTGGATGAGGTGCTGGATATTCATCAGAATGATGCCGAAAACACCATGCGTGAACTGGCCGTTCGTGAAGGGATTTTCTGCGGCGTCAGTTCTGGCGGCGCGGTCGCGGGCGCGTTACGCGTCGCACGTGCCACGCCCGGCGCGGTGGTAGTGGCGATCATCTGCGATCGCGGCGATCGCTACCTTTCGACCGGCGTCTTTGGTGAAGAGCACTTTAATCAGGGGCTGGGGATATAACTTGTTGGCCTGATAAGCGTAGCGCCATCAGGTAACTGCCTGGCACGATGGCCGGATAATGTTTTATCCGGCCAGGGATGATTACTCGTTACGTTTTTGCACCAGCTTATCCAGGAATTGCCACAGCTTCTCATTCATCTGCTGGTAGTCCCAGGCGCGCATCTCTTCAACCGGGCGGATGAAGCGTTTCCCTTCAGCTTCGGCCAGCTCTTGCTCTGAGTGCTGAATTAATCCTTCAATCGCGTCAGCTGTGAACTCCATATGGCACTGGAAACCATAGACGAAATTACCGTATTGCACGATTTGTCGCGGGCAGCCCTCGCTTGCGGCCAGAATTATCGCCTGGTCGGTTAACCCAGGCATGTCGTTGTGCCAGTGACCGACGATAAGCGGTGAGCCGAAATGGCTGAATAACGGGTGCTGTGGGCCTGATTCGGTAAGGGTGATTGGATAGTGGCCAATCTCTTTTTCCGGGCTTTGACACACCTTCGCGCCCAGCGCTTCGCCAATTAACTGCGAACCCAAACAGATCCCCACCACGATTTTTCGTGCCGTAATCGCCTGGTTGATCAGATGCTGCTCGGCCTGAGCGTCAAAGTATGGGCACTCTGCCTGCGTGGTGCGGGGCGACTGCGGGCCGCCAAAGACGACGAGCATATCGAAACCATCGGCATTGGCGGGAACCGTTTCTCCAGCGTATACGCGTGACCAGGTGATGGTATAGCCGCGCGATTCGGCCCACGGCAGGTACGCGCCAGCAGATTCAAAAGACTCATGAATAACAAAATGAACTCGCACTTTTTCTCTCCTGTTAGCGCTTGAGCGCCTGATGAATATCAGCCGCCAGCTTATCAATGTCGCTGTCTTCTAATGTTGACAGCGTAATGCGTAAACCATGTGCAGGCGTATTGACGCCGAACACTTCGCCTTCGCGTACCAGCCAGCCGGACTTTGCCAGCGCAAAAGCGATCGCCTGACTGTGATCTGCCAGCGGTAACCACAGATTCAGACCGTCCCCGACGGGCAGTTCAATACCATATTGGCGCAGAGCTGAATTTAGCTTTTGCTGCTGGACGGCGTAAAACTGCTGCGTTTGCGCCAGCGTGTGTTGATATGTCTCGTCACTCAGGCAGGCGCAGGCTAAATCCTGCAGCAGATGGCTGACCCACTGACTGCCGGAGTTGAGCCGTAAACGCAGTTTCCCGGAAGTGACGGGATCGCTGGCGACGATAGCCAGGCGTAAATCCGGGCCTAAAGTTTTCGACATCGAACGGACAATCGCCCAGTGCGTGGTTTTCTGCGCAATCACCGGATACCAGCGGCAAGCGGACAGCAGCGCAAAGTGGTCGTCGACAATCACCAGCGTCTGCGGATAGCGGGCCAGGATTTCCTGCAATTGCGCCGCGCGGGATGCGCTCAGACTGCATCCTGTCGGGTTATGCGCGCGCGGGGTCAGAATCACCGCCCGCGCGCCTTTCTGTAATGCGCATTCCAGCATGGCGGGTTGCATGCCTTCACTGTCGACGTTAACTGGACTGGCGGAGAATCCGGCATAACGCAGCATGTTGATGCTGCTTAAAAAGCACGGGTCTTCTACAACCACGCTATCGCCGGGCAGCAAATGGGCGCAGAGCAGCCGCTCGATAGCGTCAATGGCGCCGCTGGTGATATCAATTTCACCTTCGCCGGGCATGGCATTTTGCATCCATTGTGATGCCCATACCTTAAGTCCAGGTGATACAGCGGCATCGCCGTACAAGCGCGGATTCTTATTTATCTTCGCGAAATAACTACTCAGGTCAGGAAGCCGTGAGGGGGCTGGGTTACCGCCGGAAAGATCGATTAGTGGGGTATCTGGGTTCCCTCCTTCCAGCGCAACGGGGGCAGTAATCCCCTTAATCACGGTGCCGTTGCGTCCCAGACTCTGTGCCAACCCGGAGGTAACCAGGCGTTTGTAAGCCGCCGCGACAGTATTGCGGTTCACGTTTAATTCTGTTGCCAGTTCCCGCACTGGCGGCAACGTTTCTCCCGCTACCAGCGTGCCTGTAGCGACATGTTGACGGATACTGTCAAAAATTTCGTTAGCGGTTTTTCCGTCGATCATTATTGACCTATGACAAAATGAATTTTAGCATATGACGATAATAGTGAGGCGTAAGCGCGCTGTCCAGCGAGAGGAGAAATTAATGGAGCAGGAGAGTGATATTCAGTCAGTGCTCTTCGACGACAAACATCGGGCATTACAGACCGATATCGTCGCCGTCCAGTCACAGGTGGTATATGGCAGCGTAGGCAACAGCATCGCTGTGCCGGCCATTAAAGCGCAGGGATTACGCGTGACGGCAGTACCCACGGTACTGTTCAGTAACACCCCGCATTATGAAACCTTTTACGGCGGCGTTATTCCGCCCGACTGGTTTAGCGGCTATCTCCGCGCCTTAAGCGAACGTGATGCCTTACGCGAGCTAAAGGCGGTGACGACAGGGTACATGGGCAGCGCGGAGCAAATCGCCTTGCTGGCACAGTGGCTGGAAACCGTTCGGGCCTCGCATCCGGACCTGTGCATTTTGGTTGACCCCGTGATTGGCGATACGGATAGCGGTATGTATGTTAAAGCAGAAATCCCGGAGGCTTATCGTCAGCATCTGCTGCCGCTGGCGCAGGGGCTGACGCCGAACGTATTCGAGCTGCAAATGCTGAGCGGAAAGCCGTGTCGTACGCTTGATGAAGCAATCGCAGCGGCTAAATCTCTGCTTAGCGACACGCTGAAATGGGTGGTGATCACCAGCGCGCCGGGCGATAGCGAAGAGAATATTAATGTGGCGGTAGTGACGGCTGAAACGGTTGAGGTGTTCGCTCACCCGCGGGTGAAGACGGATTTAAAAGGCACCGGCGATCTGTTCTGTGCTGAACTGGTGAGCGGCATTGTGCTGGGGAAAGCGCTGACTACGGCGGCATACGATGCCGCGCAGCGCGTGCTGGACGTCATGAGCTGGACGCATCAGTGCGGTTGTGATGAATTAATTCTGCCACCGGCAGGGGAGGCGAGATGAAAAGTTATCGGCTGGTGGTTCGTCAGCATGGACGTTTAGTCGGGCATTTTGATACCAGCGGCACAGAGGCGCTGGAAGACATTTGTGTAGCGCGGGCGATGTTTGGGATTGCGGGTGGGTATGATTGTGAACTGCTGGTGTCTGATTCCGAAAGGCGGATGCTGGAAAGCGGACCGGAAGGGATGAAAATCCTGATGCGCGAGGCGTGTTACCGGCCGATGACCTCACAAATTTAACGCCGCCATCCGTTAGATAAAAAAATGGCGCCATCTGGCGCCATTCTTCTCTGCGGCAAGAATTACTTCTTGATGCGGATAACCGGAGTTTCACCCACGGTCACGCTACCGGACAGTTTGATCAGCTCTTTGATTTCGTCCATGTTGGAGATAACAACCGGAGTCAGGGTCGACTTGGCTTTTTCTTCCAGCAGCGGCAGATCGAATTCAATAACCGGGTCGCCCACTTTAACGCGCTGACCTTCTTCAGCGATACGCTTGAAGCCTTCGCCTTTCAGTTCAACGGTATCAATACCGAAGTGAACAAACAGCTCAATGCCGCTGTCGGATTCGATAGAGAAAGCGTGGTTGGTTTCAAAGATTTTGCCGATGGTGCCATCAACAGGGGCGACCATTTTATTACCGGTTGGTTTGATAGCGATGCCATCACCAACGATTTTTTCAGCAAAAACTACATCCGGCACGTCTTCGATGTTGACGATCTCGCCAGAGAGCGGAGCAACAATCTCAATAGTTCCGGTGTCTTTCTTATCATCAGAAACCAGAGATTTCAGTTTATCGAACAAACCCATGATCTTCTCCTAAGCAGTAAATTGGGCCGCATCTCGTGGATTAGCAGATTGTTTTTTCTTCAATGAACTTGTTAACCAGCGTCATTAACTCGTCCGTTGTCGGTTGAGCAAGAGCCTGCTCTGCTAACACCTTCGCATCTTCGAAGTTCGTGTTACGGATAATCTTCTTAATGCGCGGGATAGAAATGGCGCTCATAGAGAATTCGTCCAGACCCATCCCCAGCAACAGAAGTGTAGCACGTTCGTCGCCTGCAAGCTCACCACACATGCCAGTCCATTTGCCTTCAGCATGAGAAGCATCAATAACTTGCTTGATCAGCGTCAGCACAGATGGCGACATCGGTTGGTAAAGGTGTGAAATCATATCATTACCACGGTCAACTGCCAGGGTGTACTGCGTTAAATCATTGGTGCCGATACTAAAGAAATCAACTTCTTTGGCTAAATGACGCGCAATTGTTGCCGCAGCCGGTGTTTCCACCATCACGCCAATCTCAATGCTTTCGTCAAAAGCTTTACCTTCGTCGCGCAGTTCCTGTTTGTAGATTTCGATCTCTTTGCGCAGTGCACGCACTTCTTCAACAGAGATGATCATCGGGAACATGATGCGCAGTTTACCGAAAGCAGAGGCACGCAGGATAGCGCGAACCTGGTCACGCAGGATCTCTTTACGATCCATGGCGATACGTACGGCGCGCCAGCCCAGGAACGGGTTCTCTTCTTTCGGGAAGTTCATGTACGGCAGCTCTTTATCGCCGCCGATGTCCATGGTACGGACGATGACCGCCTGAGAGCCACAGGCTTCAGCCACGGCTTTATACGCAGCGAACTGTTCTTCTTCAGTCGGCAGCGATTCACGGTCCATGAACAGGAATTCGGTGCGGTACAGACCAACACCTTCAGCGCCGTTACGCTCAGCGCCTTCAACGTCACGCACGGTACCGATGTTGGCGCAAACTTCAACCTGATGTCCGTCCAGCGTGATCGCCGGCAGATCTTTCAGTTTTGCGAGTTCCGCTTTCTCGGTCGCTACCTGCTCCTGAACGGCACGCAGTTGCTCGATAACGTCGTTGGTCGGATTGACGTAAACCTGGTTATTTACGGCATCCAGAATCAGATAATCGTCGTTTTTCACCTGAGAGGTGACGCTACCCGTACCGACGATGGCAGGCAGTTCCAGAGAGCGCGCCATGATGGAGGTGTGGGAAGTACGTCCACCCGCGTCAGTGATGAAACCCAGCACCTTGTTCAGGTTCAGCTGTGCGGTTTCTGACGGGGTCAGGTCTGCGGCAACCAGGATAACTTCTTCCTGAATCGCGCTCAGGTCGATGATCGCCAGACCCAGAATGTTACGCAGCAGGCGTTTACCGATGTCACGTACGTCAGCCGCACGTTCTTTCAGGTATTCATCATCCAGCTCTTCAAGGGCTGTGGCCTGACCTTCGATAACTTCATGCGCAGCTGCATCAGCCGTCATGTGCTTATCTTTAATCAGGGCTATGATTTCCTGCTCCAGCTCCTCATCTTCGAGCAGCATAATATGCCCTTCAAAGATGGCTTCTTTTTCTTCACCGAACGTTTCACCAGCTTTGGTTTTGATCGCTTCCAGTTGCGCAGATGCCTTGGCACGACCGCTCAGAAAACGTTCAACTTCCTGATCAACCTTGTCGGCAGAAATTTTTTTCCGGTCAATGACGATTTCGTCTTCTTTCAGCAGCAATGCTTTGCCGAAAGCGATACCCGGGGATGCTAAAATGCCTGAAATCATAACCCTACCTTACTTGTGACTGATATTTAAAAGAACTCGTTGAACTTACTCGAGTTCAGCCATCAGTTTTACCAGATGCTCAACTGCTTTCTGCTCGTCTTCACCTTCTGCGGACAGGGTGACAACGGTACCCTGAGTCAGGCCCAGAGTCTGCAGTTTAAACAGGCTTTTGGCGCTAGCGCTTTTGCCGTTGGAAGTCACAGTAATTTCAGAAGTAAAACCTTTTGCTTCTTTAACAAACTGAGCAGCAGGGCGAGTATGCAGACCGTTCGGAGCGGTAATGGTAACTTCTTGCTGGAACATTATATTTCCCCAACTTATAGGTTTAGTGTTGTGGAACTAAAGTCTAGCCTGGCGGTTCAACTTTAGCCTGTATTGTTAGCATCGGCGTAAACTGGACGCGACACAAAAGGAGTTCGGTACAATCCGTTGTTGGCAACTTCTTGCCGCTGACGTTTCGTTCGTCATTAAACATTATGCAGCGAAAGGAAGAGTTGAACCAAATCATAAAATCGATTCAGCTAGCGCTTTTCCTGTAACGATTAATTTCGCGCATCAAAATAATTAGCTTGGTTAAATACCAGTTCCGGCGGGTTGAATCAATGCCAGGAGAGTTGAAACTTTGAAGCAGGCCACAAAAAAGCACCCAAAAGGGTGCTTTTTTACGCGTTTTTAACATGCTGGCATTACTGTTGCAGTTCTTTCTCAGTGAAGAGATCGGCAAACAGTGCAGTGCTCAGATAACGCTCACCCGATGACGGTAGAATAACCACTATATTCTTATTGGTAAAGGTTTCATCTTCCTGGAGCTTGAGCGCGGCAGCAACCGCAGCACCGGAAGAGATCCCCGCCAGAATACCTTCTTCCTCCATCAGGCGACGTGCGGTAGAGATAGCTTCATCATTGGTGATGGTAACGACTTTATCGATAAGCTTCAGATCAAGGTTTCCTGGAATGAAGCCTGCGCCGATACCCTGAATTTTATGCGGACCGGGTTTGAGTTCTTCACCCGCCAGGGCCTGAGTGATGACAGGGGAGTCGGTTGGTTCTACCGCGACGGTGATCAGATCCGTTTTACCTTTGGTGCCTTTAATGTAACGGGTTACGCCAGTCAGCGTACCGCCGGTGCCGACGCCGGAAATAAAGACATCAACCTGGCCATCGGTATCTTCCCAGATTTCCGGCCCGGTGGTTTTTTCGTGGATTTCCGGGTTGGCCGGGTTGCTGAACTGCTGCAGCAGCAGGAATTTTTCCGGATCGCTGGCCACAATTTCTTCCGCTTTTTGGATCGCGCCTTTCATCCCTTTTGCGCCTTCGGTCAGCACCAGATTCGCGCCCAGCGCTTTTAACAGCTTGCGGCGCTCAATGCTCATGGTTTCCGGCATGGTTAACGTCAATTTGTAACCACGAGCGGCGGCAACGTAGGCCAGCGCGATGCCGGTATTGCCGCTGGTCGGTTCTACCAGCTCAACGCCCGGTTTCAGTACCCCACGTTTTTCGGCATCCCAAATCATATTGGCACCGATACGGCATTTGACGCTAAAGCTCGGGTTACGTGATTCCACCTTCGCCAGAATGCGTCCGTTACCGATACGGTTCAGTCGAACCAGCGGCGTATGACCGATAGTCAGCGAGTTGTCTTCAAAAATCTTACTCATGGCCTGTCCTTAACTGTATGAAATTGGGATACCGCTTCAGCATACCTGTTGAGAAAGTATGGGGAAGTAAGTAAATCGCATATCTATATGCTGATGGGAAATAATGCCTTGCAGTATGGAATAAGAGCGGACATAAGCCAGCCCGCTTTTACACATTTTTGCATTACTTCCATAACGCATGCTTAGCACGATAGCAGTCTACCCACATCGCCGTGGCGCCACAAACCGCAACCGGCATAATGAACAGATTGAGTACCGGGATCATGGTGAACAGACTGGTCAACGCGCCAAACTGCATATTGGTCACCTTACGCGTGCGCAGCGCGACGCGCATCTCCTTAAAAGGCACCTTGTGGTTATCAAACGGATAATCACAGTACTGAATGGCCAACATCCACGCGCTGAACAGGAACCACAGCACCGGGGCGACGGTCTGTCCAATGCCCGGAATAAAATAGAGGATCAGCAAAACGAAGGCGCGCGGGAGATACCACGCCAGCTTTTGCCATTCACGTTTCATAATGCGAGGAACGTCTTTCATGATGCCGAGAACGCCAGTGTCGGGTGGCGTTGCGCCCGTTAAGCGCGCTTCAAGTTGCTCCGCCAACAAGCCGTTAAACGGTGCGGCAATCCAGTTGGCGACGGTGGAGAACAGGTAGCCGAACACTAACAGTACGGAAATGGTAACGATCGGCCACAGCAAATAGCTGAGCCATTGAAGCCAGTCAGGTACGTGGCTCATCAGCGCAGGGATCCAGCTATCGAGTTGGCTAAATAACCACCAGAACGCGCCGCCCATCAACAGGATATTCACCAGTAAAGGTAGAATAACAAAACGACGAATGCCCGGTTGGGAGATGAGCTTCCATCCCTGAGAAAAGTAATAAAGGCCGCTGCGAGGTACAACTGCAGATGATGAAACCATGGTCAGGACATACTCCTTGTTATATAAGCTCTGGTAAACCTGGCGTATCTTACCGGGTTGTTGAGCGTTAAGCTGTTCGGAAATGTTCGAAAAAACAGCAAAAAGCACATTTTTGTTCATCTTTATGCCGTGAAAGCCAAGAGTGCACTTGCACTTGGCGTAATCGACAAATACTCTTAGTGAGTAAATGTTTGCCGTGGTGGCAAGGTGTTAGAACAACAGAGAATATAATGATGCAGGATTTGCGTCTGATATTAATCATTGTTGGCGCGATCGCCATAATCGCTTTACTGGTACATGGTTTTTGGACTAGCCGTAAAGAGCGGTCTTCTATATTCCGCGATCGCCCACTGAAACGCATGAAGTCTAAACGTGAAGACGAGGATTCGTTCGACGACAACGTCGAGGAAGACGAAGGCGTGGGCGAAGTTCGCGTTCATCGTGTGAATCATGCTCCCGGTAACGCGCAGGAACATGGTGTTCCTCCTCAGTCGCCGCAACACCAGTACCAGCCGCCTTATGCGTCTGCTCAGCCGCGTCAAACCGCGCAGCAGCCTGCACAAGCGCCGGTACCGCCGCCGCATGTTCAGCAGCCGCCTCAGCCTGTTCAACCGCAGCAGCCTGTGCAACATCAGCCTGTTCAGCCGCAACCGGTGCAACAGCCGGTACAGCATCAGCCCGTTGCTCCGCAGGTTCAGCAACCCGTGCAGCAGGCACCGCAGCCTGCGCCGCAGACCTTCCAGCCAGCAGAGCCTGTCGTTGAACACCAACCGCAGCCTGAGCCGGTCGTTGAAGAAGCGCCTGTTGCCGAAAAACCGCAGCGTAAAGAAGCGGTCATTATTATGAACGTCGCGGCTCACCATGGTAGCGAACTCAACGGTGATGTGCTGCTCAACAGCATTCAGCAAGCCGGTTTTAAATTTGGCGATATGAATATTTTCCATCGTCATCTGAGCCCGGATGGCAGCGGTCCGTCGCTGTTCAGTCTTGCCAACATGGTTAATCCTGGTACCTTTGACCCGGAGATGACGGGCGACTTCAGCACGCCTGGCGTGACTATTTTTATGCAGGTTCCGTCCTATGGGGACGAGCTGCAAAACTTTAAGCTGATGCTGCAGTCCGCGCAGCACATTGCTGATGAAGTTGGCGGTGTGGTGCTCGACGATCAACGTCGTATGATGACGCCGCAGAAACTGCGCGAATATCAGGACCGCATCCGCGAAGTTAAAGAATCTCACGCCTGATTTTCTTCTGGCGTGACATTTCCTTGCTAAACCCCCGCCTGTCGGGGGTTTTTTATCATTGATGGTGCGATATGGAATCAATCGAACAACAACTGACAGAACTGCGAACCACGCTTCGCCATCATGAGTATCTCTACCATGTGATGGACGCGCCGGAAATTCCCGATGCGGAATATGATCGCCTGATGCGTGAACTGCGCGAGCTGGAAGCGCAGCATCCGGACCTTGTTACCCCCGACTCGCCAACCCAACGCGTTGGCGCCGCGCCGTTGTCGGCGTTCAGCCAGATTCGCCATGAAGTGCCGATGCTGTCGCTGGATAACGTGTTTGATGAGGAGAGTTTTCTCGCCTTCAACAAGCGCGTGCAGGACCGACTGAAGAGCACCGATAAGCTGACCTGGTGCTGTGAACTGAAACTGGACGGCCTGGCGGTCAGTATCCTGTATGAAAACGGCGTACTGGTCAGCGCCGCAACGCGCGGTGATGGCACCACGGGGGAGGATATTACCTCTAACGTGCGCACTATCCGCGCGATCCCGTTAAAACTGCGTGGCGATAATATTCCCACGCGTCTGGAAGTGCGCGGGGAAGTGTTCCTGCCACAGGCTGGATTTGAAAAAATTAATGAAGAAGCCCGCCGCACCGGCAATAAAGTGTTTGCTAATCCGCGCAACGCCGCCGCCGGGTCATTACGCCAGCTTGATCCCCGTATCACGGCGAAGCGACCGCTTACTTTCTTCTGCTATGGCGTTGGTGTGCTGGAAGGCGGCGCGCTGCCTGATACTCACCTCGGCCGTCTGCTGCAATTTAAAGAGTGGGGACTGCCGGTAAGCGACAGGGTAGCGCTGTGTGACTCGCCGGAGGAAGTACTCGCTTACTATCATAAGGTTGAAGAAGACCGACCGACGTTGGGCTTCGATATTGACGGCGTGGTGATTAAAGTCAACTCCATGGCGTTGCAGGAGCAACTGGGCTTTGTCGCTCGCGCGCCGCGCTGGGCGGTGGCCTTTAAGTTTCCGGCGCAGGAGCAGATGACCTTTGTTCGCGATGTTGAGTTTCAGGTCGGACGTACCGGGGCGATTACGCCCGTTGCTCGCCTTGAGCCAGTTCAGGTTGCCGGGGTTCTGGTCAGTAACGCCACTCTGCATAATGCCGATGAAATCGATCGTTTGGGGTTGCGTATTGGCGATAAAGTCGTTATTCGCCGGGCGGGCGATGTAATCCCGCAGGTGGTCAACGTGGTGCTTTCCGAGCGCCCGGAAGAGACACGTGAAATCGTGTTTCCACAGCACTGTCCGGTGTGTGGGTCTGATGTTGAACGTGTGGAAGGCGAAGCGGTCGCTCGCTGTACCGGCGGCCTGATTTGCGGCGCCCAGCGTAAGGAATCGTTGAAACACTTTGTTTCCCGCCGCGCGCTCGATGTTGACGGTATGGGCGACAAAATTATCGATCAACTGGTGGAGAAAGAGTATGTCCATACGCCAGCAGATCTCTTCACCCTGACGGCAGGCAAGCTCACCGGACTCGATCGGATGGGGCCAAAGTCGGCGCAAAACGTGGTGAATGCGCTGGAAAAAGCGAAAGAAACGACGTTTGCCCGTTTCCTCTACGCGCTGGGCATTCGTGAAGTCGGCGAGGCCACTGCCGCAGGTCTGGCGGCGTATTTCGGCACTCTGGATGCGCTGGAAGCGGCCTCTGTTGAAGAGCTGCAAAAAGTGCCGGATGTCGGCATTGTGGTGGCGACGCACGTGTTTAATTTCTTTGCCGAAGAGAGCAACCGCGAGGTGATAGGCCAGTTACTGGCGCAGGGCATTCAATGGCCCGCGCCGGTGGTTATCAACGCTGAGGAAATCGACAGCCCGTTCGCGGGCAAAACGGTGGTGCTGACCGGAAGCCTGAGCCTGATGTCGCGTGATGACGCCAAAGCACGATTAACCGAACTGGGCGCAAAAGTGGCCGGTAGCGTGTCGAAGAAAACCGATCTGGTGATTGCCGGCGAAGCGGCGGGTTCGAAACTGGCAAAAGCGCAGGAACTGGGTATTACCGTGATTGATGAAGCTGAAATGATCCGCTTACTGGGTGCCTGAGATGGAAAAAGAGCAGCTGGTTGAAATCGCCAACACCGTGATGCCCTTTGGCAAATATAAGGGGCGTCGGCTGATTGATGTCCCGGAAGAGTATCTGCTGTGGTTTGCCCGTAAGGATGAATTCCCGGCGGGTAAACTTGGCGAGCTGATGCAAATCACGCTGCTGATTAAAACTGAGGGGCTGACGCAACTGGTGCAGCCCCTGAAACGCCCGCTTTAAGCCTTTGCGGCGCGGCTTTTCTGCTGCGCCTGCAATGCGTCCGTCTGTTGCTTGTAGCGACGGGCCAGCACGGCGCAGACCATCAGCTGAATTTGATGGAAGATCATCAAAGGCAGCACCATCATGCCAATCACCGAAGTCGGGAACAGAATATTTGCCATTGGGATCCCATTCGCCAGGCTCTTTTTCGAACCGCAGAAGACAATGGTGATTTCATCGGCTTTATTGAAGCCGCATTTCCGGGCAACAAAGACGTTTATGCCAATCACAATGGCCAGCAGAACGATGCTGACCACGCAGATAAACAGCAGTGAGCCAATTCCCACTTTGTGCCAGATCCCGTTAACCACGGCTTCGCTAAAGGCGGAGTACACCACCAGTAAAATGGAGGATTGGTCCGTTTTGGCGATCCACTTTTTATGTCGTGATACCCAGTTACCAATCCATGGACGTGAAAGATGTCCCAACACGAATGGCAGCAGCAGTTGCAGCATAATTTTCCCCACCTGCTCCAGGCTGCCTTCCGCGCCGTGCATATTCATCACCAGGCCTACCAGCAGTGGTGAAAGGAAAATACCCAGCAGGCTGGAGGCCGAAGCGGAGCACACGGCGGCGGCGACGTTACCTCCCGCCAGCGATGTAAAGGCGATGGCCGACTGCACCGTGGCCGGCAAAATACACAGATACAGGAAACCGGTATACAGCATCGGGTCAACATTAACCGGTGCCCACCATGCGAACAGAACACCCAATACCGGGAAGACGACGAAAGTGCTGCACATGACCCACAGATGCAAACGCCAATGGCTACCGCCGGCAATAATGGCCTCACGCGACAGCTTTGCCCCGTGCATAAAAAACAGCAGGGCAATGGCGGCGGTGGTTAAGCCTTCAAAAAAAGGGACAAAACCGCCCTCGGCCGGGAAAAAGGAAGCCAGTAAAACGACGGTAATTAGCGTTATCGTGAACGGATCAAGAATACGAAATAGTTTCATAAAAGCTCCTGAAATTCGGTAGGAACATTTTGCGTTTTTCCGTTTGAGAAATAAAATTGATTTATTGCATCCATATATGAATCGAATAGATGAATTACTCTCTGCGTCAGCTCCGTATCTTTGTTACCGTCGCTCAGGCTAAAAGTTTTAGCCGGGCGGGGGATATCATTGGCTTAAGCCAGTCGGCGGTCAGCCATAGCGTTAAAGAGCTGGAAGGGCAGACGGGCGTCCGATTATTAGATAGAACAACACGAGAAGTGGTACTGACAGAAGCCGGGCATCAGTTGGCGGCGCGACTGGAGCGTATTCTGGATGAACTGCACAGCACCCTGCGTGAAGCAGGCCAGGTGGGGACGCAGTTAACCGGAACGGTGCGCGTTGCCGCCAGCCAGACGATCTCCGCACACCTGATTCCACAGTGTATTGCCCAGAGTAATCAGCTTTATCCTGCGATCGATTTTGTGCTGCACGACAGGCCACAGCAGTGGGTGCTGGAAAGCATTCGCCAGGGAGAAGTCGATTTTGGCATTGTGATTGATCCTGGTGCTGTGACCGATCTGCAGTGTGAAGCCGTACTGTCCGAACCTTTCCTGTTGCTGTGTCGGCAGGATCATCCGTTAGCCCAGCGGGAATGGGTCAACTGGCAGGATCTCTATCATGAGCGTCTGGTGCTACAGGATTACGCTTCCGGCAGTCGACCGCTGATCGATGCGGCGCTGGCCCACTTTTCGATTGATGCCAATATTGTTCAGGAGATTGGTCACCCGGCCACGTTGTTTCCTATGGTAGAGGCGGGCATTGGTATCAGCGTACTGCCCGCGCTGGCGCTCCCCTTACCGCAGGGTAGCCATTTACAGGTTAAGCGTCTGACGCCGGTGGTTGAACGACAATTGATGCTGGCGCGACGTAAAAACCGTTCTTTATCTACCGCGGCTCAGGCGTTGTGGGACGTGGTGCGCATGCAGGCCAGTGAGTTAACTGCTGGTCGCGCAAGCGATCCGCTGTATAAGATATAAACCGCCCCATGCCATTTCTGGCAGAAAAATAATGTGAATTCAAACCAGTTTAGCGTACCTCATCGATACCGATTTACTATCGCTTGTCGGGATAAACGGTATTGGTAATCGATTGCGTAGTCCCGCTATAACAGTGTGGTACGCGACGTTATTTTCGATTACTCAGTATTAAGGATATCTCATGAGCCACTCTCTTTTCTCGCAAAATCCCTGGTACAGCGCCGATATTATTCGTGGCTATAAGCTGGATTTCACTCCTCGCGTCGCTTTTATTCTTGGCTCAGGCCTGGGCGCGTTGGCGGATCAAATTGAGGATGCGGTGGCCATTTCTTACGAGAAACTTCCCGGGTTCCCGGTGAGCACCGTTCACGGTCATGCCGGTGAACTGGTGTTGGGAAATCTGGCAGGTATTCCGGTGGCCTGTATGAAAGGGCGTGGACATTTCTATGAAGGGCGCGGTATGACGGTGATGACCGATGCCATTCGCACACTGAAGCTGCTGGGCTGTGAACTGTTATTTTGTACCAACGCCGCAGGCTCCCTCCGCCCTGAAGTTGGGCCGGGTAGTCTGGTTGCGCTTAGCGATCACATCAATACGATGCCAGGTACACCGATGGTGGGACTTAACGATGAGCGTTTTGGCGAGCGATTCTTTTCGCTGGCGAATGCCTATGATGCTGACTATCGTGCAATCCTGCAAACCGTTGCCGCAGAAGAAGGTTTCCCGCTGAGCGAAGGCGTATTTGTCTCTTATCCGGGACCAAACTTTGAAACCGCGGCAGAAATTCGCATGATGCAAATCATTGGTGGCGATGTCGTGGGGATGTCGGTGGTGCCTGAAGTTATCTCTGCCCGCCATTGCGGTCTGAAAGTGGTTGCGGTCGCAGCTATCACTAACCTGGCGGAAGGTTTGGGCGATGTGAAATTATCTCACGCGCAGACGCTGGCGGCAGCGGAACTCTCCCGGCAGAACTTTATCAATCTGATCTGCGGCTTTTTGCGCAAACTGGCCTGAATAATTAAAAATTGACCCCGCTTGCGGGGTCTTACTTTTTTGGCAAGGAACGGAAAAATGGGTATCGCATCTCGCTTAAAGCTCATATCGTTTTTGCAATATTTCATCTGGGGGAGCTGGCTGGTTACCCTGGGTTCTTACATGATTAATACCCTGGATTTTACCGGCGCGAATGTGGGTATGGTCTACAGTTCGAAAGGGCTGGCAGCGATTATCATGCCGGGCATAATGGGGATCATTGCCGATAAATGGCTACGCGCCGAACGCGCCTACATGCTTTGTCATCTTGTCTGCGCGGGTGTGTTGCTATATGCCACTACCGTTACCGATCCGCAGACCATGTTCTGGGTGATGTTGGTTAACGCGATGGCATATATGCCGACGATTGCGTTATCGAACAGTGTTTCCTACTCGTGTCTGGCGCAATCGGGTCAGGACCCGGTCACCGCTTTTCCACCCATTCGCGTGTTTGGCACTATCGGCTTTATCGTGGCCATGTGGACGGTGAGTCTGATGGGACTGGAACTGAGCAGTGCGCAACTGTATATCGCTTCTGGCGCATCGTTGCTGCTGGCTCTGTATGCGCTGACGTTGCCGAAAATTCCGGTTGCCGAGAAGAAAGCGAACACAACGCTTGCCAGCAAGCTTGGGCTGGATGCTTTTGTCTTGTTTAAAAATCCACGTATGGCAATCTTCTTTTTGTTTGCGATGATGTTGGGGGCGGTACTGCAAATTACTAATGTCTTTGGCAATCCGTTCCTGCATGATTTTGCTCGTAATCCTGAGTTTGCCGACAGTTTTGTGGTGAAGTATCCCTCTATCTTGCTTTCAGTTTCACAGATGGCGGAAGTGGGCTTTATCCTGACTATCCCGTTCTTCCTCAAACGCTTTGGTATTAAAACGGTAATGCTGATGAGCATGCTGGCGTGGACGCTGCGCTTTGGTTTTTTTGCCTTTGGCGATCCGTCCCCGGTCGGCTTTGTGATGCTGCTGATGTCGATGATTGTCTATGGTTGCGCGTTTGATTTCTTCAATATTTCAGGATCGGTGTTTGTAGAGCAGGAAGTGAGTTCTAACATTCGCGCCAGTGCGCAGGGGCTGTTTATGACGATGGTCAATGGCGTGGGCGCTTGGGTTGGCTCAATCCTGAGCGGGATGGCGGTAGATTACTTCTCTGTCGATGGCGTTAAGGACTGGCAGACTATCTGGTTAGTCTTTGCCGCGTATGCGTTAGCGCTTGCGGTTATCTTTGCGTTGTTCTTCAAATATAAACATGACCCTGAACGACGGGTGCAGAAATCACTGGCACATTAACGGCGGGGCCTGCTACCCGCTGTTTTATGTTCTGTGCTGCGATGTGGTAACTTTGCGCATTATCCTTTGTCCTCAGGAGCGCATTATCCATGGAACGCACGCACCGTATCGATCTGAAGTTACTGCGTTATTTTCTTGCTGTCGCAGAAGAACTGCATTTTGGACGCGCTGCTGCTCGCCTGAATATGTCGCAACCGCCGCTCAGTACGCATATTAAAGAGCTGGAACAACAACTCGGCACTTTGCTGTTTATCCGACATTCCCGCAGTGTAGCCTTAACACATGCCGGAAAAATTTTGATGGAAGAGTCGCGCCGATTGCTATCCAGTGCAACTCAGGCGCTGGCGAGAGTAGAGCAAATTGGTCGCGGCGACGCAGGGCGGATTGAGCTGGGTGTTATCGGTACGGCGATGTGGGGAAAAATGCGTCCAGTGATGCGGCGTTTCTTAAAAGATAACCCTAACGTTGAGGTGCTGTTTCGCGAGAATATGCCTGCCATGCAGATGACGATGCTGGAGCGACGTGAGCTGGATGCGGGAATTTGGCGGATGGCCACTGAGCCTTCGCCTGGATTTACCAGCCTGCGTTTGCATGAATCCTCTTTCCTGGTGGCAATGCCAGAAGAGCATCCCCTGGCAGAACTTGCCGCGATACCATTGGAAGCGTTGCGGAACGAATATTTTGTCACGATGCCGTCCATTCATACCGACTGGGCATTTTTACAGCGCGTTTGCCAAAGCGCCGGATTTTCACCAATGATTATTCGCGAGCTGAAGGAGCCGCAAACGGTGTTGGCGATGATCAGTATGGGGGTTGGAATTACGTTGATTGCAGACAGTTATGCGCAAATGAGCTGGCCGGGTGTGGTGTTCCGTCCGTTAGAGGAACGTATTCCGGCGGATTTGTATATTGTGTATGACCAGCAGCAGGCATCGCCCGCGCTGGAGAAACTGGTGGCGGCGTTGATGGTATGATGTCTGCGCCGGATGGCGACTAACGTCTTATCCGGCCTACGCGTGTGGTGTTGTCTGTAGGCCTGATAAGCGCAGCGCATCAG
>NZ_SZWW01000011.1:0-128081 GCF_005280955.1 Citrobacter sp. wls717
CGACGCGCTTTGGCGCTCTGTCGCGAGGTCCCGTATATTACGTTTTCCTCATTCAGAGTCAAGCATTTATTTTTGCTTTTCTCTCCGGGATTCTCACTGGAACCCCGCTGACCCGGCGGCGTGTAATCCGTTGTTCCGTGTCAGTGGAGGCGCATTATAGGGAGTTATTTCAGGCTGACAAGGGGAAATTCAAAATAATCTTCCGAGTGCGCATTTTTTCATCAAAACCGATTAAACCGCCAGTTTTTCGAGCGTTTTGAAGCCATAACGTTGCAGCACGGGCAATAATTGTTCGGCTTCTGTCGTCATCGCCATACAGAATGCGACATTCTCATCGGTTGATTTCGCGTCGGGCGCTTCATGTTCTAATAACCAGGCCGTGCGACGCGCAATCGCGGCCCCCGAATCCACCAGTCGCGTCCCCTCGGGCAGGACCTGTAAAAGTTCTTCCTGTAATAGAGGGAAATGAGTGCAGCCCAGCACCACCGTGTCGGGTGGTTCCGACATCCGCAGCCACGGACGTAGAATGCGGCGCAACTCCTCCAGAGAGACCGTTTCGCCGTGCAGCTTCGCTTCCGCCAGTTCTACCAGCTCGGCAGACCCCAACATCGCAATCTGACATTCGTTAGCAAACCGCGCAATCAACTCATGGGTATACGACCGCTTCACCGTCGCACGTGTAGCCAGCAGTCCCACAACGCCATTCGCCGTGAGTCGCGCCGCCGGTTTAATAGCAGGAACGACGCCTACAACCGGGAAGGCAAATTTCGCACGTAATGCAGGAAGCGACACAGTGCTTGCGGTATTACACGCGATGACCGCAAGAGAGAGTGGATAGCGCTGCTGGACCGCAGTCACAATCTCAACAACACGCTCGACGATAAATTCCTCGCTCTTCTCACCATAAGGAAAGGCGACGTTATCAAAAGCGTATATATAGTGGAGATCCGGCAGGAGACTGCGGATCTCATTGTAGACCGACAACCCACCGACGCCGGAATCAAACACCAGCACGGTGGGACGTGGATCAGAAGGTGTAGCTGCCAGACAAGGTGTATTCCCGCCCTGCAGTTGCGTAGCCATAAACTGTCTCGTAATCTTTATCGAACAGGTTGGCGATTTTACCACGAACAGTCAGCTGTGAGGTGATTGGATATGCCACTGTCAGATCCCACAGGCTCACTCCCCCCATTTTTACCGGCTGATTGGTGACGAAGTCCGTGTCATAACGCGTTCCCAGATAATGATAGGTCAGGCCCCAGTCAAAATCGTAAACCTGCCAGTCAAGCTGGTACTTCACCTGCTGTTTAGAACGACGCGCCAGTGGTTTATCGGTAATCGCATTTCGTGCATCAACGTAATCGTAGCTCAGGGTGTGCGCCAGCGGCCCGGTATCAAAGTTTGCTGTCGCTTCGACACCTTTAATACGTACTTTGCCTTCGTTAAAGTATTTCTCGGTATGTGGGTCGTAATCGATCATGTTATCGATATCGTTGCGATATCCTGACAAACGCCAGTTCACATCCGCCGTCAGCCCTTCAAACGCCCCTTCCCACTGCTTACTCTCTTCAGGATCCAGATTCGAATTGCCGTAATAGCCATGCAACTGCCCGAGATTTGGTGCTTTGTAGGAAGTACCGTAGGAGGCAATAAAGCGATAACCTTCAATAAACTCCCATCCGGCGCTGGTTTGCCATGTACCATGGCGACCAAACTCGGAGTTATCATCACTGCGCGCCGCACCTTCAAAGGTAAAGTCACCCAGTTGCTGCAACCCGGTGAGATAGAGGCCAGTGTTACGCTGGTCGTAACCGTCCGTGACATACGCGGTGCCAGGCTCCGTAGTTTGCTTTTGCCAGTCGACGCCCGCGCCCACATTACCGTGGCCAACCACCATACTGTTCGACCACTGAACATTATATTGCTTCATCTCATCCAGCGTGGCCGAGGAGTTATAGCGGCCATAATCCGGATCATAGTTGTAGTCTTTACTGTGGCTATAGCTGGAAACCAGCTGTGACTGGATAATTTCACCATTGAAGCGCAGTCCGGCATCCCAGCTTTGGCTATAGAGTTTTCGGGTATCGACCAGTGGTGAGTTCGGAGAATAGTACGAATCGTAATTCGTGCGGTTATCATAGCCGTAGCCGCGAACAAACCCGCTCCAGGTGTCAGAGAAATTGTGTTCCAGCGCGCCATATAGCGTCTTACTTAAGAAGCCGTCTTTGTCGGGTTGAGCCTGAGAGCCAGTACTACCGTAAGCCACGACATCAAAGCCTTTGGTATAGGCATAATCGCCCATCAACGTGACACGCGTATTTTCACCTAACTGTTGTTGGGTTGAGACATCGTAATTCTGGTAGCCATTGCTTCCCACGCCAGCGGTCAGTTCCGTCCCCGGCTTTTCGCGCGTCGTAATGATATTCACCACGCCGCCGATCGCATCAGAACCATAAATAGCCGAACGCGGCCCACGAATGTACTCAATACGTTGTACCAACGATACCGGGAACTGGCTAAGATCGGCTGCGCCGCTAACCCCTGCCAGGTTCAGACGCACACCATCAATCAGCACCAGAACATGGCTGGCGTTGGTGCCGCGAATAGAAATAGACGAATTTTGTCCCATACCACCGTATTGGGCGATATCCACGCCTGGCAAGCGACGAAGCACATCATTCACGGAGGTAGATTGCCAGCGGTCGATATCCTGACGCGTAACAACGGTGATAGGAGCAAGTACTGCGCTACGAGGCTGCTGAAAACGGTTGGCAGTGACGACGAGAGTATCTGGGCTAGCATCCTGTGCCCAACCAGAAAATGCCGTGACGGAAAGCGCCGTCCACAGCAACGATTTTTTAATCATTGTAAAGCATCCACAATATAAGAAGGATGCCGCAGGTCCCACCGATAGTACGCGATGATGAAAACCAGATGCGACGTTAGCCGGCAGGTCTTCGGGCTTGGAGGCGACTTAAAGAGACGATGACTTCCCACGGCAAGCCGCAGTGTCTGCACCAGGTGCGCTCATCTCCTACCTTCCTTACCGCTGCGCGTCAGCTCCAGATTCACACTGGATTCCCTTTTAACTCACAGGACCGGAAAACGGATGCTACAGTTTGTTACAACCCACTGTCCAGACTGTGTATCACAATATCGGAAATCATCAATGACTGGACATCTGTTGAGCAATCCCTACAATCCCCGCGTACTTTTATTTTTCAGGACGCATCATGACCCCCGAACATCTTCCGACAGAACAGTACGACGCGCAGTTAGCTGAAAAAGTGGTGCGTCTGCAGAGCTTAATGACACCGTTTTATGCACAGGCTCCGGAAGTGTTTCGCTCACCGGTCAGTCACTACCGTATGCGTGCCGAATTCCGGCTGTGGCATGACGGTGATGACCTGTACCACATCATGTTCGATCAACAGACGAAAAGCCGTATTCGCGTCGACAGTTTCCCGGCGGCCAGCGAGCTTATCAACACGCTGATGACGGCAATGATTGAAGGGGTACGCAACAACCGTGTCCTGCGCCACAAACTGTTCCAGATTGATTACCTCACCACCCTGAGCGATCAAGCGGTCGTCTCGATGCTGTACCATAAAAAGCTGGATGACGAATGGCGTCATGAAGCCGAAGCGCTACGGGACGCGCTGCGTGCGCAAAACCTGAACGTGCATCTGATTGGCCGGGCTACCAAAACCAAAATCGAGCTGGACCAGGACTATATTGACGAACGCTTGCCGGTCGCAGGTAAAGAGATCATCTACCGCCAGGTTGAGAACAGCTTCACCCAGCCCAATGCCGCGATGAATATTCAGATGCTGGAATGGGCGATTGATGTCACCAAAGATTCCCAGGGCGACCTGCTTGAGCTGTACTGCGGTAATGGCAACTTCTCATTAGCGCTGGCGCAAAATTTCAACCGCGTGCTGGCGACTGAAATCGCCAAACCATCCGTGGCGGCTGCCCAGTACAACATTGCGGCTAACCATATTGATAACGTACAAATTATCCGCATGGCGGCAGAAGAGTTTACTCAGGCGATGAATGGGGTTCGCGAGTTCAACCGTTTGCAGGGGATCGATCTGAAGAGCTACCAGTGTGAAACCATTTTCGTTGACCCACCGCGTAGCGGTCTGGACAGCGAAACGGAGAAAATGGTGCAGGCGTATCCGCGTATTCTGTACATCTCCTGCAACCCGGAGACGCTGTGTAAGAATCTGGAAACGTTAAGCCAGACGCACAATGTTTCACGTCTGGCTCTGTTCGATCAGTTCCCGTATACGTACCATATGGAGTGTGGCGTGTTACTGACCGCGAAGTAAGTGATGTCCTGGCCGGGCTTGCCCGGCCTACAAATATTATTCCGCAATTTCCTGCTTACGGTTACGCACTTTAACGCCGATCCAGAACACCAGAATCACCGACAGTACCGCCGGGAAGAAGTTAGAACCAATATCCGGATATTCAGCGCGTACCACGGTGCTGTACAACAGAACACCGAGAATAAAACAGGCGGCGGCCAGGCCTGGTAGCCCCACAGGCATGGTGCGGTTCTGATAGCGTTGATGCAGACAATAAACCGTCAGCACCAGCGAAATAATCGGGAATACTGAGAATGGCACAATGGAGCTAAACAGCGCCGCAAATGTGCCATTGATCGATAAGCCAGCAACCAGCGCCAGCAGCAGCGTACCTTTATCTTGACCTGACTGTTTCATTGCTCGTCCTTCTCGTTACTCGGAGTGGTGCGTCATCTTCTCTTGTTCACGGCGGTACCAATAAAATGCGCCTTTCGCAATCATGCGTAGTTGCAATACCAGCCGCTCTTCCAGCTGTCGACGCTGTTCAGCGCCAACATCCAGTGCTTCTGCCCCGGCGCTGAACACAATCGTTACCATGGCTTCGGCCTGCGCTTCAGTAAACGCACGGGGCATATGGTTTTCGAGTTCCAGATAGTCCGCAAGTTCCGCAATGAAGTGCTGAATTTCACGTGCGACCGCTGCACGAAACGCTGCGGAGGTTCCCGAACGCTCGCGCAATAATAAACGGAAGGCGTTGGGATTGTTGCCGATGAATTCCATAAATGTTGAGACCGAGGTACGGATCACACTCCCACCTTTGGCGATACGCTGACGCGCCTGACGCATCAACTGACGCAGCATCAGACCACTTTCGTCCACCATCGTCAGCCCGAGCTCATCCACATCGCGGAAATGGCGATAAAACGAGGTTGGCGCAATGCCCGCTTCACGAGCAACTTCTCGTAAACTGAGACTGGCAAAACTACGCTCAGCACTGAGTTGACTAAATGCAGCCTCTACCAGCGAACGCCGGGTTTTCTCTTTTTGTTGCGCTCTAACGCCCATCACGATGTCTGAATCCTTCCACATACCTTGCTGGCACTATACCAGAGATTAGGCGGTTGGCATGGCTTTGTTAATGATTGTTTACGCGCAGTTTGTGCTTCGACTTCGCAAAAAAGCACAACGATAATTGGGTTATCCTGACAACGATGTTACTATTCTGTTGCTTTTATGTATAAGAACAGGTAAGCCTGACCATGTCACATTCCTACGATTACGATGCAATAGTAATAGGTTCCGGTCCCGGCGGCGAAGGCGCTGCAATGGGTCTGGTTAAACAGGGAGCGCGCGTCGCGGTGATTGAGCGCTATCATAACGTCGGCGGAGGCTGTACCCACTGGGGCACCATCCCGTCGAAAGCACTCCGCCACGCCGTCAGCCGTATTATTGAATTCAATCAGAACCCACTTTACAGCGACCATTCCCGACTTCTCCGTTCTTCCTTCGCCGATATTCTCAACCATGCTGATAACGTGATTAATCAGCAAACGCGCATGCGGCAAGGTTTTTACGAGCGTAATCACTGCGAGATTTTGCAGGGAAATGCCCGTTTTGTTGACGAACACACTATCGCCCTGGAATGCCACGACGGCACGGTGGAAACGCTGACCGCGGATAAGTTCGTGATCGCCTGCGGTTCACGCCCTTATCGCCCTGTTGACGTCGACTTTTCGCATCCCCGGATTTATGACAGCGACTCCATCCTGAGTCTGCACCACGAACCTCGCCACGTTCTGATTTATGGCGCAGGGGTTATTGGCTGTGAATATGCGTCGATCTTCCGTGGAATGGACGTCAAAGTTGATTTAATCAACACCCGCGATCGTCTGCTGGCGTTCCTTGATCAAGAGATGTCCGACTCGCTCTCTTACCACTTCTGGAACAGCGGTGTGGTTATTCGCCACAACGAAGAGTACGAGAAGATTGAAGGTTGCGATGACGGCGTCATCATGCACCTGAAATCCGGTAAAAAACTGAAGGCTGACTGTCTGCTGTACGCCAATGGCCGCACCGGTAATACCGATTCGCTGGCGCTGGAAAATATTGGCCTGAAAACCGACAGCCGTGGGCAGCTCAAAGTGAATAGCATGTACCAGACGGCACTGCCGCACGTGTATGCCGTAGGGGATGTGATCGGCTATCCGAGTCTGGCATCGGCGGCCTACGATCAGGGACGCATTGCCGCCCAGGCACTGGTGAAAGGCGAAGCCACCGCGCATCTGATCGAAGATATCCCAACCGGGATTTATACCATTCCTGAAATCAGCTCCGTTGGTAAAACCGAGCAGCAGCTTACGGCGATGAAAGTCCCATACGAAGTTGGCCGCGCCCAGTTTAAACATCTGGCACGTGCGCAAATCGTGGGCATGAGTGTCGGCACGTTGAAGATTCTGTTCCATCGCGAAACCAAAGAGATTCTGGGGATCCACTGCTTTGGGGAACGCGCGGCCGAAATTATTCACATCGGTCAGGCGATAATGGAGCAAAAAGGTGGTGGTAACACCATTGAGTACTTCGTTAACACCACCTTTAACTACCCAACCATGGCGGAAGCCTATCGGGTAGCGGCGCTAAATGGCTTAAACCGCCTGTTTTAACGCGCTGTCGAAATGGCCATCCATTGATCCACGGATGGCCTCTGCCAGCTGTTCATAACGGCTGCGCAGCGGCGAACCTGGACGATACACCAGGCCAATCGTGCGGCGCGGTTCTGGCTTAATGCATGGCAGATAGACAACACCATCACGCTTGCGCTCCGACGGAACAGCCAGCGCAGGCAGTAACGTAATACCGCTACCTGCCGCCACCATATTGCGCAGCGTTTCCAGACTGGTTGCCCGGAAATGGGTATCTTCATCAGCACCTGCTTCAAAGCAGAAGCCCATGGCCTGATCGCGCAGGCAATGGCCGTCTTCCAGCATCAGCAGTTTTTCACCCGCCAGATCGGACATCGGTACACAGTCACGGTTTGCCCATGGATGATCTTCATAGATCGCCAGCATCATAGGCTCATCAAATAACGGTACTTCGATGAATGCCTCACTCTCTTTCACCAACGCCAGAATCACGCAGTCGAGCTTACCGCTATCCAGTTGCGCCAATAGTTGATGCGTCTGCGCCTCATGCAGATACATTTCCAGTTTTGGGAAGGTCTGGTGCAACATAGGAATAATATGCGGCAGCAGGTATGGCCCCACCGTTGGGATCAAACCAATATGCAGCGGGCCAGACATCGTCTCGCCTTGTTGGCTTGCCATCTCCTTGAGCACTTTGACCTCGCGCAGCACGGTGCGCGCCTGATCCACCAGCAGCAGACCTGCCTGAGTGAACAGCACCTTGCGACTCGTACGCTCCAGCAACATGACGCCCAGCTCATCTTCAAGCTTACGGATCTGCCCGCTCAGCGTTGGCTGGCTCACGTGGCAGGAGTCTGCCGCCCGTCGGAAGTGACGATGTTCGGCAAGCGCCACCAGGTATTCAAGATCACGAATATTCATTATTCATCCTCCATCGCCACGATAGTTCGTAGCGATAGGTAGCATAGCAACGAACGATTATCCCTATCAAGCATTCTGTTTAATAATGCACCACAGAAACGGAACGGTACCCCTTTAACCCTTGAAGCTACTGTCCGTTTAGAGAGTTTCTCTCATACTCGAAATAACTAAAGCCAACGTGAACTTTTGCGGACCTTGCGTCCGCATTTTTTTTGCATAAAAAAGCCCGGCGAGATGCCAGGCTCTGATCACTGTTTGCCTGATGGCGCTATGCTTATCAGACCTACAAAGACAAAAGTTACGCCAGACGCGCCTTCGCGTAATCAATCGCCTGTGCGACCTGCTGTGGCGACACGCCGCCTTTCGCCGCACGTTTGTCCAGACACGATTGTAGAGAAAGGATCGGGTAAACGTCATCGCCAATGACCGAACTGAACTTCTGTAAGTCGGTCAGCGACAACGATTCCAGCGGTTTGCCCTGGCGAATCGCCTCAACCACCGTTTCACCCACAATGTGGTGCGCTTCGCGGAACGGCACGCCTTTCGCTACCAGATAATCCGCCAACTCAGTGGCGTTGGCATAACCCTGCTGCGCCGCTTCCTGACAACGCGGACGTTTCACCTGAATGCCATCCAGCACCAGCGCGGCCATATGCAGACAATCCAGCCAGGTGTCGAGCGCATCGAACAGCCCTTCTTTGTCTTCCTGCATATCTTTGTTATACGCCAGCGGTAGACCTTTTAAGGTCATCATCATCCCGGTCAACGCACCCTGCACGCGACCGCATTTACCACGGATTAATTCCAGCGCATCCGGGTTTTTCTTCTGCGGCATCAGGGATGAACCAGAGGTCACTCGATCGGACAGCTCGACAAAGCCTGCTTCACCGGTATTAAAGAAAATCAGGTCTTCAGCAAAACGCGACAAGTGCACCATGCCGATAGAAGCGTCGGAGAGTAACTCCAGCACGTGGTCACGATCGGAAACGCTGTCCAGACTGTTGCGCGTTGCCGAAGCAAAGCCCAGCCAGCCGGCCAGTTGTTCGCGATCGATTTCATATGCCGTACCCGCCAGCGCGCCGCAGCCCAGAGGACTGACATCCAGACGCTTAAGCGCATCCTGCAGACGGCTCTCATCACGCGCCAGCATTTCGACATAAGCCAGGCACCAGTGAGCAAACGTCACCGGCTGCGCACGTTGCAGGTGGGTGTAACCCGGCATAACGGCGTCCTGGTTATTCTCCGCCGTCACCACCAGCGCACTTTGCAACTGACGGTTGGCAGAGAGTAATTCAATAACCATGTCTTTACACCACAGTTTAAGGTCGGTCGCGACCTGATCATTACGGCTACGCCCGGTATGCAGTTTTTTACCAAGCTGGCCGACTTTATCAATCAGCTTACCTTCCACCCAACTGTGAATATCTTCGGCATCGCTTTGCAGGATCTGTTGCGGGTTGGCACGCACCTCTTCCAGCAGCGTGTTCAGCGCCTCTTCCAGTTGCAGCTGTTCATCAGCAGTCAGTACGCCGACCGTTACCAACGCTTTGGACCAGGCCACAGAGCCGACAATATCCTGTTCTGCCAGGCGGTAGTCAAAACGCAACGAGTCGTTGAACTGTTTGAACCGCTGATCTGCTGCCTGTGTAAAACGCCCACCCCAAAGTGCCATAACATGCTTCCTTAAATTCTTTTAATTTCAATGCCGGATGGCGCTACGCTTATCCGGCCTGCAGGTTCTGTTCACGTAGGCCCGATAAGGCGTAGCCGCCATCGGGCATACAAATACTTAAGCCAGAATACGGGTACCGATCGGTGTGCCGTTAAACAACGCCGGGAGTTGCTCTGCATGACGCCAGGAGGCGATATCCACCGGGCGGCCCAGCGTGCGCGCGGCATCCAGCGCCGCATTGACCTTCACGATCATGCCATCGGTAATAATTCCCTGGTCGATCAACTGCTCCGCTTTCGCGGCGGTCATTTCGGCAATACGCTGACCTTTACCATCCAGAATACCGCTCACGTCTGAGAGCAGGATCAGATCCGCCCCCAACGTTGCCGCCAGCGCTGTTGCCGCCTGATCGGCGTTAACGTTCATCAGCAGTCCATCTTCAGTGACGCCGATGGAGCTGACCACCGGCAGAAAACCGCTTGCCAGCAGCGTGTTAATTAGCTTAGGCGAACCCGGTTGCGCGAGTCCAACATGACCCAGCTCTTTATCGAGCGGCGTCACTTTTACGCTGTCGCCATCGCCAAGATACAGGCCCACAGAGGCGATTTGATGTTTTTTCGCCCAGGCCAGTAAGGTTTTATTCGCCGTACCCGCCAGGGCGCCAGTGATAATATCTATCTGATCGGCAGGAGTGACGCGCAGGCCGTTTTTCTTTTTGACCGGCAGATTCAACTGCTTCATTAGCTCATCAACCACGCAGCCGCCGCCGTGCACAATAATCAGCGGACGCTGATGCGACTCACGATAATTCACCAGTGCGGTAAACAGTCGCTCCAGCGCCTCTTCGCTATCCAGTAAAACGCCGCCCAGCTTGATAATTAATGGATTCATTGTTGCACCCTTAAATAAGAGACTGCGTTTCAGCAAAGCCGAAACGGATATTTGCGCACTGCATCGCCTGTGCCGCCGCGCCTTTTAATAAGTTATCTTCGGTCGCCACCACGATCAGATGCTCTCCCTGCACGGCAAACCCGATATCACAAAACGGTAAGCCCACCACATTCTTCAGAGCCGGAACGCCTTTGTCGTACAGACGTACCAGTGGTTTATCGCCATAGGCTTGTTGCAGTGTCTGGGCCACCTGCGCATGGGTTACGCCCGCTTTCAGACGGCAGGTGATCGTTTCCAGAATTCCGCGCGGGAAGTTCCCCAGATGCGGAGTGAAGATCACTTCCGCGCCGAGGTGAGTTGCGATTTCCGGCTGATGACGATGGGTAAACACGCCATAGGGCTGCAGGCTCACTTCGCAAAAGCTGTTCGAGATAGCCGCTTTACGGCCTGCCCCACTGACGCCGCTGGTCGCATTAATCACCGGCCACTGGCTGAGATCCAGCAGTCCGCCGTCAATCAGTGGTTTCAGCGACAACTGCGCCGCCGTCGGATAACAACCCGGTACGGCAACCAGATTCGCTTCTTTCAGTTGCTCTGCGCTCCACTCCGCCAGACCGTACACCGCCTGCTCCAGCAGTTCGGGGTGCTGATGGGTAAAGCCATAATATTTTTCATAGAACGCGCTATCGTTAACACGAAACGCGCCTGAAAGATCAAACACCACACATCCGGCCTGCAGAAACTGCGGGGCCAGGTCATGACTGACCTCATGCGCTGTGGCGAGGAACACAATGTCCACCCCTGCGCTAAACTCGCTGATATCCGACATTGGCTGCAACGGTAAATCGACAATGCCTTTCAACTGCGGATGCAAATCGGAGATGAGTTTTCCTGCATCATTGCTTTGCGCTGAGACGGTCAAAGCGGTTATGTTCATATCAGGATGGCGATTTACATAGGTCACAAGCTCTGCGCCGGCATAGCCGCTGGCGCCCACAATCAGCGTATTCAACATCGGGGCAGCTCACCTTCTTAGATTCTGTTGCCAGGTATAAGCCTTTATCACCTCACCTTACACTTGGTGGGTTTTATTACGCTCAACGTTAATGTATTTTTATTCATAAATACTGCATGAATATTGATACTATCATGACCCGAGGTGTGTCAACAATGAAAAACAATTTACCGCCATTTATCGAGATTTACCGCGCTCTGATTGCCACGCCATCGATTAGCGCCACCGAAGAAGCACTGGATCAAAGCAATGCAGGTTTAATCACTCTGCTGGCGGGCTGGTTCAAAGATTTAGGCTTCAATGTAGAGGTTCAGCCGGTCCCCGATACGCGCAATAAATTCAATATGCTGGCGAGCATTGGACAAGGGGCTGGCGGTCTGTTGTTAGCGGGTCATACCGATACCGTGCCGTTTGACGACGGACGCTGGACGCGCGATCCGTTCACCCTGACAGAGCATGACAATAAGCTCTACGGCCTGGGTACGGCAGATATGAAAGGCTTCTTCGCGTTTATCCTCGACGCGCTGCGCGACGTCGACGTAGCGAAGCTGAAAAAGCCCCTCTACATTTTGGCCACTGCCGACGAAGAGACCAGCATGGCGGGGGCGCGCTACTTTTCTGAAACCACCGCTCTGCGCCCGGACTGTGCGATCATTGGCGAACCCACCTCCCTGCAGCCGGTGCGTGCGCACAAAGGGCATATCTCTAATGCAATTCGCATTTTGGGGCAGTCGGGTCACTCAAGCGATCCAGCGCGTGGCGTCAATGCGATTGAACTCATGCATGATGCTATCGGCCATATCATGACTCTGCGCGATGACCTGAAAGAACGCTATCACCATGACGCTTTTACCGTTCCGTACCCGACGTTAAATTTGGGTCATATCCACGGTGGCGACGCCGCCAACCGAATCTGCGCCTGCTGCGAGCTGCATATGGATATTCGCCCGCTGCCCGGCATGACGCTCAACGATCTTAATGGCTTACTTAACGATGCGCTGGCCCCTGTCAGCGAGCGTTGGCCGGGTCGCCTGACGGTGTCGGAACTGCATCCGCCTATTCCTGGCTATGAGTGTCCGCCAGACCATCAGTTGGTTGAAGTCGTCGAAAAACTGCTGGGAGCGCAAACGGAAGTGGTGAACTACTGCACTGAAGCGCCGTTTATCCAGACGCTTTGCCCGACGCTGGTGTTGGGCCCAGGCTCCATTAATCAGGCACATCAGCCAGATGAATACCTGGAAACACGTTTTATTAAGCCAACTCGCGAATTGATCACCCAGGTTGTGCATCATTTCTGCTGGCATTAATCGTTTATAACCTTGCTCATCCTTCGCGGTGAGCAAGGTCATTTATTAACATTTTCATAAGCACAGCTTATTTGATTCGATGTGAATTAAATAACGTAAATTCCCGCCATTTTTTCGTTTGCTGAACCGATTTCGCAGCAATTGACGTCACGAGTTTTACGTGGCTTTATAAAAGACGGCAAAAAAATTAAGTCCGAAAAATTTCACGTTGCAGCAGTGTTGACGGCGGCGCGAAAGATACAGGACATTTACAAAAGAGATGGGGTGTCTGGGTAAATATGAACGAACAATATTCCGCGTTGCGTAGTAATGTCAGTATGCTCGGCAAAGTGCTGGGAGAGACCATTAAGGATGCGCTGGGAGAGCACATTCTTGATCGCGTAGAAACAATCCGTAAGCTGTCCAAATCATCCCGCGCTGGCAATGAAGTCAATCGCCAGGAGCTACTTACGACGCTGCAAAACCTGTCTAACGACGAACTGCTGCCGGTTGCCCGTGCGTTTAGCCAGTTCCTGAACCTGGCCAACACCGCCGAGCAATACCACAGCATTTCGCCCAAAGGCGAAGCAGCCAGCAACCCGGAAGTGATTGCTCGCACTCTGCGTAAATTGAAAGACCAGCCCAATCTCGATGAAGCCACCATCAAAAAAGCCGTGGAGTCACTCTCCCTGGAGCTGGTTCTGACTGCCCACCCGACAGAAATCACCCGTCGTACGTTGATCCATAAAATGGGTGAAGTAAACGCCTGTCTCAAACAGCTTGATAACAAAGATCTCGTCGATTATGAACGCCATCAACTGATGCGCCGTCTGCGCCAGTTGATTGCCCAGTCGTGGCATACGGATGAGATCCGCAAGATACGCCCAAGCCCGGTTGATGAAGCCAAATGGGGCTTCGCCGTGGTCGAAAACAGCCTGTGGGAAGGCGTGCCGAACTATCTGCGCGAACTGAACGAACAGTTAGAAGAGAATCTGGGTTATAAGCTGCCCGTTGATTTTGTTCCGGTTCGCTTTACCTCCTGGATGGGCGGCGACCGTGACGGCAACCCGAACGTGACGGCGGATATCACCCGTCACGTGCTATTGCTCAGCCGTTGGAAAGCCACCGACCTGTTCCTGAAAGACATTCAGTTTCTGATCTCTGAACTGTCGATGGTGGATGCCACGCCGGAACTGCTGGCGCTGGTCGGCGAAGAAGGCGCAGCAGAACCATACCGTTATCTGATGAAAACCCTGCGTTCACGTCTGATGGCAACTCAAGCCTGGCTGGAAGCCCGCCTGAAAGGCGAGAAATTACCGAAACCTGCCGGCCTTCTCACCCAAAACGAACAGCTCTGGGATCCGCTGTACGCGTGTTACCAGTCTCTGCAAGCCTGTGGCATGGGCATCATCGCCAATGGCGAACTGCTCGACACCTTGCGCCGCGTGAAATGTTTCGGCGTGCCGCTGGTACGTATTGATATTCGTCAGGAAAGCACCCGCCACACTGAAGCGCTGGGCGAACTGACCCGGTATCTGGGCATTGGCGACTACGAAAACTGGTCAGAAGCGGATAAACAGGCTTTCTTGATCCGCGAACTGAACTCCAAGCGTCCGCTTCTGCCACGTAACTGGGAACCAAGCAATGACACCCGCGAAGTGCTCGACACCTGCCGCGTCATTGCCGAAGCTCCGTATGGCTCCATTGCCGCCTATGTTATCTCTATGGCGAAAACGCCGTCCGATGTATTGGCCGTACATCTGCTGCTGAAAGAAGCCGGGATCGGTTTTGCTATGCCGGTTGCGCCGCTGTTTGAAACATTGGACGACCTCAACAATGCTGATGACGTCATGTCCCAGCTCTTGAATATTGACTGGTACCGCGGCTTTATTCAGGGCAAACAGATGGTCATGATTGGCTACTCTGACTCCGCAAAAGACGCGGGGGTGATGGCGGCCTCCTGGGCGCAATATCAGGCTCAGGACGCGCTGATCAAAACGTGTGAAAAAGCCGGCATCGAGCTGACGCTGTTCCATGGCCGCGGTGGTTCCATTGGCCGCGGCGGCGCGCCTGCGCATGCCGCACTGCTTTCTCAACCGCCTGGCAGCCTGAAAGGTGGCCTGCGCGTGACGGAACAAGGTGAGATGATCCGCTTTAAGTATGGCCTGCCGGAAGTGACCATCAGCAGCCTGTCGCTATATACCGCAGCCATCCTTGAGGCCAACCTGTTACCGCCGCCAGAGCCGAAGGATAACTGGCGCCATATCATGGATGAGCTTTCTGATATCTCGTGTGAGCTCTACCGTGGATATGTACGTGAAAACAAAGACTTCGTCCCTTACTTCCGCTCCGCAACCCCAGAGCAGGAACTGGGTAAATTGCCGCTCGGCTCACGTCCGGCAAAACGCCGCCCGACTGGTGGGGTAGAGTCTCTGCGCGCCATTCCATGGATCTTTGCCTGGACGCAGAACCGCCTGATGCTCCCGGCATGGCTGGGGGCAGGCACCGCGCTGCAAAAAGTGGTGGAAGACGGTAAGCAAAGCGAACTCGAAGCAATGTGCCGCGACTGGCCATTCTTCTCCACACGCCTTGGCATGCTGGAAATGGTTTTCGCTAAAGCAGACCTGTGGCTGGCTGAATACTACGATCAACGTCTGGTCAAAAAAGAGTTGTGGCCGCTCGGCGAAGAACTGCGTCAGCGCCTGGAAGCAGATATCGACGTCGTGCTGGCGATTGCCAATGACTCACATTTGATGGCCGACCTGCCGTGGATTGCCGAGTCCATCCAGTTAAGGAATGTTTATACCGATCCGCTGAACGTTTTACAGGCAGAGCTGTTACACCGCTCGCGCCTGGCGGAAGAGCAAGGCAATGCGCCAGATCCACGCGTTGAACAAGCGCTGATGGTAACCATCGCAGGTGTTGCTGCCGGTATGCGCAATACAGGCTAACGTCCCCCTCCCGTCGCCTTCGTGCTATTGCGCGAAGGCGACATCAAAAATCGCTGTTATAACAGCTTCATTTTCAATATATTCCCGCCTGAATTTATTCATTTAATGAATGGATCATCAACAAAACGCGTTTTTTAACATCGCGACGCTTCAGTTCCTCTTAATATTTACCCGCTACTCTTGGCGACACGATTAAAGACAGGCTCACACTATGCAATCCTTACAACCCCAGTCTAAACCTGCATTTAGCTGGAAAGCCCTGGGTTGGGCGCTCCTCTATTTTTGGTTTTTTTCCTCATTACTGCAGGCCGTTATCTACTTTAGCGGCTACAGCGGATCTACCGGTTTACGCGACTCCTTGCTATTCAGTTCGCTGTGGTTGATTCCGGTATTTTTATTTCCAAACCGTATCCGTATTATTGCTGCCGTTATTGGTGTCATGCTATGGGCTGCCTCGTTGGCCGCTCTGAGCTATTACGTCATCTACGGGCAAGAGTTCTCGCAAAGCGTTCTGTACGTAATGTTCGAAACCAATGCGAACGAAGCCAGCGAATATCTGAGCCAATATTTCAGTCTGAAGATTGTGTTAATCGCGCTGGCGTATACGGCAATGGCGATTCTGCTGTGGACGCGTCTGCGCCCTGTTCATATTCCATCGCCCTGGCGCTATCTGGTGTCGTTTGCGCTGTTATATGGCTTGATTCTGCACCCAATGGCGGTTAACACGTTCATCAAACATAAACCGTTTGAAAAAACGTTGGATGGTCTCGCTTCGCGTATGGAGCCCGCCGCGCCATGGCAATTTATCTCCGGGTATTATCAGTATCGCCAGCAGTTAACCGCACTGAATAGCCTGCTGAATGAAAACAATGCCCTGCCTCCGCTGGCCAACTTTAAAGACCATTCCGGTGACGCGCCACGCACATTAGTGCTGGTGATTGGTGAGTCAACGCAGCGTGGTCGTATGAGCCTGTATGGTTACCCGCGTGAAACCACACCGGAACTGGATGCGCTGCATAAAACCGATCCTAACTTCACCGTTTTCAATAATGTCGTGACCTCACGTCCGTATACCATTGAAATCCTGCAGCAGGCGCTGACCTTTGCCAACGAGAAGAACCCGGATCTGTATCTGACCCAGCCATCCCTGATGAACATGATGAAACAGGCGGGTTATAAAACCTTCTGGATCACCAATCAGCAGACAATGACTGCCCGCAACACCATGCTGACGGTATTCTCTAAGCAGACAGATAAGCAGTTCTATATGAACCAGCAGCGTACGCAAAGCGCACGCGAGTATGACAGCAATGTGCTGGCGCCATTTAAAGAAGTCCTGGCCGACCCGGCGCCGAAAAAATTCATCATCGTTCACCTGCTGGGTACCCATATTAAGTATAAATTCCGTTATCCGGATGGTCAGGGCAAGTTCGACAACAATATCGACAATGTTCCTCCTGGCCTGGGTAATGATGAGCTGGAAGCCTACAACGATTACGACAGCGCGAATGTCTACAATGACCACATCATTGCCAGCCTGATCAAAGACTACAAAGTGACCGATCCGAACGGTTTCCTGTTGTACTTCTCCGATCACGGTGAAGAGGTGTACGACACGCCGCCGCATAAAACGCAGGGCCGTAATGAAGACAATCCGACACGCCATATGTATACGGTGCCGTTCTTATTGTGGACCTCGGAAAAATGGCAGGCCGCGCACCCTCGGGATTTCTCACAGGATGTGAATCGTAAATACAGCAGCTCAGAGCTAATCCATACCTGGTCTGATTTAGCGGGCTTCACTTACGATGGCTTCGATCCAACGCGTTCCATTACCAGCCCACAGTTTAAAGAGACGACTCGCTGGATTGGCAATCCATACAAGAAGAATGCCCTGATTGATTACGATACCTTGCCTTACGGCGATCAAATCGGTAATCAATAATCCTACAAAGGCCACTCTTTAAGAGTGGCCTTTTTTTATGATGGCGGTTACTGTTCTCCCTGTCTGCTGCCTGCAAGGGATTAACATGTATCACGACATCAGCCATCTTCTCGCCCGCCTGATTAACGGCCCTACACCGCTGCGCCAGATTTACTTTGCCAGCACCAGTAGCTCAACGCCGGAACTGGCATATCAGGTTGATTTTCCCCGGCTGGAGATTGTGCTGGAAGGGGATCTCACCGATCAGGGTATTACCGGCGCAGTCGCGACGTTACTACCTGGCGATGTCCTGTTCGTTCCGGCCGGCGGCTGGAACTTTCCGCAATGGCTCACACCGGTCACCACGCTCAGCATTCTGTTCAGCAAGCAGCAGTTGGGTTTCAACGTCGTTCAGTGGGACGGCAAGCAATATCAAAACCTCGCCAGGCAGCATGTCGCACGGCGTGGACCGCGTATTGGCTCTTTCCTGCTGCAAACGCTTGATGAAATACAGATGCAGCCGCAGGAGCAGCAAACGGCCAGGCTAATCGTCGCGAGCTTGCTGAGCCACTGTCGCGATCTGCTCGGCAGCCAAATACAGACCGCGTCGCGCAGTCAGGCGCTGTTCGAAGCCATTCGCGACTATATTGACGAACGCTACGCTTCACCGCTGACCCGGGAATCGGTGGCGCAAGCGTTCTACATCTCGCCCAATTACCTCTCCCACCTGTTTCAAAAAACGGGCGCAATCGGTTTTAACGAATACCTGAACCACACGCGGCTTGAACACGCGAAGACGCTACTGAAGGGTTACGAGCTGAAGATCAAAGACGTGGCGCACACCTGTGGGTTTGTTGACAGCAACTACTTCTGCCGCCTGTTTCGCAAGAATACCGAACGTTCCCCCTCAGAATATCGTCGGCAATATCACAGCCAGTTGACGGAGAAAGCGATCCATCAGCAATAAAGAAGACAAAAATAATATTAACTGGATTTTTGTAATATAAGAAATGAACTCATAACCCACATCACCTTAATAAAACCCGCCTGATACTGACATGTGAAGTAAGTCTCACTTTTGTCGATACATTACATTTATCCAGCTTTTGGCAGATTTGTCAGATAGCGCCATGCGGCGAAACACTCTTATCCTGTGCACAACAACGCATTCCGGCAACGGGCTGCTCACGCAAAATTAAGAGGATGTTTTGTATGGAACTTTACCTTGATACCGCCAACGTCGCGGAAGTCGAACGTCTGGCCCGCATCTTTCCTATCGCTGGCGTAACCACTAACCCAAGCATTGTGGCGGCAAGCAAAGAATCCATCTGGGATGTGCTGCCGCGCCTGCAAAACGCCATTGGCGAAGAGGGCATTCTTTTTGCCCAAACCATGAGCCGCGACGCGCAGGGGATGGTGGAAGAAGCCAAACGTCTGAGCAATGCCGTACCGGGTATCGTAGTGAAAATCCCCGTCACTGCTGAAGGTCTGGCCGCCATCAGGTTACTGAAAAGAGAGGGTATCACCACCCTGGGAACCGCCGTGTACAGTGCTTCGCAAGGTCTACTGGCCGCGCTGGCTGGCGCAAAATATATCGCGCCATACGTTAACCGCATTGACGCTCAGGGCGGCGACGGGATCCGCACAGTACAGGAACTGCAAACGCTACTGGAGCTACATGCGCCAAACAGCATGGTACTGGCGGCCAGCTTTAAAACCCCGCGTCAGGCGCTCGATTGCTTACTGGCAGGATGTGAAGCAATTACCCTGCCCTTAGACGTAGCGCAACAAATGCTCAATACCCCTGCGGTAGAGTCAGCAATAGAGAAGTTTGAGCAGGACTGGAACAACGCATTTGGTCACATCAACCTGTGAGGGAAATAAAGTATGGATCGCATTATTCAATCACCTGGTAAGTACATCCAGGGTGCCGATGTTATTACCCGTCTTGGCAGCTACCTCAAACCACTGGCAGCACGCTGGCTGGTTGTTGGGGACAAGTTTGTCTTAGGCTTCGCACAGTCCGCACTGGAAAAAAGCTTCCAGGATGCCGGACTGGCGCTGGAGATCGCGCCTTTTGGCGGCGAATGTTCGCAAAACGAAATCGACCGTTTGCGCGGCGTGGCGGAAAAAGCGCAGTGTGGCGCAGTACTCGGTATTGGCGGCGGGAAAACGCTGGATACCGCCAAAGCGCTGGCGCACTTTATGGGCGTGCCTGTCGCCATTACGCCAACCATCGCCTCTACCGATGCACCGTGCAGCGCGCTGTCCGTCATTTACACCGATGCGGGTGAATTCGATCGCTATCTGCTACTGCCGAACAACCCGGACAGGGTCATTGTGGATACTAAAATAGTCGCGGGCGCACCAGCGCGTCTGTTAGCCGCAGGCATCGGCGATGCGCTGGCGACATGGTTCGAAGCACGCGCTTGTTCACGCAGCGGCGCAACCACCATGGCGGGTGGTCAGTGCACCCAGGCGGCGCTGGCTCTGGCTGAACTGTGCTTTAATACGTTGATAGAAGAAGGTGAAAAAGCGATGCTGGCAGCCGAGCAGCACGTGGTTACGCCTGCGCTGGAGCGCGTTATTGAGGCCAATACCTATCTGAGCGGCGTCGGTTTTGAAAGCGGTGGTCTGGCAGCGGCTCACGCCATTCATAACGGCCTGACGGCGATCCCGGATGCGCATCATTACTACCACGGCGAAAAAGTGGCGTTTGGTACGCTGACGCAATTGGTGCTGGAAAACGCGCCGGTCGATGAAATCGAAACCGTGGCGGCGCTGTGTCATTCCGTTGGACTACCGATTACTCTGGCGCAACTGGACATCAAACAGGATATCCCGGCGAAAATGCGCATTGTGGCAGAAGCTGCCTGTGCTGAAGGCGAAACCATCCACAACATGCCTGGCGGCGCAACGCCGGATCAGGTGTATGCCGCATTGCTGGTCGCTGACCAGTATGGGCAGCGTTATCTGCAAGAGTGGGAATAACCTGCCAATAAAAAATCCCCGCAATTGCGGGGATTTTTTATTCATACCATGCTGGATACGCGCAAGCGCCATCCGGCGTTTTTGTTTACAGCAGATCGAAACGATCCAGGTTCATCACTTTCACCCATGCCGCCACAAAGTCCTTCACGAACTTCTCGTGCGCATCGCTGCAGGCATAAACTTCAGCCACTGCACGCAGTACAGAGTTAGAACCAAACACCAGATCGGCGCGAGTTGCGGTGTATTTTACTTCGCCGCTCAGACGGTCACGACCTTCAAACAGCTCTTGTGACTCATCAACCGCTTTCCATTCGTAACGCATATCCAGCAAATTGACGAAGAAGTCAGTGCTGAGTACGCCAGGACGATCGGTAAAGACGCCGTGCTGACTACCATCGAAGTTGGTGCCCAGTACGCGCATACCACCCACCAGCACGGTCATTTCCGGTGCGGTTAGCGTCAGCTGCTGTGCTTTATCGATCAGCAGTGACTCAGTGGTTGATACGTCAGGGCGAGAACGATAGTTACGGAAGCCGTCCGCAATTGGCTTGAGCAGTTCAAACATCTCAATATCCGTTTGATCCTGACGCGCATCCACGCGGCCCGGCGCAAAAGGAACATTGATGCTGACACCCGCAGCGCTTGCGGCCTGCTCCACGCCTACGACGCCAGCCAGCACGATAATATCGGCCAACGACGCGGTATGGGCTGATTTATAGATACCCTCTAACACGGGCAGTACGCGTGCTGCGGTAGCATTCACATCCCAACCACGCTGCGGGTCGAGCGCCAGACGAGCGCCATTCGCGCCGCCACGTTTATCCCCACCACGGAAGGTTGATGCAGAAGCCCATGCCACCGAAACCAGCTCGCCTACTGACAGCCCGGAAGCCGCAATGGTCGCCTTCAGGTTAAGAATATCTTCTTCGCTTGGGTTGAAGAACGCATGCGGCAGCGGATCTTGCCAAATCAGATCTTCTTTTGGCACTTCCGGTCCGATGTAACGCGCTTTCGGCCCCATATCGCGGTGCGTCAGTTTAAACCACGCACGGGCAAAGGCTTCGTTGAACGCCTGCGGATCGTTAAGGAAACGACGAGAGATCTTTTCGAACTCAGGATCGAAACGCAGCGTCAGGTCGGTGACCAGCATCGTCGGCTTGCGTTTTTTCTCAGGATCAAACGGATCGGGGATAATCTCCGGCGCATCCACCGCTTCGAACTGGATAGCGCCTGCCGGACTGCGAGTCTGGACCCACTCATATTTGAACAGGTTCTCGAAGAAATAGTTGCTCCACTGGGTCGGCGTTTGCGTCCAGACCACTTCCAGGCCGGAAGTAATCGCGTCTGCACCCGCGCCACTACCATAGCTGCTGGCCCAGCCTAAGCCTTGCGCTTCAATCGGCGCGGATTCAGGATCGGCCCCAACGTGGGAAGCTGCTGCTGCGCCGTGGGTTTTACCTAACGTATGACCGCCGCCAATCAGCGCCACGGTTTCTTCGTCGTTCATTCCCATGTTACCGAAGGTCGCGCGAATCGCCGCGGCCGCAGAAAGCGGTTCGCCGCTATGATCCGGCCCTTCCGGGTTCACATAGATAAGACCCATTTCGGTTGCGCCCAGCGGCGCTTTTGCCAGTTCTTCCGGGTGACGGTGGGTCAGCCAGGCTTTTTCATCACCCCAGTTTACGTCGAGATCCGGTTCCCAGACATCTTCACGACCCGCGCCAAAACCGAAGGTACGGAAGCCGGAGTTTTCCAGCGCCACGTTGCCCGCGAGGATAAACAGGTCGGCCCAGGAGATTTTCTGGCCATATTTCTGCTTGATTGGCCACAGCAGACGACGCGCTTTATCCAGGCTGACGTTGTCCGGCCAGGAGTTCAGTGGTGCAAAACGCTGTTGTCCGCGACCCGCGCCACCGCGTCCATCGATGGAACGATAGGTCCCTGCCCCGTGCCATGCCATACGGATAAACAAACCGGCATAAGAGCCCCAGTCAGCAGGCCACCACGGTTGAGATTCGGACAGAAGGGCTCTGAGATCCCCTTTCAGGGCAGAATAGTCAAGTTTGCTAAATTCTTTGCGGTAGTCGAAGTCCTCACCCAGCGGGTTCGAACGATTGGAATGTTGGTTCAAAAGATCAACGCGGAGTTGATTAGGCCACCAGTCGCGGTTACTTCTTCCTGCTCCCGCGCTGTGATCCGGCCCGCCCTGATGGAAAGGACACTTACCGGCAGTTGATGCGTTCTGGCTATCGTCGGACATGCTCATCTATATGCTCCCTTTACAGTGTTATGACTACGATATACACCACCAAAGATTAGATATAGTCGAAATAACCCACAGATTCGATAGCCAGATCCTTTTATATTTTTAGTTACAGAGATGTAGATCAAAATGATCAATAAAAAACCCTCCGCAGAGGGCTGACGTACTGATTATGCCGGTCTTACTCCCAGCGTGTGACAAATTGCGTAGCTCATTTCGGCGCGATTGAGAGTATAGAAATGGAAATCTTTCACCCCTTCGCGGCTGAGAATTTTCACCATATCCATGGCAATGTTTGCGCCCACCAGCTTGCGGGTTTCCGCATCGTCATCCAGGCCAGCAAACATAGTCGACATCCATGCCGGAATGCGGACGTTGGTCATGTCGGCAAATTTTTTCGCCTGTTTAAAGTTAGATACCGGCAGGATGCCCGGAATAATTTCCACATCGATACCCGCAGAAACGCAGCGATCGCGGAAACGCAGATAGCTTTCTACATCGAAGAAAAATTGGGTGATCGCGCGGTTCGCACCGGCATCAACCTTACGCTTCAGGTTCAGCAGATCGGCCTGAGCGCTCTTCGCTTCCGGGTGCACTTCCGGGTAAGCCGCAACGGAGATATCAAAGTCCGCAACGTCTTTCAGCAGAGTCACCAGGTCAGAGGCATACATATCCGGTTTACCGCTTCCCGGCGGCAGGTCACCGCGCAGGGCAACAATATGACGAATACCGTTATTCCAGTAGTCCTGAGCAATAGTACGCAGCTCATCGCGGGTCGCATCAATACAGGTCAGGTGCGGCGCCGCTTCAAGCCCGGTGCGATCCTTGATCCCTTTAATAATGCTATGCGTGCGGTCGCGCTCACCAGAGTTTGCACCGTAAGTGACTGAAACAAACTTCGGCTTCAGGCTGCTCAGGCGATCGATAGAGTTCCACAGGGTTTGCTCCATTTCACTGGTGCGCGGCGGGAAAAATTCGAAAGAAACGTTAATCTGCCCCTGTACTTCGGCCAGACTCTGATTCAGCGCTTCCCGCTGGTTGGCGTGAAAAAAGCTCATACCTTACCTCATCAATCTTTTGTCGTTATATGTTGTGTTGTGAACTGCTATACGTTTAGACGTCTAGATGTAAAAATGACGGAAAAGCACGCTGGCGTCAACACAAAAATCATCGTTAAAGGTGAGGAATACTCAGTCAACGTGAAAATAATTCACATCAACCTGAAAGGCCGAGGGATTGGTTCACAACCGTCTGCAACCACTGCAACGTTGCTTCGCTCTCAGGCAGCATTACCAGTCCCACGTGGATACGCAATTCGGAATCGGTAAGCGGCAGAAATATCACGCCCTGACGCTGGATAGCGGAAAAGGAGGCTGGGAGTAAACTCAGACCGTCGCCATGCGCGATCCGCGCCAGCAGCACGTCATGTTCCAGCGGCTCTTCAATACAGGCTGGAGAGTAACCGGCGCGGCGAAAAATATGTCGGGTGTAATCAAAAAAGGCAGGATTCCGTTCGCGTTTAAACCAGAACAGTGGTCGGTGGTTCAGCGTCGTTAATGAGAGTGACGGCAGGCTCGCCTCTGGCCAGATCGCGGGTAATGCGGCAATCATCGGCTCTTGCCAGCCGAGTGGCATGACGGTAAGCCCGGGAGTCTCAAGCGGTAACGCCACCAGCGCTGCATCCAGTTTTCCCCGACGAACCTGACGCACCAGCTCAGGCGAACCATGACGAACAATATGTAGCCTCTCCGTACGCTCGTGTAGCTGCGATTCAAGCGGAGCAAAAACACCTTGTTCAAACGCCGTACTTAGCCCCAGGCACAGAGAGTGCTCCCCAACTTGCGCTAACTGGCTCAACGTCGCGCAGGTTTCTTCGTACATCGTCAGCACTGGGCGCACTATTTCAAGTACGCGCAGACCGTCTTCCGTCAGCGTCAGCCCACGGGTATGACGGACAAAAAGCGTCATCCCCAGACGTTCTTCAAGCTGGCGAATGTGGCGACTCAGCGGCGGCTGCGACATAAATAAACGTTGCGCCGCCCGGCTCATATTGTTCTCTTCCGCTACTACGGAAAAGTAACGCAGCAGACGAATATCCAGAGAGTGCAAAGGCGATGTTGTCATACCAAAAAGGTATCACGGAAACGGTATTATCCCAATCATTCTGCACGCTCTATCCTCAGGCTATATACCAGACAAATGAGGAAGAGATTATGCATTCAGAACGCTTTATTACCGGTCAGAAGATGCTGCAAAAAGTGGATGGTAAAGGGGGCGATGCGGTCATCGAAAGTCTGCAAGATATTGCGCCAGACTTCGCCCGCTACCTGCTTGAATTTCCTTTTGGCGACATCTATTCAAGACCGGGTCTGGATTTACGCAGTAGAGAGATTGCTACCGTCGCGGCGTTAACGGCGCTGGGTAATGCCGCCCCGCAGTTGAAAGTGCATATTGGCGCGGCATTACACGTTGGCTTAACACAGGATGAGATCGTAGAAGTAATTATGCAGATGGCCGTATACGCTGGCTTTCCGGCCGCGTTGAATGGTCTGTTCGCCGCGAAAGAGGTGTTTGCCTCCCACAGAGGCTAAACAACAGGCCAGCGGCTTGTCTGCTGGCCTGAACGCGTTACTTTTTCACATCTTCCACACGCATGCCTTTCAGTTGCTCATCCGTCAGCGTATTTCCCGCTTTGAAATAATCAACGACGGCATTAGAGACATAGTAACCGCCGGATGTATTACGCGCTGTGCCTTCGGTGAATGCCGTAAAACCATCACCGCCGTCTGCCAGAAAACTATTGGTGGCAATGTGATAAATCACAGCGTCCTCAATTGGCTTGCCGTTTAGCGTCAATACAGTGACCCGCTGGCCAACCGGTTTGCTGCTGTCGTACTTCATCTCAAACCCTTTGGATACCTGTAGTACGCCGTTGCTTAAACCCGCGCCGTGCTCCATCAAACTACGCAGTTGCTTACCAGTAAGATCCATCGTAGACAGCTCGTTCGGGAACGGGAAGGTACTAATAACTGCGCCCATCGTAATCGCACCTGCCGGGATTTCATTACGAATGCCGCCTGAGTTGGTAAGCGCTAACTGGGTATCTTTACCCGCCGCAGCCAGTAAGGCATCCGCCGCCAGATTCCCCAACGAGGAGGATTCCCCGTAAGCACGCGTCAGCTCAACCGGAGAGTTGGCAACCGTCTGTTGTACCACTTCATCAAGCTTTTTATTCCAGCCATCAATCACCTGTTTCGTCTGCGGATCGGGTTTCCACTCATCGGCGTAGATCGTCTTCAGCTCGAAATTCTTCACGGTAAATTGATGCGGTTTTTGCTGGTAATCCAACACAAGTTTACCGACATCAATACCGCCGCTGTCGGTGGAGAGAATTAAGGTATTACCGACTTTAATCGGCTCTGGCGTGCCCACATGCGCATGGCCGGTGATCAGGATATCAAGGCCATGCACTTGACCTGCAGTCTGGATATCTTTATCCAGCGCACGACGCACATCTGTACTTCCCTGGCTGGACTGACGCGCCGGCGTACCTTCGTGGATCAACGCCACCGTCAGATCGACCTTACCTTTTAATTCATCGATATAACGTTGCAGCCACTTCACCTCATCCCGCGCCTCAATGCCAACGCGCGTCGCAGCCGAAACCGTATCATCAAAAGCAAACACACCGTGCAGACCTATGACGCCAATCTTTACGCCATCTTTTTCAATAATGGTCCAGGGCTTATCCCAGAACATTTTGCTGCTGTTCTGGTAAAAGATATTGCCCTGCACAATGGGGAATTTCGCCTGGCTCAGTTGCAACAACGTATTATCCCAGCCGTGATCGAACTCATGATTACCCATAGTGACGGCGTCGAAATTCATCGTATTCATAATATCGATAATCGCCTTGCCCTTTGTCAGGCTGCTGATGTACGGCCCGGTGAAGTAATCACCCGCGTCAAAGAACCAGGTCGCGCTATTTTTCGCTTTTTCCTGCTTCACCATCGTCGTGATATTGGCCCAACCGCCAATATCGCGTGTGCCATTAGCAATCCACGGGACTTTATAAGGTTCGACGTGGGCATGGAGATCGTTGGTATAGATAATCGTGACGTCTTTCGCTGACGCCCATAACGGCAGCGATACCAGAACACCGACAGCAAGCATTTTTAACTTCATAATCAATCCCTTTCAGTCATATAAAGAATCGCTACGTTACGTTCTGAAAGGTTTTTTTATGTGAGAAGACTCACACCCATCGGTAATAGTTGCAGGGCAAAATCAACGACCATTAAAAATCGTTGGTAATGCGATGACTTCTCTGTTCACCATCAACTGCTGCAAGTCTTTTGGCTGCAAAAATCTGGGGCTGGCAAACTCCGTTGATTACAGCGGGCCCGATTACCGACTGGGCTACGCCTCCCTGCACTGCCGGGCATGCGGAAGTTATCCCCCGCTGTTTAACGCTGAACATTTCCGCGAGTGGTTGGCCGCCTGTTTTACACATTTTGCAATTAACAGCGGTCTTTTTTGCCCAAATTGCTATCAGCGGGAACCGATCCGTTATGGACATAACCCACAGGGAACCCAGCGCCTACAGTGCCGGAGCTGTAGAAAAGTCTGGACCCCCAGACAACCGCCATTGATGACTATTGATCCGCCAGAACAAATAGTGACGGTGCCACTGATCGTCCCTTTTCAGGGCGCAAGTGCAGATCAGAAACTGTATGTATTACTCAGTTTTGATGCTATTCGCGGCAATATTTTGCATATTTCCAGCAACTTCACTCCTCATTCTGTTGGCGAGTCATTAGTTTACCGCTGGCGCGGGATAGTCGAGGCCACAGCGAAGCATGACGATGTTATCCAACGTGTAAATCAGCGAGAAACGCAGTTTTTACGCCGCAGTCAGTTTGACGAAATTCAGTACGGCAGCGCGATGCTCAAACGTAACGCCAGCGGTGAGATTTTACGCCCGGTCATTACCGCGCATGGGCATTTCCGCGTCCTGCGCCATCTCTGGCCTACGATTAAAATGCACATCATCGCCCACGAATGCTTTCTGCGCGGCGCTGTGATTACCGCATGGGCGGAACAGTTTCGCGAAAATCACGCCTCGCTTTGGTTTGTGGATGAAGAAATGGGCGACGATCAACACACCAGGCCCTGGCAATTACTGGGTAAAAGTTATCAGGGATGGTGGCAAAACCAGTGGCAGATTTGGCAACAGGGCAACAGGCGTAAAATGGTGTGTCTGTTAACGGAGGGTCAGGTTGAAAAAGGGGCCTCGATAACCCTGAGGGCAAGTCATCATTTTATCGCCTGGCTACAGCAACAGCCGGAATTTCGGGATAGTGCCCGTTACTCGGCCCATGCGGTGTTTCAGACGATAAGGACGCTGACGGAGAAATACAACATCCTGATCACCCAGAGCGATTTGCCCGGTGGCGCTGCCGCTTCCCGGGCCTATGGTTGGTGTCATAGCCAGGCCGGATAAGCGTAAGCGCCATCCGGCAACGCAAACTACAACAACTGCGCCAGGCGGTTGATATCCGACTGAATGGCTCCGGCGGTCACATCGCGGCCTGCGCCAGGTCCGCGGATCACCAGCGGGTTATCGCGATACCAGCGGCTTTCAATGGCGAACACATTATCGCACGGCAACAATGCCGCCAGCGGGTGCTCAGAACGTACCGCTTCAACACCCACACGTGCTTTTCCGTTAGCGTCAAAACGCGCCACATAGCGCAGCACCAGCCCCATTTCACGCGCCGCTTCCAGACGCTGCACCATCTGCTCGTTCAGTTCATCGCCATTTTCAAAGAAATGGTCAATAGAGCCTTCTTCACAATGCGCAGGCACCAGCGACTCCACGCGAACCTGATCCGGCTCGATGTCGTAACCCGCTTCACGCGCCAGAATCACCAGCTTGCGCATCACATCCTTGCCGGAAAGATCCACCCGCGGGTCTGGTTCGGTCAGCCCCTGCTGCCACGCCTGATCCACCAGGTCGGTGAACGGCACCGTGCCATCAAATTGCAGGAACAGCCACGACAACGTGCCAGAGAAGATCCCGCTGATCGACAGAATGGTATCTCCGCTATCAATCAGATCGCGCACGGTATGGTTGATCGGCAAACCTGCGCCCACGGTGGCGTTATACAGCCAGTGACGACCGGTTTTTTCAAACGCATCATGGATTTGGCGATACTTATTACTGCTGCTCGCACCCGCCAGTTTGTTGGCGCTGATAACATGGAAACCGTGACTGGCGAAATCCAGATACTGATCCGCCAGTTGCTCGCTGGCGGTTACGTCCAGCACCACTAAATCATCATACGGGTGGGCGCGCATCCACAGGAACAATGACTCTTCATCCTGTTCCACTGCCTCATCATCAAAGAAGGCCAACGCGCGACTGGCATCCAGCCCTTCATAATTCAGCAGACTACGGCGGCTATCGACCACGCCCGCCAGCACGAACTCTAATCCGGTCCGCGCCGAGAGCGTACTTTGCTCACGGGCGAATAGCTCCAGCCAACGTGATCCAATATTCCCCTTCCCGAACAACACCAGGCCGATTCGTTTTTCCGCGCGGAAAATTGACTGATGCAGACCCTGAATCAGGCTCTCCGTCGGTCCGGTACGCAGTACGGCAACCAGGCTGATGCCCTCCTCCGACTGCCAGGTGAATTCGACCGGCTGACCTTTCAGTTGCTGCCAGAAGCGGTGGCAGTGCAGCGGGTTACGGGTGACGCCCGCCCCGACCATCGCCACCAGCGCCAACCCCTGGCGCAGACGCAGCTCGCCCGGCAATCCGGCCTCATCAAGAATTCTCAACGCGCCGTCAGCGACTTCGGAGGTATAGCAAAATTGCAGCAGTTGGCGATCGGGATGCACACCGACCGCCAGCGGACGCACCTGGGTGCGTTTTAAAATCTGATCGACCTCTTTATGGGCCAGCTTAAAGTCCTGACCGGTGGGAACCTGAAACTCAATCAGGCAGACGTCGTCATGACTGGTCACGATACGCGCCCCGGTCCCGGAAGCCAGCACGCGTTCAATACGCGTTGAACCTTGCTCAGGGGTATAGCTACAACGCAACTGGAGATCAATATCACTGCCGGAAACCGGCTGTAAGGTACGGGCATGGAGAACCGGAGCCGCCAGACGCGCCAGTTCGCTGGCTTCATCCAGACGCAGCAGCGGTAGCAGGCAGGCATCTTTTACTTTACGTGGATCCGCGCTGTAAACCCCGGCGACATCACTCCAGATGGTTACGCGGGAAACCCCGGCCAGCGCGCCAACCTGCGTCGCCGAGTAGTCAGAACCATTACGCCCCAGCAGTACCGTGTCACCGGCGTTGTTACGGCTAATAAAGCCGGTAACGACCAGGCGTTTACCCGGATGTTGCGCCAGAAGTTGCTGCAACAATGGGTAGGAGAGACCTTCATCCACCTGCGGCTGAGCGCTACGCTCCGCACGTAAAAAATCGCGCGCATCCAGCCAGGCCGATTCCAGACCTTGTTGGTTAAGGACAGCGGACATCAAACGCGCCGACCATACCTCACCGTGTCCGACGACTTCAGCATAAACGGCATCGTTCACGCCGCTGTCGAGTAATCCGGCCAGACGCTCCAGGTCGTGAATAAACGCACCGATCAGGCCGTCGGCCACTTCTGGTGGTAACAAACCGCTAATCAGCTCGCTCTGATAGCGACGTAACGCCTGCTGAACCTGATGCGCAGAAAGACGATCGGTCTGGCTTAACTTCAGCCAGCTAATCAACTGGTTAGTGGTACTGCCTGCGGCTGAAACAACCATCATGTCATCAGGCTGCGAGTATTCCGCCATAATGCCTGCGACACGCAGATAACATTTCACATCAGCCAGACTACTACCACCAAATTTGTGCAGTTGACGACCCTTCGCCCCTGCCTGCGCAATCACACTCATGTTTACCCCTTGTTTGCAGCCCGGAAGCCATTTTCCAGGTCGGCAATTAAATCTTCGCCATCTTCAATACCGGTGGAGATACGCAGCAGCGTTTCCGAAATCCCTGCCGCCGCGCGCGCTTCTGGCGCCATTCCCGCGTGTGTCATGGTTGCGGCGTGGGAGATCAGACTTTCAACGCCTCCTAACGATTCCGCCAGCGTAAACAATGACAGCCCGCCAAGGAAGCGACGCAGCGTTTGCTCATCGCCATCCAGTTCAAAACTCAGCATCGCGCCAAAGCCTTTTTGCTGACGCACGGCAATCTCATGCCCTTGATTATTCGGCAATGATGGGTGATACAATTTTTTCACCAGCGGCTGCGTTTGCAGATAATCAACAATCGCCTGAGCATTACGTTGCGCCACCTCCATACGCGGTGACAGAGTACGCAGGCCGCGCAACAGCAGATAACTATCAAACGCGCCGCCGGTCACACCAATATTATTCGCCCACCACGCCAGTTCAGTGACCGTTTCCGGATCTTTCGCTATCACCACACCAGCCACCACGTCTGAGTGACCGTTTAAATATTTCGTGCATGAATGCAACACCAGATCGGCGCCCAATGCCAGTGGATTTTGCAGTGCCGGGCTTAAAAAAGTGTTGTCTACCACGCTGACTGCACCAGCTTCACGCGCCAATTGACAGATTTTCGCAATATCCACCACGCGTAGTAGCGGGTTGCTTGGGCTTTCTACCAGCACCAGCTTCGGTTTTTCCGCCAGCGCCACCTGCAACGCCCGCTCATCACCTTGATCAACAAACAGTACGCGATAACAGCCTCGCTTTGCCAGACTGTCAAACAGGCGATAGCTGCCGCCGTAACAGTCGTGCGGCGCAACCAGCAGATCGCCAGGTTTCAGGAATACCGTCGTCACCAGATGAATCGCCGACATGCCGGTATTGGTTAGTACCGCACCCGCGCCACCTTCCAGTTCTGCCAACGCACGCTGAACCACATCGCGCGTCGGGTTACCGCGGCGTGAATAGTCATGGGCGCGAGGCTCATTAAAGCCGGTAAAGTTATAGGTACTGGAGAGGTGAATCGGCGGGACAACGCAACCGTACTGTTCGTCGTCATTTAATCCGCTACGCACTGCGATGGTGGCCTGTTTACGCGTCATAGAGAGGAGATCCTGGCTGAGTCGGTGAAAAGTCAGGCACCAGATTAATCATAGTTACGATAGCCGTCAATACATCTGGACATCTAAACTTCTTTGCGTATAGATTGAGCAAACCGCAAATAGCCGTTAAAATTATATGCATTAGCGTACATCCGCGTCGGCTTACTTCGTGTCAGGGCCGCGCCACTACGATAAACTACGCGCAATTATGGTCCGGGCTCAGGTTCTGGCCTCAATATTAATGACGAAGAGGATTAGGTATCTCATGGCTGAATGGAGCGGCGAATATATCAGCCCATACGCTGAGCACGGTAAGAAGAGTGAGCAAGTAAAAAAAATTACGGTTTCCATTCCTCTGAAGGTGTTAAAAATCCTTACCGATGAACGCACGCGTCGTCAGGTGAACAACCTGCGCCACGCCACCAACAGCGAACTGCTGTGTGAAGCGTTTCTGCATGCTTTTACCGGGCAACCACTACCCAACGATGACGACCTGCGTAAAGAACGCAGTGATGAAATCCCGGAAGAAGCAAAGGTAATCATGCGTGAACTGGGTATCAACCCGGAAACGTGGGAATACTGATCGTTAGAGAAAGATGAAAGAAGGCGGGATTGTTCCCGCCATCTTTCACAACATTACTTACTAATCCCATTGATTTTATTCAATGTTTCTTCCATTTTGAGCGTTTCTTTACGGTTCAATGGATAGCAATAAATCAGAATGACCGCCGCCAAAAACAGGCACAAAGCCGGCAAGAGATTCGCCATCGTATAAATATTTTCCTGCACGATGCTGGTTTGCACAGCCCCACCCGTTGAGGAAGATTGATAACCAATGATGGCCAGCATAAAGCCGCCAATCGCCCCGGCGCACGCCTGACCAACCTTGCGGGCGAAGAAGTTCACGCCATAAACGGTACCATCCTCACGATCGCCAGTGACATACTGGTGATAATCACAAACATCGGTCATAAACGCCCATATCATCAGGTTGAATAACCCCGCCCCCAGCGTCGCCAGAAACAGGAAAACCAAATAGACTTTCGCGTCGGTAATGTGGACGAAGTACATAATCAGATACATCGCTACCGCAAAGAGCAACGCGCCTACACTTGCTTCTTTTTTACCAAACCGCTTCGTGAGCCAGGATGCCGATGGCGCCAGCAAAACCAGAGAGCCAAAGGTAAACAGCAATGCAACGGACATGGCCTCTTTGTTATGGAAATAGTCATTAAACAGGTAGGTCATATTGGTCCCGGACAACCCCTGATTAATCACAATCAGCAGATCCACTACAACCAAAACAATCAGCGCCTTATTACGTAATAGCCCCTTCAGCAGTACCGACACGGGCATGCTCTCTTTTCTCTCCACACGCACACGTTCTGTCGTTAACTGACAGGTTAGGGTTAAAAAGAGAAAACCCAGTACTGCGCAACCCATGGCAATCCAGAAGAAATGCTGCCCGGAAATCACCTGGCTTCCGTCCACCAGGGTGGTGTACATCAGAATGGGAATAAAAAAGCCGGTTGCCCCACCGCCGATGGCAGACCCAACGCTGCGCCAGGTGGAGAGCGAAACACGATCTTCCGGGTTCGAGCTAATCGCCGCAGACATGGCGCCATACGGAATACTGACCGTCGATAACAACGAACCGTAGATAAAATAGGAGCCGCAGATGTAGATAATTTTCGCCGTATAAGAGAAATCATTCACAAATGGCAGGAACAGGACGACCGCAATGATGCAGAACGGATATTTCATACGGCGCACCCACGGGTTAAACCGTCCATGTACCGTTAGTTTAGAGGTATCACATAAACGCCCTACGCCAACATCGACAAACGCATCAAAGAGTTTGGTCACAAAATAGAGCGAGCCAACAATAACCCCGGAAATACCGAGTACGTTGGTGTAATAAATCATTAAAAAACTGTTCACCAGTCCAAGAATAAAACAGGTTCCGAGGTCGCCACACAAATAACCAAATTTATCTCTTAATCCGAAAGGCCTGACAGCAATACTTTGATTACTTCCGATTATAGTTCCATCATTAGACATGATATCAACTCCTTAGACTCATTATTCACGCAAACTATATGGATATACCGATGCTCAGCGTAATAAACCGCTATGAAGAGTATTAACGGTCAGAAGTTATAACCGAGACCGACACGATAACGAGTCTGGCGATCGTCTGTGGTGGTGGTGTTATAACCGGAGGAAACGTTACCCACCTCAACAAATGGAATCCAGGAACCTATTTTATAAGCTACACGGAAGTTATATTCATAATCGTCTTTTCGGTTGTTATATAAATCTTCGCTATCGGCAATTTTATAAATACCGTTAAGCTCAAACATCCAGTCATGAATGTTATAACCGAGCCATGCTTCCGGACGATAGACCATGCGATCATCCTTGCCGTCAGTGTTTCTGCGCATGTACTCCTGACGATAGCGGAACGCAGTCCACCAGTTGTCATTGATATTGTACTGTACGCGGATATAAGGTTTGTAAATCGTGATGTTATCGCCCGTTTCGATCGCAATACCCGGCTGCCAGATAAGATCCCGCCAGGTAAACTGGTAGCTTGCAGTATACTCGTTGCCATTACTTTCCATATTATTCCACGCATCATTAGATTGCGTATCTTCGGAACGTGAAATGGCTTCAACGGCTACACCAAAACCAGTCGCAAAACGATGAGACATATAAACACGATCGTAATTGCGCCCATCGTCATAATATTCATGACGATAATCAACATAACCCGCTTGCGCGGCCACAGAGAATAATGGAATCAGTAATAACGCAGATTTAAATTTCATGACCATCCCTCTTCACACTAAATCAAGGAAATTATCCATCTCGTTCCGTCCATTAATGGGAAACGATGAAGGATTAAGAATAATTTTATATTTCCACGAAAGTGTATTTTAGAAAGAAAGCAGAAACCTTTGGTATTTTGCCAACAATTGGCATGAGTGGCAAAAATCAGAAGATAAAAAGGATGTAGATCACCAGTAGAAACATTTTACCTAAAAAACAAAAACACTGTTTTATTTATTAAATAAAAGACACTATTCAACACATCAATATGAATTCATTCTTCAGGCGCAGAAACAAAAAAAGCGCCGAAAGGCGCTTTTTTCTGACAGCTGAGACTTATTTGCTGCCTGGGATGTTGAAACGCTTGTTGAAGCGATCAACGCGGCCACCGGTAGCAACATCACGCTGCTTGCCAGTATAGAACGGGTGGCACTTGCTGCACACGTCGAGGTTCAGATCGTGACCGACGGTGGAGCGGATTTTAATGACGTTACCGCAAGAGCAGTTTGCAGTAATTTCTTCGTATTTCGGGTGAATATCTTTTTTCATGGGAAAACCTCAGTTTAAGGCCGCGTCGCTCTTCCAGCCCTAACGCCAGACACCACGCGATGTTAATTATTCCCCGTCACCTTTCACACTGCATCAACAGCTTGAAATTCTCGGGTAATGGTCATTGTTTGACGCAATCAATTTGCATCAAAGGCGGCGAATCATACAGAAATTAACCTGCTCATGCAAACTGATCCGCATTCTACCCTTCACTAATGTGTATACTAACCCGCCAGATTTCAAGTCAGGATGATTCAATGCCCGTTGCGCACGTTGCCTTACCCGTTCCGCTAGCTCGCACCTTTGACTACCTTCTGCCGGAAGGCATGAGCGCCAAAGCCGGGTGTCGTGTACGCGTGCCTTTTGGCAAGCAACAGGAGCGCGTGGGCATCGTCCTTTCCGTTAGCGAGCACAGCGAACTGCCGCTCAACGAATTGAAAGCCGTTCTCGAAGTGCTGGACAGCGAGCCGGTCTATTCGACCTCCGTCTGGCGTCTGCTGTTGTGGGCAGCTGACTATTATCATCATCCTATTGGCGACGTGCTGTTTCATGCCCTGCCGATTCTGCTACGCCAGGGACGCCCGGCCGCCAACGCGCCCATGTGGTACTGGTTTGCCACTGAAGAGGGTCAGGTTATTGATCTCAACGGCCTGAAACGCTCTCCCAAGCAGCAGCAGGCGCTGGCAGCATTACGCCAGGGAAAAATCTGGCGCGACCAGGTGGCAGAGCTGGAATTTAATGACGCCGCCTTGCAGGCGCTACGTAAAAAAGGCCTGTGCGATCTGGCAAGCGAAACACCAGACTTTAGCGACTGGCGTACACACTACGCGGTTTCCGGTGAGCGTCTGCGGCTGAATACCGAACAGGCTACCGCCGTCGGGGCGATCCACAGCGCCTCGGACAGTTTTAGCGCCTGGCTATTAGCGGGCGTGACGGGATCGGGTAAAACAGAGGTCTATTTAAGCGTACTGGAAAATGTGCTCGCCCAGGGCAAACAGGCGCTGGTGATGGTGCCGGAGATTGGCCTGACGCCGCAAACTATTGCTCGGTTTCGCGAGCGCTTCAATGCGCCGGTCGAAGTCCTGCACTCGGGTTTAAATGACAGCGAACGTCTTTCGGCATGGCTGAAGGCGAAAAATGGCGAAGCGGCGATTGTCATCGGCACGCGCTCGTCGCTGTTCACACCGTTTAAAAATCTGGGCGTGATTGTCATCGACGAAGAGCACGACAGCTCTTATAAACAGCAGGAAGGCTGGCGCTATCATGCGCGCGACCTCGCGGTTTATCGTGCCCATAGCGAACAAATTCCCATTATTCTCGGCTCAGCCACCCCAGCGCTGGAAACGCTGTGCAACGTGCGGCAGAAAAAATACCGCATGCTGCGCCTGACGCGCCGCGCCGGAAATGCGCGCCCAGCCACTCAGCACGTGCTGGATCTGAAAGGTCAGCAGGTACAGGCCGGACTCGCCCCTGCGCTTATCGCCCGTATGCGTCAGCACCTGCAGGCGGATAACCAGGTGATCCTGTTTTTAAACCGCCGGGGTTTTGCTCCTGCCCTGCTGTGCCACGACTGTGGCTGGATTGCTGAATGCCCGCGCTGCGATCACTACTACACGCTGCATCAGGCGCAGCACCATCTGCGCTGCCACCACTGCGACAGTCAGCGTCCGATACCGCGTCAGTGCCCTTCCTGCGGCTCAACGCATATGGTTCCGGTAGGACTCGGCACCGAACAGCTTGAGCAGGCTCTGGCGCCTTTTTTCCCCGGCGTGCCCATCTCACGCATCGATCGCGACACGACCAGCCGTAAAGGGTCGCTGGAGCAGCATCTGGCGGAAGTGCATCGCGGCGGCGCGCGAATCCTGATCGGCACACAAATGCTGGCGAAAGGCCACCATTTCCCGGGCGTCACTCTGGTGGCGCTGCTGGACGTTGACGGCGCGCTGTTCTCCGCAGATTTCCGGTCGGCAGAACGCTTCGCCCAGCTCTACACGCAGGTTTCCGGGCGTGCCGGTCGCGCCGGGAAACAGGGTGAAGTGGTGCTGCAAACGCACCACCCTGAACATCCGCTACTGCAAACCTTACTGTATAAAGGTTATGACGCTTTTGCCGAGCAGGCGCTGGCCGAGCGACAAACGCTCCAGCTTCCCCCATGGACCAGCCATGTGATCGTGCGGGCTGAAGATCACAACAACCAGCATGCGCCGATGTTCTTGCAGCAGTTACGAAATCTGATTCAGGCCAGTCCGCTGGCCGATGAAAAACTGTGGGTGTTAGGCCCGGTTCCCGCCCTGGCACCCAAACGTGGCGGTCGCTATCGCTGGCAAATTTTGTTGCAGCACCCATCGCGAATTCGCCTGCAGCATATCGTCAGCGGCACACTGGCGCTGATCAATACGTTACCCGATGCGCGTAAAGTTAAATGGGTGCTGGATGTCGATCCCATCGAGGGATAATCCCTCACGATGCGAGGCGGATCGTAAAATTAAAGATCCATCACACTTTTTATGAAAATTCTGTAACCGCTTCCATTCACTATCTGATAAAAATGTTTCAGATGAAGGTTATCCAGGGACGAGTCTGTGCCAGCCGCCCTGGCGAGGAGAAAGAGTGAAACCGAATAAGCAGGTTGCCGCCGCTACGATGAAAGATGTTGCCCTGAAGGCGAAAGTCTCAACGGCAACCGTATCCCGCGCATTAATGAATCCAGACAAAGTTTCGCAGTCAACCCGTAACAAGGTTGAGCAGGCAGCTCTGGAAGTGGGATATCTACCTCAATCGATGGGACGCAACGTAAAGCGTAATGAGTCACGTACCATTCTGGTGATTGTGCCTGATATCTGCGATCCGTTTTTTAGCGAAGTCATTCGTGGCATAGAAGTCACCGCCGCAGAACAGGGATATCTGGTGCTTATCGGCGATTGCGCGCACCAGAATCAGCAGGAAAAGACCTTTCTTAACCTCATTATCACCAAGCAGATCGATGGCATGGTCCTGCTCAGCTCGCGCCTGCCGTTTGATGCCAGCGTTGAAGAGCAGCGTAATTTACCGCCGATGGTTATGTCCAACGAGTTCGCGCCAGAGCTGGAACTCCCCACCGTGCACATTGATAACCTCACCGCCGCCTTCAACGCGATGAATTATCTGCTGGAGTTGGGACATAAACGCATTGGCTGTATCGCCGGACCAGAGGATATGCCGCTGTGCCATTATCGTCTGCAAGGTTACGTTCAGGCACTGCGCCGCAGCGGAATTACGGTCGATCCGCATTTCATCGCGCGCGGAGACTTTACCTATGAAGCGGGAGCTAATGCGCTTAAACAGCTCCTGGCGCTACCACAGCCGCCTACCGCAGTCTTCTGCCACAGCGATGTCATGGCGCTTGGCGCCCTCTCTTACGCCAAACGTCACGGCCTGAAAGTACCCGACGATTTATCGATCATTGGCTTCGATAACATTTCGCTCGCGGAATTTTGTGATCCACCCCTGACAACCGTCGCACAGCCGCGTTTCGATATCGGACGCGAAGCTATGCTGTTACTGCTCGATCAATTACAAGGGCAGAACGTCAGCAGTGGCTCACGTTTACTGGACTGCGAGCTTATTATTCGGGGTACAACCCGGGCATTGACGTAAAGTAAAGTGCTTTCGGACTCCCCTGTCTGGTCAAAGGCCCGCCGCTTAAGTAACATGGCGGGCTGACGAACGAATAAATACAGCGAAACGATAGTGGCACAACGAGATTATGTACGTCGCGGCCAACCGGCACCTTCGCGGCGCAAAAAGAGCACATCACGGAAAAAACAACGCAATACGCCTGCGGTATCGCCCGCTATGGTTGCTATTGCTGCAGCCGTACTCGTGACCTTTATCGGTGGTCTGTACTTCATTACGCATCACAAGAAAGAAGAGTCCGAAACGCTGCAAAACCAGAAAGTCACCGGGAATGGCATTCCACCAAAACCGGAAGAGCGCTGGCGATACATCAAAGAGCTGGAAAGCCGTCAGCCTGGCGTACGCGCGCCTACCGAACCGTCTGCCGGCGGCGAGGTGCTGAACGCCGACCAGTTAACCAATGAGCAGCGCCAGTTGTTGGCGCAGATGCAGGCAGATATGCGTCAACAGCCAACGCAGCTCAACGAAGTACCATGGAACGAACAAACGCCTGAGCAACGCCAGCAAACGCTGCAGCGTCAGCGTCAGGTGCAACAGCAGCAGTGGAACACTACGCAGCAGCAGGCTCAACAGCCACGCCAACGGGCAACGGAACAGCCGTACCAGCAGCCGCAAACGCGTACGGCGCAAACCGCACCGGTACAACAGCCGAAACCGCAGCCAAAACCGGCGGCGCAACAGCCGTATCAGGATCTGCTGCAAACGCCTGCGCATACCACCGCCGCTCAGCCGAAAACGCAACCGGCCGCGCCAATAACGAATGAAACGCAGCCGCCAAAACAGACGGCGGAGAAAAAAGATGAACGCCGCTGGATGGTTCAGTGCGGGTCATTTAAAGGCGCTGAGCAGGCAGAAACCGTGCGCGCACAGCTGGCCTTTGAAGGGTTCAACTCGCGAATTACCACTAATAACGGCTGGAATCGCGTGGTTATTGGTCCGCTCAAAGGCAAAGAGAATGCCGACAATACCATCAGCCGCCTGAAGGTTGCTGGTCACACAAACTGCATTCGACTCGCCACTGGGGGTTGAAACCCCCAAAATCCCCCCCATCTATACTTGCATTACGCCCCGCATCCTGTGCGGGGCCTGTATTCTGCATTTGTAACCAAGGGGTCTGCTCGTGACAACAATAGTAAGCGTACGCCGTAACGGCCATGTGGTAATCGCCGGTGATGGTCAGGCCACACTGGGTAACACCGTAATGAAAGGCAACGTGAAGAAAGTCCGCCGTCTGTATAACGACAAAGTCATTGCGGGCTTTGCGGGCGGTACTGCGGATGCATTCACGCTGTTTGAACTGTTCGAACGCAAGCTGGAAATGCACCAGGGTCACCTGGTGAAAGCGGCCGTTGAACTGGCAAAAGACTGGCGTACCGACCGTATGCTGCGCAAACTCGAAGCGCTGCTGGCCGTCGCAGATGAAACGGCATCACTCATCATCACCGGTAACGGCGACGTCATCCAGCCAGAAAACGATCTGATTGCCATCGGCTCCGGCGGTCCCTACGCCCAGGCTGCTGCACGCGCTCTGCTGGAAAACACCGAGCTTGGCGCGCGCGAGATTGCTGAGAAAGCGTTGGATATTGCAGGGGATATCTGCATTTATACCAACCACTTCCATACCATCGAAGAATTGAACTCCAAAGCGTAAGGATCCCCCATGTCTGAAATGACCCCACGCGAAATTGTCAGCGAACTGAACAAACACATCATCGGCCAGGATAACGCTAAGCGTTCTGTGGCGATTGCCCTGCGTAACCGCTGGCGCCGTATGCAGCTCAACGAAGAGCTGCGCCATGAAGTGACGCCGAAAAATATTCTGATGATTGGCCCGACCGGCGTCGGTAAAACCGAAATCGCCCGTCGCCTGGCAAAACTGGCCAACGCGCCGTTCATCAAGGTTGAAGCAACCAAATTCACCGAAGTTGGCTATGTTGGTAAGGAAGTTGACTCGATCATCCGCGATCTGACCGACGCAGCCATTAAGATGGTTCGCGTTCAGGCCATCGAGAAAAACCGCTTCCGCGCTGAAGAGATGGCGGAAGAGCGCATTCTCGACGTGCTGATCCCACCGGCTAAAAATAACTGGGGGCAGTCTGAGCAGCCGCAGGAACCTTCTGCCGCGCGTCAGGCGTTCCGTAAAAAACTGCGCGAAGGCCAGCTCGACGATAAAGAGATCGAAATCGATCTCGCCGCCGCACCGATGGGCGTTGAAATCATGGCGCCTCCGGGCATGGAAGAGATGACCAGCCAGTTACAGTCCATGTTCCAGAACCTGGGCGGTCAGAAGCAAAAACCGCGTAAGCTGAAAATCAAAGACGCGATGAAGCTGCTGATTGAAGAAGAAGCGGCCAAACTGGTGAACCCGGAAGAGCTGAAACAGGAAGCTATCGACGCCGTTGAGCAGCACGGGATCGTGTTTATCGACGAAATCGACAAAATCTGTAAGCGCGGCGAATCCTCTGGTCCGGACGTGTCCCGTGAAGGTGTACAGCGCGACCTGCTGCCGCTGGTTGAAGGCTGCACGGTCTCCACCAAGCACGGCATGGTGAAAACCGATCACATTCTGTTTATCGCTTCTGGCGCATTCCAGGTCGCGAAACCGTCGGACCTGATCCCGGAACTGCAGGGTCGTCTACCGATTCGCGTTGAACTACAGGCGCTGACCACCAGCGATTTTGAGCGTATCCTGACCGAACCGAATGCCTCCATCACCGTTCAGTACAAAGCGCTGATGGCGACCGAAGGTGTGGACATTAACTTCACCGAATCGGGCATTAAACGCATTGCCGAAGCGGCCTGGCAGGTTAACGAAACCACCGAAAACATCGGTGCGCGTCGTCTGCACACCGTTCTGGAACGTCTGATGGAAGATATTTCCTATGATGCGAGCGATTTGAACGGCCAAAGCATCACAATTGATGCCGATTATGTGAGCAAACATCTGGATGCGCTGGTCGCAGATGAAGATCTGAGCCGTTTTATCCTATAATCGCGTTCAATGCATTTTCATCACTGTTGATGGGGCTGATAAAGCCCCATTTTTATTGGCGCTAAATATGACTGAACAACAACAAATTAGCCGCTCACAAGCCTGGCTGGAAAGTTTACGACCTAAGACCTTACCGCTCGCCTTCGCGGCGATCATCGTCGGTACGGCATTAGCATGGTGGCAAGGATACTTCGATCCGCTGGTTGCTCTGCTGGCATTGATTACGGCGGGACTGCTGCAAATTCTGTCCAATCTCGCTAACGACTATGGCGATGCCGTCAAAGGCAGCGACAAGCCCGATCGCATTGGACCGCTGCGCGGGATGCAAAAAGGGGTTATCACCCAAGAGCAGATGAAGCGCGCGCTGATCGTCACCGTAGTGTTGATCTGTCTGTCTGGTCTGGCCCTGGTTGCCGTGGCCTGTCACACGCTGGCGGATTTTGTCGGTTTCCTGGTGCTCGGGGGCCTGTCGATTATCGCCGCGATCACTTACACCGTGGGTAATCGCCCTTACGGATATATCGGTCTGGGCGATATTTCCGTGCTGGTATTCTTCGGCTGGCTCAGCGTGATGGGAAGCTGGTATTTACAGGCCCATACGCTGATTCCGGCGCTGATTCTGCCTGCCACCGCCTGCGGCCTGCTGGCAACCGCTGTGCTCAACGTCAACAATCTGCGCGATATCAACAGCGACAGAGAGAATGGCAAGAACACGCTGGTCGTGCGTTTAGGCGCCGTCAATGCCCGCCGCTACCATGCCTGCCTGCTGATGGGTACGCTGGTCTGTCTGGCGCTGTTTAACCTGTTCTCGCTGCAAAGCCTGTGGGGATGGCTGTTTATTCTTGCCGCTCCGCTGCTTTTCAAACAGGCGCGTTACGTGATGCGTGAGATGAACCCTGAGGCAATGCGCCCGATGCTGGAACGCACCGTAAAAGCGGCACTATTAACTAACCTGCTGTTTGTCGTTGGAATTTTCTTAAGTCAGTGGTCTCTTTAACTGACAAATATCAATTAACAATTGATGATTTTGCCAACAGTACACATAGCGCGATATACTAAAAATTCTCGCAGCAACTAAACGTTAAGCCTATGAAATACGATACATCCGAGCTTTGTGACATCTATCAGGAAGATGTCAACGTCGTGGAACCGCTGTTCTCTAACTTTGGGGGACGGTCGTCGTTTGGCGGACAAATCATCACGGTAAAATGTTTCGAGGACAACGGGTTGCTGTACGATCTGCTCGAACAGAACGGCCGTGGTCGCATTCTGCTGGTCGATGGCGGCGGTTCTGTTCGCCGCGCGCTGGTCGATGCCGAACTGGCGCGGCTGGCCGTACAGAATGAATGGGAAGGTCTGGTCATCTACGGCTCAGTACGCCAGGTAGACGATCTGGAAGAACTGGATATCGGCATTCAGGCGATTGCCGCAATTCCGGTAGGCGCTTCAGGTGAAGGCATTGGGGAAAGCGATGTGCGCGTCAACTTTGGCGGCGTGACCTTCTTCTCCGGCGACCACCTGTACGCCGACAACACCGGGATAATCCTCTCCGAAGACCCGCTCGATATCGAGTGATCAAAAAGGCACCGCAAGGTGCCTTTTTTTATGCGTTTCCGTCGTACCCACCTTTTGCACGCCTTGCAACTGTAGCTATTTGCCGCAACTGATGAAGCTACTTACAGCGGCTCTATCTCCCCCTTCCCACTCTGCGTGTTATTTGTCTTAATAAACAACAAGTTAAAAACATGGCACGCCTTATGCTTTATACCACTGTATCCAATCAAAGCGTATAAGGATTTTTTATGAAGAAAAATGCAGTGGTTATTAACCCGCAAGATAGCGTTGCTACTGCTATCCAGCCCCTCAAGGCCGGAGACGTCGCCAACATGTTTGTTGGCAATGAAAATCTGACCATCACCTTACGGGATGACATCCCTTACGGTCATAAATTTGCCATTAAAGCCGTTGCGCTTCATGGCGAAGTTTACAAATACGGTGAATCCATTGGTCGGGCAACAAAGCCTATCCAGACCGGAGATTATGTTCATGTTCATAATGTTGAAAGTGAACGTGGCCGTGGGGATTGGAAATAAAGGCTGAAGGAACAAGTGAAAATGAAAAAAACAATCAAAGGTTATCGTCGTCCGGATGGCAGCGTGGGTATTCGCAACTACGTCTTAATTTTACCTACCAGCGTTTGCGCCAATAAAGTGGCCCAGGACATCTCCGCTCAGGTTCATGGCTCAACCTGGCTTAATAATGATTTTGGTTGCTGCCAGATTGCTGGTGATGCTGCATTAACCGAAAAAACACTGATCAACGTTGCCAGGAACGGCAACGTTGGCGCCATACTCGTTGTCGGATTGGGTTGTGAAGGCGCTGAACCTACTCACATTACGCAAGAAATCACGAAATTTGGTAAGCCGGTTTCCTGCATCACAATTCAGAATGAAGGGGGGACCTTGCAGTGTCAGGCGCGCGGAATTTCAATCGCACGTCAGTATGCGCAGGATTTGTCCCAGCAAGACTACGAAGAAATAAACGTCAGCGAGTTGATCCTCGGAATGGAATGCGGAGGTTCTGATACCACTTCTGGCCTCGCCTCCAACCCTGCCTGTGGTGTTGCATCTGATTTGTTAGTTAACGATGGTGGCACATCGATTCTTTCAGAAACCACCGAATTCATTGGCGCAGAACACGTTGTTGCTCGTCGGGCCATTAATTCACAAGTCGCAGACGATTTAATCAAGCTGGTTGTGGGGTGTGAAGAAAGAGCGAAAGCCCTGGGCGCAGATATCAGGGGCGGGCAACCGACGCCAGGTAATATCCAGGGCGGTATCACCACCATTGAGGAAAAATCTCTGGGCTGCATGCACAAAGCGGGTCATTCACCGCTACAGGGCGTCCTGCAATACGCAGATTTCCCTGGCGGTCGTGGACTATGGGTGATGGACTCCCCTGGACAAGATATCGAATCCATCTCCGGGATGGTGGCCGGCGGCGCACAAATTATTATCTTTACTACCGGGCGCGGAACCCCCACGGGAAACCCGATTGCGCCAGTGATCAAAATCACCGCCAACGAAGAAACATTTACCAAAATGCGCGACAACATTGATATTGATGTTTCATCGATTATGCGGGGAGAATCTTCTATTAATGAGATGGGCGAGGTGATTTATCAGGAAATCATTAAGGTTTCTAATGGTAAAACAACCAAAGCTGAAGATCTTGGGCATAAGGAATTCTCTATTTACAAGATCGCACCAACATTTTAAGACGATAGAAATATAACCCTATACGGTGGGAATAAATAACATATTCCCATCATTTATATCCGTTACGAAAACACGGAAGTCTCCTCATGAAAATAAAACAAACAATTGAGAAATTCCCAGGCGGGATGATGGTAATCCCGTTATTGATCGGAGCATTATTAAAGACATTTTGTCCTGGTGCTTTAGAAATAGGGAGCTTTTCGACGGCGGTAGCTCATGGCGCTCTCGCTATCCTGGGCGTATTTTTTGTCTGTATGGGCGCTGAAATCCGCCTACAGGCCGCGCCGGTCGCCCTGAAAAAAGGGTTCGCCATTATGCTGTCCAAGTTGGTTGTCGGGACAGCAATTGGCTTACTGGTCGCAAAGTTTTGCGGCGCCAACGGCTTCTTTGGTTTGTCTGCACTCGCCATTATCGCGGCGATGACCAATGCGAATATGGGCCTCTACGCTGCATTGACCAAACAGTTTGGCAATGAAACCGATGCGGGCGCTATCGCTGTGCTTTCCGTACTTGAAGGCCCCTTTCTGACGATGGTGGCGATGGGTGCCGCTGGGCTGGTGTCGATCCCAATAATGGAGCTGTTCGCCGTTGTTTTACCAATACTTATTGGTATGCTGCTCGGAAATCTGGATGAGGATATGCGTTCGTTCCTGAAAAGCGGCGGCGCGATGCTGATTCCCTTCTTCTCTTTTGGTCTGGGTACCGGAATTGATTTCAGCACCCTGCTGATGGCCGGATTCGCAGGGGTTATTCTGGGTCTCATGACCGCATTCATTGGCGCGCTGATTAATGTTGCCGTCTCCCGTTTTGTCGGAGGTTCAGGCATCGCCGGAGCGGCAGTCTCCACGACGGCCGGTAACGCCGTTGCGACCCCCGCAGCCATCGCCGCAGTTGACCCCAGCGTGTCAGCATTAATCGCCGTAGCGACGCCGCAGATTGCCGCCTCTACGATCGTCACCTCCTTAGTCGTACCGTTTATAACCGCCTGGGTTGCTCGCCGCGAACAAAGGAGAATCGCCCAACGCCAGCAGTTATCAAAAACATAAATTCCACAGAGTTGATCGAAAACAATTCCGCTGTTCACCATTTATGTGACAAAAAGATTGCAGAAACAGTAAGTCGTGAATGGATTACTGTTTCTACAATAATGCCGACAACTGTTTCCACCGTTATCGACTTCACATCATGATCATGCTGGATTCAACATGTTAAAATTACCTAATATTTACATCGTTTCTCCTTTACAAGCGCTCTCTCTCGAAGCTGAACGCCTGTCTATCCGATATAAGCACATCGCAAATATAACGATATTAAATGCCACCCTTGACGATGTTGATTCCGTGATCCCGATATTGCGCACGAACTCCCCTGATCTTGTGATTAGTCGCGGTGGCATGGCATGGATGCTTAAACAAAAAATACCGCAGCCTGTCATTGAAATAAAAACATCCGCCTATGATATTATCGATGCCCTCAGGCCATATCTTGGGCTCAATAAAAATATTGGGGTTATTGGGTTTCGCAGCGTTATCGACGGCTGTATGAAAATAGCCAGGATGCTTAATCTGCAACTCACTGAGTTTATCATTGACGAAATGGCCAACCCTTGCATTGAGAATGTCAGAAATGACTTTGTCAATTACACACAAAATAACCAGATAGATCTTATTATTGGCGATGCCATTTGCCCGCTTTATTTTGGCACACACAGCATGGAACATTTCATTCCTTTCCATTCAGGTGTCGAGTCCATAGAACTGGCATTACATGAGGCAATTCAGCTGTATCAGGCGCTCGCTAATGAGCGCATTGAGCAAAACCAGCTAAACCTGTTACTTGACCACACCAATAAATTCATTCTTCTCATTGATAATTGCGGTAAGGTCATTCACTGTAACCATAAAGCCGTCGAGCTTTTACAACTCAGTAAACATGATTTAATCAGTAAGAAAATACCTTCCTTAACGCTAAACTGGGAAGATCTGCAAAATAATATCCCGATAGAAAATGAGTTAATCAACACACCCTATGGCGAATTTGTGGTTAACCAGTTCCCCATTGTAGAAAACGAAAATCTCAACCGCGTGGTGATCACCCTCCAGACATCATCTAACTTACAGAATGCTGAGCAGAAGATAAGAATCAAAGAAGCGAAAAAGTTAGGATTTCACGCCAGGTATCACTTCGAAGATTTTATTACCTGCAACCGTGAAATGCAGGATCGCTTAAGGTTAGCCAGAATATATGCGGAAACCGAAGCAACAATACTGCTACTCGGTGAAAATGGTACCGGCAAAGAGGTTCTGGCGCAGAGCATTCATAACGCCAGTTCACATCGCAATGGGCCATTTGTTGCGGTTAACTGCGGCGCAATCCCCGCTTCAATTATGGAAAGCGAACTCTTTGGATATGTCGATGGCGCGTTTTCCGGTGCCTCTAAAAAAGGCCGCGCAGGGATGTTTGAACTGGCGCATAACGGCACCATCTTTCTTGATGAAATCAGCGAACTGGATAAGTTCTTACAAGCAAAACTCTTACGCATTCTGCAAGAGCGCCAACTGATGCGCCTGGGCGCAGATCACATGATTCCGGTTAACGTCCGCGTTATTGCGGCCACAAACCGAAACTTACCGGCAATGATTGCAGCCGGTGATTTTAGAGAAGACCTTTTTTATCGCTTGAATGTGCTCAAGGTCACCACATTACCGTTACGTGAACGCCCGGACGATATCCAACTTATTGGGCAAACAACTTTAGATGCGCTGAGAAAGTCCTATCAGCTGCCTCCCATTGCATTGAGCGAAAGTTTATGGAGTGAGCTGAAAAAATATTTATGGCCGGGTAACGTACGTCAGTTGAATAATATTATGGAGCGCCTGGCGTTATCGTTTTCATCCGGCGTGGTGTCTCTTTCTGCCGCCACGTTACTGATTGAGGATTTACAAGCCGATAAAGCGTCTTCCCCCCAACAACCTCGCCATCATTGCCCGGACTGCCAGTTGCTTGAAGGGCCGTATAAACGGATCCGTAGCCGTATTCTCAAAGGGGTGCTACTACGACAGCAAAACAACAAAAGCCGTGCAGCGAAGCAACTGGATATTGACCGTAGCTCGTTCACCCGTTGGCTTGGTGATTGATGGGAAAGCCCGCAAGCAAGGCCGTTATCAAAGATAAGTATTGCCGGATGTCGGCTTACACCTTATCCGGCCTACAAACTAAATCCTCTATAGATTTCGCGTCAGGGCAAGGCGGCAAGTAAGTGAATCCCCAGGAGCATAGGCCACTATGTGACTGGGGTGAACGCACGCAGCCAACGCCGCCATAACGTGAAATATGACGAGGATTAGACTTCTTCCATACGACCCAGCAGGGCATGCAGACGATCCTGCCAGCCGTTCTGCTGTTCTTTCAGATTGTTGTTCTCACGCTCCAGTTCTTCACGCTGCTGCTGTGCAGACTGAACTTCCTGCGACAGTGAGTTATTCTTTTCTTTCAGCTCTTCGATTTCCATCTGCAACAGCGTGATGGTATCAATCGCCTGCTGTACTTTTGCTTCCAGTTTCTCAAACACTTCTAATGACATCGTCATACCTCTCCTGAATTGCAAGGCGTTGATGGATAAAAATCCTCGTCCCGATAACCGGCGACGCCTTAATAAAAACGAGCGCACTCTACTTAACACCGATTGTATGAAGCCGCGTCATCCCTGTCCAGCGGCATCCCGCGCAGATTGCGGTTTGCAACACTTTTAGTCTTTCTCCTGGTGACATGACTGTCATAACGCTTAAGTGTTAAGAGATTGATCGGTGAAATGATTCAGCTCACACTATTTTTGTATAACAAATACCGCGCAATGGCGCGAAAACGCTCATTTTGTTGATGCAGTACACACATTTTAATTTCGATATTTCTCGTTTTTGAGCGTTAACGATAAATTAACAGTGTGCCTACCGGCTCCGGGGATGTCAGTGACCTTCTCGCACACAATAAACATTAAACTCTCTTCAGGATCCGATTATGAGTCAAACATCAACCTTAAAAGGCCAGTGCATTGCTGAATTCCTCGGTACCGGGTTGTTGATTTTCTTCGGTGTGGGCTGTGTCGCTGCACTCAAAGTGGCCGGGGCTACTTTTGGTCAGTGGGAAATCAGCATCATCTGGGGTCTGGGGGTAGCGATGGCTATCTATCTGACCGCAGGCGTTTCTGGCGCACACCTGAATCCAGCGGTCACCATCGCACTCTGGCTGTTTGCCTGTTTTGATAAACGCAAAGTCGTCCCTTTTATTATTTCGCAAATTGCCGGCGCCTTTTGCGCAGCGGCATTGGTTTACGGGCTTTATTACAATCTTTTCCTCGATTTCGAACAAACCAATCATATCGTGCGCGGCAGTACCGAGAGCCTGGGTCTGGCAGGTACTTTCTCCACCTATCCGAACCCGCATATCAATTTTGTGCAGGCCTTCGCGGTTGAAATGGTCATTACCGCTATTCTAATGGGGCTGATTCTGGCCCTGACCGACGATGGTAACGGTGTACCTCGTGGTCCGCTGGCGCCACTGCTGATCGGCTTACTGATTGCCGTTATTGGTGCTTCCATGGGTCCGCTAACAGGTTTTGCGATGAACCCGGCACGTGACTTCGGACCGAAACTGTTCGCCGGACTGGCCGGATGGGGTGAGATTGCCTTCACGGGTGGTCGTGATATCCCTTACTTCCTGGTGCCGGTGTTTGGCCCGATTACCGGCGCAATTTTGGGCGCATGGGCCTATCGCAAACTGATTGGTCGTCATTTACCGTGCGATGTCTGCGCGATTGAAGAGAAAGACGTTGCGGCCAACACTCAACAAAAAGCTTCGCAGTAATGTGACTACGGGACAAAAAATTATGACTGAAAAAAAATATATCGTTGCGCTCGACCAGGGCACCACCAGCTCCCGCGCGGTCGTAATGGACCACGATGCGAATATCGTTGCCGTTTCACAGCGCGAATTCGAGCAAATCTACCCGAAAGCAGGTTGGGTAGAACACGACCCAATGGAAATTTGGGCAACCCAAAGCTCCACGCTGGTTGAAGTGCTGGCGAAAGCCGATATCAGTTCCGATGAAATTGCCGCGATCGGTATTACCAACCAGCGTGAAACCACCATCGTCTGGGAACGTGAGACCGGTAAACCAATCTATAACGCCATTGTATGGCAGTGTCGTCGTACCGCGGATATCTGCGAGAAGCTCAAGCGCGACGGTATGGAAGAGTACATCCGCAATAACACCGGCCTGGTGATTGACCCGTACTTCTCCGGTACCAAAGTGAAGTGGATCCTCGACCACGTAGAAGGTTCGCGTGAGCGCGCTCGTCGCGGTGAACTGTTGTTCGGTACCGTAGACACCTGGCTTATCTGGAAAATGACGCAGGGACGCGTACACGTCACCGATTACACCAACGCCTCACGTACCATGCTGTTCAACATCCACTCCCTGGACTGGGACGACAAGATGTTGGATGCGCTGGATATTCCGCGCGCCATGCTGCCGGAAGTGCGTCGTTCTTCTGAAGTGTACGGCCAAACCAACATCGGTGGTAAGGGCGGCATTCGTATTCCTATCTCCGGTATCGCCGGTGACCAGCAGGCGGCGCTGTTCGGCCAGTTGTGCGTGAAAGAAGGGATGGCGAAAAACACTTACGGTACCGGCTGCTTCATGCTGATGAACACCGGCGAGAAAGCCGTTAAGTCCGAAAACGGGCTGCTGACCACCATCGCCTGCGGACCGACCGGGGAAGTGAACTACGCCCTGGAAGGCGCGGTGTTTATGGCGGGTGCCTCTATCCAGTGGCTGCGTGATGAAATGAAACTCATCAGCGATGCATTCGACTCTGAGTATTTCGCGACTAAAGTGAAAGACACCAACGGCGTGTACGTCGTTCCGGCATTCACCGGTCTGGGCGCACCGTACTGGGACCCGTATGCGCGTGGCGCCATCTTCGGTCTGACCCGTGGCGTAAACTCCAACCACATCATTCGCGCAACGCTTGAGTCTATCGCTTACCAGACCCGTGACGTACTGGAAGCGATGCAGGCTGACTCCGGCATTCGCTTGCACGCCCTGCGCGTCGATGGCGGGGCGGTAGCCAACAACTTCCTGATGCAGTTCCAGTCGGACATTCTCGGCACACGCGTTGAGCGCCCGGAAGTCCGCGAAGTCACTGCGCTGGGTGCGGCTTATCTGGCCGGTCTGGCGGTCGGCTTCTGGCAAAACCTGGATGAGCTGCAGGAAAAAGCGGTCATCGAGCGTGAATTCCGTCCTGGCATCGAAACCACCGAACGTAACTTCCGTTACAGCGGCTGGAAAAAAGCAGTCAAACGCGCCATGGCGTGGGAAGATCACGACGAGTAATACGTCATTGCCGGATGGCGACGCTAAGGTGTCTTATCCGGCAATATCTTCGTGCGGGGACAACCCCGCACACACATCAATAATCTCGCCCCCTCCCCTGTGCTACACTTCGCGCCATTCCTTTCAGCTACGAGTTTGCAATGAGACGAGAACTTGCCATTGAATTTTCACGCGTGACCGAAGCGGCCGCGCTGGCTGGCTATAAATGGCTGGGCCGCGGCGATAAAAATACCGCTGACGGCGCGGCGGTGAACGCCATGCGTATTATGCTCAACCAGGTCAACATCGACGGCACCATCGTGATTGGCGAAGGTGAAATCGATGAAGCGCCGATGCTGTTTATCGGTGAGAAAGTCGGTACGGGTCTTGGCGATGCGGTAGACATCGCAGTCGATCCTATCGAAGGCACGCGTATGACGGCAATGGGCCAGGCAAATGCGCTGGCGGTACTGGCCGTGGGCGATAAAGGCTGCTTCCTGAACGCGCCGGACATGTACATGGAAAAGCTGATTGTCGGCCCAGGCGCAAAAGGGTCCATTGACCTGAACCTGTCGCTGGAAGCCAACCTGCGTAACATTGCCGCCGCGCTGAACAAACCCCTGAGTGACCTGACCGTCACTATCCTGGCAAAACCTCGCCATGATGACGTTATTGCAGAGATGACGAAACTGGGCGTGCGCGTATTCGCTATTCCCGACGGCGACGTTGCGGCTTCAATTCTGACCTGCATGCCTGACAGCGAAGTTGACGTGCTGTACGGCATTGGCGGCGCACCGGAAGGTGTGGTCTCCGCCGCCGTTATCCGCGCGCTGGATGGCGATATGCAGGGCCGTCTCCTGGCGCGTCATGACGTCAAAGGCGACAGCGAAGAAAACCGCCGCATTGGCGAACAGGAACTGGCCCGCTGCACCGCGATGGGCATTGAAGCGGGCAAAGCGCTGCGTCTGGACGAAATGGCGCGCAGCGACAACGTCATTTTTTCTGCCACCGGCATCACCAAAGGCGATCTACTGGAAGGCATTAGCCGCAAAGGCAATATTGCGACCACCGAAACGCTGCTGATCCGCGGCAAATCGCGCACAATCCGCCGCATTCAGTCGATTCACTATCTCGATCGCAAAGATCCCGATGTGCAGGCGCACATCCTGTAATTGATTTGATCAATAGAGCCTTCCAGCCCATCCGGGCTGGAAATCTTTCGTCCAACGAACGAAGATAAGGCAATCAAAGCAGACAGGAGACAACCATGGCAGATTGGGTAACAGGCAAAGTCACAAAGGTGCAGAACTGGACCGATGCCTTATTTAGTTTGACCGTGCGAGCTCCGGTTCTTCCTTTTACTGCTGGCCAGTTTACCAAGCTTGGCCTGGAAATCGACGGCGAGCGCGTCCAGCGCGCCTATTCCTACGTGAATGCGCCCGACAATCCCGATTTAGAGTTTTATCTGGTGACGGTTCCCGACGGCAAACTCAGCCCTCGTTTGGCCGCGCTGAAGCCTGGCGATGACGTTCAGGTGGTCAGTGAAGCCGCTGGCTTCTTCGTGCTGGATGAGGTCCCCGATTGCGACACGCTGTGGATGCTGGCGACCGGCACGGCTATCGGCCCGTATTTGTCGATTTTGCAGTTAGGCAAAGATCTGGATCGCTTTAAAAATCTGGTGCTGGTCCACGCCGCGCGCTATGCCGCCGATTTAAGCTACCTGCCATTGATGCAGGCGCTGGAAAAACGCTACGAAGGTAAATTACGTATCCAGACCGTTGTTAGCCGTGAAACTGCGGCAAATTCGCTGACCGGACGAGTGCCGGCGCTGATTGAAAGCGGTGAGCTGGAAAAAGCGGTAGGTCTGCCAATGGATAAAGAAACCAGCCACGTAATGCTGTGTGGAAATCCACAAATGGTGCGCGACACGCAGCAACTGTTGAAAGAGACCCGGCAGATGACCAAACACCTGCGCCGTCGACCAGGCCATATGACCGCTGAACACTACTGGTAAGAACGTTTTACTGCCCGGTAAGCGCCCCGGGCATTTTACCGGATGGCGACGCTAACGCGTCTTATCCGGCCTACGAGTCAGCTCTGTACTTTACGTCCTGCGTATCTTTACCGTATTTATTTTCATCCTGGGTGCCGACAAACGCGCCCAGATCGATAAGCATGCCGACCAGAATCAGCGTCGGAAGAAAACGGCCTACCGCCCATTGCCAGACGCCAGGTAACATCGCCCAGTTTCCGGCCAGCAGCATCCACGCCAGAATCATCAGCAACGCCCACGCTCCTGAACGCCCTCGGTCATGCAGACGCTTTACCGTCACCGCCGCCGTCGGCCATAACAGACACACCAGACAAAATGCTGCGGTTTGAATATCGAGTAATTGCTTACTTGCCAGGGAGAACAACGCCAGCATACTGACGATCCACAGACCTATCCAAATCCAGAAATCACGGCGTCCAATACGCCCTTTAAATGAGAATAACCACTGCTGTATGGTCATGTAGGTTCCTTTATTATTACCTTCCAGGACAGTTTACCCTTTTGACAAGCCGGACGGTTACCGTTTTAATCGTGAGCAGTGAGAATGAAAGGTACAATTGATGAAGCAAGGATTTACACTGTTTTTATTACTGTTTTCAGCCTTAACCGTAAGTACTACAGCGCAGGCGGAAGAGCCATCGACGGCAATCACGGCCCCCTATTTGCTGGCGGGCGCGCCGACTTTTGATCTATCGATTAGCCAGTTTCGTGAAAACTTTAATACACAGAATCCAAAGCTTATCCTCAATGAATTCCGTGCCATCGACAGCAGCCGCGACCGGGCGAATCTCACCCGCGCCGCCAGCAAAATCAACGAAAATCTGTATGCGTCATCCGCGCTTGAACGCGGTACATTGAAAATCAAAAGTATGCAGATCACCTGGCTACCGATTCAGGGGCCTGAACAAAAGGCGGCGAAAGCGAAAGCGCTGGAATACATGACCGCCGTCATTCACACCGTCGCGCCGCTGCTGACAAAAGAACAAAGTCAGAAAAAGCTGCAAAAATTGCTCGCCGCCGGTAAAGGTAAGCACTATTACGCCGAAACAGAAGGCGCTATTCGCTATGTCATAGCAGATAACGGTGAAAAGGGGCTGACCTTCGCTGTTGAACCGATTAAGCTGGCACTATCAGAAAGTCTTGAGAAGGCGAATTGATGACAAAAAGCAAAGCCTTTCCGCAGACGAATCTCTATACTGTTTCACAGACCATGCTGCCCTGACGGGCGGCCATATTCCTTAATTCGCTGACAAGCGTGGAGAAATGAAATGCGACATCCTTTAGTGATGGGTAACTGGAAACTGAACGGCAGCCGCCATATGGTAAACGAACTGGTTGCTAATCTGCGTAAAGAACTGGCTGGCGTTGCTGGCTGTGCAGTAGCGATTGCTCCGCCGGAAATGTATATCGACCTGGCGAAACACGCCGCTGCCGGTAGCCACATCATCCTGGGCGCGCAGAACGTTGACCTGAATCTGTCTGGCGCATTCACCGGTGAAACAAGCGCTGAAATGCTGAAAGATATCGGCGCGCAGTACATCATTATCGGTCACTCTGAGCGCCGTACTTACCACAAAGAGTCTGACGAACTGATCGCGAAGAAATTTGCTGTGCTGAAAGAGCAGGGTCTGACTCCAGTTCTGTGCATCGGTGAAACCGAAGCAGAAAACGAAGCAGGCAAAACTGAAGAAGTCTGCGCACGTCAGATCGACGCCGTTCTGAAAACTCAGGGCGCTGCGGCATTCGAAGGCGTAGTTATCGCTTACGAACCAGTATGGGCTATCGGTACCGGTAAATCTGCAACTCCGGCTCAGGCTCAGGCTGTTCACAAATTCATCCGTGACCACATTGCTAAAGCTGACGCGAAAATCGCTGAACAGGTTATCATCCAGTACGGCGGTTCCGTAAACGCGGGCAACGCTGCTGAACTGTTCGCTCAGCCGGACATCGACGGCGCGCTGGTTGGCGGTGCTTCTCTGAAAGCAGACGCCTTCGCAGTCATCGTTAAAGCAGCAGAAGCCGCTAAACAGGCTTAAGTTGTATGGCGGGAGGAGCACTCCTCCCGTCGCATCAGGTTTACCAGTATCCCAGCCAGTGCCACCAGAAGGCACCGGTTATCCCCCAAATGGTCAGGTTGACCACACTCATTACCAGTCCCGTTTTCCACCACTCCGCCAGCGTGACATAGCCTGAACCAAAGATGATAGGCGCAGTACCCGTGCCATAGTGCGTGAGCGACATCATCAGCGAGGAGGAGAAGCCGAGCATCAACCCAAGCAGCGCCGGCGGCGCGCCGAGGCCTAATCCTGCGGCGAAGAATGCAGCGAACATCGCCGTGATATGCGCGGTTGTACTGGCGAAAAAGTAGTGCGAGTAGACGTAAAGCAGGATCAGCAATAGCGTCGCGATGCTCCAGTGCACACCAAGATGGTCGATTGCGCTACCCACGCTGGTTGCCAGCCACCCCACCAGCCCCAACTTGCTGAGAAAATCCGCCATCATTACCAGCGCCGCGAACCAGACTATGGTATCCCACGCGCCACGGCACTTAAGAATGTCATCCCAACTTAATACGCCCGCCATCAACAGAATCGACAAACCAATTAACGCGGCGCTGGTAGGGTTTACACTCCAGCCACTGCCCATCAACATCGCGGGCACTCCCGCCCACAGGCAGAGCAGCAAAATGAAGACTGCCAGAGTAATTTTCTCTGCCAGTGAAAGCGGACCTAGCGCATCCAGTTTTTGTCGTGCGAACTGAGGCGCATTTGGCGTGCGTGTGATGGCTGGCGGGTAGAGCCACCAGATAACAATCGGCATAACGACCAGTGAGACCACCGCGGGAAGCAGCGCGGCGATAGCCCACATTCCCCAGGTCATATTCAGCACACCATCGGTTCCCTTCGTTAAAAAGCTAACGATTAAGGGGTTAGGCGCAGTCGCGGTGATGAACATTGCCGAGCTGATGGGGTTAATGTTGTAATTCACCAGCGCCAGATAGCGGCCCGTTGAGCCATTCTCGTTGTTGCCCGGCTGCGATCCGAGGCTTTCCGCAATCGCCCGCATTACCGGGTGAATAATACCGCCGCCACGCGCCGTGTTGCTTGGCGTAACCGGCGCAATCAGGGTTTCCGCAAGGGTTAATGCCCACGCAATACCCAGCGTTCTTTTACCAAACAGCGCAATAAACCCGTAGCCAATACGCGCGCCCAACCCGGTCTTTAACAGGCTTTGCGACAGCATGATGGATAAACCAATCAGCCAAATCAGTTGATTAGAGAAGCCGCTCAAGGCATCGTTCAGCGCGGCCGAGGGTTTACCGGGGTTAGTGACGCCGGTCATCGCCACCAGCATAATCGCCACAACCGCAATGGCGCCAATGGGCATGGCTTTACCGATAATCGCTGCGATCGTACCAATGAACAACGCCAGCAGATGCCACGCTTGCGGAGTGACGTCAGGCGGACACGGGATAACAAACCAGATGGTCAGCGTGATCGCGAGCGAAATGATGGCAGGCCAACAGCGGATAGGGGTCAAACTGTCCATGAATCAATCCTTGAGTTTCCAGTGCGCAAATCTGCGCCTCGGTATTAACCGCCATCAGCCCAAATAAAACAATTCATCATCTCACAAAACAAAAAATTAACATTTAGATACAGTTATAATTTACCCAGTATACTGAACCAGAGGTAATCCAACGGCAGAAGCAACAGATACGTTGCCGCCGCCAGCGCCATACACAGCAGCATCCCCGCCCTCGCAGGCACTTTCCCAAGCGCCATCGCCACAACAATGGGTGAAGCCTGATACGGCAGCAGCGGTGTGGAATACCCCAGAACCTGAATCATAATCACCGACAGCAGCGGGAATCCTGTGGCATCGGCAAAGCTTTGCGCCAGCGTGGTATACAGCGCCGGAACACCGTTTGCCGTCATAATAAAATTGAGTGCGGTGGTAATGCCGGTCAGAGCGAGGAAGCTGGTGAACGGTTTTTCCGCGTCCAGCGGCATCACCTGTAACAGCGCCTCGCCCACCGCACTGCCAATACCGGTCTGCGTGACGGTGATCGCCAGCCCCAGAATACCCGCCACGTAGATACAGGTACGGATATTGACCCCACTGGAAAACTCCTCGCCATTAATAAAGCCAACCCGAGGTAGCAGCGTGATAACCGCCGCCGCCAGTCCGGTCCACGCTGGACCAATGCCGTGCCAGCTTTCGCTTACCCACAAAAACAACACCACCGCTAACATCCATGCCAGACGTTTTTCATCCCGGCTCATCGGCTCAGACGGCGTCAAATCTCGCGGCGCATGGGGCTTACCAGGAAACAGCCAGCAGATAAGTACGATGAGTATCGCGCCTTTGAGCCAGCCCAGAACCGGCGTATGCAGCAGTAAATAAGGCAGATAATTCAGGTGGATACCGTAGGAACCTTCCGCTGCGCCGCTCATCACCAGATTCGGCACGTTAGCGGGTAAAATCGTCGCGGAAAGCTGGAACGTCCCAAACCCGACGGCCAGCGCCAGACCATACCAGGCTCGCGTGCCGTCGTTAATTCCCGCCCGTTTCGCCATCGCGGCAACAATCGGCATCAGTAGCGCAATGCGCCCCATGTTGGACGGCATTACAAACGCCAGCGCATAACTTAGCAGTACCACACTCGCTACCATTAACAGCCAGGAGTCGGTCAATCGCGATGACAGCGCCCTCGCCGCCCTGTCCGCCAATCCCGTTTTACGAATCGCGATACCCAGCACGAATCCACTGAAGACCAGCCAGAACGCCGACGACGCAAAGCCGCCAAAAATCACATCCGGTGGCGCGATTTTGGCCACCATCGCCACGGCAAAGAACAGCAGCGCCGTTATAAATTCCGGCAGCAGCGACGTCGCCCAGAGAAGAATGGTGATGCCAACCACCAGAGAAGGGATAAACAGAGGGTGCGAAAGCCAGAGCGACATGCCTGTCTCCTGTTGTTTTTTTCAACAAGAATACGGGGACAGGCATGCGGAGTAAACGCCAGATTAGGTAGGGTTAGCGCAGAATATCACATTGATGATCCTGAATTTCCTCAGCAGAGGCGAGATTCAGCGACAGCAAGTTACGCTGAGTCGCCAGCAGGACAAAGGACTCATCGCTCTGGCGCACCATCGCCAGCGCATAGCTGCCCATATGTTCTCGCGCATCCGGTACCTCTTCCGCCAGCATAATAAACGGGCTGCGTTGCGCCAGTTCATTCTCCGTGACGCGACGCGCCAGATATTCATGCCCACGTAATCCACCCGGCAAAGGCAACCAGCGGGTGCTGATTTTCGCCATGTTGTCATCCAGCTGTTTTCTGACATCGGTCCGCAGGCAGGAGATATGAATGTGTAGGTGATTTTGCGTACGACCGCTACGCGAGTTAATGGTCAGCGATACCGCTTTGTCAGGGATCTCCTGACCGTATTTTTGGCTCATAAAGCTACGCGCCTGCCAGGCCAGCCAGAAAAAGTTCGGCGTGCCTGATTCCAACAGCAACGGGCTTTCCGTACCATTGATACGGTAACCAGGCATCAAGAGATATTGCAGCGGACCGTTACGATCTTTGAACACCACATACCCGGCGTCTGGTTTCACTTCCACGCACGGTGCGGGATCCTGCTGCTGCAACTGGTGCGGCAAGCATTGCTGAAGAACAATCTGGCGTAACGCGTCCGGGTTGCCGGTGAATTTCCAGTAACCAATGCCAGCAGCGGCAGCCACCACAATCACCGCCAGTAAAAGATAACCTGCTTTTTTCATTACGCGTTCCCTGTATCCTATTGAGGGGCAAGAGTAACGCAAAACCATGACAAATAAAAAACCCGGTCGCGTTATGCCACCGGGTTGGTAACTCACAGATTTATTTAACGCTTGCTGATCTGGTCGAACGTACCGCCGTTAGAAAAGTGCTCTTTCTGTGCTTTCGTCCAGCCGCCAAACTCTTCGTCAATGGTGAACAGCTTCAGCTTCGGAAAGACATTTTCGTATTTCTTCGCCACTTCAGCATCACGCGGACGGTAGAAGTTTTTCGCTGCTATCTCCTGACCTTCCGGCGAGTAGAGATACTTCAGGTAGGCTTCCGCTACCGCTTTGGTGTCTTTCTTTTCCACCACTTTGTCGACCACGGAAACGGTCGGCTCCGCGAGAATCGATTCACTCGGGGTCACTATCTCGAATTTATCTTTACCCAGTTCGTTCGTCGCCAGTAGCGCTTCGTTTTCCCAGGCAATCAGCACATCACCGATACCGCGTTCAACGAAGGTATTGGTTGAGCCACGCGCACCAGAGTCCAGCACTTCAACGTTTTTAAACAGGGCTTTGACAAAGTCTTGCGCTTTGGCCTGATCGTTATTGTTGTGGTGCAGGGCGTAGCCCCATGCCGCCAGATAGTTCCAGCGTGCGCCGCCTGAGCTTTTCGGGTTTGGCGTAATGACGGACACACCCGGTTTGACAAGATCGTTCCAGTCATGAATTTGTTTTGGATTGCCTTTGCGGACCAGGAAAACGATGGTGGAGGTGTAAGGTGCTGAGTTATCCGGCAGACGCTTGATCCAGTTTTTATCGATACGACCACGTTCAGCAATAGCGTCCACATCGTAAGCCAGCGCCAGCGTCACGACATCGGCTTCAATACCATTAATGACGGAAGTCGCCTGTTTACCCGAACCGCCGTGCGATTGGCGGATCACGACGTTGTCGCCAGTTTCCTGCTTCCAGTGCGCGCTAAAAGCTTTGTTGTACTGCTCGTACAGTTCACGCGTTGGATCGTACGATACGTTAAGTAACTGAATGTCCTTTGCCAGAACGCTGGTCGATGCCAGCAATAATGTTAACCCTACGCCCCATTTGTTCATCGCCCAGCTCTCTTATGTGGTGTTGTGATGAGCAAAGCGTGCCAGAAAGCGATCCAAACATTAAAGAATAAAAAAAGATTTGCTATAACTTCGAGGAATAAATCTGAGGGATTGCCGGATGGCGGCTAGCGCCTAATCCGGCCTGCAAGTCTCAGCAACCTGAAGGCCGGATAAGCGTAGCGCCATCAGGCGCGCAAAAAACAATCAGTACAGTTTTTTCGCGCAGTCCAGCCAGTCACCTTTGAAAGGACGCTTCATGTTTTCGATAGCGTCGATGATGTCATGGTGAACCAGTTTTTCGTTCTGAATACCTACGCAACGACCACCGTGACCTTCGAGCAGCAATTCAATGGCATACGCGCCCATACGGGACGCCAGAATACGGTCATAAGGAACCGGAGAACCACCACGCTGGATGTGACCCAGTACGGTTGAACGCGTTTCACGGCCCGTTTCTTTCTCGATGTAATGCGCCAGTTCGTCAACGTCGCACATGTGCTCAGTGATCGCTACAATCGCGTGCTTTTTACCTTTCGCGATACCGGCTTTGATTTCAGCAACCAGATCGTCACGGCTGAATTCTACTTCCGGAACCACTACGAACTCACAACCGCCGGCAATCGCTGCCGCCAGGGTCAGATCGCCACAGTAGCGGCCCATCACTTCAACGATAGAGATACGCTGGTGAGAAGAAGAGGTATCACGCAGACGGTCAATCGCTTCGACGACAGTACCCAGCGCGGTGAAATAACCGATGGTGTAGTCGGTGCCCTTGATATCGTTGTCGATAGTGCCCGGCAGACCGATGCACGGGAAGCCCATTTCAGTCAGGCGTTTCGCACCCATGTAAGAACCGTCACCGCCGATAACAACCAGGGCGTCGATGCCACGCTTCTTCAGGTTTTCGATAGCCACCGCACGCACGTTTTCGTCGCGGAATTCCGGGAAGCGGGCAGAACCGAGGAAGGTACCGCCACGGTTGATCATGTCGGACACGCTATAGCGGTCAAGCTGGACCATACGGTCTTCATACAAACCCAGGTAGCCATCATGGATCCCCATGACTTCCAGCCCTTCCGTCAACGCTGCACGCACAACACCACGGATTGCTGCGTTCATGCCCGGCGCATCACCGCCGCTTGTCAACACACCGATTTTCTTAATCATGACTACCTCTGAACTTTGGAATGCAAAATGAAATCTGCTGCCGGAAGTCGATTCCGCATATCGAAACGATCCAACGAATATGCAGATAGTATAACAATCACTTCCTGCTGAATTGATTCAGGTCAGGCCAAATGGTGGTAATTTATACACAAAATGCTGGCCTGGTTCACTTTTTTTACAACGAATTATGAAAGCTCAAACATCTTGCCTTCCTTGGGTACGACCGAACAGGGATCCTGATGAATGATGACATCCGATCCCGGGAAACGTCGCAAAATTGCCTGCTCGACCTGCTCAGCCACTACATGCGCCTGAACGAGCGGCAGATTATCTTCCATTTCCAAATGAATCTGAATAAAGCGGGTCGGCCCTGACTGCCGCGTACGAAGATCGTGAGCGCCGCTGACTCCCGGCCATGACGTCACGATATCAATAATTTCCTGACGTTCTTCATCGGGTAAAGCGCGATCCAGCAATGACTGTACCGCCTCATACCCCATGCGTAATGCGCTATATAAAATATAGATGCCAATCCCGAGCGCAAACAAGGCATCTGCGCGATGCCAGCCGTACCATGCCAGCCCAAGCGCAATGAGAATTGCACCGTTCATCATAACATCAGACTGATAATGAAGCATATCCGCCCGAACTGCCTGACTTTGCGTACGCTTTACCACCCAGCGCTGAAACGAGACCAGTATGATTGTGCACACTAACGCAATGATGGTGACAATCACCCCGACACCGGGATCTTTCATCGGCGTGGGTTGGATAAGATGCTGAATCCCGGTCAGGAATAAAAACAGCGCCGAACCGGAAATAAACATGCTTTGCGCCAGCGCCGCCAGCGATTCCGCTTTACCATGTCCGAAGGTATGTTCATCATCGGCCGGCTGCAAAGAATAGCGCACCACCAACAGGTTGGTTAACGACGCCGCGATATCCACCAAAGAATCCACCAGTGCAGCCAGAATACTGACCGATCCGGTGTACCACCACGCAAAAATTTTGATCAAAAGTAACAGCGATGCCATCACGGTCGCCGCGATTGCCGCCCGACTAACCAGCCGCCCATAGGTTTGATTCATAAACACTCCTGCCATCATCTTGGCGTAGTATAACTCATAGCGATGATCGTCTGACGACAGCGAAGTGTAGAAAATGAGATATAACCGTTTAGCACCAGCCTGAGTAAACAATTATCAACAAAGTGAATAATAGAAAACATTTTATATATATCATTTAGCATCAATTAAAAATCAAACGACCTAAATAATAATAAAAATCGGCACAGCCTCTGAATTACTCATAATTAATATCGCCTTTACTACTCTTTTTTCATTATATTTTCCTTGCAGGTCACTTATTCACTCAGTAATAGATAAGTCAAGCGAATATAAAGGAAAAAATAATGAAACATAGTATATGTACTGCGCTTACGCTCGCCCTGCTTTCAGGCTCTGCGGCAGCCGCGACGGAAAGCATGCAATGCCCAGCGCCAGAAAACATCACTTATGAAAACCATATTTATACCTATCCCGTTACCTTATCCGGATGGGAAGGGAGCTGGAATTCTCAAGTACACCAACAGAAGGACATTAAACGCTTCGTCACTGCACTTTATTTTGCAAAAAATAAACTGGCTGAAGGCGTATTAGTCAACTGCACTTACGAACTGGCAAACGGCCAGGAAATTGACCTGACGTATAGCCGTAAAGGGAAAGAGAATATACTCAGCAATCTGATTGTGTCGATTGAAGGAAACGATAACTGGTATCCTGAATCGGCCGCGAAAACCGAACGTTTTTATGATTGCGACAAGTCAGCAGACGCCTGCGGATTCGAACCACTGCAGACAGTCTATAACTGATCCCTTCTCCCTTCGCCTGCCACCCAAGCACGCCCCATCAGAGACCGTTTTTTGGGCAAAAAAAACCCCCACATCATGTGGGGGAAGACAGGGATGGTGTCTATGGCAAGGAAAACAGGGTTACTACTGGGAACGTGAGTTGCTACTACTCAATAAATTCAACGATGAGCTTTTTTGCCAGTGCGCGACGTCGCGCAGTTGCTCCATTCGTTGTTCATGTTTCTCATTTAAAACCGCTTGCTGCTCGGGCGTTAACAGGCGATACATCTGGTTGCGAATCCTGGCTATTTCAACCTGGCGGGCAACCTGTTCTTGCGCCATTCTTTCTGCCTGAGCGCGCACAGCGCTTTCATCAAATTTCTCTGCGGTGACAAGGCGATGCATTGTCTCCATTTCGCTAACATTAACAGGAGGCTGTTCGTGTCTTGCCTGCTGCATTAAATCTCGCATCTGTTGACGTTGATGTTCGGTTAAACTGATACCGTCAAACATGTGGCTCTGTACGCTGCGTTGCGCGGAGCCTTCACCCAGGTGCCAGTGATCGCCTGTGACGACTTCAGCTGCATGGCTTAAGGTACTGAATGCCAGCGTTGAGGCCATGACGGCAGCGGTAACTTTGCCCATCACTTGCTCCCAAAATCTTTTCTGTCGCGATTCAACGAGAGACAGTTTACGATTCGGGCTGCAAACATGCGTCAGGGGGTGTAAAACAACGTAAAGTCATAGATTAGCGACGCCTGATGACGTAATTTCTGCCTCGGAGGTACGTAAACAATGAATAAAATCCTGTTAGTTGATGATGACCGAGAGCTGACTTCCCTGTTAAAGGAGTTGCTCGAAATGGAAGGTTTCGATGTGCTGGTTGCCCATGATGGGGAGCAGGCGCTCGAGCTTCTGGATGACAGCATCGATTTACTTTTGCTCGACGTCATGATGCCGAAGAAAAACGGCATCGATACACTGAAAGCGCTTCGCCAGACACACCAGACCCCCGTAATCATGCTGACCGCTCGCGGCAGCGAATTGGATCGCGTTCTCGGCCTTGAACTGGGCGCGGACGACTATTTACCGAAACCGTTTAACGACCGCGAACTGGTCGCGCGCATCCGCGCTATTCTGCGTCGCTCGCACTGGAGCGAACAGCAGCAGAGCAGCGACAACGGTTCGCCGACTCTGGAAGTGGATGCGTTAAGCCTCAACCCAGGTCGCCAGGAAGCCAGCTTCGACGGGCAAACTCTGGAGCTAACCGGCACCGAATTCACCCTGCTCTATTTGCTGGCGCAGCATCTCGGCCAGGTGGTTTCGCGTGAACATCTAAGCCAGGAAGTGCTGGGCAAACGCCTGACGCCTTTTGATCGCGCGATCGACATGCATATCTCGAACCTGCGTCGTAAGCTGCCAGAGCGTAAAGATGGGCATCCGTGGTTTAAAACGCTGCGTGGTCGTGGCTACCTGATGGTCTCCGCTTCATGATAGGGAGTTTAACCGCACGCATCTTTGCCATCTTCTGGTTGACGCTGGCACTGGTGTTGATGTTGGTACTGATGCTACCCAAGCTCGACTCACGTCAGATGACCGAGCTACTGGACAGCGAGCAGCGCCAGGGGTTGATGATTGAGCAACACGTTGAAGCTGAACTGGCGAACGATCCACCCAACGATTTGATGTGGTGGCGTCGCTTGTTTCGGGCGATAGACAAGTGGGCGCCGCCAGGACAGCGGTTATTACTTGTTACCACGGAAGGACGCGTGATCGGCGCAGAACGCAACGAAATGCAGATCATTCGTAACTTTATTGGTCAGGCCGATAACGCCGACCATCCGCAAAAGAAAAAATACGGTCGCGTTGAGATGGTCGGGCCTTTTTCCGTCAGAGACGGTGAAGATAACTACCAGCTGTATCTCATTCGACCTGCCAGCAGCTCGCAATCTGACTTTATCAACCTGCTGTTCGACCGACCGCTGTTGTTGCTGATCGTCACCATGTTAGTCAGCTCTCCGTTATTGCTCTGGCTTGCCTGGAGTCTGGCGAAACCGGCGCGTAAGTTGAAAAACGCGGCAGATGAAGTGGCCCAGGGCAACCTGCGTCAGCATCCGGAACTGGAAGCCGGTCCGCAGGAGTTTCTGGCGGCGGGCGCCAGCTTTAACCAGATGGTGACGGCGCTGGAGCGGATGATGACCACGCAGCAACGCCTGCTGTCGGACATCTCTCATGAGTTGAGAACGCCGTTGACGCGTCTGCAACTGGGCACTGCCCTGCTGCGTCGTCGTAGTGGCGAGAGCAAGGAGCTGGAGCGCATTGAAACAGAAGCGCATCGGCTGGACAGCATGATCAACGACCTGCTGGTGATGTCACGTAATCAGCAGAAAAACGCGCTGGTCAGTGAAACGGTGAAAGCCAATCAGCTATGGGGCGAAGTGCTGGATAACGCCGCCTTTGAAGCCGAGCAAATGGGTAAATCGCTCACGGTGAATTTCCCGCCGGGTCCGTGGCCGCTGTACGGTAACCCAAATGCGCTGGAAAGCGCACTGGAAAACATTGTGCGCAACGCCCTGCGCTATTCACACACGCAGATTGAAGTGGGCTTCGCGGTGGATAAAGACGGGATCACCATCACCGTGGACGACGATGGTCCGGGTGTTAGCCCTGAAGACCGGGAGCAGATTTTCCGTCCGTTCTATCGTACCGATGAGGCGCGCGATCGCGAGTCTGGCGGAACGGGGCTGGGTCTGGCGATTGTGGAAACCGCGATCCAGCAGCATCGTGGCTGGGTGAAGGCCGAAGACAGCCCGCTGGGTGGTTTACGGCTGGTGATTTGGTTACCGCTGTACAAACGCGCTTAACAGGCTTCCCCGGTCACGTATTGCCGGGGAAGCACTCACATTATGCAGTTGCGGTCGCAGCCGCTAGCTTTTGCTTTTTAATCCGCTTCACCAGGATTGTCGAACAGATAAAGCCCATTAAGCTGAACGCAATCATCACGCTAAAGACATAGTTGTAGCCCGTGATGCCGCTATTGGTGTCCAGCAAATAGCCGTATAACGTGTACGCAAACATGGCGGGCATATAACCGATGATGCAACCAAATGCCATTGCCGAACCGGCATACTCACGTGGCGTACCAATCTCATCCATCGGCGCGAAGAAAATCGCACGCTGTGAGAAGATAATCGCCCCGAATCCTAATGTTGCGGCCATACCGATATACACGTTCATTGTTTGATGCGGCAACTGCATGAAAACAAGCATCGCAACGGCAGAGATCAGAAAGGTCCATTTCAGGTACACCGTCGGCGATTTAGCAACCTTATCCGCCAGCAGCCCACCAATCGGCCCTCCTACCATTTTTAACGCATACTGGTTGATGATGCCGTACGCGCCGACCAGTGCTACCGGCAACATGTAGATGTCTTTTAAGAAGGGGATAAAGTAAGTCAGCCCACAATATGCGGCGTAAACGAAGAAAATCCCTAAAGAAGCCAACCAGACGTTAGGGCAGGACAAAACATGTTTAATACCCTTTAACACTTCCATATTAGCACTGGTATTCTCGCCGCCTTTCACTTTGTCGTCATCGACAATAAAGTACGTCACAATACCTGCCGCAAGCGTAATGACCGTATAAAACAACAGACCCGCCTGCATTCCCGCTTTGCCTTCACCAAACTGAACAAAAACAAACAGGGCGCCAGAAGCGACGATGACATCCACCACGCCGCGTCCGGCTTCTAAAAAGCCAAACATGCGACCTTGTTCTTCTTTCGTACCCAGCAGACGTACGGCTTTCAGCAATACCGGCCAATACACCACATCGGCAAAGAACGCCATTGCGGCAAAGCAAATGAGATAACCGGTAAATGACGGTAGCGTTGCCAGATATAAACCGCAAAGCCCTACGCCGATCAGACCAAAGGGTAATAATATTTTCTTAGAATAACGGTCTGCAATATAGAGCGAAAGAAACAGTCCGGTTGTCTGAACAATCGTATAAACCGTAAAGCTTAAGCCAATCTGCGTATTGGTTAAACCCCAGTCATTTTGCATTGGCACATAGAAAACATCTTTCATACTTGAAAGTTTGAATATTGTGCCGCCGCCTAAAATCAAAAAACAAAGCCTTGCCCATTTATTCATGAACATGAGTAAACCCTCATTGCTTGTTGAGAGAAATATCCAGATTAAATTATATAATTAATAAAATTGTAGAGTTATTTTCATAACCCTTTTCGCATTTAGTAAAATTTTAAAAAGTTATTGATTACCTATAAATTTATTACACAAGTCACGAATATATTTTATTTGAGCCAGAGCATGTTCTTTTTCCTGCGCCAGTCGCGCATCAATCATGTCAGCGTCAGGTAGCGGCGTATAACTTGCATCGCGCCATGGGATCCAGGGATTATCACCTTCATCATCGAAACGAAATGCCGGTGCATAATATTCAACCTCTTCTTCCAGACCAAATGCATGTACTTGCGGTTTATCTTCACCTAAGAGTAATAATGCTTTGAGCATCTCTTCCATGGGTAAGTCGCCGTATCCAGAACGACAAGCCTCATGCCCCCAGCCTTTACCTTCTTTAATAATTTTAGCGTCTTTGATATGTACCTGAGTGATCAGAGGAGACATAACCTCTAACGCAGAAAGCGGCTGCTCATTGGCATTAATCATGTTGCCAAAATCAAACAGAATAGAGAGATTCTTCATTCCACTATTCTTAACCAGCGTCACCAGCTCATGGCCTTGCAGATCTTCATGCTGCTCGATGGTAAAGCTTAGGCCGCAATCATCATACTGAGACAACCACGCAATATCATTGGCGATCTTCGCCATAACATCGTTGAGATGCCCTTCATAGCGCGGGTAGAAACGAACTGACGTTGCGCCAGTTGCCACGGCAATACGGATCGCATCCGTCAACGTCGCCTTGTCCGATGCGCTCGTTTCGATATGCACATCCAAATTATATTTTTTGGCCTTTTCTTTAAAATCGTGTAACTGTCGATCGTTTAGTTTCTGCAGTGACTGGGATTCACCATCCTCAACATGTATTTTTACACCTTTTAATTTTTGCTGATATGCAATATCCAGAAGATCGCCAGGAAGGACTCTCTCATAGCGCATATTCAGATGAAAGGCATAAGCATGTAGGTACAGCGGTATATTTCTCGCGCGTTCAGCGAGAAGTTCCTGGTTATATTTTCCCATAGTTTTCTCATTCATCACGAATAACAAGTTCCACTGATTCAAGTCGCCAGTACTCAAAATCAACCTGAACCACTTTTTTATCTCGGGTTGCCCGATGTTTTTCTACTAAAATTCCATAAGTATTTGGCGCAACGCCCAGTTCTTTACAGGCCACTTCCGGCATGTTGACCGGTTTAAAAATCATTTCTTTGATATTTAATACATGACCAAACGCATCTTCCCAGACGCTGGCAAAAGACTGATTGCCAAGTTTGTTTATGAATCCTGGCGCAACATCGGCATCAATATAGGATTCATGATAAAACACTTTATGCGAATCAAGACCACACCAGCCGGTAACTAAATAGCGATCGCCGGAGGAGAGAAAAACATCCTCAACATGGTGCGGAACCGTCTCAATCGTTTCCTTGGTCAAATAATCCCAAAAAGGTTTACGCCCCTGGGCACAGGCCTCGGCATTGAAGCTGGAAAGTGATTTCGGGTTATAAATGAATCGCTTCGATGAAATAAACCACCCGCTACGGTTCTTGCGGAAAATACGTGCATCAATCTCCAGCTCGATCAGAACCTGACGTAAGGTCATGCGCTTTGCATCCAGCAGCTCACATAGCTCTCTCTCCGAAGGCAATTTGGAGCCCGCTGGCAAATTATTCTCGTTTAACCAGCTTTCAAAGCGCTCTCTGAGCACATCAACATTGTTTTTCTTTTTCATCTCACTCAATCTGGTTTAAACCAATTTGAAGCTAAGATATTTGAGTGCACGAAATACTCAAGTTTTTTTTCAACGCATCGTTTCTTTTTGTGGGCCAGGTATCAAGAATGGCCTGGACACATGGCGCGACAGGCAGGTTTTAGTACGTGAGGAGATGAACCATGAGGACGATAAATCAGGTGTCGCCACCTGATTTAATGGCAAGCTAAAGGTGAGCGTTATTTCCCCCACAAACGGCGGGAATTATCTTCGATCTTGCCGCTTAAACGGCGCTTTTGCATCGTTCTGGTCCAGCTCTTCGATAACCCGGCAGCCGACAGTAAACGGTGATACTGCGAGTCATCAAACGGCATATGCCAGGCAATGGCAATCGCCTCGCGCACGCTGACGTCGCTGACGCGTGACGTCAGGATCAACGGCGCGTCCGCCGAAACCTGACCGGGAGCGATGACGCTGCATAGCCAGCCCGTCTTGCCCGCATTCTGCATCTGGCTGGCCATATCACTAATGCCAAAATGGAAATTCAGCTTAAAGCACGGCGAGCGCGGCTGTGTGACCTGAATCAGCGCGTCTCCCCACTGGAAAATGTCGCCAATATACACATTCTCTTCCGTCAGCCCCTCAGTGGAGAGGTTTTCGCCAAAAGCGGGCGCGACAAATAACTCCGCCTGCTCCGGAAACTCTTGTCTCCAGTGCTGATAGTGTTCACGCGGATAGTGGCACAGCGCGCGATCCGGTCCGCCGTGAATTTTCGTTTCCGCCTGTTCATCCCCCGTCAGGCCCAGTTCGGTCAGCATCAGCTCACCATCGACCTGAACTTTAGCAATCGCGCTGGGACGGCTTCCCGTGTAGTCCCGAATCTTGCCTGTAAAAACATCGACCGGATATCGCATCTGTTCCCTCTCCCGATAAATTTCCCCCATTACACCATATTTATTTTATCCCAGTCGCTCAAAATGAGAGCACGGTTCACATGAAGCTTAGGGACACATGCTATCAATGTAAGCTGGTTTTGAAACATCATTTCAAATAAGGAGTCGACTACGTGACTGGTCAATCGCAATTTGCTGGCGTCTGGTGCCCTTCCATTACGCCAATGGATAATGACGGCAAGATCGATCTCAACGGTCTGAGCCAGCATCTCAAACGTTTAACCGAGGCCAAAATCGACGTGATTTTGCTGATGGGCAGCATCGGGGAGTTTGCTTCCTTTACGCTCGAAGAACGACTGCTGCTGATCCGTGAAGCCCGGGCCATGAGCTCGCTGAAGATGGTCGCCAACGTCTCATCCACCTGCCAGAATGATGTTCTGTTGATGGCGCAGGAAGCATATCGCACAGGTTATGATGCCGTGATGATCCTGCCGCCTTACTACTACGGACAAACGGCGAAACAGCTGCTGAGCTACTTCCGCCAGTTGGGACAGAAACTCAGCGGTAAATGGTTTGCCTATAATTTCCCGGCGCGTACCGGCTGTGATTTAACGCCGGAGCTGGTTGCCACTCTCGCTGCCGAGTTCCCAGATTTCGCAGGCATCAAAGATACCGTCGACTGTCAGTCACATACCCGCAGTATGATTCAGACAACGCGCGCCGTGCGGGAAGATTTTGCCGTACTGTCCGGTTATGACGAATACTACATTCCTAACCTGCTGGCAGGCGGGGCGGGGATTATTTCAGGGTTGAACAACGTCATGCCGGAACTGTTTGTCAGCGCGCGGGAGGCGTTTAAGCAGGGCGACCTGGCGATGCTTCGCGATATTCAGGACCAGATTGGCACCTATATGTCCATCTACGCCATTGGCGAAGATTTTGTCACCACCATCAAAACCGTGGTATCGCGTAAGTTTGGCTACTGCACCGGCGTGTCACGTAATGCTGGCGGAGAGTTGAATGAGGGGGAATGTCGGACTATTGATGAGGTGTTCGTCGTCAAAGGTTAACTGACTAAGCCGGATGGCGCAGACCATCCGGCAAAAGAGGCTTACTTCACGGTACCACGAAGATCAATTTCCGCCGCCCTGGCTTTGACCTTTTTCGACCAGATGGACGTGATAATCGGTACCAGAATGGAGGTCACAATCACCGAGGTCGCCACCAGAGAGGTTGCCGCTGGCGCCATCGGTTTAAATGCCGGAACCATTTCAGCAATCAGTACCGGCGTGGCAACCGCCGCACCCGCTGAACTGGAAGCGGCAATCCCCGCCGTTCCATCGCCGCCGCCAATCAGTTTATCGGCGATAATCAATGGGATCCCGGTGATGATAATCACCGCCACGCCCAGCAGAATCCCCAGCACGCCGGTCTGCGCAATCACGCTCAAATCGATGGTGTTACCCAGCGCGAAGGCGAAGAACGGGATCAGCGTCTGCACCGCTTTGCTGAAGAACTCCCGCAGTTCAGGGTCCAGATTACCCAGCGCAAAGCCAATCAGGAATGGTAATACAGCCCCTACAAACACGTGCGGTTCAAACGAAGCAATCCCGGCGGTTCCCAGAATCACCATGGTCATCAGCGGGCCTGATTCCAGAGACATCAGGACAAATGCCCCGGCCTCTTCTTTGGTGCCATACTGCTGCATAATCGAGGCGTACAGCCCACCGTTGGTCATATCCATGGCGGCCACCAGCGCCAACGTGGACAACCCGGCGAAGAACCCGACTTCCACACCGTGTTCCGGCAGGATGCGTGAGGCAATTGCCGCCACCACCCACGCCACCAAAATTTTGGTGATGACCAGCGTGCCGGATTTACGCAGCACGGTGCCGGTTGCACTTAGCTTAATCGACGCGCCCATACAAAAAAACCAGACCGCCAGAATAGGCACCGTACCGGTGATCATACCGTTGGTAAATGAGCCGAAATATTTCCCGGCGCCGGGTGAAAAGGTGTGACATAACGCGCCGAGGAAAAGCGGCACCAGCATCATCCCGCCAGGGATTCTCTCTATCGTTCGTTTGATCTGCATTTCCATCACCTGTAGACATAAAAATGGGGCAATTTTTATGGGCGATTGCATCTTGCTTTTGAGATGCGCCCGTCTTGATGAACAGAAGATAGACATTCAGAGGAATTATAAAAGTGATCCCACCCGCACAATAAAACATTGTTTCAATTTAAATGGATCATCGTTCCCATGTTGATTTTGATCACAAAAAAGCCCCCACAAGCAGTGCTTGCAGGGGCATTATTTAAGCGTAGAACTTATTTTTTAGCGGCGAAACGCGCTGCTGCTTCGTCCCAGTTCACCACGTTCCAGAACTCTTTAATGTAGTCCGGACGACGGTTCTGGAATTTCAGGTAGTAAGCGTGTTCCCAAACGTCCAGACCGACGATAGGGAAGCCAGAAGCGCCAGAAATGGCTTCACCCATCAGCGGGGAATCCTGGTTAGCGGTGGAAACAACAGCCAGTTTGTCACCTTGCAGAACCAGCCACGCCCAGCCGGAGCCGAAACGGGTGGCCGCTGCTTTTTCAAATTCAGCTTTGAAGTTGTCAACAGAGCCGAAGTCACGTTCGATAGCCGCTTTCAGGTCGCCCTGCAGCGTCGTGCCGGTTTTCAGGCCTTTCCAGAACAGGCTGTGGTTAGCGTGGCCGCCGGCGTTGTTACGCAGTACGGTTTTCTTGTCCGCTGGCAGTTGATCCAGTTTGGTGATCAGCTCTTCAGCCGACAGGCTGGCGAATTCAGGCAGACTTTCCAGCGCAGCGTTTGCGTTGTTTACGTAAGTCTGGTGGTGTTTGGTATGGTGAATTTCCATCGTCTGCTTATCGAAGTGCGGTTCAAGGGCATCATAAGCGTACGGCAGGGATGGCAGTGTATAACTCATAATCATCTCCAGTGTTGTCGGGCGGCCAGTGTTAACGCCGCGTAAGCAGTTGGGTCATTATAGTTAATTAAATGATATTGAAAATGATTATCAATGCCGTACTTTTTACAAGGTTTTAATCAATCAGTTCATTGTAAAAGATGTGAACCGAATCACCCACTTAACGTGATGATTGCCAACATGCGCAAAATGGCGGCAAGCGTTAAAAGGTTAATACCCTGCGTAATTTTTAAACTCGTCAGGTCGGAGGGGTCATTACCGACGATAAAAAATAACGAGGATTAAGTCATGAGTAACGCGATTACGATGGGTATCTTTTGGCATTTGATAGGCGCAGCCAGTGCAGCTTGTTTCTATGCCCCGTTCAAGCAGGTCAAACATTGGTCATGGGAAACGATGTGGTCGGTAGGCGGGATCGTCTCCTGGCTTATCCTTCCGTGGACTATCAGCGCTATGTTACTTCCCAATTTCTGGGCCTACTTCAGCTCCTTCAGCCTTTCCACACTAGCCCCGGTATTTCTTTTCGGGGCGATGTGGGGGATTGGCAACATTAACTATGGCCTGACCATGCGCTATCTCGGTATGTCGATGGGTATCGGCATTGCGATAGGTATTACGCTGATTGTCGGCACGCTGATGACCCCGATTATCAACGGCAACTTTGATGTGCTGATCAACACCTCCGGCGGACGCATGACGCTGCTTGGCGTGTTGGTCGCACTGATTGGCGTGGGCATTGTTACCCGTGCGGGTCAATTAAAAGAACGCAAAATGGGCATCAAAGCCGAAGAGTTCAACCTGAAAAAAGGGTTGGTTCTGGCGGTCATGTGCGGCATTTTCTCCGCGGGGATGTCATTTGCGATGAACGCCGCGAAACCGATGCACGATGCCGCCGCCGCATTGGGTGTGGACCCGCTGTATGTCGCTCTGCCCAGCTATGTGGTTATCATGGGCGGTGGTGCGCTGGTTAACCTGGGTTTTTGCTTTATTCGTCTGGCAAAAGTGAAGAACTTGTCGATAAAAGCCGACTTCTCGCTGGCAAAACCGCTGATCATCAGCAACGTGCTACTCTCCGCGCTCGGTGGCTTGATGTGGTATCTGCAATTTTTCTTCTACGCCTGGGGTCACGCGCGTATTCCGGCACAGTATGACTATGTAAGCTGGATGCTGCACATGAGTTTCTATGTCCTGTGCGGCGGGATTGTTGGTCTGGTATTGAAAGAGTGGAAAAATGCGGGTCGACGTCCGGTCAGCGTACTGAGTCTTGGCTGCGTGGTAATTATTGTCGCGGCAAACATTGTTGGTCTGGGAATGGCCAGCTAAGCATGCTGGGTACTGAGATGACGCCACTGGCTCGGCGTCATCTATCGTTAGTTTGATACACACAAATTTTTATTTGCCAGATTAATTTTTTAATAGGTAGTACGGTGATTCCATTCATCGGTATAGATGATATTACCATCGCAATGCTTCCAGGTGATTTTCTCGTAGCGAAGCAGTACCGTTTCAAGATGTGTACCTGTTGATGAGCCGGGATACAAATCAGGCGTGATGGACGTAAGCTTTACGTTGTGAAGAATGATGTTGAAATATTCCTTTTCAATCCCTGCTTCATTAATTGAGTACATTTTGATCGTCGCTGATTTGAGCGTAGCTCCGGTACTTAATGCTCTGTACAAAAAAGGTGTAACCCGGTCGAATTCTTTTTGAAACATGATGGGTGCATGAATTCGCGTACCCGTTAGGCGCCCTGTATTACTATCAACCGGGATATTGATATTGTGAGTCAGTGACTTTATTTCAATAGCTCCGACACGTCCGACAACCAGAGATGAGCCTGACATAGGAGAACCATTTTCATCTGTTAGCCACAAATAAGCTGGGTTAGACATTTAAACTCCTTTTATTTAAACTTGGTGAACCGTGAAGTCAATCGGGGAAACAACCACATCAGAATAATAAGTGTAATTAATGTTAGCAATAAACAATATTTAGGGAACAGATGAAGCCATAATAAACCAAAGCCTATTACCAGAACTGGAAACACTACACCTTCTAATAAAAGTGTTATCAAACTCTTAAACACTAAAATCCCCCTGTAAAAAATCAGCTAAGTCATCAAGATTTGAGAAGAGTTGAGACTTTGCTCTGCTAATCATTTTGGAAATTGCTGGTTCGACAAAATAATAAAGCATTTCAAGCTTTGCCTGATATAAAATCCAATAATAATTTGAATCCACTGCTTTTAGATGACGGGCAGCAAGCGCACACTTTTGTTGAACGCCGAAAAACTGAAGCACGAATACTGCTTGTGGTAGCTTTGCAGATAGACGTTCAACAATGATTTTAGACATTAAACCAGACTGAGACAACGCAAGAGAAGCCGCGGAAGCAAAAGCGTACCTGGTCCCTCCTGCAATATTCATATGAGAGGCTATTGCTGACATTTTTCTGATTAACTGACGCGCCGAACCTTCTGGATTACCTTCATCAACATCATCACTTATCATTTTGAAGTACAAATAGAGCATATATGCAATTACATCACGATATCTATATATAGACTCTATGGAATAGAGTATTCTTATTTCTTCAGTCTTTAACTCCTGACAAACATCATTGTATTGCGGTATAAAGCATGATGAATACCAACTAGCTCGCTCCATACCCGAATATATATCTGAAGCAACTCCCCGGGCTGACTGCAAAACTCCACCAACCGCATTCTGAGTGGTTAGCGCCAGCCGCCTGTCATTTTGAAATTTCATTCTTAAATAGTCAGAAGCCTGCATTGTTTAACGCCCAATAATTTCTGGTAAATTATTTCAACATACGCTGATCATTCTCTCCTGATAATGGTCGTTATTCCTATTTTAGGCTTTATTTACAGAAGTGAGCCATCGCGAAATTTTCAATTTTTGGAGGGATCGCTGTCAGATTTTATCATCTTGATATCCGACGTAATCATGGTTACTCACTCAGCCAGATGACGCCACTGGCTCGGCGTCATCCCGGTTTCCCGCGTAAACACCACCGAAAAGTAGTTACTGTCCTCAAAGCCACAGCGCATGGAAATCTCACTAATCATTAACCGGCTGTGCTTGAGCAGATACTGAGCATGGCAAACCCGCACCTGGCGGAGATACTGGTTGATGGTCATCCCGGTCTGGCTGCGAAACTGCTGGCGCAAAACGCGTTCGCTGCACTGTTCGCGCTCGCAAAATTTATCCAGTTCGAAAGCATGCTCATGACTCCCGGCTAATGCGGTAATGAGTTTATCCAACAGTGTTTCACTCGACGTTGCCGGGAGCGTATCTGTCGCATAACGATGGCGTTTAAGGAGGGTCACCAGTTGCCCGAACAGCAGTTCCGCCATGTTAAAAGCCTGCGCATCGCGTTGATTGCTTTCATGCTCAAGCTGGCTTATCACCTGCCTGGCCTGAGTCATGCCAACGCTGCCGAGTCGCCAGTGCGGCTGCCGTGGCGTACCGTTAAATCCGGGGATCGCCCCTTCCCAGTCAACATTCAGCGTTAACCGCTCCGGGCAGTAGATGATATTTTGCAAAACTAGGTCATTTACGGAAGTGTAGGAATGTTTGTCTTCAGCGCGAATGTAAAACAGATCGCCACGGGTTATCCGGTACGGACGATCGTTAAGAACATGCAGACCATTGCCGCGCCAGACCAGGACCAGCTCGCAAAATTCATGGGTATGTTCCGCAAAGACATCCTGCGGATAACGGTCAGCCACGGCGACAGCCTGCTGTTCATGCGCGAAAAAGTCTGATGTCAGAAGGATTAGCTGATTCGCCATCACAATATTCCCTGCCATCCGGCGTTAAGGAACATGATTATCTGAGATTCGGCGGTAAAAAACGTTGATAGCTTTCGCGTTACTGCAGGCTGCTTCCCGCAATGAGATCGCGCCCCTGACGAATATCGCGTGGCGACCAATTAAACTCCCGGCGAAAAAGCGTCGAAAAGTGATTACTGTCGCCGAAACCGCAGAGATACGCGATATCCGTCACGCTGTCCTCACTATGACGAAGCAGATGTCTCGCTTTAATAAGCCTCAGGCGATTAAGGTAGCGCTGGGGCGTCAATCCCGTTTGTTGTTTAAGCTGGCGATGCAGTGTGCGCAAAGAGAGCGAAAACTTTTCGGCCAACGCCTCCCAGCACACCTCATCAGCAAAGTTATCTTCCAGCCACGCCATCAGAAGGTTAAGCCGCGCGTCGTTATCGGTTGCCGCTGCCATCAGGCTGCTTTTACGCAACACGACCAGTAGCTGCATAAACAGAATTTCACGATTTGCCGCCGTCGGCGTATCCATTCCTTCACCGAGCGCTTCCATTTGCCCCACCAACTGTCGGACCTGCTGTAATACCCCCTGGTTTACCCGCCAATGGGATGGATACTGCCCATTCTGTTCCTGAGGTAAAAGCTGATTCAGCCCGGCTAAAAATTGAAACGCATCCGGAGAGCGATACAGGACATTGGTCAGACACAAATTGTCAGTATGTTCATATAAATGCCGGTCATGATCGCGGACGAAACACACCGTACCACCGCTGATGGCATACGGCTGCCCGTTGAACACGTGGATCCCCGTACCATGCTCGACCACCACAATTTCATGAAAATCATGATGATGTTCAGGAAACGCGGGTTGAGGAAGCCGCGGTTCAATAGCCACTGGCGCTTTACCTGTCGGAAAAAAGTCTACGCAATGCAGTACAGTCATGACGGCTCCCCTGTTTAGCGAATATGGCTGAATAGTAATTAAGGGTTACTACCCTCACCTTAAATTTTTGACGCCAAAGTGCGTAAACATGGTCAATTCTTCAAGATACGGTGGGAAAGATCGGGAATTGCGGAAGGCGTCACATCTGCCCGAATCCACCCCATGAGTAGAAACTGTGAACATCATCACGTTCACCTTTGCCATGTTGCCAGCCGCTAATTGTGCCTGTCACTGTTAAGAAGGTACGTCTTATCGGGGGTTCTTAGACTGAGTGCAATAAAACTCAGAAGGACCTCGCTATGACTTTTCGCCATTGTGTCGCTGTCGATCTCGGCGCATCCAGCGGGCGCGTAATGCTGGCGCGTTACGACAGTGAACACCGCACCCTGACGCTGCGTGAAATCCACCGCTTCGTTAACTGCCTACAAAAAACGGACGGTTTTGACACCTGGGACATCGACAGCCTGGAAAACGACATTCGTCTGGGTCTGAAGAAAGTCTGCGATGAAGGCATTCTGATAGACAGCATCGGCATTGATACCTGGGGTGTGGATTACGTGCTGGTCGATAACGCCGGTCAGCGCGTCGGTCTGCCGATCTCTTACCGTGATAATCGCACGACAGGCATTATGTCGCAGGCGATGGTGCAACCGGGTAAAAACGAGATTTACCGGCGTAGCGGTATTCAATTTCTCCCCTTTAACACCCTGTATCAGTTGCGCGCGCTGGTTGAACAGCAACCAGAATTGCTCCCGCAGGTGGCGCATGCCCTGCTGATCCCCGACTACTTCAGTTTTCGCCTGACCGGTGAAATGAACTGGGAATACACCAATGCCACCACCACCCAGTTAGTCAATATCAATACCGACGACTGGGATGACACGCTGCTGGCGTGGACCGGGGCAGACAAAACCTGGTTTGGTCGCCCGACGCATCCGGGGAACGTCATTGGCCACTGGATTTGCCCGCAGAAAAATCAAATTCCGGTCGTGGCGGTTGCCAGTCACGACACGGCCAGCGCGGTCATTGCTTCGCCGCTCGCCGATAAAAACAGCGCGTATCTCTCTTCCGGCACCTGGTCGCTGATGGGCTTTGAGAGCAGAACGCCGTATACCAACGATGCGGCGTTGACGGCGAATATTACCAACGAAGGCGGCGCGGAAGGGCGCTACCGGGTACTGAAAAATATTATGGGGCTGTGGCTGCTCCAGCGCGTATTAAAAGAGCGTCAGATCGACGACCTGCCAACGCTTATCGCCGAAACGCAAGCGCTGCCGGCTTGCCAGTTCCTGATAAACCCGAACGACGATCGCTTTATCAACCCCGACGATATGAGTGCGGAAATTCAGGCGGCCTGTCGTGAATCGGGCCAACCTGTTCCTCTGCAAAACGCCGAACTGGCGCGCTGTATCTTCGACAGCCTGGCGCTGCTGTATGCCGACATTCTGCAAGAGCTGGCGGACCTGCGTGGTGCAGCGTTTAGCCAATTACACATTGTTGGTGGCGGTTGCCAGAACGCGTTACTGAATCAGCTGTGCGCGGATGCCTGCGGTATTCGCGTTATGTCCGGGCCGATTGAGGCCTCCACGCTCGGCAACATCGGCATCCAGTTGATGACGCTGGACGAGCTTAACAACGTCGATGATTTCCGTCAGGTAGTGCGTGCCAACTACGACCTGACCACCTTCATTCCCAATCCGGAAAGTGAAATTGCCCACTACCAGGCGCAGTTTCAATCACTACGACAGACAAAGGAGCTTTGCGCATGACCACTCAACTTGAACAAGCCTGGGAACTGGCAAAACTGCGTTTCGCCGCGGTAGGTATTGATGTCGAGGCGGCCTTACGCCAGCTCGATCGTCTGCCGGTCTCCATGCACTGCTGGCAGGGCGATGACGTCGCCGGTTTCGAAAACCCGGAAGGCTCGCTCACTGGCGGAATTCAGGCTACCGGCAATTATCCTGGCAAAGCGCGCAACGCGACCGAACTGCGTGCCGATCTGGAGCAGGCGCTGAGCCTGATACCGGGTCCAAAACGCCTGAATCTGCATGCGATCTATCTGGAATCCGATACGCCGGTTGCCCGCGACCAAATCAAACCGGAACACTTCAAAAACTGGGTTGAGTGGGCGAAAGCAAACCAGTTAGGGCTGGATTTCAACCCGTCCTGCTTTTCTCACCCGCTGAGCGCCGACGGCTTCACGCTGGCCCATGCCGATAACCACATTCGCCAGTTCTGGATTGACCACTGCAAAGCCAGCCGTCGCGTCTCGGCGTATTTTGGCGAACAGTTGGGTACGCCGTCGATAATGAACATCTGGATCCCGGACGGTATGAAAGATATCACCGTTGACCGTTTAGCGCCGCGCCAGCGCCTGCTGGAAGCACTGGACGAAGTGATCAGCGAGAAACTCGACCCGGCGCACCATATTGACGCCGTTGAGAGCAAGCTGTTTGGCATCGGCGCCGAAAGCTACACCGTCGGCTCCAACGAGTTCTATATGGGCTACGCCACCAGCCGCCAGACCGCGCTGTGCCTGGATGCGGGACACTTCCATCCGACTGAAGTGATTTCCGACAAAATCTCTGCCGCCATGCTGTATGTACCGCGCCTGCTGCTGCACGTCAGTCGTCCGGTGCGCTGGGACAGCGATCACGTGGTGCTGCTGGATGATGAAACTCAGGCGATTGCCAGCGAAATCGTCCGCCACAACCTGTTTGATCGCGTACACATCGGTCTCGACTTCTTCGACGCTTCCATTAACCGCATCGCGGCATGGGTTATCGGCACCCGCAATATGAAAAAAGCCCTGCTGCGCGCGCTGTTAGAACCAACCGAGCAACTGCGTCAGCTCGAAACCAGCGGCGACTACACCGCACGTCTGGCCCTGCTGGAAGAACAAAAATCACTGCCGTGGCAGGCCGTCTGGGAAATGTATTGCCAGCGCCACGACACGCCAGCGGGCAGCCAGTGGCTGGATAGCGTTCGCGCCTATGAAAAAGAGATCCTGAGCAAACGTAGCTAATAGCGACACCTGATCTGTAGGCCGGATAAGACGCCCCGCGTCGCCATCCGGCAATAAATAAAACACGATTGCCGGATGGCGCTGCGCTTATCCGGCCTACGTAAGACCCGATAACCTTCGGGCAATAAATGGGAGCACCGAACATGCAGAACATTACTCATTCCTGGTTTGTCCAGGGAATGATCAAAGCCACATCCGATGCGTGGCTGAAAGGCTGGGATGAACGTAACGGCGGCAACCTGACGCTGCGCCTGGATGAAGCAGACATCGCGCCATTTAGCGGCGATTTCCACGACAAACCGCGCTATATTGCGCTGAGTCAACCCATGCCATTGCTGGCGAATACGCCATTTATCGTCACCGGCTCGGGTAAATTTTTCCGTAACGTTCAGCTCGATCCGGCGGCAAATTTAGGCGTAGTGAAAGTGGACAGCGACGGTGCGGGCTATCACATCCTTTGGGGCCTGACCCACGAAGCGGTGCCAACCTCCGAATTGCCAGCCCACTTCCTCTCTCACTGCGAACGCATTAAAGCGACGAACGGCAAAGATCGCGTGATCATGCACTGCCACGCCACCAACCTGATCGCCCTGACCTATGTGCTGGAAAACAACACCGCGCTGATCACCCGCAAACTGTGGGAAGGCAGCACCGAGTGCCTGGTGGTGTTCCCGGATGGCGTCGGCATTTTGCCGTGGATGGTGCCGGGTACGGATGAAATCGGCCAGGCGACCGCGCAGGAAATGCAGAAGCATTCGCTTGTTCTGTGGCCGTTCCATGGCGTGTTCGGCAGCGGCCCCTCCCTCGATGAAGCATTCGGTTTGATCGATACCGCTGAGAAATCCGCTGAGGTTTTAGTCAAAATCTATTCGATGGGCGGTATGAAGCAGACCATCACGCGTGAAGAACTGGTCGCACTCGGCAAACGTTTTGGCGTGACTCCGCTGGCAAGCGCACTAGCATTATAAGGAGAATAGTAATGAGCTTTATGTTGGCACTACCCAAAATTAGCCTGCATGGCGCTGGAGCGATTGCCGATATGGTGAACCTCGTGGCGAATAAGCAATGGGGCAAAGCGCTGATTGTTACCGATGGTCAATTGGTGAAACTGGGCCTGCTGGATAGCCTGTTTAGCGCGCTGGATGAACATCAAATGTCTTACCACCTGTTTGATGAGGTGTTCCCAAACCCGACAGAAGAGCTGGTGCAGAAAGGTTTTGCGACGTATCAGAGCGCAGAATGTGACTACATTATCGCCTTCGGCGGCGGCAGTCCGATCGATACCGCTAAAGCGGTGAAAATCCTGACCGCCAACCCAGGTCCTTCTACCGCATACTCCGGCGTGGGCAAAGTGAAAAACGCCGGTGTTCCGTTGGTCGCCATCAATACCACCGCTGGTACAGCTGCAGAAATGACCAGCAATGCGGTGATTATCGACTCTGCTCGCAAGGTTAAAGAGGTGATCATCGACCCGAACATCATCCCGGATATCGCCGTGGATGATGCCAGCGTGATGCTGGAAATCCCGGCTTCCGTCACCGCCGCAACCGGCATGGACGCCCTGACCCACGCGGTGGAAGCCTATGTTTCCGTCGGTGCACACCCACTCACCGACGCCAACGCGCTGGAAGCGATTCGCTTAATCAATCTGTGGCTACCGAAAGCAGTTGACGATGGTCATAACCTCGAAGCCCGTGAGCAAATGGCATTTGGTCAGTATCTGGCGGGTATGGCATTTAACAGCGCCGGTCTTGGTCTGGTGCATGCGCTGGCGCACCAGCCGGGCGCAACCCACAACCTGCCGCACGGCGTCTGCAACGCCATCCTGCTGCCGATAATCGAAAATTTTAACCGACCGAACGCCGAGGCTCGCTTTGCCCGCGTGGCGCAGGCGATGGGCGTCGATACCCGCGGCATGAGCGATAAAGCGGCAAGCATGGAAGCCATCAACGCCATTCGCGCCCTGAGCAAGCGGGTAGGTATTCCAGCCGGTTTCAGCCAGCTTGGCGTGACCAAAGAGGATATTGAAGGCTGGTTAGATAAAGCGTTGGCCGATCCATGCGCGCCGTGTAACCCGCGCATCGCCAGCCGCGATGAAGTCCGCGAGTTGTATCTGGAGGCGTTATGATCCGCAAAGCGTTTGTGATGCAGGTAAACGCCGACGCGCACGTTGAGTACCAACGTCGGCACAATCCCATCTGGCCAGAACTGGAATCAGTACTGAAAGAACACGGCGCGCATCACTACGCGATTTATCTTGATCAGGAGCGTAATCTGCTGTTCGCCACCGTTGAGATAGAGTCCGAGGAGCGCTGGAATGCCGTTGCCAGCACCGACGTTTGCCAGCGTTGGTGGAAACATATGCGCGACGTTATGCCAGCCAACCCGGACAACAGCCCGGTCAGCACAGAGCTAAAAGAAGTGTTTTATCTGCAATAATCTTGTAGGCCGGATAAGGCGCTAACGCGCCGCATCCGGCACAACGCAACATAGCAGTTAGTTCTGCTCAGAAACCAGAATCGCCTGAGTATCCGGCTCCAGCGCTTTAAAGATATGCGCCCGATCGGCGGGGTAACAAATGTAGTCGCCCTCACCTAACTCTTCCGGCGCTTCCGTCAATCCCACCATCGCCTTACCTTGCGTCACGATAATATGTTCAACCGATCCCGGTGGATGCGGCTGTGAAATACGATCCGCGCCCGGCTGCGTCAGCAGCAAATAGATATCCCGCCGCGCGCCCGGTGGGCAGGCGGCCAGTAAAATAGCCTGGTAGTGGGCCTGTTCCGCCACCACTTTTGTCCCTTCGCCGCGGCGAATCACCTGCGTTTTTTGCTCTTGCGGCTCCAGCAGGCGCGCAAAAGGGATATCCAACGCCACACACAGCGACCACAGCGTTTCCAGGCTAGGGTTGCCATTTCCTGCTTCCAACTGTGAGAGCGTCGATTTTGCAATCCCCGCGCGGCGGGCAATCTCTGCCAGTGACAAACCGGTGCGCTGACGTTCACGCACCAGGCTTTTCGCGATCATACTGATGGGCTGGGTCATTCACGACTCCATGTTTTTTATATCGAACAAATCGTTCGACTTGTAAAGCTAAATGGTTGCGTTCATTATAATGGAAATTCGTTCGATATGGCTAAAATGGTATGAAACATTATTTTTCCTGTCTCAAAGGCGACACGCTGAAAGCAATATTTCTCGTCTGTCTGGCCGTCGGCGTTGTCGGCATGTCATATGGCTCGCTGGCGATGGCTTACGGTTTCCCGCTGTGGGTACCGTTTGTGCTTTCTATTACGGTACTGGCCGGCGCGTCCGAGTTTATGTTTATCGGCATCGTCGCCAGCGGCGGTAACCCCCTGGCGGCTGCGGCTGCCGGTTTACTGGTGAACGCCCGGCACGTGCCGTTTGGCGTCACGGTGCGTGACCTGGTGGGCTCCCGGGCCGCCAGTTTCCTCGGCTGCCATATCATGAACGACGAAAGCGTAGTGTTCGGCCTGTCGCAAAAAACGCCGGAACAGCGTAAAGCCGCCTACTGGCTATGCGGCCTGGGCGTCGCCCTTTTCTGGCCAATTGGCACGCTGATTGGCGCAGGTGTCGGCAAACTGCTCCCGGCCCCGGAAACCATCGGTCTGGATGCCGTTTTCCCGGCCATTTTGCTGGCGTTAGTGGTTCCGGCCTTTAAAAATCGGACCACGCTGATCCGCGCCTGTAGCGGTGCCGCGCTGTCGCTCGCATCTATACCTTTCGCGCCGGTGGGCCTGCCGGTACTGCTCTCACTGTTTGGTTTACTGACGAGGAAAAAATAATGGGCAACATGACGCTGTTTATCGTTGGTATCGCCATATTATCTCTGGGAACGTATTTAATGCGTTTAGGCGGAGCAAAACTGGGGAGTCGTTTAGCGTTCTCGGAACGCTCGCAGGCCCTGCTTTCTGATGCCGCAACGGTATTGCTGTTTTCCGTCGCGCTGGCAACCACCTTTTATGAAGGTGAACACTTTGCTGGAATGGCGCGTGTTCTTGGGGTTGGCTTCGCGGTCTTTCTCGCCTGGCGCAAAATGCCGCTGATCGTGGTGATCGTTGCCGCCGCTGTGGTGACCGCGCTGTTTAGGATGGCGGGCATAAACTAAAAAAGCGCCTCAAAGGCGCTCTTTCTACAGTACTGAGGTATCTTATTTCAGCAGTTCAGCGGTCATGTGCACGCGGTTACCGGTGTAAGCCTGGGTGATTTTATAATCGCTGGCGCCTGCACGTTCAGCCTGAGCGGCAATGCTTGCTTCAGCACTTTCCAGCGTAGAACCCGTTGCGGTAACAGTCTGAGCAGCGAATGAACCGAAAGAAGTAGCCAGAGCGATAACTGCGACAAAAGTTTTGATGCTTTTCATGATATAAACCCTTTAACTTAGTTGTTTGAGTAAGGCACCGTGCCTTGATGTGATAAATAATAGCCATCTCATCACACAACTAAAAGCGGAAGGATTTGCCTGTCTTATTCAAATTATTTGAGTAATAAAATGTCAATTGAACGCAAGCAAACATTGTTGCCAGGCCATCGAAAAAAGCGACAACCTGCGGGTGCCTGGTTGCATCGCCAGGGTGAGCCTCAAAACAAGATATACGTTCTGCATCAAGGCGTTGCTCGCGCGGTTTACCACTCTCCACATGGCTCAGAACGGGTTAAAGAGTTCTACTTTGCCGGGGAGTACTGCTTTCTGTACCTGAACTGGCTGACCAAAACGCCTGCTGATTACAGTCTGCAAATGATTACCGCAGGAGAAACCAGTGAAATTTCTTTGGCTTTGCTGGATGCGCCGGAAAATCAGGATATTAAGACCCAGCTACTGATTCAGCAATTGATCTACAAAGAGAAAAAAGAGCAAATGCTGCTGCTCAATACCCCAGAGCAGCGCTACCGGTATGTACAAACACACTTCCCGGACTGGGAGTCGCAGCTCACTCAGCGCGATCTCGCCAACTATATCGGTATTAATCCCGTTAGCCTGTCTCGTATTCGCCAGCGTCTTAACAAAAGCTAACGCCTTATGTGAATGCGTCGAGTATTGTCCCGCCACTCTGCAACGGTTGGCGCACATTATGAACGCATTTCTTCTCTCTCAGATTCTGGCCGGTATCAGCTTCTTGCTGGATATTTCCGCTTTTCATTTTCAACGCCGGGCCATCACCTTATCTCTGCTCACCACCTCCACTTCCCTGCTCGCTATCCATTTCTATCTTTTGGATAAAGATGCTGCGGCTGGGTTAATGGTCATCGCCGCATGCCGCTACGCGACGGCCATCGTCACATTTCACCGCTGGGCTATGTGGGGATTTATGCTGGGGTCGCTGCTGTGTAGCGTTTATCTTTGGCAAAATCTGTCGAGCATTTTGCCGCTGATGGGAAGCCTGCTGATGACCTTTGCGTCGTTTCAAAAACGCAGTGGGAAACTACGCGGATACACATTGTGCGGCAGTCTGTGTTGGCTACTGAACAATGTGATTGTCGGCTCGCCCGTTGCCGTAATAATGGAACTGGCATTTTCAGGCAGTATCCTGGCCGCCTGGTGGCGTCACTTCGCGATCAGACGCTCCGGATGCGTATAGATTGTCGCCCTGCCTGGTTTGCAAAAACCCACCAGCGTCAGGTTACAGCGTTCGGCAACTTCCACCGCGAGCGTTGTCGCCGCAGAAACGGCAAACAAAATCTCCACGCCGCACATTGCCGACTTCTGCACCATCTCGTAGCTGGCGCGGCTGGAAACTAATACCGCGCCCTGTTGCCAGGTTTCCCCTTCGAGCGCCCGACGCCCCAGCAGTTTATCCAGCGCGACATGACGCCCAACGTCTTCATGTCCACCTGCCAGATGACCTGAAAGCTGTACCCATGCCGCCGCGTGCGTGCAGCCGGTCAGTTGCCCCACGGGCTGGTAATCATGGAGATGCCTTAAGGCGTTATCGAGGAGCGCCAGATCAAAAGTCTGGGTAAATGCCAGAGGCTGGACCGGTTTGCCGATGTCATTGAGCTGCTCCACGCCGCAAACGCCACAACCGGTGCGACCAGCCAGTGCGCGACGACGCTCCTTCAACCCCATAAAACGGCGGCTGGATAGCTCAATCTGAACCTCTAATCCGTTGCAGGAAGGAACCACGTCCATCCCGTAAATATCTTGCGGGGACTCAATAATGCCTTCAGAAAGTGAAAAACCCATCGCGAAATGCTCAAGATCTTTCGGTGACGCCATCATCACCACATGTGAAATTCCGTTATAGACCAGCGCAACAGGCACTTCTTCAGCGACTTCATCAGGCTGAGGATGTTGCAAATCCTCGCGCTTCCAGAGCGTCAATTGGCGCGATCCTGTCGGAGATGTCACATTCTTAATGTTTTCTTGAATAATCTTATTCACTTTCTTTTAACCATATTGGAACACGCATACCAACATTGTGGTATTCTTTACAAATCCCTCCTGGACGGAGGGAAATTCACCCAATTCTGGACCTTTGCGGTCCCGTCCGCAAAGAAAAATAACAACCACTTCCCACGCGTTGGCATGGCAGAAATGCGAAGGGAACGTGACAATGTCGAAACAAGGAGCAAACCATGCAGGTCAGCAGAAGGCAGTTCTTTAAGATCTGCGCTGGCGGTATGGCAGGCACCACGGCAGCGGCACTGGGCTTTGCACCCAGTGTAGCGCTCGCGGAAACACGGCAATATAAACTGCTGCGCACCCGCGAAACCCGTAACACCTGCACCTACTGTTCCGTTGGCTGTGGGCTGTTAATGTACAGCCTCGGTGACGGAGCAAAAAACGCCAAAGCATCCATCTTCCATATTGAAGGGGACCCGGATCACCCGGTGAACCGCGGCGCGCTGTGCCCGAAAGGCGCAGGTCTTGTGGACTTCATCCACTCTGAAAGCCGTTTGAAATTCCCGGAATACCGCGCACCAGGCTCAGATAAGTGGCAGCAAATTAGCTGGGATGAGGCATTCGACCGCATCGCTAAGCTGATGAAAGAAGACCGCGACGCTAACTACGTTGCACAAAACGCCGAAGGCGTAACCGTTAACCGCTGGCTTTCCACCGGGATGCTGTGTGCATCCGCTTCCAGTAACGAAACCGGCTATTTGACGCAAAAATTCTCCCGCGCGCTGGGTATGCTCGCGGTCGACAACCAGGCGCGTGTCTGACACGGACCAACGGTAGCAAGTCTTGCTCCAACATTTGGTCGCGGTGCGATGACCAACCACTGGGTCGACATTAAAAACGCCAACCTCGTTGTGGTGATGGGCGGTAACGCCGCTGAAGCTCACCCGGTCGGGTTCCGCTGGGCGATGGAAGCGAAAATTCACAACGGCGCCAAGCTGATTGTCATTGACCCTCGCTTTACGCGCACCGCAGCGGTGGCTGATTTCTATGCCCCCATTCGTTCCGGTACTGACATTGCCTTCCTGTCAGGCGTCATGCTGTACCTGCTGAATAACGAAAAATTCAACCGCGAATATACCGAGGCCTATACCAACGCCAGCCTGATCGTGCGTGAGGATTATGGCTTCGAAGATGGCCTGTTTACCGGCTACGACGCGAACAAACGCAAGTATGACAAAACCAGTTGGAACTATGAGCTGGATGAAAACGGCTTCGCCAAACGCGATGTGACTCTGCAACATCCGCGCTGTGTATGGAACCTGCTCAAACAGCACGTCTCCCGCTATACGCCGGAGGTCGTAGAGAATATCTGCGGTACGCCGAAGGCCGATTTCCTGAAGGTCTGTGAATACATTGCAGAAACCAGCGCCAAAGACAAAACCGCATCGTTCCTGTACGCGCTGGGCTGGACGCAACACTCCGTGGGTGCGCAAAACATCCGTACGATGGCGATGATCCAGTTGCTCCTCGGCAATATGGGCATGGCCGGCGGCGGCGTTAACGCCCTGCGTGGTCACTCCAACATTCAGGGACTGACCGATCTTGGTCTGCTGTCACAGAGTCTGCCGGGTTATCTGACGCTGCCAAGCGAAAAACAGACCGACCTGCAAACCTACCTTGCCGCCAACACGCCAAAACCGCTGCTGGAAGGCCAGGTAAACTATTGGGGCAATTACCCGAAATTCTTCGTTTCGATGATGAAAGCCTTCTTTGGCGATAAAGCGACAGCGGAAAACAGCTGGGGCTTCGACTGGCTGCCGAAGTGGGATAAAGGGTACGACGTCCTGCAGTACTTCGAGATGATGAACCAGGGCAAAGTGAATGGCTATATCTGCCAGGGCTTTAACCCGGTCGCCTCATTCCCGAACAAAAACAAGGTCGTGGCTTCACTGTCCAAACTGAAGTATCTGATCACTATCGACCCGCTCAACACGGAAACCTCCACCTTCTGGCAGAACCATGGTGAGTCGAACGATGTTGATCCGTCGAAAATCCAGACCGAAGTATTCCGTCTGCCGTCCACCTGCTTTGCCGAAGAGAACGGTTCGATCGTCAACTCTGGTCGCTGGCTGCAGTGGCACTGGAAAGGCGCGGATGCCCCAGGGATTGCCGCAACCGATGGCGAAATCCTCGCCGGTATCTTCCTGCGTCTGCGCAAGATGTATGCCGAACAAGGTGGCGCGAACCCGGAACAGGTGCTGAGCATGACCTGGAACTACTCCACACCGCATGAACCGGCTTCGGAAGAAGTGGCGATGGAGAGCAACGGGAAAGCGCTGGCTGATATTATCGACCCGGCAACCGGCGCGGTAATCGTCAAGAAAGGCCAACAGCTCAGCTCGTTCGCCCAACTGCGTGATGACGGCACGACCTCCAGCGGCTGCTGGATTTTTGCCGGTAGCTGGACGCCGGAAGGTAATATGATGGCGCGACGCGATAACGCCGACCCGTCGGGCCTTGGCAATACGCTGGGTTGGGCCTGGGCATGGCCGCTTAACCGCCGCATTCTTTATAACCGTGCTTCCGCAGACCCGCAGGGGAATCCGTGGGATCCAAAACGTCAGATCCTGAAATGGGATGGCGCGAAATGGAGCGGGATGGATATTCCAGACTATAGCGCCGCCGCACCGGGTACTGACGTTGGGCCGTTCATCATGCAGCCGGAAGGGATGGGACGCCTGTTTGCTATTGATAAGATGGCGGAAGGACCATTCCCGGAACACTACGAGCCGTTTGAAACGCCGCTCGGCACTAACCCGCTGCACCCGAACGTTATCTCTAACCCTGCCGCGCGTATCTTTAAAGGTGACGCGGAAGCGCTGGGTAAAGCGGATAAGTTCCCGTATGTCGGTACAACCTATCGTCTGACCGAGCACTTCCACTACTGGACCAAGCATGCGTTGCTGAACGCCATCGCCCAGCCGGAGCAGTTTGTGGAAATTGGCGAGAAGCTGGCGAATAAGCTCGGCATCTCCCATGGCGATACCGTTAAAGTTTCCTCTAACCGCGGCTACATCAAGGCCAAAGCAGTGGTGACCAAACGTATTCGTACGCTACAGGCCAACGGTAAGGATATCGATACCATCGGTATTCCGATTCACTGGGGCTACGAAGGTGTGGCGAAAAAAGGCTTTATCGCTAACACGTTAACGCCATTCGTCGGTGATGCGAACACGCAGACGCCGGAATTTAAGTCCTTCCTCGTGAACGTGGAAAAGGTGTAACGGAGACGACCTATGGCTTATCAATCGCAAGACATCATTCGTCGATCCGCCACTAACGGTTTCACCCCCGCGCCTCAGGCGCGGGATCACCAGGAAGAGGTGGCGAAACTTATCGACGTCACGACCTGCATCGGCTGTAAAGCCTGTCAGGTTGCGTGTTCCGAGTGGAACGACATCCGTGATGAAGTGGGCAACAACGTTGGGGTGTACGATAACCCGGCTGATTTGACCGCCAAATCCTGGACGGTGATGCGCTTCTCGGAAGTGGAACAGAACGACAAACTTGAGTGGCTGATCCGCAAGGATGGCTGTATGCACTGCGCCGATCCAGGCTGCCTGAAGGCATGCCCGGCTGAAGGCGCAATCATTCAGTATGCCAACGGCATCGTCGACTTCCAGTCCGAGCAGTGCATCGGCTGCGGCTACTGCATTGCTGGCTGTCCGTTCGATGTGCCGCGCCTCAACCCGGAAGACAACCGCGTCTACAAATGTACGCTGTGCGTCGACCGTGTGGTGGTCGGGCAAGAACCGGCCTGCGTGAAAACTTGCCCAACCGGGGCGATTCATTTCGGCACCAAAGAGTCGATGAAAACGCTGGCCGGTGAGCGCGTGGCGGAACTGAAAACGCGTGGCTACGAAAACGCGGGCCTGTACGATCCGGCAGGCGTTGGCGGTACGCATGTGATGTACGTATTGCACCATGCCGACAAGCCGAATCTGTACCACGGTCTGCCGGAGAACCCGGAAATCAGCGCCACCGTGAAGTTCTGGAAAGGCATCTGGAAACCGTTGGCAGCGGTCGGCTTCGCAGCGACGTTTGCGGCCAGTATCTTCCACTACGTCGGTGTGGGTCCAAACCGTGCGGAAGAGGAAGAAGACAATCTGCATGAAGAGAAAGACGAGGTGCGCAAATGAAAAGACGTGACACCATCGTGCGCTACACGGCGCCGGAACGCATCAACCACTGGGTAACCGCCTTCTGCTTTATTCTGGCGGCAGTGAGCGGGATGGGTTTTCTCTTCCCGTCTTTTAACTGGCTGATGCACATCATGGGCACGCCGCAACTGGCGCGAATTGTGCACCCGTTTGTCGGCGTGATCATGTTTGCCTCGTTTATCATCATGTTTTTCCGTTACTGGCACCACAATCTAATCAATCGGGATGATATCTTTTGGGCGAAGAATATTCGTAAGATTGTCGTCAACGAGGAAGTAGGTGACACGGGACGTTATAACTTCGGCCAGAAATGCGTATTCTGGGCGGCGATTATCTTCCTGGTGCTGTTACTGGTGAGCGGAGTGATCATCTGGCGTCCGTATTTTGCGCCTGCTTTCTCAATCCCGGTGATCCGATTCGCGTTAATGCTGCATTCATTTGCCGCAGTAGCGTTAATTGTGGTTATCATGGTGCACATTTACGCCGCCCTTTGGGTGAAAGGCACCATTACCGCGATGGTGGAGGGATGGGTTACTAAATCGTGGGCGAAGAAACATCATCCGCGCTGGTACCGTGAAGTCCGCCAGAAACAGGAAAAATCATCTGAATGAGTATTCGCATAATCCCGCAAGATGAGCTGGGTTCGAGCGAGAAACGCACGGCGGATATGATTCCGCCGTTATTGTTCCCCAGACTCAAAAATTTGTATAACCGCCGTGCTGAACGTCTGCGCGAGCTGGCCGAAAACAACCCGCTGGGCGATTATCTGCGCTTTGCCGCGCTGATCGCCCACGCACAAGAAGTGGTGCTGTACGATCATCCGCTGCAGATGGATCTGACCGCTCGTATCAAAGAAGCGAACGATCAGGGCAAGCCGCCGCTGGATATCCACGTCCTGCCACGCGACAAACATTGGCAAAAACTGCTGCAATCGCTAATTGCTGAGCTGAAGCCGGAGATGAGCGGCCCTGCACTGGCCGTAATCGAGAATCTGGAAAAAGCCTCTGAGCAGGAACTGGAGCTGATGGCCAGCGCGCTATTTGCCTCAGATTTTACCTCCGTCAGCAGCGACAAAGCCCCGTTTATTTGGGCTGCGCTGTCGCTCTACTGGGCACAGATGGCAAGCCTGATCCCCGGCAAAGCGCGCGCTGAGTACGGCGAACAACGCCAGTTCTGTCCGGTATGCGGTTCGATGCCGGTCTCCAGCGTGGTGCAAATCGGCACAACGCAGGGACTACGTTATTTGCACTGCAACCTGTGCGAAACCGAATGGCACGTGGTGCGCGTGAAGTGCAGCAACTGCGAACAGAGCCGCGATTTGAACTACTGGTCGCTGGATAACGAGCAGGCGGCAATTAAAGCGGAAAGCTGCGGCGACTGCGGGACTTACCTGAAGATTCTCTACCAGGAAAAAGACCCGAAAGTCGAGGCCGTGGCCGACGACCTCGCTTCCCTGATGTTGGATGCACACATGGAGCAAGAAGGCTTTGCCCGCAGCTCCATCAACCCGTTCTTATTCCCGGGTGAAGGGGAGTAAAACCCCAGTACTGCCGGGCGACGCTGGCCGCCCGGACTATAACGTATACGGTGTGACCACACCGGATATGCTTGCAAAATCTTTGGTATTACGCGTAACCAGTGTCAGATGATGAATCTGCGCAGTAGCCAGGATAATGGCATCCGGCAATTTCATCCCGTATTCTTGCCTGATATTCACGCTTCGCTCAGCAATATCCTGTGAAACACCAATAATGTTAAAAGCGCCTAGCGCAATGCGAGTACGGGCCTCCTGATGGTATTTTTTTGCGCCTACCATCACCTCCATCCATGTAATGAGACTGATTGCGTTCTGTGGCGGCCATGTTTCTATCGCCAGTTTTGCTTCACTTCGCCCGCTAAACAGGTCGATGAGGATATTGGTATCAAAAAGCGCAGCCCCTTTGACCATTACCATTCCTCACGAAGTTTACGTTGGTATTCAACACCATCTTCCTCACAGCCTTGCCAGAGCCCCAATGCTTTCGAAATTGTGGTTTCAGCCCGATCCTGTCTTTCCAGATACTGCTCAACGGCCTCCCGCAAGAGTTCTGCACGAGGTAGGTTGCGTTGCACCTTGAGATCGTCAAGCCGTTTAATCACGTCGTCTGATAAATCGAGTAAAATTCTGCCCATATCCATCCCAGCCATCATACTCACATATACCTCCAGTATATCATTCGCGCTTATTTTTCAAACAACATACACCTGAGACTGACGAGAAAATAGTTATTACGCGAACGATTTCTATTTTTGCGAGCCGCTTTCCAGAATCGTACGCAGCCCAATTTTTCCATTTCCATTCGTACCAAACCAGGCTATAACACTGTATATTCATACAGAAAAGGGAATAAAAATGACACTGGAAAGCGGGATTGCGCAGTTAGTGGAGGAATTTATCGCGGTGGGGCGCCCCTCTTCTCGCGAGCAGAATATTGATGACCGGAGAGCAGGCTACATCGCCAGTACGATGCTGGCAGGGGAAACAGAAACCCGCGTCCAGGTTGAAGATATTGAACTTGATGCCATGACGTTTCGCGTGGTTTCGCCACGGGACACCATGGGAAAGCTACCCTGTATTATCTATTATCACGGCGGCTGCTTTGTCAGCGGTGGTTTTGCTACTCACGATAACCAGCTAAGGCAGTTAGCTTTTTACAGCGGCTGTCGCGTAATTGCGGTGCAGTACCGCCTTGCGCCAGAGCACACCTTCCCGGCAGCACATAACGATGCCGAAGCCGGAGCCAATACTATCTGGAAATATGCCCATAAACTGGGGATAGACCGCGCGAACATTACGCTTGCCGGTGACAGCGCGGGCGGGCATCTGGCGCTGGTCACCGCGCTACGCCTGAAAGCCGCCCGTCAATGGCAACCTGCACAGCTGATGCTGATCTATCCCATGCTGGACGCCACCGCCAGATTTGAGAGCTACGCCCGTAACGGGCAGGATTACATTATCACGCGTGACACGCTGCTTTCAGGCTACGAGATGTATATGCCGCGAACCGATCCACTGCATCCTGAAGCCAGTCCGCTCTGGCGTGAAGACTTCACCGGTCTGCCACCCACGCACATCATTACTGCCGAATTCGACCCACTGCGCGATGAAGGCGAGGCCCTGTATCAACGGTTCCTGGAACAGGGAGTGGAATGCACTTGCCAGCGCTATCTCGGTGTCATTCATGGCTTTTTCCAGCTCGCAGGTGTGAGCCAGGCGGCACGAAGCGCCATGCGAGATGTGGCCTGGCGGCTTGGTCAGTAAGTTTGTTCATATTTTCGTCCACGGGTGCTATCTTGTGTGAATAGATAACACAGAGGACAAACCTATGCCCAGAACTACCAGCATTACAATTGGCGAGCATCTCGATCGTTTTGTTAACGAAATGATTGAAAGTGGGCGCTATGGTTCCACCAGCGAAGTTGTCCGTTCGGCATTACGTTTACTGGAGGAACAAGAATTGCGAAATAGCGCATTACGCGACGCGCTGGAGGATGGGATACACAGCGGCACAAGCGACCTGACTCTACAGGAGGTCGCGCAAAGGAAAAAGCGCAGTCTGAATGTATAAACTCTCTAATCAGGCAGTCGAAGACTTTGAATCTATCTATGAATACACCTGGATAAAATTCGGTTATCAACAGGCAGATAAATACACTACTGAGATAGAACAGCTTTTTTTACTGTTAGAGAAAAACGCTTTGATGGAGCGCAACCGTTCTGAGATTAAGGAAGGTACCCGTCAATACAATCATCGACAACATGCGATTTTTTATCAAAATGCGGATTATGGCATTCTCATAATCCGCATTTTACATCAGCAAATGAATCCAATATTACATTTTAGCTAGAGGAGCTACTCTTCCTCATTCCCGCCCTCTTCATACGCGCCAAACGGTTTCGCGGGTAGCACAATATACGTACCTTCAAACACGACGCCTGGCGAGTCATCGCCAAATACCTCGACCTGCATCTTCACACGCGCCTTACGCCCTCTCGCCAGACGGTCGAGATCGCCACTCAGCGAGCCCAGGTCGGCGATGGCGGTAGGCTTCCCGGTGATCGGCCTGCTGTAGCGGATATGTGCATCAGCAAGGATAATGGTTCCCCCCAGATGACGTTCACGCAGCATCAGCCAGATCAGCCCCCACCCCGTTAACGTGGCCAGAGAAAACAGGCTCCCGGCAAACAGAGTATGGTGCGGATTCTGATTCCCCGTCTCGGGCATCGTCGTAATAAATTTCTGCCCGGTATACTGTTGAATACGCACGCCCATTTTCTCACTCAAGGGAATATGTTCGTACCAGGCTTGCTGTAACTGTCCGCACCAGTCGCCGCGATGGAGAATATCGTCCAGTGTAGCGATGGGCTTAATCATCAAAAAGTGGCGCACCGGCGTGGTTTGCGGTGTGGTGATCTCTCCCTGGCTCACAAACCCCAGTTTGGCGAAAAATTCGACCGCATCTTCACGGGCGCTACAGGTTACGCGCTTTACCCCTTCCTGACGCGCTACAGATTCCAGGGTCATCGCCATCAGCGTACCCAGTCCTTTCTCCTGCACGGAAGGGTCAACGGCCATAAAGCGTATAGAGGCTTCGTTATCCGCATTGATATACAGACGTCCTACCGCGACCAGATTCCCCTCTTCGTCCACCACCATCTGGTGATGCGCCATTGCGTCCCAGGCATCCCGTTCGGAGCCTTTTGGCTGGTGCAACGGTTTACGCAGCATCTCCCAGCGAAACTGGTAGTAACGCTCCAACTCTTCTTCTGTTTGCGGTACTCGAAGGTGATACATAGCTGTACTCTCTCTTGTTGCCCGCGGCCACACCGGTAGCTGGTTCATACTTGTAACCAGAACGTCACGGGGCCATCATTAACCAGCGAAACCTGCATATCCGCAGCGAATCGACCGGTTTGCGTATTCATTTCCTGTTGGCGGCAACGCTCAACAAAGTACTCATACAGTGCTTCTGCCCGATCGGGCGCGGCGCCTTTTGAAAAGCCCGGGCGCATACCGCGCTCAGTATCTGCCGCCAACGTAAATTGCGAGACCACCAGCACGCTGCCGCCTGACTGCTGCACATTCAGGTTCATTTTGCCTTCGGCATCGCTAAAGATTCGATAACCGAGTACGCGTTCGCACAGGCGGTTCGCTTTTTGTTCGTCATCATCCCTTTCGACACCTAACAGGACCAAAAGTCCTGGGCCAATTTCACCCGTCACCTCGCCCTCCACGGTGACGCTGGCACGGGTTACGCGCTGAATTAATGCAATCATGATTGCTCTGCTTCTTCTTGTTCTGCGGCTTGTTTAAGTTTGCGGTATTCCCCGAGAGTGACAGTTATTTCCGCGCCTAGCAAGACGATACACCACGTCCAGTACACCCAGACAAATAAAATGGGGATCACCGCAAGGACACCGTAAATGAGCTGATAAGACGGGAACATCGTGATGTAGAGCGCAAATCCTTTCTTTCCGGCCTCGAACAATACGGCGGCTACAAAGGCGCCAATAACCGCATCCCGGTTAGCGACGCGCGTGGTCGGCACGATGCTATAAAGCAGCCAGAATGAAAGCCAGGAAAGCACCAGCGGGAAAATACGCAGAATGTTATCAATCACCGTGTTGAGATCGCTGGCCCAGCGCAATGACAACAGATAAGAGCTGATCGCCAGGCTGGCCCCCGCCAGTAGAGGTCCCAGCGTTAAAATCATCCAGTAAACGGCAAAAGAGTAAACTTTGGGCCGAGTACGCTTACTACGCCAGATAGTATTCAGCGCGTTATCAATGGAATACATCAGTAATAACGCCGTCACAATCAGCCCACATGCCCCGACGGCGGTCATTTTGTTCGAGTTGGCGACAAACTGTTCGATATAACGTTGGATGACGTCTCCCGTCGCCGGGATAAAGTTCGCAAAAATAAAATGGCGTAACTGAATACTGACGTCGGAAAACATCGGAAATGCGGCGAAAAGCGCAAAAACGACGGCAATAAGCGGTACTAATGAAAGCAATGAAACGTAGGCAAGATTTCCTGCCAACGTCGTCATATTGTCCTCATCAATGCGCTGCCATAGCAGCTTCAGCCAGGCTCGTACGGGCCGCGTATGATGCCTGGCTTGTTGCTGAACATTTTTTAGCATAACAACTTCGCGAAATAGTCTGGAATGGTCGCTTTATCGATGACCTGGATACTGGTAATACCTAACCGGTTAGCCCCTTCAATATTATCGGTGTTATCGTCAAAAAAGACCGCATCATGCGCAGAAAAACCTTCAGCCTGCAGGACATGCTGGTAAATCCGCGCTTCCGGTTTACGCATGCCCAGATCCTGGGAAAGATAAATATGGTCAGCAGCCTGACGGATCTCGGGGTATTCATCCGGCCAAAACGTTGTGTGCAGACGGTTGGTATTCGACAAGACGACTACCCGATGCCCCTGCTCACGCAGTTTGTGCATGATATCGATAACCTCTGGGCGCAAGGCGACAAAAACCGCCTGCCAGCCGTGGGAAAATTGCTCGTAGCTTAGCGGCAGCGCCATCTCGTGGCATAGTGCCTCAGCAAACGCTTCATCGGTTATTTCACCTCGCTCATGCTGGTGAAAAGCCTCGCCCATACTGAAACTTTGCTTTAGCGAAGCTAGCGGTACACGGCTCAGATCGCTCCATGTGCCTAACACGCGATTGAAGTCGATATCGACAATCACATTACCCAAATCAAAGATATAGAGCATGCCCTTCTCCTTATTCGCCGTGGATGAATAACTGTAGCGGGAAAGGAGAAGTTTGACTATGCGCGAATGATGGCTGCGAATTTATCGAGCCATCATTGGAGAGAATTACCCGACCTGAGCATCATCCTGTGACGGACTCACCTGCACAATTTCCACCTGCTGAGACTGGAGTAAATTATGCAATGCGGGACCAGGGTATTCATCGGTAAACAACGCGGTCACCTGAGACACATTGCCAATCTCTACCGCGGCAGAAGCCGTGTATTTCGTATGATCCGCAGCCAGCAGAATATGCCTTGAATGGGCCATCATCGTTTTCACGACGCTGGCCTCGTTGACATCAAACTCCAGCAGCGCACCATCGCTTTCGATCGCCCCCACGCTGGTTACCAGGTAATCAGCGCGAAAATCAGCGACAAATGCCGTGGCGGAAGGACCGATAATGCCACTGTTATGCGGGCGTAACGTTCCACCTGGCACCATAACTTCAAAACGTGGATTGTTATACAGAATGTGTGCCACCCGCAGGCTGTTGGTGATAATGCGCAAATGATTATGGTTTAACAGCGCCCGCGCCACCTGCTCAACGGTGGTGCCAATAGTAATAAACACCGTTGACCCATCAGGAATGTAGTCGGCCACCGCTTCGGCGATGGCCTTTTTCTCTTCCGTCCACGAGACTTCACGCTGCTCGAACGCCGTATTCACCACGCTGGAGGCTCTGCCCGCGCCACCATGATGACGCGTAATTAATCCCTGCTCGCTGAGTTTACGAATATCTCGACGCACGGTCTGCGTGGACACATCCAGCAGGCTGGCCAGCTCATCAATATTCATATAACCGCGCTCACTAATCAGCATCAGTAGCTGATCGTGTCGCGGATTACCGGTCAGTTCGGTAAGACTCATGAAATTTCCTCGAAAAACCATTGCCCTGGCATTTTATACAAAAAGTGACAGAAAAGATCGGGTTTGATCACAGTCAGGGATTCCGGCTCGTCCTCCCGGGCGCGTGCATTTAAGCGCCGCAACACCACTGGCGAACCTGACAGCGTCTTCCGGAGTATTTCCGTTGGCCAGACTGAATGCGAGAGCACCGTGAAAAACATCTCCGGCCCCGGTGGTGTCAACAACGTCAACGGTAAAACCTGATTGATGCTGCAATGTATTATTTTCTATCCAGTCGCAACCGTCACTGCCCCTTGTCACATAGACATGTCCATTTGTGAGCGTTTTTGCTTTTTTCAGTCCTACCAGTGGATCGTTTATCCCGGTCATACACGCCAGACCTGGTTCAGAGAACGCGGCATGATCGCTTAACGTCACCAGCTCACGGATATCCTGCGGCGTTACATCGCCATCCAGTACCGTCATGACTCCCGCCCGGCGTGCCAGCGTGAACGCCTGTTTAGTCCCCTCGTGCCAGCGAACATCCGCCAACACCACATCCCACTGGGAAAAATCGATCTCATTGAGCCAGTCAGCGTCATGCAGTAAATCTGGGCTGGGATAGTTAACGATAATTCGTTCCCCTTGTGCATCAACCAGAATTGCCGATTGGGAGGATTGCGCCCCCACGTAGCGTCGGGTGTAGCGGGTATTCACCCCCAGGGATTCCAGCTCCGCCAGCAGGCTATTTCCGGTGTCATCGTCGCCCACACGGCCAATAAAATCCACCTGCGCCCCCAGTTTCGCTGCAGCCACAGCGGCCGTTGCCGCAGGCCCGCCGCCCACTTCCGTATAACGCTTCGCCACATATTTCCCCCCTTCAGTCGGTAACCCCTCTACGTAATAGATGCGATCCATTACGGCAATCCCTACACAAGCAATACGAATCATGGTCATTCCTTAGGCGTTTCAAGATGGGATCATTTTAATTTCACAAAATGTTTAAAAAGTGACGGCTGTCAATTTTTTGACCATAAATTACAAATACGATCAAAAACAGACAAAAACAAACGACCTTAAATGACAAAAAATGACATCCACGTCTCAGGAGAACGTTATGGCAGTTATAGCATTTATCGGATTAGGTCAGATGGGTTCCCCCATGGCGAGCAACTTGCTGAAGCAGGGCCATCAACTCAGCGTCTTTGACGTTAACCCGGATGCCGTTCAGCGCCTGGTGGAAAAAGGTGCACAGCCTGCCAGCAGCCCGGCTCAGGCAGCAAAAGGGGCGGAATTTGTCATCACTATGCTCCCCAACGGCGATCTGGTGCGCAGCGTACTGTTCGGCGAACAGGGCATCTGCGAAAGTCTCTCCCCCCAGGCGTTGGTGATTGATATGTCCACCATTCACCCGCTGCAAACCGACAAACTGATTACCGATATGCGTGCCAAAGGCTTTGGCATGATGGATTGCCCGGTTGGACGCACCTCCGATCACGCCATCGCGGGAACGCTGCTGCTGCTGGCGGGCGGAACGCCAGAACAGGTGGAACGCGCCACACCGGTGCTGATGGCGATGGGGAATGAGCTGATCAACGCAGGGGGGCCCGGCATGGGGATCCGCGTGAAGCTCATCAACAATTACATGAGTATCGCGCTGAACGCCCTCTCAGCCGAAGCAGCCGTGTTGTGCGAAGCCCTCGGTCTCTCCTTCGATGTGGCTCTGAAGGTAATGAGCGGCACCCCTGCCGGAAAAGGCCATTTCACAACCTCCTGGCCGAACAAAGTGCTGAAAGGCGATCTTTCTCCCGCCTTCATGATCGATTTAGCTCACAAAGATCTTGGCATCGCGCTGGATGTCGCAAACCTTCTGCATGTGCCGATGCCGCTCGGCGCCGCCTCCCGCGAAGTCTATAACCAGGCACGCGCCGCTGGCCGTGGCCGGGAAGACTGGACCGCAATTCTTGAACAGGTTCGCGCATCCGCCGGGCTAAATAAACACACAGATAAGTAAGGACTGAACAATGACGAAGTACACCCTGAAAGATATCACCCGCGCTTCCGGCGGTTTTGCCATGCTGGCGGTCGATCAGCGCGAAGCCATGCGCTTAATGTTTGCCGCAGCGGGTGCAAAATCCCCGATCAATGACAGCGTGCTGACCGACTTTAAAGTCAATGCGGCGAAGATCCTTTCTCCCTATGCATCCGCCATTCTGGTCGATCAGCAGTTCTGCTACCGCCAGGTCGTAGAGCAAAACGCGGTCGCCAAAAGCTGCGCCATGATTGTTGCCGCTGATGACTTTATTCCGGGTAATGGCATTCCGGTCGATAGCGTGGTGATTGATAAAAAAATTAATCCACAGGCCGTGAAGCAAGATGGCGCCAAGGCTCTCAAACTGCTGGTGCTGTGGCGTAGTGATGAAGATGCCCAGCAGCGTCTAGATATGGTCAAAGAATTCAATGAGCTATGCCATTCCAATGGTCTGCTGAGCATCATTGAGCCGGTTGTTCGTCCACCGCGTCGTGGCGATAAGTTCGATCGCGAACAAGCCATTATCGATGCCGCGAAAGAGCTGGGCGATAGCGGTGCCGATCTCTACAAGGTCGAGATGCCGCTGTACGGCAAAGGGACCCAACAGGAATTGCTCAGCGCCTCTCAGCGTCTGCATGAAAACATCAACATGCCGTGGGTCATCCTCTCCTCTGGTGTGGATGAAAAACTGTTCCCACGCGCGGTCAGTGTGGCGATGACCGCTGGCGCATCCGGCTTCCTGGCCGGGCGTGCTGTCTGGTCATCAGTTATTGGCCTGCCGGACACCGAACTGATGCTGCGCGACGTTTCCGCACCTAAGTTGCAGCGTCTGGGCGATATCGTCGACGAAATGATGGCCCGCCGTTAATCGAGGATCAAAACATGAAATGGTTTAACACCTTAAGCCACAATCGCTGGCTGGAGCAGGAAACTGACCGCATCTTTAACTTTGGTAAAAATGCTGCTGTTCCTACCGGTTTTGGCTGGCTGGGAAATAGTGGTCAGGTCAGAGCGGATATGGGAACACATCTGTGGATCACCGCCCGCATGCTGCACGTTTACTCCGTTGCCGCATCCATGGGTCGCCCCGGCGCATATCAGCTAGTCGATCACGGAATTAAAGCGCTGAATGGCGCGCTACGCGACACACGTTACGGAGGCTGGTACGCCTGCGTAAATGACGAAGGCGTGATGGATGCCTCCAAACAGGGCTATCAGCATTTCTTCGTCTTGCTTGGTGCAGCCAGCGCGGTCACTACCGGGCATCCACAGGCCAGACAATTGCTGGATGACGCTATCGAAGTGATTGAGAAGTACTTCTGGAGCGAAGATGAGCAGATGTGTCTGGAGTCCTGGGACGAAGCCTTCAGCCAGACGGAAGATTACCGCGGCGGCAACGCCAACATGCACGCGGTTGAAGCCTTCCTGATCGTTTATGACGTTACCCATGACCGCAAATGGCTTGATCGCGCGCTACGTATCGCATCGGTAATTATTCACGATGTGGCTCGCAGGGGTGAGTATCGCGTCAACGAACACTTCGATTCACAGTGGAACCCAATCCGCGATTACAACAAAGATAATCCAGCGCATCGTTTCCGCGCCTACGGCGGCACGCCGGGCCACTGGATCGAATGGGGCCGCCTGATGTTGCATCTGCATGCCGCGCTGGAGGCCCGCTTTGAAACGCCTCCCGCCTGGTTGCTGGAAGATGCCAAGGGTCTGTTCCACGCCACTATCCGCGATGCCTGGGCGCCGGACGGCGCAGACGGCTTTGTCTACTCGGTGGACTGGGACGGAAAACCCATCGTGCGTGAAAGGGTGCGTTGGCCGATAGTCGAGGCCATGGGCACCGCTTACGCCCTCTACACCCTCACTGGCGACAGCCAGTACGAAGCCTGGTATCAGAAGTGGTGGGATTACTGCATCACGTATCTGATGGACTACGAGACCGGTTCATGGTGGCAGGAGCTGGATACCGATAACAAGGTAACTACCAAAGTCTGGGACGGTAAGCAGGATATTTACCATCTGCTGCACTGCCTCGTGATCCCACGTTTGCCGCTGGCTCCGGGTCTTGCTCCGGCGGTGGCAGCCGGTCTGCTGGATATCAACGCCAAATAAGTCACGAGGTGAGCAGTCATGCATAGCGGTGGAAAAACCCTTCATCTTCAGGCTGGCCATTACCAGGCGAAAATCGTCACGGTTGGCGCTGGGTTAGCAGAATTGACGCACCGTGGGCGTCACGTCGTTATTCCACATAAGCCGGAAGAGATGCCGCTGGCGCATTTGGGAAAAGTGTTAATTCCCTGGCCAAACCGCGTTGCAGACGGCTGCTATCAACATAACGGCAAGACCTATCAGCTTGCCGTTAACGACCCTGTTTCGCATACCGCCATTCATGGATTACTGGCCTGGCGCGACTGGCAGATTAACCAACTGTCGAACACGGAAGTGTCGCTGACGATTTTTCTACCGCCTTCTTATGGTTATCCCTTTGCGCTGTATTCAGAGGTGAATTACCGGCTGGATGCTCCCCGCGGACTGCACGTTTTTATTCGTACCCAGAATGTGGGCGATGAAACTGCACCGTATGGCGCGGGAGCACATCCCTACCTGACCTGCAATTTGCAACCCATTGATAGCTGCGAATTAACGCTCCCGATGAGTGCAGAAATGTGTGATGAACGCAATTTCACAACGCCGCGCTTAATCGCGCAAACCAATCTCGATCATACATTCAGGAGCTTGCAGCCTGACGCTGGGTGGGAGGTCAGGATGACCAGCCCCGCTCAAAACATGTCGACGTATTTACGCAGCCACCAGCCCTGGCTGCAGGTGTATACCGGCGAAAAATTAGCACGCCGCGGCCTGGCGGTAGAACCGATGACCTGCCCGCCCGACGCCTTTAACTCCGGGATTAGCCTGATTCATCTCGCGCCCGGAGAAACGCATCAAATGCATTTTTTAATCGGCAGTGAATAACAGATTTCCGACAAATTACCGAAATACCCTATTTTTACGGAGACGAAAATGAATTCGCTACAACAACGGTCCACCGCATTAGAACTGACGACGTTACAAAATGGATTTACACTGACGTACCACCAGCGCCCGATCTTATGTCACAGCGCAGAGACCCCTTGCCTGTGGATTGGCGCTGGCGTTGCCGACATTGATATGTTCCGCGGTAACTTCAGCATTAAAGACAAGCTCAATGAGAAGATTGCCCTGACCGACGCCACGGTAAGCGAGTCTCCTGAAGGCTGGCGGGTAGATTTCAGCCGCGGTAATACTATCAACGCCACGCTGCACATCTCTACCGATGAACAGGGTCGTTTGAAGCTCGACCTTCATAACGAGGAACGCAGCCATAACCGTATCTGGCTGCGTCTGGCCGCTAACCCAGACGACCATATTTACGGCTGCGGCGAACAGTTCTCTTATTTCGATTTGCGCGGTAAGCCATTCCCACTGTGGACCAGCGAACAGGGCGTGGGCCGCAACAAAAAAAGCTATGTCACCTGGCAGGCCGACTGCAAAGAAAATGCTGGCGGTGACTACTACTGGACCTTCTTCCCACAACCAACCTTTGTCAGTACGCAGAAGTATTATTGCCACGTTGATAACAGCTGCTATATGAATTTCGACTTCAGCGCGCCGGAGTATCACGAACTGGCCTTGTGGGAGGATAAAACCACCCTGCGCTTTGAGTGCGCTGACACTTACATCTCCCTGCTGGAGAAATTAACCGCATTGTTAGGCCGCCAGCCGGAGCTGCCGGACTGGATTTACGACGGCGTCACGCTGGGCATTCAGGGCGGGACTGAGATTTGCCAGAACAAACTGGACACCATGCGTAACGCTGGCGTGAAAGTTAACGGCATCTGGGCACAGGACTGGTCCGGGATCCGCATGACCTCCTTTGGTAAGCGCGTGATGTGGAACTGGAAATGGAACAGCGACAACTACCCGCAACTGGACAGTCGTATTAAGCAGTGGAAAGAAGAAGGCGTGCAGTTCCTCTCCTATATCAACCCGTACGTCGCCAGCGACAAAGATCTCTGCGCTGAAGCAGCCAAACACGGTTATCTGGCGAAAGATGCTTCTGGCGATGACTATCTGGTTGAGTTCGGCGAGTTTTACGGCGGCGTAGTCGATCTGACCAACCCCGAAGCTTACGGCTGGTTCAAAGAAGTGATCAAAAAGAACATGATCGCGCTGGGCTGCGGCGGCTGGATGGCCGACTTTGGCGAATACCTGCCAACCGACACTTACCTGCACAACGGCGTCAGCGCCGAAATTATGCATAACGCGTGGCCCGCACTGTGGGCGAAATGTAACTACGAAGCGCTACAGGAGACCGGCAAGCTCGGCGAGATCCTGTTTTTTATGCGTGCGGGCTACACCGGCAGCCAGAAATACTCCACCATGATGTGGGCGGGCGATCAGAACGTTGACTGGAGCCTCGACGATGGTCTGGCCTCGGTCGTTCCTGCCGCGCTGTCGCTGGCGATGACCGGCCACGGTCTGCACCACAGCGATATCGGTGGTTACACCACGTTGTTTGACATGAAACGCAGCAAAGAGCTGTTGCTACGCTGGTGTGATTTCAGTGCCTTCACCCCGATGATGCGCACCCATGAAGGTAACCGCCCGGGCGATAACTGGCAGTTTGATGGCGATGTAGAAACCATTGCCCACTTTGCCCGCATGACCACCGTCTTCACCACCCTGAAGCCGTATCTCAAACAGGCCGTCGCGCAAAACAGCGCCACCGGTCTGCCGGTGATGCGCCCGCTGTTCCTGCATTACGAAGACGATGCGCGTACTTACACCCTGAAGTATCAGTACCTGCTGGGACAAGATTTGCTGGTAGCGCCAGTTCACGAACAGGGACGCAGCGACTGGACGCTGTATCTGCCAGAGGATAGCTGGATCAACGTCTGGACCGGGGAAACTTACCAGGGGGGTGAAATTACCGTGGATGCGCCTATTGGCCAGCCTCCGGTGTTTTATCGCGCGAAGAGTGAATGGGCGTCACTGTTTGCCACTTTACGCAACATCTAACACGGCTCGCCCGCGGGGCAACTCGCGGGCACATGGAGAATAATAATGAGTCAGACTTCCTCTAATCCGGCAACCCTACGCTTGCCGTTCAAAGAAAAACTCGCCTATGGGATGGGCGATTTAGGCTCCAATATCCTGCTGGACATTGGTACGCTCTATTTACTCAAGTTTTATACTGATGTCCTTGGTTTACCGGGAACTTATGGCGGTATCATTTTCCTTATCGCCAAGTTTTTTACCGCGTTTACCGATATGGGCACCGGGATTATGCTCGATTCGCGCCGCAAAATCGGCCCGAAAGGAAAATTCCGTCCATTCGTCCTTTATGCCGCATTTCCGGTTACCTTGCTGGCGATTGCCAACTTTGTCGGTACACCGTTTGAAGTCACCGGTAAAACGGTCATGGCAACGGTGCTGTTTATGCTGTACGGGCTGTTCTTCAGCATGATGAACTGCTCTTACGGCGCGATGGTGCCTGCAATCACGAAAAACCCGGACGAACGCGCGTCGCTGGCCGCCTGGCGACAAGGAGGCGCAACTCTCGGGCTGCTGCTGTGCACCGTCGGCTTTGTACCGGTAATGAACCTGATCGAAGGCAATTCACAGCTGGCTTATATTTTCGCAGCCACGTTGTTTTCGCTGTTTGGCCTGTTATTCATGTGGTTGTGCTATGCCGGTGTAAAAGAACGCTACGTGGAAGTGAAACCCGTGGATGCCGCGCAAAAACCGGGATTGCTGCAATCCTTCCGCGCCATCGCCGGTAACCGCCCGCTATTTATTCTGTGCATTGCCAACCTTTGCACGCTGGGCGCATTCAACGTCAAGCTGGCGATTCAGGTCTATTACACCCAGTACGTACTGAACGATCCGATCCTCCTTTCCTGGATGGGTTTTTTCAGCATGGGCTGTATCTTCATTGGCGTCTTCCTGATGCCTGGGATGGTCAGACGTTTTGGTAAGAAGAAGGTTTATATTGGCGGACTGCTGATTTGGGTCGCGGGCGATCTGCTTAACTACTTCTTTGGCGGTGGCTCAGTCAGCTTTGTCGCCTTCTCTTGTCTGGCGTTCTTCGGCTCAGCCTTCGTTAATAGTCTGAACTGGGCGCTGGTCTCCGATACGGTGGAATATGGCGAATGGCGTACCGGCGTACGCTCTGAAGGCACGGTATACACTGGCTTCACCTTCTTCCGTAAAGTTTCACAGGCGCTGGCAGGCTTCTTCCCTGGCTGGATGCTGACGCAAATCGGCTACGTCCCCAACGTGGTGCAATCTGCGAGCACGGTCGAAGGTTTGCGGCAGCTTATCTTTATTTATCCGTGTGCCCTGGCAGTTATCACCATCGTGGCAATGGGCTGTTTCTACAATCTCAACGAAAAGATGTATGTCCGTATCGTTGAAGAGATAGAAGCACGTAAACAACCCGTTTGATAATAATGAATAGCGCTCTACGGGGCGCTATTGAGGAGCGATTATGTCTTTTCATGATCCGCTAACGCTAAAACTGAGCCTGCGTGAAAAATTCGCCTACGGAGTGGGTGACTTCGGCTCAAATTTGATGCTGTGTATCGGCACGCTGTATCTGCTTAAATTTTATACCGATGAACTAGGGATGCCTGCATATTACGGTGGGATTATCTTTCTGGTGGCGAAGTTCTTCACCGCCTTTACCGATATGCTGACCGGTGTATTGCTGGACTCAAGGCGAAATATTGGCACAAAAGGAAAATTCAGACCCTTTATTTTATATGCGTCATTCCCTGTCGCAATCGTTGCCAGCGCGCAGTTTTTAGCGACAGATTTTACGCTCACGGTGAAAACCGGGCTGGCGACGGTGCTGTTTATGCTGTTTGGTCTGTTCTATAGCTTGATGAACTGCTCCTACGGCGCGATGGTGCCAGCTATCACGAAAAACCCACATGAACGCGCTCAGCTCGCCGCCTGGCGTCAGGGCGGCGCAACCATGGGTCTGCTATTGTGTACCGTTGGCTTTATGCCGATTCAGGCGCTGTTTGTCAGTTCCCCCTCATTGGGTTATCTGATTGCCGCATTGATCTTTTCAGTCTGCGGGCTATTCAGCATGTGGTGGTGCTTTAGCGGTGTGAAAGAACGTTATATCGAAATCGTGCCGGATCACCATAAGCCCAGCATTCTCAAATCATTCTGTGCCATTTTCCGTAATCCCCCGCTGCTGGTGCTGTGTGTCGCCAACCTGTGTACACTGGCCGCATTCAACATCAAACTGGCAATCCAGGTGTATTACACCCAGTACGTGCTCAATGATATTCATCTGCTGTCGTGGATGGGTTTTTTCAGCATGGGATGCATTCTGGTCGGCGTGCTGCTGGTTCCCGCGACCGTGAAACGCTTCGGTAAAAAGCAGGTTTATCTCGGCGGTTTGGCATTATGGGCTGTCGGTGATGTTCTGAACTTTTTCTGGGGCAGTACGTCATTTTTGTTCGTAACATTCTCCTGTATGGCCTTCTTCGGGACAGCATTCGTCAACAGCCTGAACTGGGCGTTGGTTCCGGATACGGTCGATTATGGCGAATGGAAAACGGGGATCCGCGCGGAAGGTTCGGTGTATACGGGTTATACCTTTTCTCGCAAAATTTCCGCTGCGCTCGCGGGTTTCCTGCCAGGCATCATGCTGACGCAAATCGGTTATATTCCCAACATAACCCAGAGCGATGCCACCCTGCTTGGCCTGCGTCAGCTTATTTTTCTGTGGCCTTGCGGGCTGGCTATTATCGCTGCATTCACGATGGGTTTATTTTATAAACTCAATGAAACGCGTTTTGCTTTTATTATTGAGGAAATCAGCCAACGGAAGAAAAACAACACTCAAGCGGATCCTGTTACCACTAAAAATAATACCTCTGCTGTAAACGTATAAAAATAATTGCCGCTTATTCCATCTTAATGGATGGCGGCCTCCCTACGCTTAAAAAATGGATTTATTATGAAAAAGTTAACGACAATAATTCTCTTATCCTCTGTTATGTCTACTTCTGTTTTTGCAGGCGCCTATGTCGAGAACCGCGAGGCATATAATCTGGCATCCGATCAGATAGAAGTGATGATGCGCGTTGGCTATAACTCCGATATGGGCGCAGGTATCATGCTCACCAACACCTACACCATGCAACGCAAGGATGAGTTAAAACACGGCTATAACGAAATAGAAGGTTGGTATCCTTTATTTAAACCAACGGATAAATTAACTATCCAGCCCGGTGGGTTGATCAACGATAAGAGTACGGGTTCCGGTGGCGCTGCCTACCTGGATGTTAACTATAAATTTACCCCGTGGTTTAATCTTACCGTGCGTAATCGTTATAACCATAATAACTACAGTTCAACCGATCTAAACGGTGATCAGGATAATAACGATACCTATGAAATAGGTAACTACTGGAATTTTACTATCACCGATAAGTTTTCCTATACCTTTGAGCCGCACTATTTTATACGAGTTAATGACTTCAACAGCAGTAACGGAAAAGATCATCACTGGGAAATTACAAATACCTTTAAGTATCGTATCAATGAACACTGGCTACCCTATCTGGAGTTACGCTGGTTAGATCGCAATGTGGAACCTTATCATCGCGAGCAAAATCAGATTCGTATTGGGGCAAAGTATTTCTTCTGATACTCCCGAGATAATAAAAAGCCGCTGATAACCAGCGGCTTTTTTATGCTTACCTGAGAAAGAGCGTTAATTACTCTTCTTTCGCGCCACGCATTGCACGGCGACGATCGTTTTCAGTCAGGTGACGCTTACGGATACGGATAGAGGTTGGAGTCACTTCTACCAGTTCGTCGTCATCGATGAATTCCAGAGCCTGCTCCAGAGTCATCTTAACCGGCGGAACCAGAACCGTTGCTTCGTCAGTACCGGACGCACGCATGTTGGTCAGTTTCTTACCGGTCAGGCAGTTTACGGTCAGGTCGTTAGAGCGGCTGTGAATACCGATGATCTGGCCTTCGTAAACTTCAGCACCGTGACCCAGGAACAGCTTACCGCGGTCCTGCAGGCTGAACAGTGCGAACGCAACTGCTTTACCCTGGCCGTTGGAGATCAGTACGCCGTTCTGACGCTGACCCACATCACCCGCACGAACGTCGTCGTAGTGGCTGAAGGTGGAATACAGCAGACCGGTACCGGAGGTCATGGTCATGAATTCTGAACGGAAGCCGATCAGACCACGGCTTGGGATCACGTAGTCAAGACGTACGCGGCCTTTGCCATCTGGATTCATGTTTTTCAGATCGCCTTTACGCTCACCCAGAGCCTGCATCACAGAACCCTGATGCTGCTCTTCAACGTCCAGCGTTACGTTTTCGAACGGCTCTTGTTTACGGCCATCGATTTCGCGGAAGATAACTTTCGGACGGGAAACCGCCATTTCGAAACCTTCACGACGCATGTTTTCGATCAGAACAGACAGGTGCAGCTCACCACGACCGGAAACACGGAACGCATCCGCATCTTCGGTTTCTTCAACGCGCAGCGCAACGTTGTGCACCAGCTCTTTGTTCAGGCGGTCAAGGATCTGACGAGAGGTAACATATTTACCTTCTTTACCACAGAACGGAGAGGTGTTTACGCAGAAGAACATGGTTACGGTCGGTTCATCAACGGACAGAGCCGGCAGCGCTTCGACATTCTGCGGGTCGCAGATGGTGTCGGAGATGTTCAGTTCGCCCAGACCGGTGATCGCGATGATATCGCCTGCTTCGGCAATATCACTCTCGATACGTTCCAGACCCAGGTGGGTCAGAACTTTACCGACTTTACCGTTGCGGGTTTTGCCTTCGCTATCAATGATAGTGATCTGCTGGTTCGGTTTAACTTTACCGCGTTTGATGCGGCCGATACCGATAACGCCAACGTAGTTGTTGTAGTCCAGCTGAGAGATCTGCATCTGCAGCGGGCCGTCAAGGTCTACGTTCGGAGCCGGTACGCGATCAACGATGGTCTGATACAGCGGAGTCATGTCTTCCGCCATATCTTCGTGATCCAGACCTGCGATACCGTTCAGCGCGGAAGCGTAAACGATCGGGAAGTCCAGTTGTTCGTCGGTAGCGTCGAGGTTAACGAACAGGTCGAATACCTGATCAACAACCCAGTCAGGGCGCGCGCCAGGACGGTCAACTTTGTTGATAACAACAATTGGCTTCAGGCCATGGGCAAAGGCTTTTTTGGTCACGAAGCGCGTCTGCGGCATCGGACCATCCATTGCATCCACCACCAGCAGCACGGAGTCGACCATGGACATTACACGTTCAACTTCACCACCGAAGTCGGCGTGCCCCGGGGTGTCAACGATGTTGATACGGTAGTCATTCCATTTGATAGCGGTGTTTTTAGCGAGGATGGTAATCCCACGCTCTTTCTCCAAATCGTTGGAGTCCATCACGCGCTCTTGGGTTTCAGCACGTGCATCGAACGTACCGGATTGTTGGAGCAGCTTGTCTACCAGGGTCGTTTTACCATGGTCTACGTGCGCGATGATGGCGATGTTACGCAAATTTTCGATCACAACTTTGCCTCAGGCATTTTAGAAATAGCGCGTTATTGTACACGGATTAATCGCAGTACAAAACAGGATCACAAACATCCTCCGCAAACAAGTATTGCAGAGTTTCTTTGTGATCACATTCACGGAGCGTTAAAAGGGGTAATCTGAGGTGTGTTGCACCAATATGGTGCTTAATGTTCACACTAAAGCACTATAATGGTGCAATACATCCTTCTTGGTGCAGCCCCTTTGCACGATAGTGCGCATGATAACGCCTTTTAGGGGCAATTTAAAAGTTGGCACAGATTTCGCTTTATCTTTTTTACGGCGACACGGCCAATTTTTTGCAGAATTGAAGACTTCGTTACCACGACGACCATGACCAATCCGGGAGAGTAAGTATGTCCGCTGAACACGTTTTGACGATGCTGAACGAACACGAAGTGAAGTTTGTTGATTTGCGCTTCACTGATACTAAAGGTAAAGAACAGCACGTCACTATTCCTGCTCATCAGGTAAATGCCGAATTCTTTGAAGAAGGCAAAATGTTTGACGGCTCCTCAATCGGTGGCTGGAAAGGCATTAACGAATCAGACATGGTTCTGATGCCAGATGCGTCTACTGCACTCATTGACCCGTTCTATGAAGAGTCCACCCTGATCATCCGTTGTGATATCCTGGAACCCGGTACGCTGCAGGGCTACGACCGCGATCCGCGCTCCATCGCTAAACGCGCTGAAGAGTACCTGCGTTCTACCGGCATCGCAGACACCGTTCTGTTCGGGCCAGAGCCAGAGTTCTTCCTGTTTGACGACATCCGTTTCGGCGCGTCCATTTCCGGTTCCCACGTGGCTATCGATGATATCGAGGGCGCATGGAACTCCTCCACCAAATACGAAGGTGGTAACAAAGGTCACCGTCCGGGCGTGAAAGGCGGTTACTTCCCGGTTCCTCCGGTAGATTCTTCTCAGGACATCCGTTCTACCATGTGTCTGATCATGGAAGAAATGGGCCTGGTCGTTGAAGCGCATCACCACGAAGTAGCGACTGCTGGTCAGAACGAAATCGCGACCCGCTTCAACACCATGACCAAAAAAGCGGACGAAATTCAGATCTACAAATATGTGGTTCACAACGTCGCTCACCGTTTCGGTAAAACCGCGACCTTTATGCCAAAACCAATGTTTGGCGATAACGGTTCCGGCATGCACTGCCACATGTCCCTGTCCAAGAACGGCGTAAACCTGTTCTCCGGTGACAAATATGCGGGTCTGTCTGAGCAGGCGCTGTACTACATCGGCGGCGTTATCAAACACGCTAAAGCGATCAACGCCCTGGCGAACCCGACCACCAACTCCTACAAGCGTCTGGTCCCGGGTTACGAAGCGCCGGTAATGCTGGCTTACTCTGCCCGTAACCGTTCTGCTTCTATCCGTATTCCGGTAGTGGCTTCTCCGAAAGCGCGTCGTATCGAAGTGCGCTTCCCGGACCCGGCTGCTAACCCGTACCTGTGCTTCGCCGCGCTGCTGATGGCGGGTCTTGACGGTATTAAGAACAAGATCCACCCGGGTGAAGCGATGGACAAAAACCTGTACGACCTGCCTCCTGAAGAAGCGAAGGAGATCCCACAGGTTGCAGGTTCTCTGGAAGAAGCACTGAAAGAACTGGATCTGGACCGCGAGTTCCTGACTGCAGGCGGCGTGTTCACCAATGAAGCGATCGATGCGTACATTGCGCTGCGTCGTGAAGAAGATGACCGTGTGCGCATGACGCCGCACCCGGTAGAGTTTGAGCTGTACTACAGCGTTTAATTTAACTTTTACACTCTCACATAAAAACGTGCAGAGGGTGTAATAACCAATGGATTTCTTGCTACAGCAAGGCGGCAATTGAGTGAATCCCCGGGAGCTTACATAAGTAAGTGACTGGGGTGAGCGAAAGCAGCCAACACAGCTGTAGGGAGAAAGACGAAGGTTTTAGTTGCCGTGGAACTTTTAGCCCATCTCTGGATGGGCTTTTTTCTCCACTAACAACCTGCTTTCTCGCGCTTTTTATCCATAAAAAGCTATAATGCACTAAAATGGTGCAACACTTTTCAGGAGACTGCTGAATGGCAACCGGCACGCTGCCCGATGCTGGGCAGATCCTCAATTCTTTAATCAATAGCATCTTACTCGTCGACGATGAGCTGTCGATACATTACGCCAACCCGGCGGCGCAACAACTGCTCGCCCAAAGCTCCCGCAAACTGTTTGGTACACCGCTGCCCGATCTGTTGAGTTATTTTTCGTTAAACATCGGACTGATGCGTGAGAGCCTGGAAGCTGGTCAGGGCTTTACGGATAACGAAGTGACGCTGGTGATAGACAGCCACTCGCATATCCTCTCTGTGACCGCCCAGAGGCTGCCTGATGGGCTTATCCTGCTGGAGATGGCGCCAATGGATAACCAGCGCCGTCTGAGTCAGGAACAGCTCCAGCATGCCCAGCAAATTGCCGCCCGCGATCTGGTACGCGGTCTGGCGCATGAAATTAAAAACCCGTTGGGCGGTTTACGCGGCGCGGCGCAGCTTCTCAGTAAAGCGCTCCCGGACCCGGCGCTGACCGAATATACCAAAGTTATTATTGAGCAGGCCGATCGCCTGCGTAATCTGGTCGACCGTCTGTTAGGACCGCAACAACCGGGCATGCATATCACGGAAAGTATTCACAAAGTGGCGGAGCGTGTGGTGGCGCTGGTTTCGATGGAAGTGCCAGAAAACGTTACGCTAATTCGTGATTACGATCCGAGCCTGCCTGAGTTATTGCACGACCCGGACCAGATAGAACAGGTTCTGCTGAATATCGTGCGCAATGCCCTGCAAGCGTTAGGGCCGGAAGGCGGCGAGATCGTACTGCGTACCCGCACTGCGTTTCAGCTCACGCTGCACGGCGTGCGTTACCGTCTGGCGGCGCGGATCGATGTTGAGGATAACGGCCCGGGTATTCCCCCTCATTTGCAGGACACGCTGTTCTACCCAATGGTCAGCGGTCGCGAGGGCGGTACCGGCCTTGGATTATCCATCGCCCGTAATTTAATTGATCAGCATTCCGGCAAAATTGAATTTACCAGTTGGCCGGGTCATACCGAGTTCTCGGTTTACCTGCCTATCAGGAAATAAAGGTGACGTTTATGCAACGAGGAATAGTCTGGGTCGTTGATGACGATAGTTCCATCCGTTGGGTGCTAGAACGTGCGCTCGCAGGAGCTGGTCTGAGCTGTACCGCATTTGAAAGCGGTAAAGAGGTACTGGATGCACTGGCCAGCAAAACACCGGACGTGCTGTTGTCAGACATTCGCATGCCGGGTATGGATGGTCTGACCCTGTTAAAACAGATCAAACAGCGTCATCCGATGCTTCCGGTCATCATAATGACGGCGCATTCCGATCTGGATGCCGCCGTCAGCGCCTACCAGCAAGGGGCGTTTGATTATCTGCCCAAACCTTTTGATATTGACGAAGCTGTGGCGCTGGTAGAACGCGCCATCAGTCATTATCAGGAACAGCAGCAGCCGCGTAATGTACAAATCCACGGTCCAACGACCGACATCATTGGCGAAGCGCCGGCGATGCAGGATGTTTTTCGCATTATTGGCCGGCTTTCACGTTCTTCAATCAGCGTATTGATTAATGGAGAGTCCGGGACCGGTAAAGAGCTGGTCGCTCATGCCCTACACCGCCACAGCCCACGCGTCAAAGCGCCGTTTATCGCGCTGAACATGGCGGCTATCCCGAAAGATTTGATCGAGTCTGAACTGTTCGGTCATGAGAAAGGGGCGTTTACCGGGGCAAATACCATTCGTCAGGGGCGTTTTGAGCAGGCTGACGGTGGTACGCTGTTCCTCGACGAAATCGGCGATATGCCGCTGGACGTGCAAACGCGTTTATTGCGCGTATTAGCCGATGGACAGTTTTACCGTGTGGGCGGTTATGCGCCGGTGAAAGTGGATGTTCGCATCATCGCCGCCACGCATCAGAATCTGGAACTGCGCGTACAGGAAGGCAAATTCCGTGAGGATTTATTCCACCGTCTGAATGTCATTCGCGTTCATTTGCCCCCGCTGCGTGAACGTCGGGAAGACATCCCTCGCCTGGCACGTCATTTCCTGCAGGAAGCGGCCCGCGAGCTGGGGGTGGAAGCCAAGCAATTACATCCCGAAACCGAGGCAGCGCTTACGCGTCTGGCCTGGCCAGGCAACGTACGCCAGCTTGAAAACACCTGCCGCTGGTTAACCGTCATGGCTGCCGGACAGGAAGTATTGATTCAGGACTTGCCGACCGAGCTTTTTGAAACCAGCGTGCCAGACGCGCCGTCCACTATGCAGCCGGACAGTTGGGCAACGCTGTTAGCGCAGTGGGCAGACCGGGCATTACGTTCCGGTCATCAAAACTTGCTTTCTGAAGCTCAACCAGAGATGGAGCGCACGCTGTTGACCACCGCGCTGCGTCATACCCAGGGGCATAAACAGGAAGCAGCGCGTTTGCTCGGCTGGGGCCGTAATACCTTGACGCGTAAGTTAAAAGAACTCGGAATGGAGTGACGATCGGTCGCTGTGTAAAGATTGATAATTGAGCGCAAATTGCTGCTATTTTGCGCTTTACTGTTCCGATGAGTTAAGTATGATCGTGCCCGGCTAACGGGGGGAAGTCATCATGCTGGAATCAATGATTAATCTGCTGTCGAGCGGTGCGGTCGAAAGCCATACGCCACAAACTGCGGTTGCCGCAGTGCTGTGCGCGGCGCTGGTTGGACTGTTCAGCTAGTGGGTTTGTCGGGTGGCGCTGCGCTTACCCGACCTACGTATTGATATTTCGTAGGCCCGGTAAGCGCAGCGCCACCGGGCAACCCGGCTAAATGACGCGTGAGAACTGCTGCATCCGCGCTTTCTGGCGCAGATAGGCATCAAAGCACATGCAAATATTCCGAATCAGCAGGCGGCCCTTAGGCGTAACCTGAATCCCCTTCTCATTCACATCCACCAGCCCATCCTTCGCCAGCGGCGCCAGCAGTTTCAGGTCTTCGGCAAAATAGTCAGCAAAATTCAGATCCCATTGCTGTTCCACGGCGGCATAGTCGAGGCGGAAGTTGCAGATCAGCAGCTTAATCACATCCCGACGAATACAGTCATCGCGAGTCAGCGCAATTCCACGCCATAACGCGTTCCCCTGCTCGTCTACCTGCTGATAATAGCGCTTCAGCTCTTTTTGGTTCTGCGCGTAGTTGTCGCCAATCATACTGATGGCCGATACGCCCATCCCCAAAAGATCGGTATCCCCCTGGGTGGTATACCCCTGGAAATTACGATGCAGCACACCTTTGCGTTGAGCAACCGCCAGTTCGTCATCCGGGCGAGCAAAGTGATCCATGCCAATGAACTGATAACCGGTTTCGGTCAGTGACGAGATGGTCTCCTGCAGGATATCCAGCTTCTGTTGCGCGCTGGGCAGGTCAGCATCTTTGATTTTGCGCTGAGCAGCAAACAGCGTTGGCAAATGCGCGTAGTTAAAAACGCTCAATCGGTCTGGATTCAGCTCAGCCACACGTTTCAGGGTAAAGGCAAAGCTCTCCGGCGTCTGCTTTGGCAGGCCATAAATCAGATCGATGTTCGTCGAGGTAAAGCCAATCTCCCGCGCATGATTCAGCAGCGCAAAGATAAATTCTTCATCCTGCTCACGGTTAACCAGACGCTGAACTTCTTTATTGAAATCCTGTACGCCCATGCTCAGGCGATTAAAACCTTCAGCACGTAAGTGATCGAGTACATCCAGCTCAATTTCACGTGGATCAACTTCGATCGAGATTTCCGCGTCCGCATTAAAGTTGAAGTTGCCACGCAGCAACGACATCAAACGGCTGATTTGCGCTTTATTCAGGTACGTTGGCGTGCCGCCGCCCCAGTGCAGTTGGCTGACATGGCGTCCGGCAAACAGCGGTGCGCGATGAATGATCTCTTGTTCTAACACATCGAGGTATTGATCGGCTTTATGCTGCTGACGCGTCACAACCTTGTTGCAGCCGCAGAAGTAACACAGTTTATGGCAGAACGGGATGTGAACGTACAACGAGAGCGGACGCTCAGGGTAACGCGCCACAGCGTTTAAAAACGCCTCGGCGCCGTAGTCTTCAGAAAACTCCAGCGCGGTTGGGTACGAGGTATATCGTGGCCCGGAATAGTTATATTTCTGGATCAGGGCCAGGTCCCAGTCTATTAGCTGCTCTGACATGCTCACTCCTTCCGATGGCGTCTCTGGCGGGTACGGCGTACCGGCTTAACCCCTGTGCGAGTAATAAGCCGGTTGCGCAGCCACTTCTGTCGCCGCGACAACCGCTGTAGTTTAACGAATAACCACACCAGATAACATATAACCGGAAGGGTTATAAGCAGGACGGGAAGACCCACGGTGTAAAACCGTTAGTTGCCGCCTTTCAGCAGGCGCATCATGTCTTCCTGTTTTTCTTCTTCTTCCTCGTCTTCCTCGTCATCGTAAGAGAGACCCAGCTTTTGCATCAGCTCATCAATGCGATCCAGCTTGGCATCAACCCAGGTCTGATCCTCCGCACTCAGGGTTTCTCCTGCTTCAAGACGTTCCAACAGCGCATCCAGGCGCTCATCCGTTTCCAGTAAATCCAACTCAGCCTGTGGTGAAAGCATAGGTTTCTCACTCTTCGGTTTGTGCTGTTTGGTGACTTTTTCGGTCACGCCCAATGGAATGGGGGTTTTACTGCCAATACGAGGATCTTGTTGCTTATTTTGCTTTCCGCCACCAGATGCGCCATCGCTTCCGGACGCACGGCTACCCGCCGCATGGCCACGGTGTTTTTTCTGGCGCTTACGGTCGCGAGCTTCCTGGTTAATTTCTTCGCGTGTTTTACGACGCGCTTTTGCAGGACCTTTACCGCGTGGTGTAGAAGTTGGTTTCATCATGATTCGTCTTTGGCTGTTTTTATTCAGTATATATTTGCGCCGGAATCTAGCAGAAATAAAGAAAAAAGGCGACAGAGTAATCTGTCGCCTTTTTTCCTGACTCTCAACCCTTACGGGCTCTACTATCCCTGTTGGCTATCAACACACCCTGTTTTTCCCTTAGCCTGAAACATTCCGTGTTGTTTCCATTTCCTTTTACTAACGTCTCCGGACGTTTGTCTTCCTGACAATCCTGTGTCTTCGCCTCCTGGCGCTCCTGACCCTCATCCTGAGTCGTCTATCCTGTCAGCTTCCTCGCTATGGGCACTACTTTACCGTTTTGGCTTAAACGTACAAGTAACCAAGGTAACAATTTCGGATTTTAAGAATACTGCCTAACCGTAACCATATGATTTATTTAGGCCATGTCATTTTTTACCCTGTCATCTCGTATAGATACTATCGGCAATGTCTCACAAAGTGAGTGGTTTTTGCTTACACTGGCTACGCGTCGAAAAACCAGCCTTTTGCTGGTGTTCAGGTATAATCGCTGCAAAGCCTTGATTGATGGAGAGGACCGCTTTGACTAACTTGAATTATCAACAGACGCATTTTGTGATGAGTGCGCCTGATATTCGCCACTTACCTTCCGATACCGGAATCGAAGTGGCTTTTGCTGGCCGTTCCAACGCAGGCAAATCCAGTGCGCTAAATACCCTGACTAATCAAAAGAGTCTGGCGCGTACATCTAAAACACCGGGTCGTACTCAGCTCATCAACCTGTTTGAAGTCGTTGACGGCAAACGCCTGGTTGACCTGCCGGGGTACGGTTACGCCGAAGTGCCGGAAGAGATGAAACGCAAATGGCAGCGCGCACTGGCGGAATATCTGGAAAAACGTCAGAGCCTGCAAGGCCTGGTCGTGTTAATGGATATTCGTCACCCGCTTAAAGATCTGGACCAGCAGATGATCCTATGGGCGGTAGAGAGCAACGTTCAGGTTCTGGTGCTGCTGACCAAAGCAGACAAACTGGCCAGCGGCGCGCGCAAAGCTCAACTGAATATGGTACGTGAAGCCGTGCTGGCATTTAATGGTGATGTGCAGGTAGAAGCCTTTTCATCACTGAAAAAAATGGGCGTAGACAAACTGCGTCAGAAGCTGGATAGCTGGTTTAGTGAACTGGCACCGGTTGAAGAGATTCAGGACGGGGAATAATCCCCCGCTATGCCGGATGGCGCCGCTGCGCGTCTTATCCGGCCTACGGCGTGAGCGAAACTTTTCTTGCGCACAATAAAAAACGCCCCAGTCATTACTGACTGGGGCGGCTAAAATATTCAGCCAAATCCGATTACGTGAAGTAAAAGGTCTGAAAGATAGAACATCTTACCTCTGTACCCTACGAGAATAACTTTACTCTTTTTTGAGCAGCTCAGAAAGCACTTTTTGTAATTTTTTTTCATTCCTTACATAGGGAATTCTAATGGACATCACAAAAAGTTCTATCTTATGTTGCTTAGTTACGAAAAAAGGCCGTTATTCAGTCACCCCTTAGTGCGCCTGATCCCAGTTTTCACCACTACCGACTTCCACTAATAACGGCACGTCAATCTGGGTCTCGTTTTCCATCAGTTGATGGATCTTTTTCGACACACTTTCCAGGTCATCTTTGTGCACTTCAAACACCAGTTCATCGTGAACCTGCATGATCATGCTCACGCGCGGTTGCTCGGTTTGCAGCCATCCGTCTACGGCTATCATGGCTCGCTTAATAATGTCTGCGGCAGTACCTTGCATCGGGGCGTTGATTGCGGCACGTTCAGCACCCGCACGACGAGCGCCATTACTGGATTTAATATCCGGCAAATAGAGGCGACGACCTTCCAGCGTTTCAACGTAACCCTGCTCTTTTGCCTGTGCACGCGTGCGTTCCATATATTCCAGCACGCCAGGATAGCGTTCGAAGTAGAGATCCATGTACTTCTGTGCTTCCTTGCGCGGAATATTTAACTGGCGAGCAAGACCAAAGGCGCTCATCCCGTAGATCAGACCGAAGTTGATAGCTTTCGCGCTGCGGCGTTGTTCGTTAGTTACTGAATCCAGCGGTAAGCCAAAGACTTCAGCAGCCGTTGCGCGGTGAATATCTTTCCCTTCGGCAAATGCGGTAAGTAAGCCTTTATCACGCGAGAGGTGCGCCATGATACGCAGTTCAATCTGCGAGTAGTCCGCGGAAACAATCACGTAGTCTTCCGGCGCAATAAACGCCTGGCGAATACGACGACCTTCGTCATTACGTACCGGGATGTTTTGCAGGTTCGGATCCGTTGAAGACAAGCGCCCGGTCGCGGTAACAGCCTGATGATAGGAGGTATGTACGCGCCCGGTTTTCTTGTTAATCATCAACGGAAGCTTGTCCGTATAGGTCGACTTCAGTTTTGCTAACCCGCGATATTCCAGGATCACTTTCGGCAATGGGTAATCCAACGCAAGCTCTTCCAGTACCTCTTCCGACGTTGATGGTGCGCCGCCAGGCGTTTTCTTCAGCGGCTTAATGCCCTGCTTTTCAAACAGGATGGTTTGCAGTTGCTTGGTGGAAGAGAGGTTAAACGCTTCGCCGGCAATCTCGTGCGCTTTTTGCTCCAGCTCGTTCAAACGCAGCGTCAGCTCTTCTGAATGCTTGTGCAGAACAGCCGGATCGATTTTCACACCGTTGCGCTCAACGCGAGACAAAACCGGCACCAGCGGCATATCAATATTTTCAAAGACGTTCAGCGGCCCTTTATGCTGCTGCAATTCTGGCCACATCTTCAGATGCAACTGTAGCGTAACGTCGGCGTCTTCCGCAGCGTAACGACCGGCCTCTTCCAGCGCTATCTGGTTAAAGGTCAGCTGGTTTTTGCCTTTTCCGGCGATCTCTTCAAAGGTGATGGTTTTATGTTTCAGCCAGCGATCGGACAGGCTGTCCATATCGTGTCGTCCAGCAACGCTGTTAAGAATGTAGGACTCGAGCATGGTGTCAAAGGTGATGCCGCGCAGCTCGATGCCATAATTCGCCAGGATACCGCGATCGTACTTCAGGTTTTGCCCGACTTTGTGCGCGTTCTCATCTTCCAGCAGCGGCTTTAGCAGCGCCAGCGCACGGTCGCGCGCGATCTGATCGGGGGCGTCCAGGTAGTCATGGGCAACAGGAACATACACCGCCACGCCCGGTTCAATGGCAAAAGACAGTCCAACCAGATTCGCAGAGATATTGTCCAGGCTGTCAGTTTCTGTATCAAAGGCGAAGACGGGCGCTTTTTTCAGCTTCGCGATCCACTCTTCCAGCGTCGCTTCATCCAGAATCGTCACGTAATTATCGTAGGAAAGAGCCGTCGCAGGTTCTTCCGGCGTAGCCTCGACGACGATTGTTTCCTGCGGTTTAGCCGCTGGCTTCGTTCCTTTCGCCTGTAGCCATTTACCGGATTCTACGTCTGCAACCCAACGCTTAAATTCGTACTGTTTAAACAGACCAAGCAGTTCATCTGTTGCGGGCTGCTTCACTTCCAGTTGCTCGCAGGTTAACTCCAGCTCAACATCTGTTTTAATGGTCGCTAATTGATAAGAGAGGTACGCCACCTCTTTATTTTGCTCAAGCTTGCCCGCCATGGTTTTCGCACCACGGAAAGTCAGCCCCGCAATTTTGTCAGATTCAGCATAAAGGGTATCCAGCCCACCCAGCCCCTGGAGCAGAGCCTGAGCCGTTTTTTCACCCACGCCAGGAACGCCTGGAATGTTATCGGAGGAGTCGCCCATCAGCGCCAGGAAATCAATGATCAGCTCAGGTGGCACACCGTACTTATTCACCACTTCATCCGGGCCGAGGATCGTATTGGTCATGGTGTTGATCAGGGTGATGTTCGGTGTCACCAGCTGAGCCATATCTTTATCACCGGTACTGATCAACACCGGACGACCAACCTTTTCCGCTTCACGCGCCAGCGTACCGATAACATCATCGGCTTCCACGCCTGAAACAGCCAGTAATGGCAGCCCCATCGCTTTTACCATCGCATGCAGAGGTTCAATCTGCGCGCGCAGATCGTCAGGCATTGGCGGGCGATGTGACTTGTAATGCTCGAATAATTCATCACGGAAGGTTTTACCCTTAGCGTCGAATACCACAGCAGCATGGGTCGGCTGATATTGTAGAATCAAGCTACGCAACATGTTGAGAACACCGTACATCGCACCAGTAGGTTCTCCTGCGCTGTTAGTCAGCGGCGGAAACGCGTGATATGCGCGATAAAGGTAAGATGAGCCATCTACAAGGATAAGTGGGTTTTCTGGGATCTGAACCATAATGTCCGTGCCTGTTTATCAGATTATGGGTAAAGGATGCCACAGACGGGATGAAAACATGAGTTTTTCGCCGTTTTTGTTGAAAAACTTTTGCAGTTCTTCTGCTTTGATCGCAAATCAAATTGTGGATAACTTTGTGAATAAATAATTTTCAGCGCTTTAAATATAGCACGTTAATTATTGATCAATTACATTTTTTCCTATATTTCAGTTAATTAAAGAAACTTGCAGCATTTTATTCCATTTTTATCGCTTGTCTCCTGATGTGGATAGATATTCCTTTTTTTTCTATTCAGGGAAGATCCATCATTTGGTTCGTTTTCTGATAAAATTAGCCCCTTGCGCCTCTTTAGCGCACTGTCTATGGCTAACCTTTTGAATAATTTAATTATGACAAGAATACTCGCTGCGATAACGCTGTTGCTGAGTATCGTATTGACCATATTGGTCACGATTTTTTGTTCTGTGCCGATCATCCTTGCCGGGGTTGTAAAACTCCTTTTGCCTGTTCCTGTCGTTTGGCGCAAGGTTTCCATCTTCTGTAATTTCATGATGTATTGCTGGTGTGAAGGTCTGGCGCTACTTCTACACCTCAATCCACGATTGAAGTGGGACGTCGAAGGGCTGGAAGGTCTTAGCAAAAAAAACTGGTATCTGCTCATTTGTAATCATTACAGCTGGGCCGATATCGTTGTGCTTTGCGTTCTGTTCCGTAAGCACATCCCGATGAATAAATATTTTCTCAAACAACAGCTGGCCTGGGTGCCGTTTATTGGCCTGGCCTGCTGGGCGCTGGATATGCCGTTTATGAAACGTTATTCACGCGGCTATCTGCTCCGTCACCCGGAACGGCGCGGTAAAGATGTGGAAACAACGCGTCGTTCCTGCGAGAAGTTTCGCGTACACCCGACAACTATCGTGAATTTTGTCGAAGGTTCACGCTTTACTAACGAGAAACGTGAGCAAACCCGCTCCCCCTATCAAAACCTGCTCCCACCTAAGGCGGCCGGTATCGCTATGGCATTGAATGTGCTGGGGTCGCAGTTTGATAAGTTGCTGAACGTCACGTTGTGCTACCCGGAAAATAGCAGCCGCCCTTTCTACGATATGCTGAGCGGCAAATTAACGCGTATTGTCGTACGGGTGAACCTGGAGCAAATTCAAGAAGAGTTGCACGGTGATTACGTGAACGATAAAGGTTTCAAGCGTCGGTTTCAGCTATGGTTGAATACGCTCTGGAGCGAGAAAGACGCGCAAATAGATGCGATTAAAGCCACAAACAAAAAAGCCGGTCAATGACCGGCTTTCGCTTTTACTTCTGACTAACCAGGAATTTCACGGTATCCGCATACTGCTGTACAAAGATATCCATGCTGCTGGTATCCATGCCTTGCGGGTTTACCTGGTATTTACCATTCACGAACATCGCCGGAACGCCCTGCAGCTGTAAATCAGCCGCCGCTTTTTCCTGCTGCGCCACGAGTGATTTCACCACAAAGCTGTTCCATGCCGCATCGTAGTCTTCACCTTTAATACCCGCGTCGACAAACACTTTACGGATATCTGCAACAGACTGAACGGTCTGGGTTTTCTGAACCCCTTCAAACAGCGGAACAGTGACCTTATCTTCAACGCCAAGTGCCATAGCAACAGCCCAGGCCTGCGTCAGATCTTTACCCAAAGGCCCAAGAAACTCGACGTGGTATTTGGTCATCTTGGTGCCTTCCGGCAGTTTTTTCTTCACGTTATCAGACACATGAAGCACTTCTTCAAACTGGTAGCAATGCGGGCAGTAGAAGGAGAAGAACTCCAACACTTGCGGTTCACCCGCAACAGGCTTTTCCAGAGTGATGTATTGTTTGCCATCCTGGAACTGCGCCGCAGATGCGCTAAAAGCTAAAACCATACCAGCCAGCGCCAGCCATATTTTTTTCATGTTCAAGTTTCTCCGATTAATACATTGGCGTTAATTGTAAGGGGGGCTCTTGCAGAATTTTTGCCTGCTCAATAAAAGTTGCGGTCTGACGATGCCAGTAATCTTCCCCGGTTAACCACGGGAAGTTTTTTGGAAACGCAGGGTCACCCCAACGTCGAATCAGCCACGCAAGATAATAAACTAAACGCATAGCACGTAAAGGTTCGATCAGTCCGATTTCTGTCGTGTCGAACTCACTAAACTCTTCATAAGCCTCGATAATGGTTTCAAGCTGCATGCGTTGTTCAGCTTTATCACCATTGAGGAGCATCCATAAATCCTGAACAGCCGGACCATTGCGGGCATCATCTAAATCGACAAACATTGGGCCGTCACGCCACAGAATATTGCCGGCATGACAATCACCGTGCAGGCGTAACGTGGCAAAACGCGTATGCCAGCATTCGGAAACTACTGTAATAAGTGAATCCGTTGCTTTCAGGAAGGCTGCTTTTTGCCCTGATGGAATAAGTTGGGCCTGTTCAAACAGTTTACGCGGTTCGGTCAGATACTCTTCAAGGCCAATCGTGGGACGGAAAGCGAAATTACGCTTGCCGCCAGTCTGGTGCATACGCCCCAGATAGCGCCCAACCGCCTCCATCTGATCGATGTTATCTGCCTCAAACTGGCGCCCGCCGACGCTTGGGAAGATCGCATAATGAAAACCCTGATGGCTTAACAGTGTTTGGTCGTTCAGTACCAGCGGCGCAGCAACCGGCACTTCATCGCTCACCAGTTCCAGAGCAAACTGGTGCTCTTCCTGGATCTGATCGACAGACCAACGCTCAGGGCGATAAAACTTAACGACAAAGCGTCTGCGGTCTTCGTCCTGAAACTGATAGACACGGTTTTCATAGCTGTTAAGCGGGGTAAGCCCGGAGTCCACCCGGATCCCCTGCTCAAACAGCGCATCCATGATGGTATCCGGGTGTAGCGTCTGGAAAGTAAAAGCGTTGTCGTTCATCCCATCATCCGGAAAATACTACGAATGATTCAGGATATCATTTCGCAGCGCTTTCGGTGGCGGCGATTACAAGCTTTTACTCTTTAATTACGCCACGTGCGCGGAGAAGGGCTGTTTTAAAATCTTCTTCATAATCTTTCTGAATACCTGGGATGACGGCGTCTTTCGCCGAGTCACGCATTTTCAGGTGATAGATCAGAATGTCATCAGTTAAATCCGCCAGTTCACCGTCAAAACCTGACTCTTGCGCCAGTTTCTGTAAAAATTGCATCAGGTTAAGATCGGGTTCTTTCTGCCAGGCTGGCTGGAGGAGTTCAATAACTTCATTCAGGCGTTTACATTTCATGGTTGTGCTCCTTAGGCTCAATACGGATACGTTAGCAGGGTCAATCCCACATTAAAAGAGGCGATATCAGTGATTCTGGATAGTGCAATAACAGGGGTTGTGCTGGCGGGCGGTAAGGCCAGACGGATGGGCGGAACGGATAAAGGTTTGCTTGAGCTGGACGGTAAACCGCTTTGGCGGCATGTAGCCGATACCCTCGCTTTGCAGGTCGAAACCGTAGTCGTTAATGCCAATCGCCACCGGGATATCTACCAACAAAGCGGCCTGAAAGTGATTCCCGATGCCCTGGCCGATTTCCCTGGCCCACTGGCCGGGATGCTGTCGGTATTCCTGCAGCAAGCGGGAGACTGGTTTTTGTTCTGCCCGTGCGATATGCCCTATATTCCTCACGATCTGGTCTCTCGTTTAAAAGAGCAGCGCAAAGCTGCACCAATCGTCTGGGTGCATGATGGGGAAAGAGATCACCCGACCATTGCCCTGATGCACCGTTCCTTGCAGCCCTTGCTACAGGATTATCTTCAGTCAGGTGAACGACGCGTCATGATTTTTATGCGTCAGGCTGGCGGTCATGCCGTCGATTTCAGCGATCATAAAGATGCATTCGTAAACGTGAACACACCTGAAGAACTCGCAAAATGGCAGGAAAAATCATGATCCCATTACTTGCCATTGCGGCATGGAGCGGTACGGGAAAAACCACGCTGCTAAAGAAACTGATCCCTGAGCTGCGCGCCAGAGGTATTAGACCCGGATTGATTAAGCATACTCACCATAATATGGATATCGACAAGCCCGGCAAAGATAGCTATGAGCTGCGCAAGGCAGGGGCGGCACAAACACTGGTCGCCAGTCAGCAACGTTGGGCGTTAATGGTAGAAACACCGGAAGAACCCGAACTGGATTTAGCGTATCTGGTAAGCAGGATGGATGCTTCGACGTTGGATATGGTACTGGTTGAGGGATTTAAGCATGAACCTGTTGCGAAGATCCTGCTTTTTCGCGAGGGCTGCGGGCATAGTTCTGAAGAGTTGGCGATGGATGAGTTTGTTATCGCGGTTGCCAGTGATGTTCCGTTACCTGTGGATGTTCCATCATTAGATATTAATGATATACAGCAACTTGCTGATTTTGTTATGCAATGGGTAAGAAGATAACCACGGTGCCGCAATGTGCCTGATGCGCTGCGCTTATCAGGCCTACATCCAGGTAACAACGGCTGTGTTCACCACAGACGCAAAAAAGCCCATCCGGCAGGACGGGCTTCTTCACTTTATTTGATGCCTGGCAGTTCCCTACTCTCGCATGGGGAGACCCCACACTACCATCGGCGCTACGGCGTTTCACTTCTGAGTTCGGCATGGGGTCAGGTGGGACCACCGCGCTACAGCCGCCAGGCAAATTCTGTTATCAACACGCCTTTAGCATGTCGATGTTATCTGTAATCAAGCTGAAACTGATGTCTG
>NZ_SZWW01000012.1:0-227 GCF_005280955.1 Citrobacter sp. wls717
GCCGTTTTACCCCAAGGCTGGTAATGGCCGGCGACCTTATCCGCTGGAAACCATGCTACGCATTCACTGCATGCAGCATTGGTACAACCTGAGCGATGGCGCGATGGAAGATGCTCTGTACGAAATCGCCTCCATGCGTCTGTTTGCCCGGTTATCCCTGGATAGCGCCTTGCCGGACCGCACCACCATCATGAATTTCCGCCACCTGCTGGAGCAGCATCAACTGG
>NZ_SZWW01000012.1:290-451 GCF_005280955.1 Citrobacter sp. wls717
GGCCGAAGCAGGCGTCATGATGACCCAAGGCACTTTGGTGGATGCCACCATCATTGAGGCACCCAGCTCGACCAAGAACAAAGAGCAGCAACGCGATCCGGAGATGCATCAGACCAAGAAAGGCAATCAGTGGCACTTTGGCATGAAGGCCCACATTGGTG
>NZ_SZWW01000018.1:0-2536 GCF_005280955.1 Citrobacter sp. wls717
CAGCCATTGGTAACTGATTTAGAGGAGAGAGTCTTGAAGTTATGCGCCGGATAGGGCTAAACTGAAAGAACAAGTTTTGGCGACTGCGCTCCTCCAAGCCAGTTACCTCGGTTCAGAAACTTGCCGGTTTACTGAACCTTCAAAAAACCACCTTGCCGGGTGGTTTTTTTGTTTCCGCACCAGACTAAATCTCTCAGGCCACCCCGTCAAGAAACGCCTACAAGAACCACAACCACCAAGTCAAAAAACACACACATCGCTCAAAAAACAAGCAATCGGTAAGATATACAAAAATTTATATAAAAAAGCACTATCGGAACATCCTGAAAAAACTTTATACTCCAGAGTTGAAATTCTGCCGTCTCAAGGAGAGAGGGGCAGGTAATAGCAACCAACAGAGGAAATGCGTATGTGCGCTTTGAATCGACGACGACACTGATAGGAGGTGTTCATGAAACCAGTAGTATATGTTGGGGGTTCACAAAAAAGCCTAACCGGCCAAAAAGTGTTCCCAAAGAGTCTTGAAGATGAAGTAGCAGTGGAGATAAACCGTTTACAATATGGCTTGTCACCTTTGCGGAAGACCAAGGCGATGAATGGCCTCGGACAAGGTGTTATCGAGTGGGTGAAGAATGGTAAACCAGCTTACCGGATGGTTTACGTAGTAGGTAAAAAAGCAGTCTACGTACTACATGCATTCTCAAAAACGTCAGATGGCACACCAAAGTCCGAGGAGGATACAATCAAGCTAAGGTATAAGATGCTTCCAAAAGACTTCTGATAAATCAGACGGTAACCAAAGCAGTGTTCACAGCACTGCTTTTTTCACTTTCACGTCAATTGGACTCTCTTTGTCGTGAGGTCGAAATGAAACATCCATAACGAATCCAATGCGGCACAAGATCTCCAATAGTGTATCGATGGCGAATTTTGAAAATTGACCGTTCATAAGATTACTGACTCTTGGCTGACTGACACCTAGCTTCTCTGCTGCGACACGTTGTGACCACCCCTGCTCACGGATCAACTCCGTAAGAATAATGATCAGCTTGGACTTCAGTGAAATCATATTTAGCTCAACAGCGTCCTTAGCAAAGAGTTCGTACGGTTCACTTACACGGTGAAGCATATTTCCCCTCATAAGTCCTGCGAGTGTAAAAAAGTAGATGCAGCTCAAAAAATATTCGAGCGTTTACAGGGTGCGGCATTATACGCACGCCTTAGAAAGAGGCAACAAAAAAATATAATTTTTTATATACCTCACCCCTTATATAATGTTCTTTAAGCCAAGATGCAAGTGACAACCGCACTTTTCACTACAAAAAAAACTGCAAGCTTCATCGAAGTTCATAGTAAATGAATAGAAATGAAGAGGTCATTTAACATAACACCCGTTGCCCGCACCCCCAGAGAGGCCCTCAGTGCATTTCTGCGGCCTGCTGCGTGTTTCCGGCACCTTTCTATACCCATATCGAGAAAAAACGGCCCTGATGATTCTGGCGTGGCTGAATGGCTATGCATGAGAGTGACTGGCGGGCGGTTTCACACCAGATGTGCCGGAAAAGGACTTTTTCAGGCAGTTTTCTTCCGTGGTTCGTAGAACCACAACAGGTTTCAAAGGGGAACCCTTTGGCACCGCGCATGTATCACCCCGTGTATACATCGCCGTCGTGCCTGATACCTGAAAGAAAAAACGGAGAGCAGACGCAGTACTCACACTTTACCTGCAGTCCACCTACACGCCAGCAACCAGCACCCACACTTTACTTACAGTTCACCTACACGTTACCTACAGAAGACCTACGATTCCCATGTACTTTAAACACACCACAGCAAACGACGGAAAGAAGCGGTGAACGGGCACGCAATTTATTGCGGGGTCGTGAGGCGCTGGCAGGGTGTCGGGGCGGCAAGCCCTGACAAAAGGCATTTGTGGTGCCGCGTGTGCGCGGTATTACAAATGCACATCCTGTCCGCTGCTTTAACTTTTGTAATCAGAGAACGTCAGAGGATGTCACTTTGCGGCGCTAGCCCTATCCTGCATAGTATTAAAAAATGCAGCTATGGCGCGTACGGTGCCGAGGAAAAGCCCGAAGATATCCCGCTTCCTCGCTCACTGACTCGCTGCGCTCGGTCGTTCGGCTGCGGCGAGCGGAGGGAACAGGCACATCAAAGGAGAGTCAATGAGAGGCAGTAGAAGAGGCCACGGCGTTGCCGGTTTTCCATAGGCTCCGCCCCCCTGACAAGCATCACAGAATCTGACGCTCAAATCAGTGGTGGCGAAACCCGACAGGACTATAAAGATACCAAGAGTTTCCCCCTGGCAGCTCCCTCATGCGCTCTCCTGTTCCAACCTTGTCGCTTACCGGATACCTGTCCGCCTTTTTCCCTTACGGGAAGTGTGGCGCTTTCTCATAGCTCACACTGTAGGCATCTCAGTTCGATGTAGGTTGTTCGCTCCAAGCTGGGCTGTGTGCATGATCCCCCCGTTCAGCCCGACCGCTGCGCCTTTTCGGTAACTATCGACTTGAGTCCA
>NZ_SZWW01000019.1:0-4195 GCF_005280955.1 Citrobacter sp. wls717
GCACCGCCGTAGGTTTTAGCCAGTACGGTAGTGATTGCAGCGGTCAGCGTTGTTTTACCATGGTCAACGTGGCCGATAGTACCGACGTTAACGTGCGGTTTAGTACGTTCAAATTTTTCTTTAGACATCGATTGTCCCTCTAAGACACGGATAAATCGGTGATATCACCACATCAACCAGGCAATATACCTGAGCTGTTGAATGCTTTTAAAAGTAAACAGAGAGAAACGGGAAGGAGAAGTGAAGTGGTGCTGATACCCAGAGTCGAACTGGGGACCTCACCCTTACCAAGGGTGCGCTCTACCAACTGAGCCATATCAGCACGTCTGGAGCGGGCAGCGGGAATCGAACCCGCATCATCAGCTTGGAAGGCTGAGGTAATAGCCATTATACGATGCCCGCATCCTGAAACTCGGCTACCCAGTTCTTTCTGTAACAAAAAAGAGATTTCTCTCTTTTATGTTCGAGCTGATTAATTTTTTAACCAACTCAGGCGGCGATAACGCTGCCAGAAAGTGGTGGTGGGGGAAGGATTCGAACCTTCGAAGTCTGTGACGGCAGATTTACAGTCTGCTCCCTTTGGCCGCTCGGGAACCCCACCGGACTTGATGGTGCCGACTACCGGAATCGAACTGGTGACCTACTGATTACAAGTCAGTTGCTCTACCTACTGAGCTAAGTCGGCATCAAGTAGCGCGCATTTTATGGAGACCTGCGCACTCATGCAACTAAAAAATTGCATAAAATGTTCTATCGCTCACATTTTGCACTATACGTCCGATAAATAATCTATTTCTTCGTATGATTGGACAAATTTCCAACGGCGCGCGCCCTTCCAAAGGCAAGTTTTTCGCCGCCATGCACTTATCCATAGAGAGAAAGTACCTCTTTATACATCTGGAATTGCCGTCACATTGCTTTTCAGGGGATGATTTTTTCTTATTATTCCCCCTCATCTGGTGTTACCCTCCTGCCCATTGTCCAAATTAACTGAAATGTGCGTGCCATTGCGTGCCGGGGATGATTTCGTTTTTTTACCGCAGACCTGATATAGCAATGACAGCCAGACCATGCGTATGAGTATAAAAGAGCAAGCGTTAACGTCGCCTTACCTACAGTTTGATCGCAACCAGTGGGCTGCGCTTCGTGATTCCGTGCCAATGACCCTGACCGAGGAAGAGATTGCTCGTCTGAAAGGCATTAACGAAGACTTGTCGCTGGAAGAAGTTGCCGAAATTTATTTGCCTCTATCGCGTTTGCTAAATTTTTACATCAGTTCGAACCTGCGACGTCAGGCGGTGCTGGAGCAATTTTTAGGCACTAACGGCGAGCGTATTCCTTATATTATCAGCATTGCTGGCAGCGTCGCCGTTGGCAAAAGCACCACAGCACGTGTTTTGCAGGCACTGTTGAGTCGCTGGCCTGAGCATCGTAAGGTTGAATTGATTACGACCGACGGTTTTCTTCATCCCAATCAGGTGTTGAAAGATCGTGGACTCATGAAGAAGAAAGGCTTCCCTCAGTCCTATGATATGCACCGCCTGGTTAAATTCGTTTCCGATTTGAAGTCAGGCGTACCCAACGTCACGGCACCGGTATACTCCCATCTTATCTATGATGTGATCCCTGATGGCGACAAAACTGTTGCCCAACCCGACATATTAATACTTGAAGGGCTTAATGTATTACAGAGCGGGATGGATTATCCTCACGATCCACATCATGTATTTGTTTCTGATTTTGTCGACTTTTCTATTTATGTTGATGCACCAGAGGAATTACTCCAGACGTGGTATATCAACCGCTTCCTGAAATTCCGCGAAGGAGCATTTACCAACCCAGACTCTTATTTCCATAATTATGCGAAATTGTCGGAAGACGAGGCAATCAACACGGCCACTTCGTTATGGAAAGAGATTAACTGGCTGAATTTAAAGCAAAATATTTTACCAACGCGTGAGCGTGCCAGCTTAATCATGACCAAAAGCGCCAATCATGCTGTTGAAGAGGTCAGACTACGCAAATAAATTAACAAGGGGAGCCGCAGCTCCCCTTGTTATTATTCAGCGCTTCTGAGCGATATTTCTCCGCCCATCCAGGGTTTTATCACGCCATTTTGTTCGAGCAATAATGCACCTTGTGCATCTATTCCACGAGATATCCCAAATATTTCTTTATCGCCAATAATGAGTTTTACCGGGCGGTCGATAAAGTTGTCCAGCGTCTTCCAGCGGGACAAATACGGCGCTAAGCCCTCATGCTCAAACAATACCAACGCAGCGCGCAGCTCGCGGATTAGTCGGGCAGCAAGGGTATTGCGGTCAATGTTAATTCCCGCTTCCTGGAGATTAATCCAGCCCTGATTAACGACATTCTCTTCTACCCGGCGCATGGACATATTAATACCCGCACCGATAACAATTTGCGCGGCATCGCCCGTCTTACCGGTGAGTTCAACCAGAATTCCGGCCAGTTTACGATCGAGCAGATAGAGATCGTTCGGCCATTTCACGCGAACTTTATCCGCCCCCAAATCGCGTAAAACCTCCGCCATGACAATACCAATCACCAGACTCAGACCAATTGCGGCTGCCGGTCCTTGCTCCAGTCGCCAGAACATTGAGAGATACAGATTGGCGCCAAACGGTGAGAACCACTTACGTCCGCGGCGACCACGACCGGCCTGCTGATACTCAGCGACGCAGGCATCCCCTGACTCCAGTTGACCAATACGGTCCATCAGGTACTGGTTGGTTGAGTCGATAACCGGCAGAACCGTGATATTCCCTCCATCCAACTGAGAATGAATCAGTGATGAGTCTAATAACTGGATAGGCTCAGGTAAGCTGTATCCTTTACCGGGAACAGTAAAGACATCAACGCCCCAGTCGCGTAGCGTCTGAACATGCTTATTGATTGCCGCACGGCTCATTCCCAGCTGTTCACCAAGCTGCTCACCAGAATGAAATTCGCCGTCGGCTAACAAGGAAATAAGCGTCAGGGGGACGGTATTATCTTTCATGCGATGATCTCCACAGCATTCACTTCACCCTGTGGGCCAATAAATCTGACCTCGGGTTCGAGCCAGACATTGAATTTCTCACCGACTTTTTGGCGTACATGATGCGCTAGTTGTACCACATCCTGACTGGTCGCACGGTCTGCATTAATCAGTACCAGTGCTTGCTGCTGATGTACCGCTGCCCCACCAATACGCATGCCTTTTAGCTGGCATTGATCGATAAGCCAGCCGGCAGCCAGTTTTACTGAACCATCTACCTGCGGGTAATGAGGCGCAGTCGGGAATTTGGCCAACAGTTCCTGCGCAACGTGCGCTGTAACAACCGGGTTTTTAAAGAAGCTACCGGCATTACCGTTAACTTTCGGGTCAGGCAGCTTTGTTGTGCGCATATGACAGACAGAATCAAAAACCTGCTGAGGCGTCACGGTTGTAGGATCCAGACGCGTCAGGTCACCGTAAGTGAGAACGGGCTGCCACTGTTTAGGCAAGCGCAAACCAACGGCAACGATTGCGAAACGATCCTGATATTCATGCTTGAAGATGCTGTCACGGTAACCAAAACGACATTCCGCGGCGCTGACGCGTAGATGTTTACCGGTTGACAGTTCAACGCAGTCCACATATTCACAGACACGCTGCAGCTCCACACCATAAGCACCAATATTCTGAATGGGCGATGAACCGACACATCCGGGAATGAGTGCCAGATTTTCCAGTCCAGGCATACCTTCTTGCAGCGTGTGCTGTACCAGATGATGCCAGTTCTCACCGGCACCGACGTGCAGGTGCCACGCCTCAGGTTGTTCTGTAATCTCAATGCCCTTGATTCGATTGACGATCACCGTTCCATGGAAGGTATCGAGAAACAGGACGTTACTCCCCTCGCCCAGGATCAGTACTGGATGATGTGATGCATTCGCTGATTGCCAGGCATTCAGCAGTTGTTGCTCATTTTCGGCGCAGACAAGCTCATTAGCTTGTTGATCGATACCGAAGGTGTTCCAGGCTTTAAGGGAGTGATTCATAGACGCTTTCCTGATGCAAAATCGCGCTTAGTTTACCGCATATGCCGCAGGATGGCTTGTCTTATGGAGGCAAGGGGGTTGCCTGATGCGCTTTGGCAGGCCGGATAAGGCGGGATGCCGCATCCGGCAGGTTTCATTTCGTACAGAC
>NZ_SZWW01000034.1:0-23985 GCF_005280955.1 Citrobacter sp. wls717
CTGGCTCTCCCGGCCTTACGGAAACACGTTGGCAATTTTCAGCCGGACCAGCCCACACTTCACCATCTGCGTTTTTTGGTCTGAACAGCAAAACAGATTTAACTGGAAGTCAGAGCGTTGAAGCGATGACTCCGGTCCGGCTGAAAATCGATGAGTCGTTGACGGCTGACCGGGTCTGCCCGCAGGGATGCGGGCAGAGGGGATGGCCTGCAGGGACGCAGGCTCGGCCCCGACCCGACAGGCAGACGGCATAAGACGAATGAATCGCGCAGCGACGATTTTCCCGCCGGGAGCCTGGGATGCAAGGGAGGCGGCGGTGAGCCTCCCTTGCACGTTCACGGGTATCTGTGATTCAGAGAAGTGATACCGCTGAGGTGAACGGAACCCCGTAGCGGAATAAAATGTTCTCCATACATGCTTAACTAACAGGCATTAGGCATTCACCTTGCCGGGGTTTTTTTATTGCGCCAGACTTAGAAGCTGTAAGTCAGGCCAACCGTGTAACGACGGCCATCGAGAACGGTGTCGTAGGTGTCATAATCGATTTGCTTATCCAGCACGTTATACACGCCGGCGGTCATCAGCAGATCCTTGGTAGCATAGTAACGTAAACCAACATCGACCTGCGTATACGATGGCGTACCTTGTGCCATGGAGGTACGGCTCAGGTACTCTGACGTTTTACCGCGCAGATTCAGACGGCTCCAGAAACCGAGATCCTGCGTTGCCTGCCAGTCCAGGGTGGTGTTAAACATATGCTTTGGCATTTTGTTTAATGGCTGACCGGAGAACTGACCGCTTTTCTGCTCAGATTCCGTATAGGTGTAGTTCGCCGTCCAGTTGACGTCGGAGGTGATTTTCCAGCCGAAGGTGGATTCTACGCCGCGCATATTGGCTTTATCGACGTTCACACGATCGCTGACGAAATCATAATGGGTGCCACCAATGGTGCAGGCCGGGTCGGAACTGCTGTTACAGCGACGCACTTCGGTAATTTTGTTTTTGAAGTCGGTATTGAACAGCGTCACGCCCGCGTTGAGGTCGTTGCCGTTATCCCACAATAACCCGATCTCCTCGCTCAGGCTTTTCTCTGGCTTCAGATCCGGGTTGCCGACAATGATCCCGTTCAGACGACCGCCGCCGGTGACCTGCCCCCAACTTGCAGAAGACTGACGCAGGTCCGGTGCGCGATAGCCCGCAGATACGCCACCTTTCAAGGTCCATTGATCGCTCAGATGCCAGACGCCGTAACCGCGTGGTGTCCAGTTGTCGCCGTAGTTTTCATCTTTATCCATACGCAGACCGCCGGTCAGCGCGAAGGTATCGGTAATAGCCCATTCATCTTCAGCAAACAGCGCCCAGCTCCAGCGGGTCAGTTTGTTCAGCCCATCGGCAGCTTGCAACTGATTGCCGTTATCGCGCAGTTTCTCATAACGGTACTGTCCACCCACTGTCAGGGTGTGCGCCCCGAGGAAAATCTGGTTCTGATTGTTAAAGATGGTGTTGTAGGACTTCATCTGGCGACCAGGGTTGTCGGTCTCTTCCTGCTGGATATAGCTGGTGGAGTTGAAGTCGTCGTAATAGCCGCTATGGGTGAGTGAATATGTGGTGTGCACATACTTGCTTTCGCTTTTACTGTTGGGCTTACAGCTTCCGTTGCGGCAGATTTCTTCAGCCCTGGATTTGCCCGGCGTACTGTCACGATCCTGCAGTTCACGTGCGTAATCGAAGTCGATGTCGTTTTTATCATCCGGCGTGAAGTTGAGGGTTAAACCCCCATTACGCATACGCTGTTCATTGTAGCCATTGAGGATTTCATCTTCGGCACGATGAGAGAATAATCCGGTCACCTTCGCACCGAGTAACCCGTCAATCAGCGGCCCGGACGCATAGGCATTCGTCTGGTAAATATCACCGGAATCCCTGTCTTCCTGGAAAGTGGCATCGCCATGTAAGGAGCCGGTCCAGGCTTTGGTATTCGACACTTTTTTGGTGATGACGTTGATAACGCCACCCATCGCATCAGAGCCGTAAAGCGATGACATTGGTCCACGGATAACTTCGATACGCTCGATGGATTCCAGCGGCGGTAACCAGCCTTGTTCAATCCCTGAGTTATCGCTGTTAGGTCGTGTGCTGCGTGTGCTGATGCGTTTGCCGTTGACCAGGAACAACGTGTATTGCGAAGCCATACCGCGAATACTGATATCGCTGCTGCTGCCGCCACCGGTGACGACGACGCCAGGGACATCTTTTAGCGCATCGGTGACATCGCGATAGGCTTTGTCTTCAATTTGCTGCTTGGTAATAACAGATATCGACGCGGGGGCGTCCTGAATTTTCTGCTCGAAGCCGGTAGCGGTGACGACGACGGTGTCCTGTTCAGCGGCATGGCCGAGTGATGGGAGACTGGCGACGCATACTGCGGCAGCTACAGCCTTAACGTGAGGTATAGTCATTTGTATCATTCCATTTAAATGAATCAAACTGCGCGTCATGTGAAAGGCCATGACAATTGTATGTATTTGTCTTTTAAGGACTCTTTTCAGTAAAGAAGCGAATGGATTGTACAAAAGTATGAATTTTTGTAAACACAAATGATAATCGAAATCATTTGTGTTTGACGTGGTTTGAGGGGAAATTATTATTAAATCAATAAGATAAGTGAAAAAGAAAAATGGAGAAAAAGTGAAGGGATGATGGCGAAATGAAGAGGGCTTTCGCCCTCACTCAGGCGTTACTTCAGTAAATATTGCGCATGGAAGCGCAGGTGATCCTCAATAAACGACGCAATAAAGTAATAGCTGTGATCGTAACCCGGCTGGATGCGTAACGTCATCGGCCATGCGGTCTGACGTGCCGTTTCGGCCAGTACCGCGGGCTGCAACTGATCGGCAAGAAACTGATCGTTGTCCCCTTGATCGATAAGCGTCGGAATCGCATCTTCGGGCCTGCTGGCCAACATTAACGCGCAGCTATCCCATTCGGCCCACAGCGATTTATCTTCACCCAGATAAGCGCTAAAAGCCTTCTCGCCCCACGGAACGCGGCAAGGGTTAACGATGGGGGCAAAAGCGGAGATACTGGTGTATTTCCCCGGATTTTTCAGCGCCATAATCAACGCCCCGTGACCACCCATGGAATGTCCGCTGATGGCGCAACGATCGCTGACGTTAAACTGCGATTGGATCAGTGCCGGAAGCTCATCACGCAGATAGTCATACATGCGAAAATGGCTTGCCCACGGCTGCTGGGTGGCATTGAGGTAAAACCCAGCCCCCTGGCCTAAATCGTAGCCATCATCGTTGGCGACTTGATCGCCGCGTGGACTGGTATCCGGCATCACCAGCACAATACCCAGCTCAGCCGCCACACGTTGCGCGCCCGCTTTGGTGGTGAAGTTTTCGTCATTGCAGGTCAGGCCCGACAACCAGTACAGCACCGGAGGCGGGGTATTCTCACGAGGTGGGGGAAGAAAGATGCTGAAAGTCATAGCGCAATTTAACGTGGCGGAGTCGTGACGCCAGCGTTGCTGCCAGCCTTCAAAACAGCGGTGCTCTTCAAGCATTTCCATGCGTGGCTCCTTGTTGTGTTGAACCTGAATATGTTTGCGAATTCATCATAATACAGATTATTCATTGCACTGTGAGTAACTTTCACTTCCGCATTGGGCAAACATACTTCATCATCTATATAACTTTACATTAACACTCAACATCGCCGGGCTGAACGCTACGTGAATTTGATACGCTGAAAGGCTGTGCCAATTTCAATAATTATCGCGGTGAATACTGGATTATGTGCGCCGCCTCACGCACAATGTTCTGGCTGTGACACAGCCTAAAAACTTTGCCCCATGCAGGGCAGAGGCGCCACACCTGCAGGAGAAAAAGAAATGTCATCACTCAGTAAAGAAGCGGCTTTGGTTCATGAAGCGCTGGTCGCGCGTGGTCTCGAAACACCACTGCGCCCGCCCGTGCAGGAGATGGATAACGAAACGCGCAAACGTCTTATCTCAGGCCATATGACCGAGATTATGCAATTGCTCAATCTCGATTTGAGCGATGACAGTTTGATGGAAACTCCGCATCGCATTGCGAAAATGTATGTCGATGAGATTTTCTCCGGTCTCGATTACGCCAACTTCCCGAAAATCACCGTCATTGAAAACAAAATGAAGGTGGACGAGATGGTTACGGTCCGCGATATCACGCTGACCAGCACCTGCGAGCATCACTTTGTCACTATCGATGGTAAAGCGACGGTGGCGTATATCCCGAAAGATTCAGTCATTGGCCTGTCGAAGATCAACCGCATTGTGCAGTTCTTTGCGCAGCGTCCGCAGGTGCAGGAACGTCTGACCCAGCAAATTCTCACCGCGCTGCAAACGCTGCTTGGGACGAATAATGTTGCGGTGTCGATTGATGCGGTGCATTACTGCGTGAAAGCGCGCGGTATTCGCGATGCGACCAGCGCGACCACCACCACTTCTCTGGGCGGATTGTTTAAGTCCAGCCAGAACACGCGTCAGGAATTCCTGCGCGCAGTACGTCATCACAACTGATTAGGGCAGGGGCCATGGAGCGTAATGTCACGCTGGATTTTATTCGTGGCGTCGCCATTCTTGGCATCCTGCTTCTCAATATTAACGCCTTTGGCCTGCCAAAGGCGGCATATCTCAATCCCGCCTGGTATGGCAATATCACCTTATCCGACGCCTGGAGCTGGGCGGTGCTTGATCTCTTCGCACAGGTCAAGTTTCTCACGCTGTTTGCATTGCTGTTTGGGGCAGGGCTGCAAATGCTGCTCCCGCGCGGCAAACGCTGGATCCAGTCGCGGCTTACGCTACTGGTGCTGTTGGGTTTTATTCACGGTTTACTCTTCTGGGACGGCGATATCCTGTTGGCTTATGGCTTAATTGGTCTGATTTGCTGGCGGTTGATTCGCGATGCCCCTTCGGTAAAAAGCCTGTTTAACACCGGCGTCCTGCTTTATCTGGTGGGTATTGGCGTACTGCTGCTGCTGGGCGTTATCTCCGGCGGGGAAACCAGTCGGGCGTGGACGCCGGATGCCTCAGCTTTGCTGTATGAAAAATACTGGAAAGTGAATGGCGGTCTGGAAGCGGTCAGCAATCGCGTGGATATGATGTCCAATAGCTTGCTGGCACTGGGCGCGCAGTACGGCTGGCAACTGGCTGGGATGATGCTGCTTGGCGCAGCATTAATGCGCAGCGGCTGGCTGAAAGGGCAGTACAGTTTGCAGCATTATCGACGTACCGGCGTACTGTTGGTCATTATTGGCATGGCGATTAACCTGCCTGCTATTATCATTCAGTGGCATTTGGAGTGGGTCTACCGCTGGTGTGCTTTCCTGTTACAAGCTCCGCGCGAGCTGGGCGCGCCGTTGCAGACTATCGGCTACGCCGCCCTGATGTTTGGCTTCTGGCCGCAGTTGAGCCGCTTAAAGTGGGTGATTGCCATCGCCTGCGTGGGACGTATGGCGTTAACTAACTATCTGTTGCAAACCTTAATTTGCACCACGCTGTTTTATCAATTCGGCTTGTTTATGAAATTCGATCGGCTGGAGCTGCTCTGTTTCGTCATTCCTGTCTGGGCCGTTAATCTTCTGTTCTCCGTCATTTGGCTGCGTTTTTACCGGCAGGGCCCGGTAGAGTGGCTGTGGCGTCAATTAACCCTGCGTGCTTCAGGGACATCATTACCACGTACATCCAGATAACGATCTGGATCACATTCATTAACAAAATGGATGTAAGCGCTTTCATTCCTGTGACATCACTCACGCAGTCCGTTTCATTGTGCTGACAAAATACCCAGCCTGGGGTGTCTGTGGCTAACCGCAATCTAAAACAGGGCAGTGAATATGGTAACCATCCGTGATGTGGCACGACAGTCTGGCGTATCTGTAGCGACCGTTTCCCGCGTACTGAACAACAGTGCGCTGGTGAGTCCCGACACGCGTGAAGCGGTGATGAAAGCAGTCACTCAGTTAGGCTATCGACCTAACGCCAATGCGCAGGCGCTGGCGACACAGGTAAGTGACACCATTGGTGTGGTGGTGATGGATGTGTCAGATGCATTTTTTGGCGCGCTGGTTAAAGCTGTCGATATGGTTGCCCAGCAGCATCAGAAATATGTCCTGATTGGCAATAGCTATCATGAGGCTGAAAAAGAACGTCATGCTATTGAGGTTTTGATTCGCCAACGCTGTAACGCTCTGATTGTTCACTCTAAAGCGCTCAGCGATCGGGAACTGGCAGAGTTTATGGATCAGATCCCTGGCATGGTGCTGATCAATCGCCTTGTTCCGGGTTACGCCCACCGTTGCGTCTGCCTGGATAATATCAGCGGCGCCAAAATGGCGACCCGCATGCTGCTGAATAATGGTCATCAACGCATTGGTTACCTGGCATCAAGCCACCGTATTGAAGATGATGCGATGCGCAAAGAAGGGTGGTTATCGGCCCTGAAAGAACAAGGAATTGATGCGGCGGAAAGCTGGATCGGTACCGGTTCGCCCGATATGCAGGGCGGAGAGTCTGCCATGGTGGAGCTGCTGGGGCGCAATTTGCAACTGACGGCGGTCTTCGCCTACAACGACAACATGGCAGCGGGCGCACTGACCGCGTTAAAAGACAACGGCATCGCCATCCCATTACATCTTTCTATCATTGGCTTTGATGATATTCCCATTGCGCGTTACACCGATCCGCAGCTGACAACCGTGCGCTATCCCATCGCCTCAATGGCAAAAATGGCGACGGAGCTTGCGCTGCAAGGCGCGGCGGGCACGTTAGATCCTGCGGCGTCGCATTGCTTTATGCCGACACTGGTGCGTCGTCATTCTGTGGCATTGCGGCAGAATGCGGCACCGATCACTAACTCATAAAGTCGAACTATGTAACCGCTTTCAATATGTGAGTAAATTCACAGTATATTAACAATGCGATAGCTATGATGACACTGTTTGTTGCGCTGTAACTACTATGTAACGGTGAATAATCACTTTCATCGAGGTATTGGTGCCTTAAACAAAAATTAAAGCCAGTTTTTGGAGCGTTGCCAGGCACGGAAGAATTATTTTTAAAAGTGAGCTTCGGCGTTCAGTAACACTTCAGTAACGTTCTGCCTGCCGAGCATTTATCTCAAGTACTACCCTGCATAATAAAACCGGAGATACCATGAATAAGAAGGTGTTGACCCTGTCTGCTGTAATGGCAAGCATGTTATTCGGCGCGGCTGCGCACGCTGCTGATACCCGCATTGGTGTGACGATTTATAAGTACGACGATAACTTTATGTCTGTGGTACGTAAGGCTATTGAAAAGGATGCCAAAGCGGCGCCTGACGTACAGTTGCTGATGAATGACTCGCAGAACGACCAGTCCAAACAAAACGACCAGATCGACGTATTGCTGGCAAAAGGCGTTAAAGCACTGGCGATTAACCTGGTTGACCCGGCAGCTGCAGGCACGGTAATTGAAAAAGCACGCGGTCAGAATGTGCCGATCGTGTTCTTCAACAAAGAACCTTCTCGTAAAGCGCTGGACAGCTATGACAAAGCGTATTACGTCGGTACTGACTCTAAAGAGTCTGGCATTATTCAGGGTGACTTGATTGCTAAACACTGGGCTGCTAACCCGAACTGGGATCTGAATAAAGACGGTAAAATCCAGTTTGTTCTGCTGAAAGGCGAACCGGGACATCCGGATGCTGAAGCACGTACCACTTACGTGATCAAAGAGCTGAACGACAAGGGCATTAAAACTGAGCAACTGCAGTTAGATACCGCGATGTGGGATACCGCTCAGGCGAAAGATAAGATGGATGCGTGGATGTCCGGTCCGAACGCTAACAAAATTGAAGTGGTTATCGCCAACAACGATGCGATGGCGATGGGCGCAGTTGAAGCGCTGAAAGCGCACAACAAAACCAGCGTACCGGTATTTGGCGTGGATGCGCTGCCTGAAGCGCTGGCCCTGGTGAAATCCGGCGCCATGGCCGGTACCGTGCTGAACGATGCCAACAACCAGGCGAAAGCGACCTTCGATTTGGCGAAAAACCTGGCTGATGGCAAAGGCGCAGCAGACGGCACTAACTGGAAAATTGACAACAAAATTGTTCGCGTTCCGTACGTCGGTGTCGATAAAGATAATCTGGCTGAGTTCACTAATAAATAAATCTCCGTCTATGGGCGCAATGTCATTGCGCCCTTAATAACGCGCTTTGCAAGGCCAACAAGGTATATTTATGGTCAGCACACATACTCAGTCGTCAGGCGAATACTTGTTGGAAATGACCGGCATTAACAAGTCTTTCCCCGGCGTTAAGGCTCTTGATAACGTTAATTTAAAAGTCCGCCCGCATTCAATTCACGCCTTAATGGGCGAGAACGGCGCGGGGAAATCCACATTATTGAAATGTCTTTTCGGCATCTATCAAAAAGATTCCGGTAGTATTTTATTTCAGGGTAAAGAAATCGATTTTCATTCGGCGAAAGAAGCGCTTGAAAATGGTATTTCGATGGTCCACCAGGAATTAAACCTGGTATTACAACGTTCCGTGATGGACAACATGTGGTTGGGGCGCTATCCCACCAAAGGTATGTTTGTCGATCAGGAAAAAATGTACCGTGATACCAAAGCGATATTTGATGAGCTGGATATTGATATCGATCCGCGGGCGCGCGTCGGTACATTATCCGTTTCACAAATGCAGATGATCGAAATTGCCAAAGCCTTCTCCTACGATGCCAAAATCGTCATCATGGATGAGCCGACGTCATCGTTAACCGAGAAAGAAGTTAATCATCTGTTCACCATCATTCGTAAGCTGAAAGAGCGTGGATGCGGTATTGTTTATATTTCTCACAAAATGGAAGAAATTTTCCAGCTGTGTGATGAAATTACCGTGCTGCGCGACGGGCAGTGGATCGCAACCCAGCCGCTGGAAGGGCTGGATATGGACAAGATCATCGCCATGATGGTTGGACGTTCGCTGAACCAACGTTTTCCTGATAAAGAAAACAAACCTGGTGAAGTGATTCTGCAAGTGCGTAACCTGACCTCGCTGCGTCAGCCGTCGATTCGTGATGTCTCGTTTGATTTGCACAAAGGGGAAATCCTCGGGATTGCCGGTCTGGTAGGCGCAAAACGCACTGATATCGTTGAAACGCTTTTTGGTATTCGTGAGAAATCATCGGGTACGATTACGTTACACGGCAAAAAAATTAATAACCACAGCGCGAATGAAGCCATCAACCATGGCTTTGCACTGGTCACGGAAGAGCGCCGCTCGACCGGTATTTATGCGTATCTGGACATTGGTTTTAACTCGTTAATCTCCAATATCCAAAACTATAAAAATAAAGTCGGTCTGCTGGATAATTCCCGCATGAAGAGCGATACCCAGTGGGTGATTGACTCTATGAGGGTGAAAACGCCGGGCCATCGTACACAAATTGGTTCACTTTCCGGGGGGAATCAGCAAAAGGTGGTTATTGGCCGCTGGCTATTAACGCAGCCAGAAATCCTGATGCTGGATGAACCTACACGTGGTATCGATGTCGGCGCAAAATTTGAAATTTATCAGTTGATAGCCGAACTCGCGAAAAAAGATAAGGGGATTATTATTATTTCCTCTGAAATGCCGGAGCTGCTGGGTATTACCGATCGTATTCTGGTGATGAGCAATGGTCTCGTTGCCGGAATTGTTGACACTAAAACGACAACGCAAAACGAAATCCTCCGTCTTGCGTCTTTGCACCTTTAAGATTAGGGGCTCCTCATGAGTGCGTTAAATAAGAAAAGTTTTCTTACTTATCTGAAAGAAGGCGGAATATACGTTGTTCTTTTGGTTTTGCTGGCAATTATTATTTTCCAGGATCCCACTTTCTTAAGTTTACTCAACCTGAGTAATATTCTGACGCAATCCTCAGTGCGTATTATTATCGCATTGGGTGTTGCCGGACTGATTGTGACGCAAGGGACAGACCTGTCGGCAGGGCGTCAGGTTGGTCTGGCGGCAGTGGTGGCGGCAACCTTATTGCAATCGATGGAGAACGCCAACAAGGTATTCCCGGAAATGGCGACGATGCCGATTATCGTGGTGGTACTGATTGTTTGCGTCATCGGCGCGATTATCGGTCTGGTGAACGGTATCATCATCGCGTATCTGAACGTGACGCCGTTTATTACCACGTTGGGTACGATGATCATCGTCTACGGGATCAACTCCCTGTACTATGATTTTGTCGGCGCATCGCCAATTTCTGGCTTTGACAGCGGATTCTCTACCTTTGCGCAGGGCTTTATCGCGCTGGGCAGCTTCCGACTCTCTTATATCACCTTCTATGCGCTGATTGCCGTGGCCTTTGTGTGGGTGCTGTGGAACAAGACCCGCTTCGGTAAAAACATTTTTGCTATCGGCGGTAACCCAGAGGCGGCGAAAGTGTCTGGCGTGAACGTCGCGCTGAACCTGCTGATTATCTATGCGTTGTCTGGTGTGTTCTATGCCTTCGGTGGTTTGCTGGAAGCAGGACGTATCGGCTCGGCGACCAACAACCTCGGTTTTATGTATGAGCTGGATGCGATTGCGGCGTGCGTGGTTGGCGGCGTCTCGTTTAGCGGTGGGGTAGGGACCGTCTTCGGCGTGGTGACCGGTGTGATTATCTTTACCGTCATCAACTACGGGCTGACTTACATCGGCGTTAACCCATACTGGCAGTACATTATTAAGGGCGGCATCATCATCTTCGCGGTGGCGCTGGACTCCCTGAAGTACGCGCGTAAGAAGTAACGATAAAACGCCAAAAGGCCGGTGCAGCGCAATCTGCACCGGCCTTTTTTGTCCGCGTTATAATGTTAACGCGTGCTCTTTCTCTCCGGGTTTAAATTTTACTTCACCCAGGTCGATACAGGCGACCGGGCAAACGTGGCCGCACAGCAAGCATCCCACACATTTTTCCGTGTCGCAGTGTGGGGTTCGGGTTTCCTCATTCCATTCCATCGCCTGATGCCCGCCGTCATAACAGGAAATGTAGCAGCGACCACAGCCCACGCATTTATCGAGATGGATGTTTGGGTAGACGATGTAGCTACGGTCAAGATCTTCAGCGGGGATGATATTGGCATTGGCAAGGCCCACCATCTTCTCCAGTGAGTCAAATCCTTGATCGGCGAGGTAATGTGACAGCCCGCTGGTCATGTCCTCCACAATCCGATAACCATACTGCATTATCCCGGTGGTCACCTGCAGCGTGGCCGCGCCTAACAGTAAAAACTCGGCGGCATCTTCCCAGTTTTCTATACCCCCGATGCCGCTAATCGGGAAATCGCGCAGTTCAGGGTGCATGCGCAGTTGCTGAATAAATCGCAGGGCGATAGGTTTAACGGCCTTGCCGGAGTAGCCGGAAATACTGGATTTACCGTTGACGACCGGCATCCCAATTTTCCGGTTCAGATCGATATTGGTAATGGATTTAACCGTATTGATGGTTGCAATACCGTCGGCGCCACCGCGTTTTGCCGCCAGCGCAACCTCACACATATCACCGATATTCGGTGTCATTTTAGCCAGCATCGGCAGGGAAGAACCGCGTTTAACTGCCCGACAATATTTTTCGACCAGCTCAGGGCTTTGCCCAACATCGCTACCCATGGCATGTGAGGTCATTTGCGGGCAAGAGAAGTTGCATTCGATCATGTCTGCACCCGCCTCTTCGACCAGCCGTGCCAGCTCCTGCCACTGCTGTTCATTTTCCCCCATGATCGATGCAATCAGAACTTTATCCGGGTAGTCCTGTTTCAGCCGGCGAATAGCGGCCAGATTTTCCTCCAGCGGGTGCTCGGCAATTTGCTCCATATTTTTGAAGCCAACAAAGCCGGTATCTTCTTTGGTCAGATGGTCAAAGCGTGGAGAGACTTCATTCGCAATAAAGAAACCAATGGTTTTAAAGACAATACCGCCCCAGCCGGTGTCATAGGCTTTGGCGCACATGTCATAGCAGTTGCCCACCGGAGAAGAAGAGAGGCAGAACGGGTTGGGGAATTTGACGCCGCAAAAAGTAATAGAAAGATCTTTCGTTAACATGAGCAAGCTCCCTCTAAGTAGTGATGAATGGCCTGAGCGGCTTCTTTTCCGGTTTTCACGGCGTAAACCACCGTTTTATCGCCTTTTACAATATCGCCCGCGGCAAACAAAGCGGGATCGGCGGTTTGATAATGATGCGTGTCGATAAGATTGCGCTGTGGTTTTAACGCGGCGAAATGTTCAAGTTGAGCATGTTGACCAACGGCGAGAATAATATGTTCGGCTTCAAGCGTCAGTTCTCCCGGCAGGCGAACGTGTTTAAAAGTAACCCGGTTTCCGCTAACCGCCACAGGCGTGAAACCGTCAATAATCGATACCCCTAACGCTTGTGTGCTGCTGAACTCTTTATCGCTGGCTGGGAAATCGGCCAGTTCTTCACGGACGACACAGGTAACTGACGCACAGCCCAGCAGTTTCAACGTGCTGGCGACATCCATCGCGACATCGCCGCCGCCGATGATCAATGCGCTTTGCGCGACGGTAATATCGCCGCTGGTTTGCCGGGCTCGTTGCAGAAAATCGACGGCAATTTCAACGTGATTGGCCTTCTCAAACAGCGGTAACGTTGAACCGTAAGACATCCCTACGGTAACCAGTACGGCGCGGTATTCTGTTTTGAGTTGCTCAATGGAAAGGGCAGTGCCGACTTCACAATTGCATTTGATTGTTACGCCCATTTCAACGATACGAGCAATTTCGTTATCTAAAACAGCATGCGGCAGACGAAACTCTGGAATGCCATAGCGTAACCAGCCGCCAGGTTGGGCCTGCTTTTCATAGATAGTGACGTCATAGCCCAGATTGCTCAGCGTTACGCTGGCTTGTAATCCTGCCGGGCCTGCGCCAATGATGGCGATCTTGCCCTGTGTTTTTGTGGCGGGTTGATAAATTTTCATTGCGGTCTGCTGCTCAAAGTCTGTAATAAAGCGTTGCAGACGTGCAATATCAATCGGCTTATCAATACCTGAGCGTGTACACCCGCGTTGGCATAACTTTTCGGTTGGGCATACCCGGGCGCATACTGCCCCAAGTGCATTATTTTCACGAATAGTTTCGGCTGCACCCTTAAAATTACGAAAATAAATGGAGCGAATAAATTTTCCCGGGTCAGTTTGCGCCGGACAATCCTGGCTACAGGGGGCATCGTGACATAATAAACAGCGAGAAGCCTCTTTTATGGCTAATAATGGCGTAAAAGCAGGCGTGAGCTCATCCAGATAATTTTGTTGTGGCATATTTTCTTCCTTAATGCGTGAGTAAATTAAGGCAAACCGTTAATAACAAAATATAAAAATCGAAAGGCTATTCTTAAGGCTAAGCACTGCAGGAAGAGTATTCTGTGAAAGGATTCACAAATAGAAGAGTGTTGGCGGGAAATGCTGACGGGCAGCATTAATCCCTTAATTTGAAATGGTAACCGTTATCATAATATTAACTATTCTCAAACGCTAATATAAAAATAATATCTTTATCGATAGAAAATTAAGTAAATAACCATACCGAAGGATAAACATCCGCATCCGGCATAAACCAACACATAGGACCAAAATTGCAGGGGCTCTTGATGGCGATAAGCGTATACCGGTTCGCGCACATTTTTCTTAATTTTATCTACGGCCCCGGTGCGCCAGCCTTTCCAGGCCTCACGGAAACAAAACACAGGAATGAGCAGAAAGGCCAACACGACGAAGAGGGTTTGTACATCCATGCTTATTTTCCTTGTTTCTTTTGTAATTCGAGTAATTGTTCAGGCGTAACCGCCGGATACCCCTGCGCATCGTCGGGTACCTGATGCATGGTAGGGATGGGTACCAGTGGGCCTAAAAAACGGGGTTCACGTTTAAAAATATAGAGATCGGCGAGTGCGCCAAAACGCGCGCCGAATTCGCGTACCCGCACGGTAAGCATATCTTTTGGTGAAGGCACCGCATAGCACTGGGCCTGAATGCCCATATGCAGCGCAATAAACAAGGCGCGTTCACAGTGGAATCGCTGAGTAATAATGATGAAATCGTTGGTATCGAATACCTTACGGGTACGCACGATGGAGTCGAGCGTACGGAACCCGGCGTAATCAAGCACAATGTCAGCCGGATCGACCCCTGCGGCAATCAGATCCTTACGCATCGTCATGGGTTCATTATAGCTTTGCTGCGCGTTGTCGCCGCTCAGCAACAGATAGTTTACCTTCCCGCTGTTATAGGCGTTCAATGCGCCCTGAATACGGTAGCGGTAATACTGGTTGATAACGCCGGTTCGATAGTATTTTGCCGTACCCAGGACCACACCGACCTGGCGGTAGGGTAAATCCTGTAATTCGTCGTAGATATAGGGGGCAGTCTTCCAGCTCATCCATCTGTCGAGTCCAAGCACAGTCAACAGCAGCAGGCCTGACAGGACTAACAGGCTGTAAAACACGCGCTTTAACATGCAGAAAACTCGTTATTTGGGTGGAATTTCAATCAGGCTACTGTACCGGAAGACGTAGCGCAAGAAACAGCAGTCTGATTGAGGGGATTTTAGTCACTGTTACCCGGTTAGCGCAGCGCCACCGGGCTTTATGAGTTAACTGAGCAGCACGCGCTCAATATTGTTGCAGCCCAGCGCGTGCAGGGTGGCGGAGGTCGCATCCCACTGGATTAACGGCGCATCGGCTTTTTCTGCCAGCACCGCGCGTTGAATGTCCGGATAGTCGTAACCGTTCAGACTCAACAGGTTTAACGCGCCTTGCAGCGGTGGGAGAGTGGGGTTAAAGGCGGCGTTTTCAGCATAGCTACCACTAAAAATTCGCCCGTCTTTACACTCGAGCGCCACGCCGCTTGGCGATTTGCTGTATGGCATATGGCATCTGTTGGCGGCGGTAATTGCCGCCTGGGTCAGGGCGTCGCCCTGCAGCGCGAAGCCGTGATCCTGGTCGTCCATCAGTAGCGTTTTGATGTCGAGATCTTTTGGCCCGAACGCGTCCGGGAGATAGTCGCGCAGTGCGTGTGGTTCGCGCCCAGGCAGATGAATGCGTAAATCCAACCCGCTGTTCAATTCGTTCATAAACTGGCGGCAGTGGCCGCAAGGGGTGTAGTTAACGGTGATGGCGGCGAGGCCTTTTTCACCGCGCAGCCAGGCGTGGCTGATGGCGCTTTGCTCGGCATGAACGGTTTGCTGCATTGTTGCGCCCAGGAACTCCATGTTGCCACCGAAGTACCAGGTGCCGCTAATGCCGCGAGAGATCGCGCCCACGTTGAAGTTGGAAAGCGGGGTACGTGCGCAGGCCGCAGCCAGCGGCAGCAGAGCGAATGCCAGCGCGTCTTCGTCCAGTCCCGATTCGCGTTTCAGCAAAGAGACCTGCTCAGCAGTCAGCATGGCGGGGAAATGCGTATCCGCCAGAACAGGGGCCAGGGCTGATTGCAAGTTATCCGCGAGTTGGGCAAAAGCAGTTTGAAAACGTGGATGCATGGCGATGCCTCATAACAATGTAATGGAATCGTAGTTTACGGGCCTGTTACGGCTTTATATGTGATCCAAATCTCATTGTGTGTGCAACTTATGAAACTTAAATGAAAAATGTGCAACGCATCGCAAATAAATAACCAAAAAGTGAAGGTTAGCCGACCACTGCCAGAATAACCGGGAACAGAAACGGGGCGACCAACGAGGTGATAATGCCGCAAATGACCAGCGCCAGAGAGCTAAACGCGCCTTCCTGATAATCCAGTTCTGCGCAACGCGCGGTTCCCAGGGCGTGAGAAGCGGTACCCATTGCCAGTCCTCGCGCGGCCTTCGTGCGAATGCGCATAGCATTCAGTAAAGTATGACCAAATACCGCCCCGAGAATGCCGACGAAAATGACGCACACCGCGCTGATGGCCGGAATACCACCAATACTTCCTCCCACCGCCATAGCGATAGGCGTGGTGACCGATTTCGGCATGATTGACGCGGCAATTTCCGGTGAGGCGCCCATCAACAGGGCGATTGTTGTGCCGGTAACCATCGCCACGACGCTCCCCGCAAAACAGATAGCGATTATCGATTTCCAGCGCGCGCGAATTTGGTGCAGCTGTTCGTATAACGGATAGGCCAGCGCGACCACGGCAGGTTGCAGTAAATCGTTCAGCACCTCGCTGCCTTTGAAATAGTGATCGTAGGGAATTCCGGTCAGCATCAGAATGGGAATAATCACCACCATCGCGACCAGCAGCGGATTCAGCAGCGGCATTTTAAAGCGTGCTGCCAGCTTACGTGCGCCAAAGAACACCGCGAGAGTCAGGGGCAACGACCACCAGATATATGTCATCATTCTTTCGAACCTTTTTGGCCAACAATTTTGCGTTCACCGTGTACAAGATGCGAGCTCCAGCTCACCACGAGGAAAACAACCAGCGTACTGATGGTGCATGACACCACCACCGGGCCAAATTGTGCGCGGAGCAAATCAAAGTACTGCATGATCCCCACGCCAATCGGGACAAATAACAGGGCCATATAGCGAATCAGGACATAACAGCCGGGATTAACCCATTTTGCCGGTAATACCTGCAATGCCAGTAAGACAAACAGAATCAGCATGCCAATGATGCTGCCCGGAATCGTGATCGGCAGCAGCGAAGCGACAAAAATACCTGCATAGAGGCAGGCATAGATCAGGACGAATGCGCGCAAATATTGCCAGATAATGTTCAGTGATTTGCTCATAATTGAAACCCTTGACGAGACTGATTCATCATACAATTAAACTTCAAAACGTGCTACCGATCACATCATGAATTCTAAGCATAGAGGAAATAGACGTCTGGAACATTGCGCATATGATCGCGCTAAACCTGCGCCAGGTAATACAAAAAACGACTCAGGGCTGTGGTAGGCGTTTCATTGTTGCGCCAGAATACGCCTACGCTGCCTTTTTGTTCAATCTTCGGCAGATTCAGGATAGCCAGTTGTCCCTGGGCGGCATAACGCTGCGCCAGACGCAGAGAAAGAATAGAAACCATGTCGCTACTTTGCAGCAGGTTAGTGCTGACGTTTATCGACGCTGATTCAATGGTGTTTTCCGGCAGCATTACGCCATTATCGACCAGCGCGTTGTCAATGCTAATCCGAATGGGGGTGCCTGTCGGCCAGACAATCCAACGCCAGTTAGCCAGATCGTTCCAGGTGAGCAGGGGATATTTTGCCAGCGGATGATCGGGGCGGGCGACAAAACAGACCGGCTCGGTATAGAGCACCTGGTAATTAAGCGGCAACTGAAGCGCCCGGCCGCCAACGCGACCGACGACGACATCCACTGAACCCGCCAGCAGATCGTGCAGTAACGGGGTCATCACTTTCTCTTCAATATTGAGATGCAGAGTGGGTAGCTCCGTAAGCAAGCCCAGTATTGCCTGTGAAACGCAGTCGGTCGCCACCGGCGAGCAGCCAATCTTCAGACTTCCCACCAGACCGCCTTGCTTGAAACGGGCAATTTCGTACTGCGAACGCTCCATATCATTGATCAGGCGTTGAGCATGTTGCAGCAACAGCTTGCCGCCTTCGGAGGGGCGTAAGCCTTTGCTATGTCGTTCAAAGAGCGTGATGCCAATCTCATCTTCGAGCTGTGATAACCATTTGGACAAGGCAGGCTGGGTGATATTCATCATCCGGGCGACGTGAGTCAAATTTCCCTGTTCCCCTAGCGCGACCAGCGTTTGCAGGTGGTGCAACTTCAGTTTCTGTGCCCAGTTAGCCATTTGCTATAACCTCCAGGTTATGCCTCTGCATGAAAAGCCATTGTACATTTCATCTCCAAACATACAAAGTCGCAACATACCTAAAACAAAACAGACATCTACTCTACCTGCACTGAGGCATTCACTATGACTCAACAACGTGATCTACAAGCACTAATAGATTCCGCCCCCGTCGGTAAGACGCAGTGGCGCGTGATTATTTGCTGTTTTCTGGTCGTCATGCTCGACGGTTTTGATACCGCGGCGATTGGTTTTATCGCACCCGATATACGCACTCACTGGCAATTGACTGCCGGGGATCTGGCGCCGCTTTTTGGCGCAGGACTGCTGGGGCTAACTGCTGGCGCGTTGCTCTGCGGCCCGCTGTCCGATCGTTTTGGCCGTAAACGGGTGATTGAGCTTTGCGTGGCGCTGTTTGGCGCGCTGAGTCTGATCTCTGCTTTTTCGCCCGATCTGCAAACGCTGGTTATTTTGCGTTTCCTTACCGGGTTAGGTCTGGGCGGCGCGATGCCTAATACCATCACCATGACGTCGGAATACCTGCCTGCCCGTCGGCGTGGCGCATTGGTCACCATGATGTTCTGCGGCTTCACTCTCGGATCGGCTATGGGCGGCATCGTCAGCGCTCAACTGGTGCCGGTTGTTGGTTGGCACGGCATTCTGGTGCTGGGAGGCGTTTTGCCGCTCATGCTGTTTGTCGCCCTGCTGTTTGCGCTACCGGAATCCCCGCGCTGGCAGGTTCGTCGCCAGCTACCGCAAAACGTGATTGCCAGAACTGTCAGCGCTATTACCCGGGAACGTTATGACGATACCCATTTTTATCTCAACGAAGGGTCAGCGATTGCCAAAGGCAGTATCCGCCAGCTGTTCGTCGGGCGACAGTTGCCCATTACCCTGATGTTATGGGTGGTGTTCTTTATGAGCCTGCTGATTATTTATCTGCTCTCCAGTTGGATGCCAACGCTGCTTAACCATCGAGGAATCGACCTGCAACATGCCTCCTGGGTGACTGCGGCCTTCCAGATTGGCGGTACGTTAGGCGCGCTGGCGCTGGGCGTACTGATGGATAAATACAATCCTTTCCGCGTGCTGGCGGTGAGCTATGCGCTGGGGGCGGCATGTATCGTCATGATTGGCCTGAGCGAAAACGGCCTGTGGCTGATGGCGTTGGCGATTTTTGGCACCGGCATCGGGATTAGCGGTTCTCAGGTGGGTCTCAATGCGTTAACCGCCACCCTTTATCCGACGCAAAGCCGGGCGACGGGCGTCAGCTGGTCTAATGCCATTGGCCGCTGCGGCGCGATTGTCGGTTCGCTTTCCGGCGGCGTGATGATGGCGATGAATTTCTCATTCGATAACCTGTTTTTCATTATTGCCGTTCCGGCGGCCATCAGCGCGGTGATGCTTACGCTGCTGACGGTTGTTGTTCGCCAGTCGGCCTCTGTCCCTGACGCCTTGCCACGCGCAGGCATCGTGAATGAATAAGGAGAATCCCTATGTCTGAACTGAATCAGGATGTTAAGAACAGCCGTCAGCAGTTTTACCAGCATATTTCCGGGCAGAATCTGACCCCGCTGTGGGAGTCGTTGCACCGTCTGGTGCCGTCAACGCCGAACGCGAATTGCGCGCCTGCGTACTGGAACTATCAGGAGATCCGTCCGCTACTGCTGGAAAGCGGCGATCTGATTGGCGCGAAAGAGGCAATTCGTCGCGTGCTGGTGCTGGAAAACCCAATGCTGCGCGGACAGTCTTCAATCACCCCGACGCTGTACGCGGGATTACAGTTGATTATGCCGGGCGAGGTTGCGCCGAGCCACCGCCATAATCAGTCTGCGCTGCGCTTTATTGTCGAAGGGAAAGGGGCATTTACCGCCGTCGATGGCGAGCGCACCCAGATGCATGAAGGCGATTTTATTCTGACGCCGCAATGGCGCTGGCACGATCACGGCAACCCAGGCAGCGAACCGGTAGTGTGGCTGGACGGTCTGGATCTGCCGCTGGTGAATCTGCTGGGCTGCGGCTTTGCGGAAGACTACCCGGAAGATCAGCAGCCGGTCACGCGCAAGGAAGGGGATTATTTACCGCGCTATGCGGCCAACATGTTGCCGCTGCGTCATCAGAAGGGTAACTCATCGCCCATTTTCAACTATCGCTACGATCGTAGCCGTGAAGCACTGCATGACCTGACCCGCATGGGCGAAGCCGACGAGTGGGATGGTTACAAGATGCGCTACGTGAACCCGGTAACTGGCGGTTATCCCATGCCGTCAATGGGGACCTTCCTGCAATTGTTGCCGAAGGGCTTTTCTTCACGGATGGCGCGTACCACTGACAGCACTATCTACCATGTGGTGGAAGGAAGCGGGCGGGTCACCATCGGCAACGAAACCTTCAACTTTTCGCCAAAAGATATCTTCGTGGTGCCGACCTGGCACGGTGTGTCGTTCCAGGCCAGCGAAGATGCCGTCTTATTCAGTTTTTCGGACAGACCGGTTCAGGAAGCGCTGGGGTTGTTCCGTGAAGCACGCTATTAATTTGGGAGAGAGAAAATGACGCAATACGTATTCGAACCACAAGCGCCTGTTACCGTTCCGGTGGTTGGTAGTGATGAACAATTTCCCGTGCGCCGCGTTTACTGCGTGGGGCGCAACTATGCTGCACACGCGCGTGAAATGGGCTTTGACCCGGATCGCGAACCGCCGTTCTTCTTCTGTAAACCGGCCGACGCGGTGGTTCCGGTGGCGGCTGGTCAAACCCTTGAACTGCCGTACCCGTCGCAGACCGATAACTATCACTACGAGATAGAACTGGTGGTGGCGATTGGTAAAAAGGGCAGCGATATACCGCTGGAAAAAGCGCACGAATATATCTGGGGCTATGCCACCGGTCTGGATATGACCCGTCGTGACAGGCAGATGGAGATGCGCCAGATGGGGCGTCCGTGGGAAATCGGCAAAGCGTTTGATCTCTCTGCGCCCATCGCGCCGCTGCATAAAGCCAGTGAAATCGCTGATGTTAACAATGCGCCTATCTGGCTGCAGGTTAACGGCGACGATCATCAGCGGAGCGATATTCGTCACCTTATCTGGTCTGTGAATGAAACCATCAGCTATCTGTCCGGATTTTTCGAACTGCAGCCGGGCGATCTGATCTACACCGGTACGCCGGAAGGCGTGGGGGCGGTAGTGAAAGGGGATGTGATCACCGGCAACGTAGACGGTTTAACCCCCATCGCCGTGAAGATTGTCTGAGGTGGATGATGAAGCTGTACAGTTTCTTTAATAGCTCCGCGTCATATCGCGTGCGTATTGCGCTGGCGCTGAAAGGGCTCGATTACCAGACGGTGGGCGTCAACATTCGCATCGGTCAGCAGAACGAGCTGGCCTACCGGCGGATGAATCCGGTGGGGCTGGTGCCGACGCTGGTGACCGACGACGGAGAATCGCTTGGACAATCGCTGGCGATAATCGACTGGCTGGATGGCCACTTTCCGCAGTCGCCGCTGCTGCCTGCTGACTTCCCGATGCGCAGTCGGGTGCTGGAAATTGTTTATGCCATCGCTTGTGATATCCACCCCGTGAATAATCTGCGGGTACTGCGCTACCTGAGCGACGAATTAAAGATCAGTGAAGAGGATAAAAAACGCTGGTATGCGCACTGGATCCAGCAAGGGTTAAGCGCAGTGGAACAGATGCTGCGCCAGAGTCATTCGGGGGCGTTCTGCGTGGGTGATGCGCCGACGCTGGCGGATTGCTGCCTGATCCCGCAATGGGCGAACGCGCTACGTATGGGCTGCGATTTGAGCGCATATCCACGCTGTAAGGCGGTCTATGATGCCTGTACCCAGCTTCCGGCGTTTATCGCCGCCGCGCCCGAGAACCAACAAGACAAAATTCCGGCCTGATAAGGAGAACGACAATGGCTAAAGTGACACGCGCAATTATCGTGGGTGGTGGGATTGGCGGCGCGGCGACCGCGTTATCGCTGGCCCGTCAGGGAATCAAAGTGATGTTGCTGGAGAAAGCGCATGAGATTGGCGAAATCGGCGCGGGCATTCAGCTCGGGCCAAACGCGTTCTCTGCTCTCGACAGCCTTGGCGTGGGAGAGGTTGCCCGCCAGCGCGCCGTTTTTACCGATCATATCACCATGATGGATGCGGTAAATGCGCAGGAAGTCGTGCGTATTGAAACCGGACAGGCGTTCCGCGATCACTTTGGCGGTCCTTATGCGGTTATCCATCGGGTGGATATTCATGCTTCTGTGTGGGAAGCGGCGCTGGTTCATCCCAACGTTGAGTATCGCACTTCAACTAACGTGGTTGATATTCGCCAGACCGAGAATGACGTGACGGTATTTGACGAGCATGGCAACAGCTGGACGGCAGATATTTTGGTCGGCTGTGACGGTGTGAAGTCGGTTGTCCGTCAGTCTCTGATTGGCGATGCGCCACGCGTGACCGGGCACGTGGTCTACCGCGCTGTGATTGATTGCGATGATATGCCGGAAGATTTGCGCATTAACGCGCCGGTGCTGTGGGCCGGACCGCACTGTCACCTGGTGCACTATCCGCTGCGCGGCGGCAAACAATACAATCTGGTGGTGACCTTTCATAGTCGTCAGCAGGAAGAGTGGGGCGTGAAGGATGGCAGTAAAGAGGAGGTGCTCTCCTATTTTGCCGGTATTCATCCACGTCCGCGCCAGATGCTGGATAAACCGACATCATGGCGGCGCTGGTCCACCGCTGACCGCGAGCCGGTCGAGAAATGGGGTACCGACCGCATTACGCTGGTGGGTGATGCCGCGCACCCGGTGGCGCAATATATGGCGCAGGGAGCCTGTATGGCGTTGGAAGATGCCGTCACGCTTGGTAAGGCGTTACAGCAGTGTGACGGCGATGCGGCTGATGCCTTTGCCCTGTATGAGTCGGTGCGCATTCCGCGTACGGCGCGGATTGTCTGGTCGACGCGCGAAATGGGCCGCGTTTATCACGCCGCGGGCGTCGAGCGCCAGGTGCGTAATCTGCTGTGGAAAGGTAAATCACAGGCGGAGTTTTATCGCGGTATGGAGTGGCTGTACGGCTGGAAAGAAGATAACTGTCTGTTGCCGCGCTGAGCCTCTTTAATCTCCCGAACGGAGGCGCTACCATAGCGCCTCTTTTTTTGCGGGTGACGATATGCGTGTTTTACTGGCGCCGATGGAAGGCGTGCTCGATTCCCTGGTGCGCGAGCTGCTGACTGAAGTGAATGATTACGATCTGTGCATCACGGAGTTTGTGCGCGTGGTGGATCAGCTCCTGCCGGCAAAAGTATTTCACCGGCTCTGCCCGGAACTGCATAACAACAGCCGCACGCCATCCGGCACGCGGGTGCGCATACAGCTGTTGGGCCAGTACCCGCAGTGGCTGGCGGAGAACGCCGCGCGCGCGGTCGAACTGGGATCGTACGGTGTCGATCTGAACTGCGGTTGCCCGTCGAAGCTGGTCAACGGCAGCGGCGGTGGCGCGACGTTATTGAAAGATCCTGAGCTCATCTACCGCGGCGCAAAAGCCATGCGCGAGGCTGTGCCGGACCCTCTCCCGGTGACGGTGAAAGTACGTCTGGGCTGGGACAACAGCGACCGGCAGTTTGAAATTGCCGATGCCGTCCAGCAGGCTGGTGCCAGTGAACTGGTGGTGCATGGTCGTACCAAAGAGCAGGGCTATAAGGCCGAGCATATTAACTGGCAGGCGATTGGCGAAATTCGCCAGCGACTTACCATTCCGGTTATCGCAAATGGTGAAATCTGGGACTGGCAGAGCGCCCAGGATTGTATGGCCATCAGCGGATGCGATGCGGTGATGATCGGTCGTGGTGCGTTAAATATCCCGAACCTGAGTCGCGTGGTGAAGTACAACGAGCCGCGTATGCCGTGGCCTGACGTCGTGATGCTGCTGCAAAAATATACCCGTCTCGAAAAGCAGGGTGACACGGGGTTGTATCATGTGGCGCGTATTAAGCAGTGGTTAGGGTATTTGCGTAAAGAATATTCAGAAGCCACGGCGTTGTTTCAGGAGATTCGCGCGTTAAACAATTCGCCGGATATCGCTCGGGCGATTCAGGCCATCAAGATTACCGCCTGACATCAGTTCCGGTAGGCCGGATAAGGCGTTTACGCCGCCA
>NZ_SZWW01000054.1:0-18485 GCF_005280955.1 Citrobacter sp. wls717
TAAGCGCAGCGCATCAGGCAATCCCGCACTACGTAAAAACTTGTCCTGCTACCCGCCCCAAGATCGTCCACCGCTGTACGTCCCGTTACGATGAATCCCATTTTTATATAGATCCCTGGCGTCTGCTTACTGAAATTGGCTGTTAACGGCGAGATTGAGTTTACGTGTGGTGTTTGTGAGAGGTGGCGGGTCAGAAATAGGGTAAAACGATCGGCTGGAAGCTATCAGAAACTACAAAAGCAAAAACCCGCCTCAAGGGCGGGTTCTTTAAATAGTGGTGCCCGGACTCGGAATCGAACCAAGGACACGGGGATTTTCAATCCCCTGCTCTACCGACTGAGCTATCCGGGCAACGGGGCGCATTAAACCGTATTCGCGCCTGCCAGTCAATCAAATTTCAGGAAAAACGGTTCAACCGCTTAATATTACGGCAATCTGTGCGTTTGTGCCTGAAGTTTGCACAAATCTTCCAGATCGCCACGATGCCGACAGGTCATGCTAAGCGCAAGAAGGGCAGTATGGCAAAAGAGTGTTTCACTGCATCTTAATCACACGCTGACCAGGGCGGTTAACCGATTAATTCGCACCACCGTGGCGATGGCACGTTTTCAACGACTGATGGCGTTATGCTTACTCACACCGGCCAGGACGGGCTTGTTCGTTTAGGTTAGCGCGCCGCCCATACGACACTGGGCAAAGCGCAGAATATCTTCCGCCAGACGGTGTGCCGTTTCGACATCAGCATGGCTACGATTCACCAGCATGCGGCTCAGACATCCCTCCAGCACCAGCTCCATCTGTTTGGCGACCATAGCCGGGTCGTCAACTTCCAGCGTAGTCAGTAGCTCATGGGTGAAGTCATGCGCTGCTTTTTTTTGTTGGTCGGCTAACTGGTGGATTGGATGTCCAGGATCGGGATAAAACGTGCAGGCGGCAATGAACAGGCAGCCGGGATAGCGATTATTGCTCACGCATTCGGACAGCGCGCTGTAGCGTGCCAGTAATTTCTGTTCCGCGCTCAGGGTCTCATCCAGCAAAAGCTGACGCCGCCAGATATCCACCCGCTGGCTGAGGTAACGTAACGCATCATACAGGATGGCCTCTTTATCTGGCCAAAAGCGCTGTAGTTCATCAAGCGGATAATCGATACGTTCGGCCACCATTTCCAGCGTGGTATTGGCTATCCCTTGAACCTCAAGTAATTTCAGGGCTTCTCCCAGGACATCTTCACGTTGCACGGTATTCTCCTCCGTATTTCCTTTTGCAAGTGTCGCTCACGGTTGACGATCGCGCAAATGTGCGCTGAAGGTCGCTGCATCCATAAATCCCGTTACCCGAGCCTCCGGATGCTCTTTACCCTCGGCATCAAAAAACAGGATAGTTGGCAAACCTAAAACCTGTAGATGTTTCAGGAGAGCGACATCCTTGGCATTGTTTGCAGTTACATCCGCCTGTAAAAGCACCGTGTCGCCTAGTGCTTGCTGAACCTGCGGATCGCTGAAGGTGTACTTCTCAAACTCCTTACAAGCCACGCACCAGTCGGCATACAAATCCAACATGACGGGCCTGCCTTTGGCTTGCGCCAGCGCCTGATTTAACGCCTCTACCGAGGCCACCGGCGTAAAGTTAAGGTGTGCCTGGGTTTGAGCATGCGGCGTGCCAAACGCCCAGTCCTGCAATGGACGTACACTGACAAGCGCTGCGGCTAACAGGAGAATCTGCACGATACGCATCCAGGCGTGCTTTGCCTGCAGGCTGGTAATGAATGCCCAGCTAAAGAACGCGACGCCCAACAGTGACCACAGGCGCACGCCCCATTCGTCGCCAATGATGCGTTCAAGCAAGAAGACGGGAAGCGCCAGGATGACGAAGCCGAAAGCGGTTTTAACATGTTCCATCCATGGACCGCTTTTAGGCAGCAGGCGGTTGCCAAAGACGGTAATCAACATCAGCGGCAAGCCCATCCCCAGCGCGTACAGATACAGCGTACCGCCTCCCAGCCACATATTTCCGCTCTGAGCGATATACAGCAAAATCGCGCTTAGCGGCGCGGTTGTGCAAGGAGAACAGATGAGACCCGCAATCGCCCCCATAGCAAAGACGCTACCGGGAGAGCCGCCTTGCTGGCGGTTACTCAGCAACGTGAGGCGCGTTTGCAATGAGGAAGGGAGTTGCAGCGTGAACAGGCCGAACATAGACAGAGCCAGCAGCGTAAAGATGATGGCAAGACCGATCAGAACATAAGGATGCTGTAATGCCGCCTGAAACTGTAATCCGGCGGCGGCAACAACCAGACCCAGCGCAGTATAGGTGAGCGCCATTCCCTGGACGTAGATAAACGTCAGCAGCAGCGCCCTACCGGTTGATAACCGTTGCTTGCCGCCCAGCACGATGCCGGAAATCAGCGGATACATCGGCAGTACGCAGGGCGTGAAAGCGATGCCAATGCCGATTAGCAATGCCCACAGCGCGGAAAAGGGGAGCTGGGCTGCGGGCTGTGGTTTCTCTTCCGGGGCCTCAGTGACAGGTGCGGTAGCCGGAGCCCCCCCGACAGCGGCTGACACTTCACTTAAGGGGACAGTTTTAGTTTCCGGCGGATAGCAAAAACCGGCGTCGGCACAGCCCTGGTACGTGACCGTTAATGTTGCGCCAGTTGCGGCCTGATTAACCGTGATCGGAATATTCAACTGTTTACGGTAAATCTCACTTTTGCCGTAAAACTCATCTTCATGCCAGACGCCAGGCGGCAGTTTTACCTCGGCAATATCGGCCTGAGATGGTGTAATGCTTATCTGTTTGCGATAGAGATAGTAGCCATCTTTGACCTGCCATGAGAGGTTCAGATCGTGTTGGTTTTGCTGAAAATCAAAAACAAACGCCCGATCGGCAGGAACAAACTGCGAGCGGCCGGGCGCGTCAAATAATCCGGCAAAGGTAGATGTGCTGCACAGCAGCAGGATCAGCGTAAGGATGCGTTGAGCCATGAGCGGTAATCAAAGTCTCCGTGAGTGACGGGTAAAACCAGAAGTTCAGGTGTTTGATACGGGTGATGTGACTTCAGGCAATCGAGAAGGGCTTGCTGGTGCGTGACGGTGGTTTTTAAAATCATCTGGACTTCATATTCCTGCTCCAGTTTACCTTCCCAATAATAGAGGGAGGTTGCACCGGGCAGAAGTGTCACGCAGGCTGCCAGCTTTTCCGCCAGCACTTTTGCAGCCAGATCCTGGGCGGTTGCTTCATCCGGAGCAGTACAGAGCACCACAACGGTATCGGGGATGGAAATATCCTGACTCTTTACATCAAGCATAAACACCTCGAAAGAACAGAGTAACCAGCTAAAGAGTGGTCACTATACAACGGACGAGGGAAGGATGTTAGCTAAAGCGGGGTGGAGGAGGAGGAACTGCAGGGCGCACGGGCACCCTGCAGAAAAAACTTACAGCATGAAGCTACCCAGCAAGAAGCCGAAGCAGACAGCCAGAACTACACCCAGAGTACCCGGGATGAAGAACGGATGGTTAAAGACGAATTTACCGATGCGGGTTGTACCAGTGTCATCCATCTGAACTGCCGCAACCAGCGTTGGGTAGGTTGGCAGAATGAACAGGCCGGAAACAGCTGCGAAGGAGGCAACAGCGGTCAGCGGGGAAACGTTCAGCGCCAGAGCCATCGGCATCAGTGCTTTAGCGGTTGCTGCCTGAGAGTACAGCAGTGCAGAAGCAAAGAAGAAGATGACGGCCAGCAGCCACGGATGACCCTGAATTACGCTACCTGCGGTATCTTTGATCCAGTCAATGTTGTGAGATACGAAAGTATCACCCAACCACGCAACACCCAGGATACAAATACAGGCGCTCATACCGGCTTTGAAGGTGCTGGAGTTCAGAATGGAGTCAGTTTCAACGCGGCAGATGATGGTAGTCAGCGTCGCGATGCTCAGCATGATGATCAGGATAGCGTTGGTGGTATTCATCAGCGGTTTAGCGACCAGACCGAGGCTTGGGCTGTTAACGATCGCATAGACAACAACGCAAATTACGCCCAGCAGGAACAGCCAAACGGAAGTTTTTGCGCCTGCTTTGATTTCAACTTGTCTTTCACCGCGCAGTTCAACCAAACCTTCTTCCAGACGTTTACGATAAATCGGATCGTCAGACAGTTTAGAGTTGAACAGCATAGTCACCAGGAAGGACATTACCAGAACGGCCAGCAGGGTGGACGGAATAACCACGGACAGCAGGTGAATATAGCTGATGCCATGACCTTCCATTACGGAAGACATGTAAACCACGGCTGCAGAGATTGGTGATGCTGTGATCGCAATCTGAGCAGAAACCACCGCAGTTGAGAGCGGACGGCAAGGTTTGATCCCTTGTTCCTTCGCAACTTCAGCGATAACCGGCAGAGTTGCCAGAGAGATGTTACCCGTACCCGCAAAGATGGTCAGGAAATAGGTCACGATGGGTGCCAGGATCGTGATGTATTTCGGGTTCTTACGCAGCAGTTTTTCAGTTTGATGAACCAGATAGTCCAGACCACCTGCAATCTGCATAGCTGAGATGGCAGCGATAACCGCCATGATAATGGAAATGACATCGAACGGGATATTACCGGGTTTTACGCCGATAGCGGCGAGAACCAGGACACCCAGCCCACCTGCAAATCCAATACCGATACCCCCAAGTCTGGCACCTAAAAAGATTGCCAGCAAAACGATGATAAGTTCTAAAACTATCATATTAGCCTTCCTTGTTGTTTAACAAGTTGATATTAAATTGTTGTTTTTAAGTAACTTCGTGCAAGAAAAAAGGCACGTCATCTGACGTGCCTTCTCTGGTACTACCCTACACGATTACTGCTCGCTTTCATCAGTATAACGTTTTGCTTTATAAGCCGGGTGCATCAGGTTCTGTACTGAGAAGATATCGTCCAGTTCGGCTTCGGTCAACAGGCCGCGCTCGAGGACAACTTCACGTACGCTCTTACCGGTTTCGGCACAAATTTTACCAACGATGTCGCCGTTGTGGTGGCCGATGAACGGGTTGAGGTAAGTAACGATACCGATAGAGTTGTATACGAATGCTTCGCACACTTCTTTGTTAGCAGTAATGCCGCTAACGCATTTTTCCAACAGGTTGTAGCAAGCGTTGCTCAGAATGTGAATGGATTCGAACATTGCCTGGCCGATTACTGGCTCCATAACGTTCAGCTGCAGCTGACCTGCTTCAGACGCCATGGTGACAGTGATGTCGTTACCGATGACTTTAAAGCACACCTGGTTTACGACTTCCGGAACAACCGGGTTCACTTTAGCTGGCATGATGGAAGAGCCAGCCTGCAGTTCCGGCAGGTTGATCTCGTTCAGGCCGGCACGTGGACCAGAGGAGAGCAAACGCAGGTCGTTACAGATTTTGGACATCTTCACAGCCAGACGTTTCAGTGCGCCATGCACCATAACGTATGCGCCGCAGTCAGAAGTTGCTTCAATCAGGTCTTCTGCAGGAACACAGGCAAAACCGGTAACTTCAGCCAGTTTTTTCACTGCCAGCGGAGAGTATTCTTTCGGTGTGTTCAGACCCGTACCGATTGCCGTTGCGCCGAGGTTAACTTCCAGCAGCAGCTCTGCAGTACGCCCAATGTTTTTCACTTCTTCTTTCAGCAGGATGCTGAAAGCACGGAATTCCTGACCGAGGGTCATCGGCACAGCATCCTGCAACTGGGTACGACCCATTTTCAGGATGTCCTGGAATTCATCGGCTTTTTTCTCGAAGCCTTCACGCAGCTGGTTCAGGGCATCAATCAGTTTAATGATGGATGCGTATACCGCGATACGGAAACCGGTTGGGTATGCGTCGTTGGTAGACTGACATTTGTTAACGTGGTCGTTCGGGTTCAGGTACTGATATTCACCTTTCTGGTGACCCATCAGTTCCAGACCGATATTGGCCAGCACTTCGTTGGTGTTCATGTTGACGGAGGTACCCGCACCACCCTGGTAAACGTCTACCGGGAACTGATCCATGCATTTTCCGTTATTCAGGACTTCATCACACGCCGCGATGATGGCATTTGCCACACTCTTAGGAATGGTTTGCAGCTCTTTGTTGGCCATCGCCGCTGCCTTTTTCACCATTACCATGCCGCGAACAAATTCAGGAATGTCGCTGATTTTGTTGTTGCTAATGTAGAAGTTTTCAATCGCTCTCAGAGTGTGAACACCATAGTAAGCGTCCGCTGGAACTTCCCTGGTACCCAACAAGTCTTCTTCGATACGAATGTTGTTTAACATGTGAACCTTCTTTTTCAAGCTGCCAATGATTTGACTAAACACACAGGATATATGTGATTTCGATTGTTTCTCGACCGACGATTATCCCCTGCATCGGTCTGATACCCGAGATCATATGCTGGTTCAGGATTTCTACCGTAATCTGGATCACTTAAAGCGTGGAATTTACCCCTTATTTATTATTCTGTGAAATAGATCACCCCTTTAGGATTAACACTAAATATTAGTGTACAAGCGACTTGAAATTTTGCTAACCACCTCAATATCTGACTGATGCGAGTCATATAATTTTTGAACAGACGTTGTACAAAACGCCTGTTATTAACAGGAGTCCCCTTTGCGCTGGATACCATTACTTGCCATTTTTCTCTATGTTTACATAGAGATATCTATTTTTATTCAGGTTGCCCATGTGTTGGGTGTTCTGATGACCCTGATTTTGGTTATTTTTACGTCGGTTATCGGGATGTCTCTGGTTCGTAATCAGGGATTTAAGAACTTTTTACTGATGCAACAAAAAATGGCGGCAGGTGAAAGCCCGGCTGCAGAAATGATCAAGAGCGTTTCGCTGATTATTGCCGGTCTGCTATTAGTGCTGCCGGGTTTTTTCACCGATTTCCTTGGTCTTCTTCTTTTATTACCCCCGGTGCAGAAGCATCTGACGATGAAACTGCTGCCACATTTGCGTTTTTCTCGTATGCCCGGCGGTGGTTTTAGCGCCGGAACGGGTGGGGGCGAGACCTTTGACGGTGAGTTCCAGCGCAAAGACGAGCATCGTGACAGTATCGAACATAAAGACGATCGTCGGGATTAAGCATCAGTATGTAGGCCGGATAAGCGTTAGCGCCATCCGGCACGTGTTTATATGCCGGATGATGGCGTCAGCGTCGACTTATCCGGCCTGCCGGGTAAAAAGAACCACAGCGCAGCCAGCATAATCAGCGCATACAGGCTCTTCCAACCCACCATCGCCAGCAATAGCAGACATAGCAAACCGCCAACGATCGCTAATGCGCGATAGTGTCCTTTCAGTAATCGACAACCTGCCAGCATGCACAGCAGATAAATCATAATAAAGATGCCGTTAGCGTAGACGATTAACGCATCGAGATTGATTTGCAGCATATAGATGCACAAGGTACTGACCACGCAGCAACCTAGCACGGCGTTCAGCGCATTGCGCGGAAGGTGACGAGGGGAAAGGCGCGCCAGATAACTCCCCGGCTTGTATTGTGCTTGCGACCAGACCAGCCGGGCGAAACTTTGAATATAAATGTTGAGACTGGCAAAGCAGGCCAGATAACCAATAATGCAGGCGACCCACAGTGCCTGTACGCCAAACAGCTGTACAACAATTTCTGGCAGTGATGCCGCCGCCGCCATTTTCTCGCCATAAGCGCCAAAATGGAGGACGACGACGGTGCATGCCCAGTAGACAGAACCTGCCAGCAGTAGACCGATCATTAGCGCGCGCGGGAAGTCTCGCTCCGGATTTTTAAATTCAGAGGCCAGGTGGGCAAATGCTTCAAGACCGACAAAGCACCAGAACATCACTGACAGGGCAGCGAACAGTCCGGGAAGCTCAATTTCGCTAATTGCAGGGAAGGGGATTTCACTGGGTTTTAGATCGCCCGCCCACCAGATGGCGACAATCAGGGCCACGATCAGCCCGGCAATGACCGTTTGTAGGTTAGCGCTGGAGCTGGCGCCGCGGGAGCCTATGTACCAGACCAACGCCAGTGTACCGAGTTCTGCCAGCAGAAGCTGCTCGTCATGCCAGCCAAACATCGCCTGGCCGAATCCTGCGGCAATATGTAATGCCGCAGGTAAGCCCACCGGGATTACTGACAAAAACAACCATCCGGTGACGCGCTCCAGGCGCGAGCCAAAGGCCATACCGACAAAATGCGCCACGCCGCCCGCGCTGGGGAAATGGCGGCCGAGCACGGCAAAGACAATCGCCACGGGAAAGACTAAAACAATCAGCACCGGCCAGGCCCAAAGACTGTTGTTGCCAGCGACCAGCGCAGCCAGCGCGGGGACGGCAAAAACGCCTGTACCTAATAATGATGTCGACAACAGGCCAACGCCCTGAGCCAGTCCCAGCTCTTGTTTCAGTCCGCTCATAAGTTGTTATCCGGTTATGCCCATTGACCGGGCTACAGCGCAGATTTTGATGGTATCACAATCGGATTTGCTTATGACGACGTGACTGAAATCGTTATGAAATGTGAGGCGTGTCGGTGTTTTGACGGGATTTTCTGCTGATAAAAAATTTTTTTCGCTTGCCCCCTTGAAGGCACAAAAGCCCATCCCCATCTCTCTGGTCACTAGCCGGGAAACCGTTTACGGGCCGGCGTCACCCATAACTGATAAAGACTTTCTCAAAGGAGAGCTATCAATGAGTATTCGTCCGTTACATGATCGTGTGATCGTCAAACGTAAAGAAGTTGAATCCAAATCTGCTGGCGGCATCGTACTGACCGGTTCTGCAGCAGGTAAATCAACTCGTGGCGAAATCATCGCTGTCGGTAAGGGTCGCATCCTGGACAACGGTACCGTACAGCCGCTGGACGTGAAAGTCGGCGATATCGTTATTTTCAACGATGGCTACGGTGTTAAATCTGAGAAGATCGACAATGAAGAAGTGTTGATCATGTCTGAAAGTGACATCCTGGCAATTGTTGAAGCCTAATCCGCGAACGACACTGAACATACGAATTTAAGGGAAAGAGAAAATGGCAGCTAAAGACGTAAAATTCGGTAACGACGCTCGTGTGAAAATGCTGCGCGGCGTAAACGTACTGGCAGATGCAGTGAAAGTTACCCTCGGTCCAAAAGGCCGTAACGTAGTTCTGGATAAATCTTTCGGTGCACCGACCATCACTAAAGATGGTGTTTCCGTAGCACGTGAAATCGAACTGGAAGACAAGTTCGAAAACATGGGTGCGCAGATGGTGAAAGAAGTTGCCTCTAAAGCGAATGACGCTGCAGGCGACGGTACCACCACCGCAACCGTACTGGCTCAGTCCATCATTACTGAAGGTCTGAAAGCTGTTGCTGCGGGTATGAACCCAATGGATCTGAAACGTGGTATCGACAAAGCTGTCGCTGCTGCCGTTGAAGAACTGAAAGCGCTGTCCGTACCGTGCTCTGACTCTAAAGCAATCGCTCAGGTTGGTACCATCTCCGCTAACTCCGACGAAACCGTAGGTAAACTGATCGCAGAAGCGATGGACAAAGTCGGTAAAGAAGGCGTGATCACCGTTGAAGACGGTACCGGTCTGCAGGACGAACTGGACGTGGTTGAAGGTATGCAGTTCGACCGTGGCTACCTGTCTCCTTACTTCATCAACAAGCCGGAAACTGGCGCTGTTGAACTGGAAAGCCCGTTCATCCTGCTGGCTGATAAGAAAATCTCCAACATCCGCGAAATGCTGCCGGTTCTGGAAGCTGTCGCGAAAGCAGGCAAACCGCTGCTGATCATCGCAGAAGATGTTGAAGGCGAAGCGCTGGCAACTCTGGTTGTTAACACCATGCGCGGTATCGTGAAAGTGGCTGCTGTTAAAGCACCTGGCTTCGGCGATCGTCGTAAAGCGATGCTGCAGGATATCGCTACCCTGACCGGTGGTACCGTTATCTCTGAAGAGATCGGTATGGAACTGGAAAAAGCCACTCTGGAAGATCTGGGTCAGGCAAAACGCGTTGTTATCAACAAAGACACCACCACCATCATTGATGGCGTGGGCGATGAAGCGGCAATCCAGGGTCGTGTGACTCAGATTCGTCAGCAGATCGAAGAAGCTACTTCAGACTACGACCGTGAAAAACTGCAGGAGCGCGTAGCGAAACTGGCAGGCGGCGTTGCGGTAATCAAAGTTGGTGCTGCGACTGAAGTTGAAATGAAAGAGAAGAAAGCCCGCGTTGAAGATGCCCTGCACGCAACCCGTGCTGCGGTAGAAGAAGGTGTGGTTGCTGGTGGTGGTGTTGCGCTGATTCGCGTAGCGTCCAAAATTGCCGGCCTGAAAGGTCAGAACGAAGACCAGAACGTCGGTATCAAAGTTGCGCTGCGCGCAATGGAAGCTCCGCTGCGTCAAATCGTTCTGAACTGCGGCGAAGAGCCGTCTGTAGTGGCTAACACCGTGAAAGCGGGTGACGGTAACTACGGTTACAACGCTGCAACTGAAGAATACGGCAACATGATCGACATGGGTATCCTGGATCCAACCAAAGTAACGCGTTCTGCTCTGCAGTACGCAGCTTCTGTTGCGGGTCTGATGATCACCACCGAGTGCATGGTTACCGATCTGCCGAAAGGCGATGCGCCTGACTTAGGTGCTGCTGGTGGTATGGGCGGCATGGGTGGAATGGGCGGCATGATGTAATTTAATCTTCATACTTCAAGCCGCAGGTTCGTTGGCTGTGTTCGTTCACCCCAGTCACTTACTTGTGTAAGCTCCTGGGGTTCATGAACTTGCCGCCTGCCTGCAACTTGAATTATTTGATTAAATACGCCTCTCGCGAAAAATGAGAAACCCCCGGGCAGAAATGTCTGGGGGTTTTTCTTTTGGTCATCTTTTTAGTATATGATTCAGCTACGGACATAACGTCCAACTAATTGATTATGGGGAATGACATGCACGTGAAATATTTAGCAGGGATCGTTGGTGCCGCGCTACTGATGGCGGGTTGTAGCTCCAGCAACGAACTGAGTTCAGCCGGACAAAACGTACGCTTTGTCGAAGACAAGCCAGGCGCAGAGTGCCAGCTGATTGGCACTGCAACCGGTACGCAGAGCAACTGGCTTTCTGGTCAGCATGGCGAAGAGGGTGGGTCTATGCGTGGCGCAGCGAACGATCTGCGTAACCAGGCCGCAGCAATGGGGGGTAACGTAATTTACGGCGTCAGCAGCCCATCACAGGGAATGCTGTCCAGTTTTGTTCCTACCGCCAGTGAGATGAATGGTCAGGTTTATAAGTGCCCAAACTGATAAAAGCTGTTGATGCCGGATGGCGACGCTAAAGCGTCTTATCCGGCCTACGGTATAAATGATCGTAGGCCTGATAAGCGCAGCGCCATCAGGCATTCTGAGCTTTATGCGCAGACTGAACGCGTAAATGATGTAGCGCGCGCAAACACTGCTCCTGATTGAGCTTTTGGGTTTTATCTCCCGTCAACGTTTTGACAAACACCTGGCACGGGACACCGGCAAGTTTTTTCAGTCGTGGGCTGAAGTCCAGAAGGCGTCGGGTAATGGCCTCAGCTTCTTTACTGCCGGAAAGGGCGCGAGTTTTCACTACTGAGCCACAGAATTGAGCTTTACCCTTTTCATCCTTATAGCGGTAGATAATCGCCAGGTAATGGTTAAACAGGTTATGTTTCCATTCTGGTTGTGTATATGAATCATATTCAAGATTATCGTTTTGCTGGCAGTCAACATCGTACAGCGGCAGGAAATCCAGCAGCGATGTCATTTTTAGCGCTAATTCCTGCATGCCAGCATTTTTTATTGCATGAATGATTGCATAGGCTAATACCTGGATCTGCAGTTCATTAATCAGTAATTCGTGGATTTGTCCGTTATGCAGTGTCAGAGAAAATGCTAAGCTTTCTCCTTTATCATCCACTAACACCAGAGAATTGATGCGACGGTTTATATCCGCATTTTTTAACTCATCTTCCTGAATTAAAGGGATATTCTCGTGCATCTTTTTACTGGCTTTGTCGCGTTCTTTTTCATATCGCAAACGCGCTTCTTCGCTAAGCTGGTGCTTCGCATGGAGTCTGCTCTCCAGAGCGATAAGCAGATCTCTTAGCCCCAACGGTGAGAGAAAAAACAGCGACTCTTTATTTCTTGGTTCTTTGATCTTGAGTGCCAGAGCAATAAATTCATTCTTCTGACGAATAACACCGGTATTAATACCCTTAATACTAATAGCCATCCAGGGTTCTCCCTAACCATATATTTATTGGGGATTTATATTTTTATTAATTTATAAATTTTGCAAATGAGTTGTTGCACAGTACCAGTTAAAATAGCACATATTAAAAGTGCGACTCCACCTGCACGGATATTAAATACTCGGGATTGGTAGTGAGTGTCCATAATCGGACACTCAATAATCATTATTGCTGGCGTAATTGCAGATCCAACGGCGTTTTACTGGGTTCTCCGCCAATTTCTCGCGCCAGTTTAGGGACCATATAACCGGAAACCAGCGTCAGCAGTTCACGCACAATCTGACGTGCTTCGTCGTCGCTGACCATAAAGTGGGCGGCACCCTGCACTTTATCCAGTACGTGCAGGTAATAGGGCATAACACCCGCATCAAACAGTGCGTTACTAAGGTCGGCCAGGGTTTGGGCGTTATCGTTAACACCCCGTAGCAATACGCTTTGATTGAGTAGCGTGACGCCTGCTTTGCGCAGTCTGAGCATCGCCTGGCGAAACGTCTCATCAACTTCATTGGCATGGTTAATATGATTGACCAGCAGAATTTGCAATGAAGAGTGAGCAAAACGCTCGGTCAGCCCTTCGGTAATGCGCGCAGGGATCACAATCGGTAAACGGCTGTGAATGCGCAGACGCTTAATGTGTGGAATGGTTTCCAGTTGCGTGAGCAGCCAGTCCAGTTCGTGATCCTTGGCCATCAACGGATCGCCGCCGGAGAAGATTACCTCATCTAACTCAGGATGGGCAGTAATGTAGTCCAGAGCGACCTGCCAGTTGCGCTTGTTGCCCTGATTTTCGGCGTACGGGAAGTGTCGGCGGAAGCAATAACGACAATTTACCGCGCAGCCGCCTTTGACCAGCAGCAGCGCCCGGTTGCGATATTTATGCAGCAGGCCAGGAACCACACTGTGTTGTTCCTCCAGCGGATCGGTCGAGTAGCCTGGCGCCGCAACAAACTCTTCCTCGGCGGTAAGTACCTGACGCAGAAGCGGATCGTTCGGATTGCCTTTCTCCATGCGCGCAATAAACGCGCGTGGTACGCGCAGGGCGAAAAGTCGTCTCGCGTCGCGTCCGGCCAATAGTTTTTCATCTGCGTCTATATTCAAAAGATGCAGAAGTTCATCGGGATCGGTCACAACATCGGCAAGTTGCGATAACCAATCTTCTCTGGATGGGGTATTTAGGGTTACAATATGCGCCATTTTGTGGCTTAGCTACCAGTTAACAATTTTCAGAGGGCCTTATGGCAACGTACTATAGCAACGATTTTCGTGCTGGTCTTAAAATCATGTTGGACGGCGAACCGTATGCGGTTGAAGCCAGCGAATTCGTTAAACCAGGTAAAGGCCAGGCGTTTGCGCGCGTTAAGCTGCGTCGCCTGCTGACCGGTACTCGCGTAGAGAAAACCTTCAAGTCTACCGACTCTGCCGAAGGCGCAGATGTAGCCGACATGAACCTGACCTTCTTGTATAGCGACGGTGAATTCTGGCACTTCATGAACAACACCACTTTCGAACAGCTGGCTGCAGACGAGAAAGCGGTAGGCGATAACGCTAAATGGCTGCTGGACCAGGCTGAATGCATCGTGACCCTGTGGAACGGTCAGCCGATCTCCGTGACTCCGCCAAACTTCGTTGAGCTGGAAGTCATTGAAACCGACCCAGGTCTGAAAGGCGATACCGCTGGTACTGGCGGCAAACCGGCTACTCTGTCTACCGGCGCAGTCGTTAAAGTTCCGCTGTTCGTACAGATCGGCGAAGTGATCAAAGTGGATACTCGCTCAGGCGAATACGTTTCCCGCGTAAAATAAAACACTTATTTGATCTTGTGGCGCAGGTTGCTGCGCCATACTTTTTCCAGGGCAGGAATGATGAAACGTCTTCTCAGTCTTGTAATGCTAATCCTTTTCACCAGCACCCTACTGGCGGGCTGTAATACCGCGCGCGGCTTCGGTGAAGACATCAAACACCTCGGCAATTCAATCTCTCACGCCGCCAGTTAAACTTCTCACATAATCTGAAAAACGATTGTTTATCCATCACACTTCCGGATCTTGTCTATTATTAAGTAGCTATACACAAACAATATTGGCTAGAAAAGGAAGACGTTATGATTAAGAAGACAATTGCTGCGATCTTTTCTGTGTTGGTACTTTCTTCCGTATTAACCGCGTGTAATACCACGCGAGGCGTAGGGGAGGATATTTCTGACGGTGGTAACGCTATTTCTGGTGCAGCGACAAAAGCTCAGCAATAACGCTCAACGGTACGACGCCGGGTCGTACCGTTAACTCTCCTTATGCGGGAGCGAGAGAAACGGTGAGAAGCGGTTCCCCAGATGAAGCTTCATACGAATATTTCGTTTATAGGTATACACCGTTTTGCCATGAATGCTGAGCGTGGCGGCTATCGCACTGTTGCTCACGCCATCCATCCACATTGACAATACTTTCTCCTCCTGCGGCGTCAGCAGTGGCGTCGGGTTTTCGGCTAATGCTAATGTGGGGCGATCTTGTAGCGCTTCCTGAATCGTGTGTGTGAGTGTGTTTAGCGAGGTGTGTTTGGTTAATACCGAATGAGCGATGGCTTGAGAAGTCGGGATGGATGTGTGCTGTCTGTCCGCTGATTGCAGTAAAATCAACGGGATGACGCCACAGCTCATGAAAAAGGGCTTAACTGGCGGAGTGGAATGCGCCTCGCTAATAAAACTGTATAAATCCGCAATGACCAGATGCGGTTTCCACTGCAAAATATGCTCTTTTGCCAACAGAAGATTATTAATTCCTGATACCAGAAATGAGGAGCTGAACCTGCCAGAATGATTAAGCAAGGCCTCAATCCCTGTGCGGGTAAAGTGGCATCGGTCAATCACTAAAATTTTAAGCATAAACTTTTCGCATTCAGAAGAGGGGCAATCGACTTTCTGATTTCAGAAAGCCCTTCATCATAGAGAACTCCGATGAGTGCCAAATGCGGGAACTACGCCGCTAATTATGCTTAATTCTTGCTTTTAACAGACGGTGAATAAAAAGGTTGAAATTCATTTTCTGTCGGGCAAAAATGCCATTTCACACACCAGCTTTGCAGGACGACCTGCAAACGCTTCTTTCACCGGGGACGGCCCCATTGTTCTGGAGCCTGATATGTCCTGGATCATTTTATTAATTGCCGGTTTGCTCGAAGTTGTTTGGGCGATTGGCCTGAAATACACCCACGGCTTCACTCGTCTGACGCCAAGCATTATCACCATTGTCGCGATGATCGTCAGTATCGCCATGCTCTCCTGGGCGATGCGCACCTTGCCAGTTGGGACCGCCTATGCCGTCTGGACCGGTATTGGCGCCGTCGGGGCGGCCATTACCGGGATTCTGCTGTTGGGTGAATCTGCCAGCCCGGCGCGTTTGTTGAGTCTGGGGCTGATTGTGGCTGGCATTATTGGTCTGAAGCTGAGCACTCACTAAGCACCAGGCTGTTTCACCCAAATCAGTTTATTGACGTCAAACCCTTCCCGGGTCGCGATAGCCAACATTTGCTGCTTCATTTCATCTGAAATGGTGGGGGTCCGTGAAAGGATCCACAGGTAATCGCGATCCGGACCACACACCAGCGCGTGGCGATATTCCCGGTCGAGCGCAATCACGTTATACCCACCATAGAAGGGGCCGAAGAATGACACCTTGAGCGCCGCCCGATTTGGGTCGCCGGTGAAATAGGCTTTACCCTCCGTTTTTTGCCACATCCCTCTGTCCGGGTTATAGCCCTTATTGATCACGTTGATACCGCCGTCGTCGCGCAAGCTATACGTTGCGGTCACTTTTTCCAGTCCACGTTCGAAGCGATGGTCTAAACGTGCAATTTCATACCAGGTACCAAGATAGCGTTTGGCGTCAAAGTTATTCACAACGGTAACGCCTTTTGGCGGTGTAGGGGAACTGCAGGCGACAACCAGAAATGCAGCGGTAACTGCAGCAACGACGGGCAGAATGCGCATAAGATTTTCCTTACTGTTTTTTGTTAAGTGTAGATGACAGCAGGAAAAGAAGAGGAAGAAACGAGGTCTGCTATAGCGGACCTCATCGTCAGTTACTGCAATTTTTCAAGAATGCGCCAGGCGGCCTCGACGCGAGCAGGGTTTGGGTAGCTTTTGTTTGCCAGCATCACGATGCCGAGATTTTTTTCCGGAACGAACGCAACGTAGCTGCCAAATCCGCCAGTGGATCCGGTTTTGTGCACCCATGAGGCTTTCACTGCAGGGGCAGGCGGATTGACCTCAACGGCGGGAAGTGCCGCTAACGCGACTTTACTGTCGCTACCGTTGATTATCGAGTCGGCATTCACCGGCCAGTTCAGCATCTCCCAACCTAATCCCTGGTACATGTCGCCAATATGCCAGTAACGAGCCTGCGCGATTTCAATTCCCTGTCGGAGCGTTTTCTCCTGCACCTGGCTGGCGTCCATGTTGACCTGAACCCAACGAGTCATATCGACAAGGCTGGATTTCACCCCGTAGGCTTCGGCATCAAGCTGACCCGGAGATACGTGCACGGGCTTCCCTTCGCGATAACCCCAGGCATAATCCTTTTGTTCGCTCTGTGGAACCGTAATCCAGGTATGCGCCAGTTTTAATGGTTGCAGGACGCGTTTGGTCATCGCCTCTTCATAGCCCATTCCTGAAGGTTTCACCGCCAGTGCGCCAAACAGACCAATACTGGAGTTAGCATACAGGCGTTTAGCGCCCGGGGCCCATTGCGGCTGCCAGTTTTGATAAAAGCGCAGTAATGCCGCTTTATCTGTAACGTCGTCAGGTACCTGAAGCGGCAGACCACCCGCCGTATAGGTGGCCAGGTGCAGCAGGCTGATACCCTGCCATTGTTTGCCAGTTAATTCGGGCCAGTATTGGGTGACCGGATCGCTGAGCTTAATTTCACCACGGGCGATAGCATCGCCGCCCAGCACACCGTTAAACGTCTTACTTACCGATCCAAGCTCAAACAGCGTTTGCCGGGTGACGGGGCGGTCATTGGCGATATCGGCTTTCCCCCAGGTAAAGTAATAGGGTTTTCCCTGGTAGATAATTGCCACGGCCATACCCGGAATAGCCTGTTCTTGCATCAGCGGTGTGATGGTACGGTTTACGATATCGGCAATCTGTTGTTCTGTTTTTGCGGCGGCAAACGTGGAGAAAGAGGCTGTCAGCAGCAACGCGCAGCATAACGATTTTTTCATCATGAAATCAGTTCCGTAATAAAAAGCGAAAGGGTGTCCGGGCCCGTCAGACGCAATCAGTTTGTTTGATTTGCAGTGTGTTGACAAACGGTTAAATTTAGCAGCAGATATAAGTTTTTCTAACAGGCCGGATGATGACGCGTAGCTATATTCCTCTTAACTCACTGCGAGCTTTTGAAGCCGCGGCCAGACACCTTAGCTTTACCCGCGCTGCGATTGAGCTCAACGTGACGCATTCTGCCATCAGCCAGCATGTCAAAGCGCTGGAACAGCAGCTAAATTGTCAGCTGTTTGTGCGCGGCTCCCGTGGGTTAATGCTGACGACAGAAGGGGAAAGTCTGTTACCTGTACTTAATGATTCTTTCGATCGTATGGCGGGGATGCTGGATCGTTTTGCTACTAAAAAAACCCAGGAAAAACTTAAAATCGGAGTGGTGGGGACCTTTGCGGTCGGTTGTCTTTTTCCTCTGCTCAGCGACTTTAAGCGTAGTTATCCGCATATTGATTTGCATATTTCCACCCACAATAACCGCGTGGATCCCGCCGCCGAGGGACTGGACTATACCATTCGCTACGGAGGAGGTGCCTGGCACGATACCGATGCACAATATTTGTGTAGCGCGCTGATGTCCCCGCTTTGCTCGCCAGAATTAGCCGCACAGATCAAGGTACCTGCAGACCTCCTGAAATTCCCGTTATTACGCTCTTATCGGCGAGATGAGTGGACGCTTTGGATGCAGGCCGCCGGAGAAGCGCCTCCGTCACCGACGCACAACGTGGTGGTGTTTGATTCGTCCGTCACAATGCTGGAGGCCGCGCAGGCGGGGATCGGGGTGGCGATTGCCCCGGTAAGAATGTTCACTCATCTGCTTGGTAGTGAACGTATCGTTCAACCGTTTCTAACGCAGATTGATCTGGGGAGCTATTGGATAACGCGTTTGCAATCCCGACCGGAGACATCTGCAATGCGTGAGTTTTCCCGTTGGTTGGCTGGGGCTCTGCACAAATAAAAAGGCCC